>NZVB01000022.1 GCA_002701375.1 Cyanobium sp. NAT70 | reverse complement strand
CCGCCACTAACCCGAAGGTTCGTTCGACTTGCATGTGTTAAGCACGCCGCCAGCGTTCATCCTGAGCCAGGATCAAACTCTCCGTTGTAGTCATTCCCTTTTGGACAATCATTCATCTTGCGATCAATGTTCCCCTCAGAATGTTTTGCTTCACCCACAATTTTAGTTCAATTAAACCAAATGCAGTTGATGCCTCCTTTCCTCTGACAGAAAGGGTTCAAAGAGTGCACAATCAGAATCTCTTCCTCTTATGGCTTTCCCGAATCTCAGATCCGGTCGTTGCTCCACTTATTGCACACCGACAACAAAATCAGCCGTGAGAGCGTCTTCTGCTGCAGCAATAAGTTTCTGCAACTAAAATTTTTGACGGGACCTCACACCTTCATCGCTTCTCATTTAATTGCTCATCAAAACCTCGCGGTCCTCATCAGCAACTAAACGCGATGAAAGCGTCAGTTCCTAAACTTTTCAGTTGTCCAGGTTCTGCCATCGCGCTCCCTTACAGAAGCGGTTGGCCGTGCGGTCTCGCGACCGCTTGTGAAACTTACAACACCGTGGGATCGCTCCCGCTTGGTCTCGTAAGCAACCAAAAACACCACAATGCTTTCGCTTGCGGCGCTTCTGTCTGCGCTCTTGCCTCTCGGCTCCTGCGCAAGCCAACAACATAGCACCTGATCTAACGACTCCGCCATCTCCTGGTCGCCTCAGGAAGTCAAACCTAAGGCTGCAACAGGGATTTACCCCAAGGGAGTAGATGCTCAAGCTCCGCCGCGGACCCTGCCGTCAGCACGGGGAAACCGACCTCCGCCAAATCCTCACCAGGACGCACAGACGATGGATCTGTCTTTAACCAACACACAGGACAACCAAGCTCTTCAAGCACCAGCCAAGCTGCCGCAAGATCCCAGATTTTCGGCGTCGCCTCCAGAGCCGCCACGGTCTGTCCCATCGCAACACTGACCAAATTGAGACTGGCAACCCCGAGCAAACGAATCTTTCCTGGAAAGGATTGCTGATGCCGCCTCTGAAGCACACGGATGGAACGGCTACATAAGGAGACACAGGAACTGGTCACTGCAGAACGGCTCTTCTCCGTGAGCTTTTTGCCATTGCGCCAGGCTCCTTGCCCACGAATAGCGACGATGCGCTGGCGAAGCGCAGGCACATCCAAAAAAGCTTGGACAGGCCGCCCATCCACAAAACGAGCCACGGAAATCGCCCAATAAGGAATACCTGCAGCGAAATTCGTGGTTCCATCCAGTGGATCAACAATCCAGCATGCATTTGAGTCAGGCATGTTCTGCGACCCTTCCTCACTCAAAACTCCTTCACCCGGCGCGATCTCAGACAACCCCTCGACGAGAGCCGAATCGCTCCAACGATCACAGGCAGTAATTAAGGTTCCATCAGGTTTCACATCCGAAACGATGTGGCCGAAATCCAAACGCTGGCGATCAGCAACGCGATCCAGTAATCCATCAAGAGAGCTCAGCTGATCCGGTCTGAGCAGATTGGTCACCAGAGAGGCCTAACGGGATCGTCTTGCGGTTGATCTGCTGCTGCAGTCGCAAAGGCAGGACAAGCAGATTCAAGAGGAGTGGGTTCGATTGGGATAAAGACCTCTTCACCTTCAGGCTTTGTAGCAGGCAAATCAGGTGTTGAACAAGCGATCAACGCGTCTAAACCGGTGTACCGCTGCAAGCGCGCAAGGCTAGTGTTGTAATCCCTGATTGCCTGGGTGTATTGCAACTCAGCACGAGTCAAATCTTGCTGGTTATCAATCACGAACCGCTGAGTACTCACACCCGCCTGAACCCGAAGAACAGAAAGACGATACGATTCACGCGAAGTAATCACACGACTTGACGTTGTTTTGATGTTTTGAATAGCACCTCTAAGGTTATAGAAGCTTTGCTCAACCTCAAGACGAATCTGATCACGCTGATTCGCAAATTTGTAAGCACTTTCTTCAGCAGCTTGCTTGGATTGCCTGTATTGAGCTTGTGCCCTGCCACCATCATACAAGCTCCAAGTCAACTGCAAAGAAGTTGCATTATTAAAACCCCACGTATAATCAGACATATTAATAGCGCTCCAAGAATCTCGATTACTTTGACCATTAGTACGAGATGCCGACCAACTATTTAAAAACCCAAGCACCGGCTGAATCGCAGCCAAAGAAGAGTTGGCGCGGCTGTTATTGACTGAGATCTCAAGAATTAACTGATCAAGCTCTTCTCTATAATTGTATGCTGCAATAATACTTTCTTGAAGAGATGGTTCCCATAAGCCGAGTGGCCTTGAGGGGGTTGCCGCGGTTGGAGTGATGTCTTGAGGCAAATCGAGAATTTGAGCAATACGTCGTCTCGCGATGTCTTGACCGACAAGGGCGTCCGTCAAAATCTTGCGATCCTCGGCTAATTGTGTTTCCGCCTCAAGAACATCTAGCTTTGTATTCACTCCAGCGTTGTAACGGGCACGAGCATCTTTGAGATTGAGCAGGGATGCTCGAACAGAAGCTTGGCCAACCCTGACACTTTCATCAGACGCCTGCAAATCGAAATAACTTGTCGAAGAGTTAAGACGCAGATCTCTTAAAGCAATCAGATAAGCATCGCGAGCACTTTCATACAAATCCCTGGCTTGAGCTATCTCAGGAACACGCTTTGGATCGATAATATTCCATCGGACATTAACGCCAACATTAAGTCTTTTTTGGCGTGTGTAAAATTCATTCTGACCTGGAATTTCAACGGGATTACCATCATCATCTAGTGTCTGCCCGGCAGCAGGCACAAAATTTGGATTTCGATAGCTGTAACTTTTAAAATATTGAGGGAAGTTATTCGCAGAGAAATCAACAGTGGGGTACCAAAGAGCAATGCGCGCCCTTAAAGCAGACTTGGCTTGATCGACCTGACTTGCTGCAGCCTTCAAAGCTGGGCTATTCACTTCAGCGATCTGCAGAGCCTGCTCCAAGCTGAGCGGACGCAACTCACGAATTCGAACCTGCTTGGGCTGATCAGGCAACGCCAAGCTGGGTGGAGCGGCTAGATCCTCTGAACTCTCAGGTAGCGACGTTGCCGCGGGTGGCAAAGCGGATGGATCGGCCTTGGGACGGGGCCCCTTCAGCTCAATTGCATCTGGAAGACTGGTCTGATCGGTTAACGACGCCGATGCCTCGACTCCAGGTTGCTCAACATCTGTCGCCTGAGCGAGGACAGGTTGCCCAGCAACTGCCAGAACACCCGCAACGGAAAAGAAACCTGCGGTGATGCGGCGCACGGCAAGACAAAATCTGGCAGGAGCTTAGGGACTTTTTCCTACCGGATTCAGCACGGAGGCCACGATGTCAGCCGCCCCATGCACAACCTTGATCGGGACTGGCAATCGTTTGCGCAAGGACTCCAGCGTCATGTCATCCAAAAACACCGGTTCCCCCTGACGCAGCATCACCGACGGAAGCAGCAGCTCATCGCCAAGATCAGAGCCAACCAGCCCGTCCAACAGGTCCTGGCCCGTCAACAAGCCAGTCACAACCTGCTCTTGCCCCCAATACGGACTAGGGAGCCCATGCAACACAAGCCGAAGACCATCCACACGATTCAATCGATCCACCACCGGTTGCAACGCAGAAGCAACGATCTTGCCCACCACCCAACTACAGCAACGAGGCTGTTCGATCTGTGATGGCAAATCAACCGTGGCGAGATCCAGACTCTCGAGAAAGGCACGAATCGTGCCCACCCCATTTTCCTGCTGGGGAAGATCCTCATACACCCTCCGCACGGGTAAGGGTTTGCCTGCGATCAAGTACCACTCATCAGATAGCCAAGCAAATCGTGTCCCCAGATCAGCCTGAAATTGGTCTTGCAAGGTTTCCACTTGCGCAATGACCTGTCCTGCACATCTGGCATCCACAGGAATCAATCCATCATCAGTTGGCCGGAAACGGGTGAGTCCGACTGGAACAACCGCTGCTGACAACACAGCAGGCCAGTCGCCTCCCGCGAAGCGAGATAAATCACGCAAGGTGTTTTCCAGCGCAACACCATCATTGAGTCCAGGGCAAACCACCACCTGGGCATGAACCTGTAAATCTCGCGTCTCAAACCAGGCCAAATGCTCCAAAAGCAATCCGGCCCTGGGATTGTCCAGAAGCCGGACGCGGAGGTCAGGATCTGTGGCGTGTACCGAAACGTACAGCGGTGAGAGGCGCTGCTCGTCGATGCGCTGCCAATCCATCTCCGTCAGATTGGTCAGTGTGAGATAGGAGCCGTAGAGAAAGCTCAGTCGATAGTCATCATCTTTGAGGTAAAGACTGTTGCGATGACCGGACGGCTGTTGATCGATAAAACAGAACGGACAGCGGTTGTTGCACTGCCGCAAGCCATCGAAGAGGGCTTCCGTAAAGGCCAGCCCGAGTCCGTCATCCGCGTCTTTTTCCAGATCCACCTGATGCAAAACACCTGCTGAATCACACACCTCAAGATGCAACTCCTCCTCGACGCAGAGGTAGCGGTAATCGATCAAATCGCGAGGTCGGATCCCATTAATGCTCAGCAACTGATCACCGGGCTCAAAACCCAGCTCTTCGCCAATCGATCCAGGTTCCACAGAATCAACCACCGCTGGCTGTGGCTGACGGGACACACGGTCTGGATCCAGTGCCGAAACGGCGACACCGGCGGAAGGCTCATTCCACAAGGGCCTGACGACACTCCTTTTAGTTTGCGCCGCGAGTGAACCACCAAACCAGTAAAAAAACCCCAAACACCAGGCGATAGCCCACGAAAATCCACGTGCTGTGACGCTGAAGGAACTTCAACAACCAGTCGATCGCCAACCAGGAGACCACCGCCGCAGACAGGATGCCGACGAGCAGCGGCAAAGGACCGGCCTCGGAACTCGCCGCAAAGGCATCCTTCAACTCCACAACACCAGCGATGCTGATCGCCGGGATGCCGAGCAGAAACGAAAAGCGTGCAGCATCCGAGCGCTGCCAACCATCCAACAAAGCGGCGGTCAGAGTGCTGCCAGAACGGGACACTCCTGGGATCAAAGCCAGAACCTGAGCCAGACCAACCACCAGGCCATCTCGAGCAGACACGGCACTTAACCGCTTGAGCCGGGGGCCAATCTGTTCTGCCAAGGCCAGCAGCAAGGCCATAACAATGGAAACAATGGCGATTGAAGGAAGACTGCGAAGAGGGGAATTTTCATACCCTTCATCCCAAAACAGCTTGATCGCAAGACCGATCACAAGGATGGGCACAGTCCCCAAGGCCATCGCAATGCCGAGGCGAGCCTCCGGTTCACGCCACTGTCCATGCCGTAACGCTTTCGAAAATCCCTTTAGAACTTGAACCAAATCAGAGCGGAAGTAGGCGATTACCGCAACGATGCTTCCCAGCTGAATCGTCGCGGTCACTGAAACGCCCGGATCACCCCAGCCCAACATCACCGGAACCGCCTTGAGGTGAGCCGTGCTGCTGATCGGCAAGAACTCGGTCAGTCCCTGAATGACACCCAAGACCAGATCACGCCAGCAGTTCTCAAGTAAACCCAGAGGAACAGCTGGATCGGACATCGTCTGCGCACAGGGCCCAGCGACGTTATTCCCAACGCGTCAATTGGAAATGTCTTCTATGGTTCCGTGAATTTCTTCACAGTGAGCGGGGACGAACGTTGATCGGAGGCACCTGGCAGACCGCTGCCCCGGAACGTTCATCTTCTTCGGCGTTGAATCAATTCGCGTCGGTGATGGTGGTCCTGCCGGTCTTTGTGCAGGCACCCTGGGTCAGGCTGCATCCCTTCTCAGCGGTGCTGTTCACCTCGGTCTTCCTGAGCTTGGGACTGATCCTCCACCTTGGGGGAACAGGCCGCCGCGCAGAACTTGGTTCCCTATTGGTTGGATTCAGTGGCAGCTGGCTGGCTGGATGTCTGTTTTGGGGATGGTTGCGAGCGCATCCAGCCATCCATCTCCCGATCGAGGCGTTCGCACTTCCACTCGGCCTAGCTGGCCTTCGGACACGCTGGCACCTCGCTGCTGGGTTCTACCTGGCCTCCTTACTCGGCACTGCTTGTACAGATTTAATGATGCTGATCAGCGGTGTCATGCCGTTTTGGCCTCTGGTTGTGAATGCTCCAATCGGAGAATCCTCTCTGCTGCTCCGCAGTGCTGCAGAGCAGGTGCTTCAGCCTCCGGTGTTCGCGCTGCTGGGCCTCGCTACCAGCCTGATTCTTGTCACCGCCAACCAGTTGAAATCACGCGCCAGAAAGGCTGGGACAAATGGGGAATGCATGAGCATGGCCGCCGCAGTGCTCACCACAACGCTTTGGGTTGATGGCTTGTTTTTGCTGGCTGCCCTACTTCAACCAGGAATGAGCGGACTGATCTGAGTGAAACGATCTGCAAAAGCTCTCGAGACAGAGAGCAATTCGCGGGAATTCGACTTGTAGTCTTCCCAGACCGGCCTCGCCGGACGACCCGATCCGATCCCCGACGGAGAGTTGAGATGAAGCGGCTTCTGAGCTGGCTGACAGGTTTTGTACTCATGGCAGGCCTGATTGCAGGTTTTGCCGTCCCTGCCACTGTTCACGCAGACGAAGATCTGGTCAGTAAGTACTCCGGCAGTGAGATCCGAAACGTTGCGGACGACAAAATTGCCGAACGCGAAGGCAAGGTGGATTTAAACAATTCCTCCGTTCGCCGTTTCCAACAATTCCCCGGCATGTATCCGACCATGGCCGGCAAAATCGTCTTGGGTGGTCCTTACACCTCTGTGGACGAGGTTCTCGACCTCGACCTAAGCGAGCGACAGAAGGAATTGTTCGCCAAGTACCGCGACAATTTCACCGTGACACCACCTTCCATCGCACTGAATGAAGGCGATGATCGAATCAACGACGGTCAGTACCGCTGATCAACGTTGATTCGTTGCAACCACGGACGAATCAACTCGGCATTCAAACAGGACGATGCATGTCATGTGCTTGTCCTGATCAAATTTTTTGTCAACAAAATCCAAATTTGTTGACGTGAAGCCGTCGGGATTCCGGCGGTTTTTTTTGACTCCAGATGGATCAACTCCGCTCTCAAGACCCGATCCCTTCAAGCACCTGGGACGTTGTCGTCATCGGTGCGGGTGCAGCTGGTCTGATGAGTTGCCTGGAGTTACCGAAAGAGCTGAGCGTGCTGCTGCTCAACCGCAACACAGGCCGTCGGTCCTCCAGCCGATGGGCACAAGGAGGGATTGCAGCTGTCACGAGGCCTGAAGACAGTGCCGGCAGCCATGCTGAAGACACCCTCCGTGCTGGAGCTGGGCTGTGCGATGGCGATGCCGTTCGGTTATTGGTTGAGCAAGCCCCCCATCTCGTCGATCGGCTGCTGCGATTGGGGATGGCGTTCGATCGAGATGGAACCAACCTGGCCACCACCCTGGAAGCCGCGCACAGCCATCACAGGGTGCTGCATGTGCAGGACAGAACCGGCCGAGCCTTGGTGGAAGTCCTTCAAGATCGGGTCGAAGAACGGCATGGTCTGCTTCATCGACGTGGGGTACGCGTCACCAAACTCTGGGTGGAGCACAACCGTTGCTGCGGTGTTCAGGTTCTAGATGGGCCAAAACTGCACTGGATCAGGGCCCGTGCGGTCGTGCTGGCCAGCGGAGGGGGAGGCCACCTATTCGCCAACACCACCAATCCAGCCCAAGCCTGTGGTGAGGGCGTGGCCCTTGCCTGGCAAGCCGGAGCAGCCGTGGAAGATCTGGAATTCGTGCAATTTCATCCAACGGCTCTGCGCATTGAAGGTGCCCCTTGTTTTCTGATCTCCGAAGCAGTGCGAGGCGAAGGCGGTGTGCTGGTGGATGCAACTGGCGATAGCCCCGTCAACCATCTCCCGCTAAAGGATCTCGCACCCAGAGATCAAGTCAGTCGAGCGCTTGTTCACACCATGCAGCGTCAAGGAGTTGGACAGATGTGGCTCGACTTTTCACCCATCCCTAGGGACCGTGCTGTCAACCGTTTTCCAACCATCTTGGATCGATGCGGGGAATTCGGCCTCAACCCCTTGGAACGCCCCATTCCCGTCGCGCCCGCGGCGCACTACTGGATGGGTGGTGTCGCTACGGATCTTGAGGCTGCCACAAGCCTTCCGGGTCTGTACGCCGTTGGAGAAGTGGCCTGCACAGGGCTCCATGGCGCCAATCGTCTGGCCAGTAACTCGCTCATGGAATGCCTGGTGTTCGCGAACCGGATGGGAGACATCCAACTCGCACCTCAACAAAAAGGCTTTCACTCCGCAACGGAGCATCCCTGCCTCCTCCCACTCAGCCATGGGGAAAGCAGCACCGGACTGATGAAACGCATCGACGCGCTACGGCAGCTCTGCTGGAGAGAGGCTGGAGTGGACCGATCCATGCGTGGCATGACGCATGCCCTCGACCATTTGCGACTAGAAAATGGCTGGCTGGAGGCTCAGCCACTTCTCTTGCGCCAAACCAGCCTTAACCCCCAAGAGGCGCTGACGCTGGACGACGGATCGCGCAGAGATTTAAACCTCCTACTGGACTTCCGTCATCGCTTGCTCACGAGCCAGCTGATGCTTGAGGCCTGTCTGTTTCGTCGCGAGAGCCGCGGCGGTCACTTCCGCACCGACGCTCCAGCTCCACTGCAGCAATGGCAATGTCACACCCGGCAATGCCGCCATGACGGGATCAGAACGCGTGCTATTAGAAGCTGAGTCAGAAGTCAGTAGGGCCCTTATATCCACTGAGTTCCGCCAATCGATCGAGAGGCTTCACGCCTGAATCCAGTTTTCCATTGATCTCCCAGCTCGGGAACCCCTCAATCCCCTTGCGTTGACAAAGGGATGTCTCGCTGTTTCTTCCATCCGGAGCACATTCGACAATTTTGAGCTTTTGACTGGCCTCCTTGCCGAACATCTTCTTTTGATCCGTGCAATGGCTGCACCAATAAGCGGTGTAAATCACAGCCCCACTATTGGTGAGATGCTCAGCGAGCGCAACTTTGGCCGGCGAGCTCACGGTGATAACCGGCTCCGGCGCACCTGGACCGATTGAAGCTTGCTGCCGATTTGGATCCACCACAGAAGCCCAGATCAAACCTCCTAACAACACAGCAAGAGCGAGGAGAATGCCTCTGAACACGAGAAGGCCAGGGTCATCCCAACCTCCACCAACGATCGACAGGACGAACAGGGCCAGCGACAACACTGCCGAAAGAACGCAGAAAAAACAAAAGGCCTCAATCTTGAACACCATTAAGCCCACCAAGACCAGGCTGAACACAGCCATGGCCAGGGAGACAGAAAACAGTCCCCACCAGGTGCGACGTGAAAGATCCGCCTTGTTCTCCTGCAGCCCAGGCAGCAACGGCAGCACAGCCATCAGCAGCACAGCGCCGTAGGCCAGCACACCGATCAGCGACAGGGGAAGATCCAGTCCTGGCAGAGTCCCCCAGGCACTATTCAGCACCTTGTCGCAACCATCAGCCCCCATCGGACAGGTGAGATTGCCAAGCAATCCCCAGCGCTTCAGGGTGATCGAGCCGGTGTCGATCACACCAACAGTGGCGAGCACTGCCATGGCAATGCGGGCCCACTTCAAGCCCTGATCTTGGCGACGACGACTGACGAGACGGGTGGTGCCCATCCATGACCTTCCAAGTAAATGAATTTTGGCAGGATCTGCGCTGAAGCCGCCTCTCCTTAGGGTGTTGGATGGGCTGAATGGCGTAGCGATGACCAACACAATTGATCGACCGACGGTCGCCTTCGCTCATTTGGGCTGTGAGAAGAATCGAGTCGACACCGAACACATGGTTGGGCTCCTTGCGGAAGCCGGTTACGGCGTCAGCACCGATGAGAGCGAGGCTGCGGTCGTCGTCGTCAACACCTGTAGTTTCATCCAGGATGCGCGTGAAGAATCCGTTCGCACCCTGGTTGGCCTGGCGGAACAGGGAAAAGAACTGATCATTGCTGGCTGTTTAGCGCAGCACTTTCAAGAAGAGTTGCTGGATTCCATCCCTGAGGCAAAAGCCATCGTCGGAACCGGCGATTACCAGCACATTGTTGAGGTGCTGCAACGCGTTGAATCCGGGGAACGGGTCAATCGAGTGAGTGCCGTCCCTACCTTTGTTGGGGATGAACACCTACCAAGGCAACGAACCACAGATCAGGCCGTCGCATATCTCAAAGTGGCGGAAGGCTGCGATTACCGCTGCGCCTTCTGCATCATTCCCAAATTAAGGGGGGACCAACGCAGTCGGCCGATCGAATCGATTGTGGCCGAAGCCCATCAACTGGCAGAACAGGGAGTCCAGGAATTGGTGCTGATCAGCCAGATCACCACCAACTATGGGCTCGACCTTTACGGCAAACCAAAGCTGGCTGAGTTGCTGCATGCCTTGGCAGACGTGGAGATCCCATGGATCCGAGTGCATTACGCCTACCCAACAGGGCTGACCCCAGCGGTGCTAGCGGCTTACCGAGAGGTGCCCAATGTTCTTCCCTATTTGGATTTGCCCCTTCAGCACAGCCACCCAGAGGTGCTGCGAGCGATGAACCGGCCTTGGCAAGCGGACGTGAACGATCGGTTGCTGACCCAAATCCGCGAGCAGCTTCCAGATGCCGTGTTACGCACCACTTTGATCGTGGGTTTTCCCGGTGAAACCGAGCAGCACTTCCAACACCTGATGCGGTTCCTCGAGCGGCAGCGGTTTGATCACGTTGGTGTGTTCACCTTCTCCCCGGAAGATGGCACGGCGGCAGCGACCCTTCCAGGACAAATCGCAACGCAAGTTGCCCAGGCCCGCAAAGATGCGTTGATGGCCCTCCAACAGCCGATCTCAGCAGAGCGCAACCAAAGTTGGGTGGGCCGCACGGTGGACGTTTTGATCGAACAACACAACCCACAAACCGGCGCGATGATCGGCAGATGCGCTCGTTTTGCCCCTGAAGTCGACGGAGAGGTTCATGTCTTGCCGAGCGACACGGCTCAACATGCCAAGCCTGGCACCATGGTGCCCGTTGCGATCACAGGTTCAGATATCTACGACCTCAATGGCCACATCGTTGGCGCACGCTCCATGGTGGCTGCAGCCAGAGCCAACGCTTGAACGTCCCCAGCCTTCGACCAGAGCAGCAACGCCTCCTGTTCCTGGTCGCATCCGGGGTGAGTACAGCGGGTTCCTTTGCAGGGATCACCGCTAAAGGCTGGATCCTGATGGAAGGCACGGCCGATCCATTGGTGCTCGCCCTTAATTTCGCAGCACTGTCCTTGCCCACACTGGTGATCAGTGGTCCCGCCGGGGTCCGGACAGATCGCATTGGTTGCGAACGTGTTCTCGTCCAAGCGCAATGGGCGTTGCTGGCTTCAGCGGCCCTCGGCGCGATGGCGATCCCTCTTTTGAATGGTCTAGCCCAAGTACTTCTCTTGCTGGGGAGCACCTTGATGGTGGGGATCGCAGGGGCGTTTGAGCTGACAGCACGCAATAAATATTGTTCCCTGCTCGTCGACCATCCCGATCAATTAGCGAGCTACCTCACAAGCTTTTCCGTGATCTTTAACGTTGGCAAGTTGGTCGGCCCACCAATTGGTGGATTTTTGGTGTACGCCACAGGGCCGGCCTGGGCGTTAGCGATCGATTCAGCCAGTTATCTCCTCCCGATCGGCAGTGTTTTATTCCTGCTTGCACCAAATCGTGCTCTAGAGCAACGCAGTGCCCCCGGTAGTCGTTCCACGCTTCGAAACGCATGGCTCCAATGCGGATCAACACTGCGAGGGGTGCTCCTGCTCACTGGAGTGCTCTGCCTTGTTGGGTTCTTTCATCCAGGCTTGGCTCCGTTGATCGCCAGTCAAGTTCTCGGACCTGACCCTCGGGATCTGGGTGTATTTACCAGCGTCCTAGCCGCCGGCAGCATTGCCGGAGGACTTGTGCTGCAACGGAACAGCATGAGATTTAGCAACAGACCGTTTTTAACCTTGGGTGGGTTTGGGTTACTGACGGCAGTCGCTCAATTGGGAATGGCACGCTCAGCGGGCATGACGGTCAGTCTGGCCATGGCCTTTCTGATCGGAGCCGGTACGGCCGGCCTATTGAGCAGTTGCAATCTGATCACACAAATCGGCTCACCACAAGTGATGCGAGGCCGGATGGCTGGACTCAGTCAGATTGCATTTCTTGGCGGCGGTGGCCTGAGTGGCTTAGTCGCCGCCGTCTTGGTCATGACCACGAATTTGTCGACGACGTTCGCAATCACTGGCGGAATGAGTGCTGTGATCGCCGTTATTTGGATGCAGCGCTGTGGTGGACGCAAACTGGCATCGGTCAAATCAACTTGATGCCCTTCAACAGTTTGGTCAATACAAAGGCAGTTACCAAGCCGGATCCGAGCAATCCCAGGTAAAGAACGATGCCCATGTGCGAGTTAACAGCTGGACCTATTAGATCAGAGATGGGGCTGAGCTACGCAGGATGCGCCTAGTGTTGCCGGACTTCCTCATCTCTGGATCTCCGAGACTCGCCAGCCGGGCTGGCCGGACGTTCATTTTTCTCCGCCAGCCGTTATGCGCACACTCTTTATTTACCCCGAGTTCCCGAAGACCTTCTGGAGTTACGAAAAAATCCTTGAATTGGTCAACCGCAAAGTTTTGCTTCCGCCGTTGGGGATGGTGACTGTTGCGGCCCTGCTTCCCCAGGAATGGGAGATGAAACTTGTGGATCGCAATGTTCGCGAAGTCAGTGAAGCGGAATGGGATTGGGCCGAGCTGGTGATCATCTCGGGAATGATCGTGCAAAAAGACGACATGGCCGTACAAATCGGCCGCGCCAAGGCTCGAGGGCTTCCTGTTGCGGTGGGCGGACCGTTTGCCTCATCCACTCCGGATGCACCCGAACTAGATGAAGCTGATTTCAAGGTGCTCGATGAGGGAGAAATCACCCTTCCGATGTTCCTGGAGGCGCTAGCGCGCGGCGAAACAAGTGGGCGCTTTACCGCCGAAGGTGATAAGCCCGATGTCACAGCAACTCCGATACCGCGCTTCGACTTACTGCAATTGGACGCTTATGACTCGATGAGCGTGCAGTTTTCTCGAGGCTGCCCTTTTAATTGTGAATTCTGCGACATCATCGTTCTCTACGGTCGCAAACCCCGCACCAAGACCCCTGAACAACTCATCGCAGAACTGCAGTATCTGCATGATCTGGGCTGGCGGCGCTCCATCTTCCTGGTGGATGACAATTTCATTGGCAACAAACGCAACGCCAAGTTGTTGCTGCCTGAGATCCGTATCTGGCAAGAAGAACGTGGATATCCCTTCAGCTTCGCGACAGAGGCTTCCGTCGATCTTGCCGATGACGAAGAAATGATGCGGATGATGCACGAGGCGAGATTTGAAAGCGTGTTCTTGGGGATCGAAACCCCTGATGAAGCCAGCCTGGAAACAGCCCGCAAAATTCAAAACACGCGCAATCCGCTTGATGCAGCCGTGGATCGAATCACTGCGAATGGCATTCGAGTTATGGCAGGGTTCATCATTGGTTTCGACGGTGAAAAAGATGGAGCTGGCCGCCGCATCGTCGACTTCGTTACACGCACAGGTATTCCAGCCGCCATGATGGGGATGCTGCAAGCCCTGCCTAAAACAGCATTATGGGCACGTTTAGAGCGCGAGGGTCGTCTCATTCAGGGCGAAGATGCTGCCAAAGGGGTGAACCAAACCAACCTGCTTAATTTCAAACCAACACGGCCGATCCGCGACATCGCCAACGAATATGTGGAAGCATTCTGTGCCCTCTATGAGCCCAATGCCTATATGGACCGTGTGTACAGCTACTACTTAAAAATGGGCGCACCTCGATGGAAAGCGCCTGCTAAGTTACCAACACTGACTGACATCAGAGCCCTTAGCATTGTGATCTGGCGGCAGGGAATCAAACGCGACACCCGTGGGCGTTTCTGGCGTTACATGTTCGGAATGGCTCGCCAAAATCCAGCTCTACTCGAGCAGTTCCTTGTGGTGTTAGCCCACAACGAACACTTCCTCGAATACCGCTCAATTGTGCAGCGCGAAATTCGCGAACAATTGGAATCTCTCCCTCCTGAGGAGCCAACAACTCCGAAAGAATTACAACCCGTTTAGACATAAATAATTATTTAATTCTGAATATAAACACCGCCCTGCCGTAAACATTGTTCAGCCTTCTGCAGTTCGCGACCGAGATACAACGCATGATCCAATCGGCTCAGCGGATGGGGGCCGTCGCCTTCGGTGAGCTGGATACCGATCTCCTTGGCACTGCGGCCCCGAACGATCGCTGATGGCGTGCGCGGCCCATTGCCTCCCCGGCAGTTCAACACCTCTCCGGTCTCAGAATCGCGAGCCAGGCCCTTGTCATCAATGGTGTTGCCGTAGTGCTCCAGCACGAGCTCACCAGCCTCCGCATCCAGCTTGAGTAGGAAGTAGCCGCTTGGGTCCAGTGCAATGAAACGCTGGGACAAACGCTCATCAAGGGCATCGATCGCCGCCGCGATGGATGCCGGGGATTGGGGAGTCTTGATCATTCTTTCAACCTACAAACTCAGCTCCGGCACGTCCGCCTTGAAGGGAAGCTCGGCATTGATCGCCTCGATTTCCTCCAGCATCAGGCCATTCACCTTGGCTAGCCAGGCTCGAATCAGCCCATCCATCTGCGGCTCATACCAGCGATGCAGGCTGGCATGAGGGCGAGCCACAAAGCCTCGACGCCGCTTATGACTTCCGCCAGCACCGGGATCGAAGCAATCGAAGCGCTGCTCAATCGCCCACTGGATTGGCGCGTAGTAACAAACCTCAAAATGGAGGCAGTCGATCTCCTCCTGACTGCCCCAGTAGCGCCCCCAAAGGCGGCGAGTGTCATGCACACACATCGACATCGCTACTGGCTGACGTGGATCACCGCGGTGAGCAGAAAACAACACAACCTGATCGCAGTAGTTCTCCGCGAGTGCTTCAAAGAAGCCTTTCTCCAGATATTTGCTTCCCCATGGTCCCCAGCGGGAACAGTGCTGCTCGTAAAAGCAATACATCCTCTGCATCAGCTCTCGATCCAGCTGTTCACCGGTTAACGGCGTCACCGTCAGGCCCGCCTTGGCCACCGCTTTACGCTCGCGCTTGATATTGCGGCGTTGATTGGCATTAAACCCATTCAAGTAGTCATCAAAGTGACAGTGATCTCCGCGATTCCAGAGACTTTGTTGATTCAGCCAGGCCGCGCAACCCGCGGATTCCGCCAAGGGGCGCCACTCTGGATCCACATACAGAAAATTGCAGCTGAGAATGTTGTGCTGCTCGCAAAAGGCATCAATTGCTGCGATCAGAACCGCTGTGAGTTGACGCTCATCTTCATCTTCTCTGACATAAAAGCGATAACCCAAGACGGGGCTAACGGGACTCATCCCAAGTAATTTTGGGTAATAACGAAGACCAAGCGTGGAAGCCAAACGCGCAAAGCTCTGATCAAAAACAAATTCTCCGTAGCTATGGCCCTTGAGATAAAGGGGTGCCACTGCGACGGGGCGATCATCACGCCAAAGGGCAAGGTGCAATGGCTGCCAACCTTGCTCAGGAGCGATGCTGCCAGAACGCTCCAATGCGTTCAACCACCCCCAGCGGTAGAAGGGAATGACTTGTTCACCAACCAGTGCACGCCAATGCTCTTCAGGAATCTCACTAATTGATTGATGCCAACGAGCCTTCAGCGGAGTCATCTGAAAAACAGCTCACTCAAAGACTGTCGAGACCCTAACCAGTGGATCAACACGCGTCGCAGGTCAACTCTCCTTGGAGTGGCAACCATGTTGAGCCTTGTGATCTCGCCTGTGCAAGCCGGAGTGTTTCGGCCAATGCTGAATTTGATGCGTCCACGCCTCGAACGAACTCTGAACCAAGAATGCAAAAAACTGATCAAACGAGATCACAAAATTCTTGAATCGCTGATCGACACGAGTTGCCGTTCTTTAGCCCTAGAAGCAAGCGAATGCCTGATCGAGCAGACGAGCCACAGCAGACGTGAACTGGAAGTTATCAGGGAGCTTGTCGCAGGAAAGATCGGAGTGAATGGCGAAGCAATGATCAAACAATGCCTAAGGCAATTACTTGGCCTGCCAACAAATATTCTCGAACAAATCAAGATTTTTAGGCCTTCAAGCCAAGACCTCGGAATTCATCGTGATCACTCGATTTGTAAAATCAATATCTAGGTTATCTGCCTCGACCCCTTTCACAACAGCCTTAACGTCATCACCCTTCATAATCCAGGCATCGCCTCCACGCATCTCGACAACTGTGGATGCACAACCACAGAATTCAATTGAATCACCTTTCTCAAAATCCATAATTTTGACATAACCTTTACCTCCATTCACAGTCACGAAAGTATCATCACCTTCCCCTCCGTAAGCCTTATCCTTACCTTCGCCCGATTCAATAATATCATCCCCCTCATATCCCCAGATCCGATTCTTTTTTTTGTTTCCTGTTAACACATCATCTCCACTCGTGCCGCGAATTCTTTTAAGCTTATTCCTCTTGGCCATGGGAAAGAAAAACGATTAATCTTATTTTAGTCACGTTCCTTGATTCGTGAATCCCCCATTTGGGGGATTCTCTGATAGCTCAATGAGAGCGCATGCGCCGGTAACGCACCAGAAGTTCACCTCCGCCAATCGGTCTCGAGTCCGTCAAAGCCCAAGCCGCAGAATCAGCTAACGAGACGGGCAACCCTGAATCGACCTCAAACGGAAGCCAGCTATACGACCCTCCGAGCAGACGAGGCGTCAAGGTGAGCTGCAATTCATCAATCTGATCCTCGCTAAGCAGCGACCCAGCCAAACGCGCACCTCCGAGCACGACAATCCTTGCCCATCCCTGTTGATGCAAGTGATGCAACGATGTTGACCAGGTTTCCGCCTGCTCAATCCAACCATCAAACCCGCCCAATGGGGGCCTCGGACTCAACAGATGCCGCCGAATTGGCTGCTGAAAAAAAGGCCAATCAAGCGGGAATTCCCCCATACGACTGACCACAACCGCGTCCGGCTGAGAAGGACGCCCCTCACGATGACGCCGCTCCAGAAGATCCGAATCACGAATCAAGCATGTGCAGCGATGAGCACGAAGCGTCTTGGCTCCAATCAGAACCGCATCCGCCCAACTGAGAGCCTCTTCGAGCATACGTCGATCGGCTGAGCCGCCTAACTGAGCTGGGCCGCCGGTTGGCGGTGCCAAACGACCGTCGAGGCTGATGGCGAGAACCAGCCGCACAACAACTCCGTTACAAGTCAACGGCCGTCTAACAACATCAAAGCGCCGCAGCTGTTTCTAGGGCGGCAGGCATCAAGTCAAGTTGTGGAGCTTCCGCATAGACCTCAGCAGCGTTATTGGGACTTTCCTGCAAGCGAATTTTGTGGAGGTGAGCACCGATTGCACGCACGGGTGTGGTGAGCCGATCAGCGATATGAAGAGCAATATTTTCGGCAGTCGGAACGCATTCCGCGAAAAACGGCACATCTTTATTCAAAAAAGTGTGATCGAAAGGTTCGACCACGAGGTCATCGACCAAGCGTTGCAGTGCAGACAAATCGCAAACCATTCCCGTGCGGGGATCGATGGCTCCACGAACTGTGACGTCAACGAGATAATTGTGACCATGGCCATGCGGTCGAGCACATTTTCCATAAATTCGCTCGTTTTCCTCTTGGCTCAGTTCTGGCCGCGCTAGACGATGTGCGGCTGCGAAATGAGTGCGAATGGTCAAAAAGGCGTCCATGGGATGTCCGAGGTAGTCGGCCCAAAGGCCCGGTTGTTCGTAGAGACGTAATGCCGTAATCGGCAAATGAGGACTGAGGCGCTGCCAAATCACTCGCACCAATGCTTCCGTTGTGGGCAAGCAACCCACAGCAGTGGAAACGTCGAATTCCGGCCACACCTCATTGAGACATCGAAAATCAAGCTGGCTGGTCACTTCACGGCGGATGAAATGCTTCACCTCGGAGAGATTCAGCACCATGCCATCAGCATCGAGAGGACCGGCCATCGACACGATCAGCTCATAGTTATGACCATGGCCTGGGGCCATAGCACAAGGGCCGAAATGAGCTGCGTTGTCGTCCGCCGACAGTTCAGGCAACCAATAGCGGTGACTAGCACTAAAACAGGCTCGCCGCGTAATGACACAGCTGCGACCCTGACCATGTAGTGCTCCTGCCAGCGTTTCAGTCATGTGACATTTCGGCCGGAAGGCATCCTAATGAGCTAGTCCAGTCATCCGAGACATGGCAGAGGCCGACCCATCCCTCAAACAGCGTCTAGCCGGACGCAGTCTCTACCTCATAGGAATGATGGGGAGCGGCAAAAGCAGCACAGGACGCCCCCTGGCGCAACGCCTCGGCTATGGATTTGTCGATGCCGACGCTGTGATCGAACAGGTCGCAGGTTGCACCATTCCAGAGATCTTCCAGCGTGATGGGGAACAAGGATTTCGATCGATTGAGACCCAAGTGCTCAGTGCCATCAGCCAACGCCATTCCCTGGTGGTCGCGACCGGTGGTGGCATGGTGATTCGCTCAGAAAACTGGGGAATGCTGCATCAAGGCATCGTGATCTGGCTGGATGTGGAACGAGAACAATTGCTCGCTCGCCTGCAAGCTGATCAGACGGAACGACCGCTGCTCCAGCAACCAGATCCAGCAGCAGCCATCGATGCGCTGCTCAACGAACGGCGGCCTCTCTATGCCGAAGCAGATCTCACTGTCGTGATCCAAAACGAAACACCTGAACTGGTCGCTGACGGGATCTTGCAGTTGCTTCCGCAGCTGCTCAAAGACCCCACAAAACGCCGGGATGACTAGGTCTCACCGCTCCGGCGGCTCCAGTCGAATAGCAAACCATTGAAGCGTCACCCCAGGGCTTAACTCCAAATCGCAGGCAGTATCCAGCAAACGTTGTGCCGCAGCCTGCGAAGACGGCTGATCGCGAAGATCCAGAGGGAGGGGATCCAAAGTTTCCAGCCACCCGCTAAGCCATGCCAGGGTGGCCTCAGCACTGAGCAGCCGCTCCGGCTTGCCTGGCTCAAGAACCACATAGTCATCACAGGCACGGATCAGTGGATCAGACATGACAAAACGATTGTTAGCGCTGCTGATGATCGGATCCATCCTGCTCAGCGGAGCGCCTGTCCAAGCGATGCCCTCTCCGCTCCAGCAACGCATCGCGACCTGGCCGAACTGGACTCTGCCGGGTCCCTTGACGCGTCCAGGCCTGGGTGATGACTTGATCTACCCAGACTGGTTCAGTGGGCTCTGGCAAGTGCAGAGCTTGGATCCTGACGATCCAGACGCCTCTCTGATGCATCAAGCCCGCTTTAACCGCGATCACCGGAACCTCTTAGTGGCCGATCGCGCTTTCAACACCTTGTCCCTCGGGGCAATCGTTTTGGGCGATCAACTCCTACGAGTTGAGGTCGACCCTCACACCGCCAATCGTCAAATGGCGCAATTGAAAGGAGATCAACGACTCGAAACCAGCGTCGTCGGTCGGCGACAAGAAACACCGGATGGCGACAGCTTTCTTGCCGATGAACTAGTGCTGCAAATCCTGCATGCTCCAGGACCTCCCCGTCTCAGCCGCATCGAAACACTCAGCCGCTATCGACATTGTGAGGATGACCCTTCAGAGATCTGCGCCGAACAATGGCAAGCTCGATTTCAAGCTCCTGGTGAGGCCTTACGAGATCAAGCAGTGGCGAGTCATCGCTACAAGCTGCGGTTCACACCTCTTCGAGAGAGCGCTCCATCAACTTGAGCTCGAGCTGATCACGCCAGTGAAACAAGGATTGCAATTTTGGGTGGTCGCTTAAACCCGGAACCCCTTTCCCGGCCAGTGGCGTTCCAGACGAAGGTGGAAATCTCAACAAGGACAGCTGAGCGGCTACAGCAAGATCGGCCATGCTCATCGCTGTTCCAACCAGCCATGGGCTGCTTTCAACAGACCGAGCAAGCTGCTCGAGACTGGCCAACAAGTCGGCACGTTCCCCCTGCTGAACAAGCTCCGTCACGGTGTTCACCCATCCACCAGGAATGGCCCCCATTGCGGAGCGGAGGGGATCAGGGACTTCATCAGGAAGCAACGCCATACGCAGTTCGGGATCCAAAGCAGCAGCTTGCACAAGGGCCGATCGTCCTGCCGCCGCGAAGGTTGTATCAGCCCAATCCTCAATCAAATGCACTTGAGCCGCTTGCTGAGGATCGGCCGGCAAAAGCTGCGGATCGCGCGCAACATGCTCAAGATGGCGAGCAATGGCACTGGAATCAGCGACAACCGTATTGTCATCCACAAGAACTGGCACCTGTCTTTGACCGGAGAGCCGAAATAAAGCAACTTGTCCTAAACCAGGCATAACCTCAACAACCCGATAGCTAAGGCCCTTCGCCTGAAGAACCATCCGGACTTTCAAGCAGAAAGCAGAATGGCGAAATTGATGCAGTTCCAACATGGCCTTTGATCCACAGACAGAGCGTGTTGCCTGCAAATAATTGTAGTTAAATTATTCTAGAAGACCTACAACGAGCACTAGCTGCCTATGTCTTCTCATGCTGATCGGCAAATCATACAGACCGCGTGATCGCAAAACTACTAGCTCCTAGCGAAGCAAACATTGTTGCGTCAAGCAAGCCAAGAACGATGAAAGTCAGAACTGAAATAGCACAACCTCAAAAAACATTGATTATCCATCAGACCCTTGGCAGTACAGCTTGGCCTATTGAAAGTCACACCTTGAAATTTGAATAAATTCAGCACATCCTTTGCGACTGAGCTACTGAGATCCGATCAATTCTCAACAAACTTATTAAGCTCGCTGCACTGAGTCCATGCTGCTGGCGGATTCATTGAATGCCCTCTGCAATCTCTGAGCTTGAAAAACACCACCCGCAAATCCTTGGCAGCCCAACATCAGCAAGGCAGGCGAAACAAGTGAACACAAGATTGCTCCATGCCTCAAGAACGACTCGCAAGCCTCTTCTATCAACTTGCAAAGGCCCCAAGACGACAGCAACAATGCACAACCAACTCTACGCAAAGGCAATCAGAACAACGCATCAAGAAAACAGATTAAGATGCAAATAATCAAACAAAGTAACACGCTTTTATCCTGACATAACCTTCGTCAAAAAAAGACTTTCTCCCCTCAACCGATACAACAAACAGTGCGCTCCAACCAAACACACATCGTATCTTCGACATCAACTTTGGAAAATCAGAATCGAAGCGCTAGATGCCATCTGCAGAATTGCATTCAACCCCTTGATGACGGGTCGTGAAGACGTCTTCTCGACCATGGAACAGCTCACGCAGTCCAAGAGACCCTCCAAAACCCGTTTTGAACAGCACAAACAGGGAGGTCCCGAATTGGCGCACCATGAATGAGGGCATCATTCTCTGGAGCAAGCTGCTGTTTTGATAGCACTCACAGCAAAACACGCCGCCGAGGCCTGAATCTTGCGAGAATTTTTCCTCAATGTCACGCGCTATCCGCGCTACTTGATCACATTCACGCTGGGTGTGATGAACTCCGTCGCCGAACCCCTGGCCGCTCGCCGGAGCAATCCCGTCACCGCTGTCGCCTTGATCGGTGCCCTGATCAGCGGATTCCTCACCCTCGTCCTGGTTCTACGTGCCATGGTGAACGCAGCACCGCTGACATAAAGGAGAGATGGCACAGGGGCGTCGAGTGGAACGGGTGGCGGCCCTGATCCGCAAGGAAACAAGTGAACTTCTGATTAATGGCATTCGCGACGAACGCGTGCACCAGGGCATGGTGAGCATCACCGAAGTGGAAGTCTCCGGTGATCTTCAACACTGCAAAATTTTTGTCAGCATTTTTGGTGAGCAGAACACCCGCAGCGAAGTACTTGAGGGGCTGAAAGCCGCCAGCGGTTTTTTGCGGGGAGAACTCGGAAGAAGGCTGCAGATGCGCAGGGCACCCGAGGTGGTGTTTCAGCTCGACCGTGGTCTGGAGAAGGGCACCTCCGTTCTTGGTCTCCTCAACCGGCTAGAGGACGAACGCCAAGAACGCGGCGACATCCCACCGGGAAGCGATGAACAGCCGGAAAGCGATGAACTGCAACTTGATGGATGACCTGCGGCGCCGTGTTGCCGCACTCATCGTTGTACGGGCCAGTGGGCATCTGGACGATCAACAACGCCGCTACCCACGCTGGGAACTAAGCAACTCAGAACTCAAACAGCTGCTCGCTGATGGAGTCGGCGGTGTGATCCTCCTGGGAGGGAGCGCCATTGAGCTGCAACAACGCACCCGGCAGCTGCAGGGCTGGAGCGATCAGACGTTGCTTTTCTGCGCCGATGTCGAGGAAGGGGTCGGACAGCGCTTCGAAGGTGCCAGCTGGTTGATGCCACCTTTAGCCCTCGGTCGACTGCATCGCACGCAACCCGCCAAAGCTGTTGAACTCGCCGAGCGTTTTGGCCGTTGTACAGGGGAGCAGGCAAAACGATGCGGCCTGAATTGGGTGTTGGGTCCCGTCTGCGACGTGAATAACAATCCAGCCAACCCGGTCATCAATGTGCGGGCTTGGGGTGAAGATCCCGCCACCGCAGGCTGCCTAGCCACGGCCTTCCAGCGAGGTCTCTCCTCCGCAGGGGTGCTTGGTTGCGCCAAGCATTTCCCTGGTCATGGGGACACTTCCAATGATTCGCACCTCGATCTCCCAGTTCTCAGCCACAGGCGCGAGCGGCTGGAGCGCATGGAACTACCACCTTTCCGCGCCGCGATCGCCGCCGGTGTCGACAGCGTGATGACAGCTCACTTGCTGCTACCGCAGCTGGACCGGGACCATCCAGCCACTCTCTCTGCGGCGGTGCTCACCGATCTGCTGCGCCATGACCTGGGATTTCAAGGACTCGTGGTCACCGATGCCTTGGTGATGGAAGCGATCGCCGGCCGCTACGACGCAGCGACGGCAGCCGTGTTGGCCTTTGAAGCGGGGGCTGACTTAATCCTGATGCCGGCTGATGCCAACGCAGCCATTGATGGCCTCCATTCAGCCTTCAGGACAGGACGACTGCCCTTGAAGCGCTTGGACGAAGCCTGGGAACGTCGCAGGCAGGCCCTGAAGCGCACGACCACGACCGCTATCGGAAATCCAGCGATCGCTAACCAGGAAGACAGGACTCTGGAAGCCGACCTGATCCAAGCCTGCATCAGCGCCCGAGCAGTCGATGGTCTAGCAGTAGGACCGGGAGTCAACCTGATCCGAGTCGATGGGGTGTTCCCTTGCCCAGCTTTAGCCGGTGTAGCTCCGGCTCTACAGCTGCCCAGCCTGCAAGGATTTCGCAATGTTGTCATTCATGGGCAAGGCGTTTCTCCCTGGCAGAACGACCCCAATGCACCTTTAGCTCTCGATCGGCTTGGCGATGGGCCCGTACTTCTACAACTGTTCCTGCGGGGAAATCCCTTCCGAGGCGATCGGGATCAACAGGAACCCTGGCGAGCTGTTGTTCAGCAGCTTCAACGCTGCAAGCGCCTCAGCGGCCTCGCGGTGTATGGGAGCCCCTATCTCTGGGACGAGCTCGACGCTGTTTTGGAGCCCGATATTCCAGCGGGATACAGCCCAGGACAGATGCCTGAAGCACAACGACAACTGCTAACGCAGCTGCTAGGCCGTCCTAACCAAACGGCCAACCAACGAGACTTTACGGACTAAAACTCCTGCGACCACAGCAATCAACTCTTTAAAGGTTGTCTCTCATCGCTTCAGCTCCATCACTGAACGACCTGAGTCAGTGAGGGACTGATGAGAACCTAAACAAACGCTTGCAACTTCACTTCTGGTCGTCGACAGCTCAGCCATGGACTGACCGCCTTATCCTCGCGCCTACTCCACAGCCGTTGCCAATGCTCAGTCTCTCAATGATTGTGCGCAACGAGGAGACGCGCCTTGGGGACTGCCTGGCTTCGGTCAAAGCCTTGGTCGACGAAATGGTAGTCGTCGACACGGGCTCGACAGATCGGACCATCGAGATCGCCAGAGCCGCTGGTGCTCGGGTGGAACAAATCACATGGCCAGGCGACTTCGCTCCTGCCCGCAATAGCGCTTTGGATTTCCTGAGCGGCGAATGGGTCCTCGTGCTCGATGCAGACGAACAACTGCGTCCAGAGGCCATTCCCAGCCTCAAGGCCCTGATGGCCCAACCGGATGTCTTGGTGATCAACCTGCTCCGCTACGAGGTGGGTGCCGCCATGGCCCCTTACTCAAGAGTCAGCCGCTTGTTCCGCCGCCATCCCGCCATCCGCTGGAGCAGGCCGTACCACTCAATGATCGACGACAGTGTGCGCTCCCTCCTGGAGAACGAGCCCAAGTGGCGCATCGCCGATTGCACAGAGCCAGCCATCTTGCATGACGGCTACCGCCCAGAACTGCTCGCCGGCACCGACAAATCGGACCGATTGCGGCAGGCGATGCAATCTGAGCTCGAAAGAAAACCCGGTGATCCCTATGCCAGCGCCAAGCTTGGCGGGCTTTTGATTAGCGAGGGCAAGCTCAACGAGGCTATCGAGATGCTGCGTCTCGGATTGACCCAGACCAACCTTCAAGACGCAGAGCGCTACGAGCTGTTGCTCCACCTCGCATTGGCGATGACGCCTTCCGATGTCCCGGGGGCCATCGCCTGCTACCGGCAAGCCCTCGAGATCCCACTGGACACGCGCATCAGCCTCGGCGCCCGACTCAACCTGGCGGCCAGGTTGATGGAGCAAGGACAGCTCGTCGAAGCCATTGCTCTCACGCAAACCGCGACCCAACGAGCACCAGAAGTCGCGCTCGGTTGGTACAACCTCGGCTTGATGCAACGGCGCCATGGAAATACTGCCGCAGCACTGGAGGCTTATCAGCGGGCGCTCGAGCTGGATCCCAACAACGCTGAATGCCACCAAAACAACGCTGTAGCGCGATTGATGGGTGGTGACATCGACGGCGCTCGGGCAGGATTCCGTCGCGCTATTGCACTGCTGAAGGAGCAAGGCCGCGACGATGACGCCCGTGCCCTGCGGGAGAAAGCCCAAGCCATCGTCAAGCTGGATCCGGAGCCAATCGCATGAGCAGTAGCCTCAGCAACCTCAGCCCGAACACAAGCAGCCTCAGCCATTGCACTGTGGTGGTCACCCGCGCCGCCGAGCAGCAAGGGGAGGCCAAACGGCTGCTCGAACAGCAAGGCGCCCAGGTGTTGGATCTGCCTGCCCTTGAGATCGGCCCACCTGATCAGTGGGGCCCCCTCGATGACGCTTTATCCGATCTGGACAATTTTCATTGGCTGGTGTTTTCCAGTGCCAATGGAGTGCAAGCGGTGGAACAACGATTGCAGCGCCTCGGCCGTTGTCTCGCACGCAGGCCCAAAACCCTAAAAATCGCGGCTGTCGGCCGCAAGACCGCCCGTGTTCTGAAAGAGCTGGGCTCCGGAGCGGATTTTGTTCCGCCTGAGTTTGTCGCCGACAGCTTGATCGAGCATTTCCCCGTTTCTGGTTGGGGGTTGAGAATGCTGCTGCCAAGAGTGCAAAGCGGCGGCCGCACTGTGCTGGCAGACGCCTTTGGTGAAGCCGGTGTACGCGTGGTCGAAGTCGCTGCCTATGAATCGCGTTGCCCAGCATCCATGCCTGATCAAACGGCAGAAGCCTTGGGCAACAGCGACGTGGATGCCATCACCTTCAGCAGTGGCAAGACAGCCGACCACACTGCCCTTCTGCTCGAACAACGATTCGGACCTGGCTGGATGCAACACCTGAACCAGCTGAAACTGATCTCGATCGGCCCCCAAACAAGCCGCAGTTGCAAGGCCCGTTTCGGACGCGTGGATGCAGAAGCGAACCCTCACGATTTGGAAGGACTTGTGGCGGCCTGCCTTCAGGCCATACAAACAGCCTCCTGAGGCTTTCCGTTCTGTTCCAAACGGATGCAGCCGCGCTGGACATCGATCGTGAGAACTGACCAGCCTGCCGGCAGCAGCAACGGCGTCTCAACACCACAACGTCCCTGGGGTCCGACGCAAACCACCCCGCTGGCACGATCCGTTCGCACGAAGGCACGCTGCTGTCCCCCCACACGGATCACTCCAGTGAGTTTGAGTCCTGCACCCAGGTCAGCTTGTCCGTCCGTATCTCCCGCATCAGGATTCATTGGATTGGTCGCATCGGAATTCCGCTGAGCGATCACTTGTGGCAAGGGAGCAAAGGGATCGGCCCGACCGCCAGGTGCAGCTGCCTTGACCTGCTGTGCAGTAGGCAAAGGCGTCAATCCAAGATCTGGGATGACACGATTCACGGGACCCCGAATCTGCTCAGTTGGAGAGCGCTGAGATAAAGGCTGGCGATTGATGTCCGCGGAGGGAGAAGACTCCTGTTCACAACCAGCGATTAAGCCAAACAAGATCATTCCCGCGAACACACGAGACAGCGACGGTTTAATCGCCGGCTTCCACCAGGTCCCGGAAACGGTCAAGATTCGCCTGAAGCTCCTTCGTGACAATTCCCCCCAGGATGCTTGGCTCCATCAATGGTGCCAAGACCAAAGGCAGTTCGTAGGACACGGTGAGTTTGACCACAGTCCGCTCGGCAGACTGTGGATAGAAGCGAACAGCACCCTTCGTCGGCAAACCGCCAACGGACTGCCAATGCAGCTGCTGCGCTTCAACTCTCTGACTGATCCGGGCTTTCCAGTGAAAGCGAAATCCTTGGGCTTCTAAGGTCCAATCGGTGAGATCAGGATCGTCAAGGGTTTTCACCGATTCGATCCAACGCATCCAACGCGGCATCGCCTCAAGATCGCTCCAAACCTGCCAAACCCGCTCTGCCGAAGCGCGGACCTCAGTCGTGACAGTGTGCTCGAGCCAACGTCCCATCGTTATGCCACTGCTGCGTTCTTTGCCAACTGCGCCGGCCGTTTCATGATTTCAGCTGCTGCGAGATGGCCACTCATCGTGGCGCCCTCCATCGAGTCGATGTAGTCCTGACGGGTGTAGCTCCCTGCAAGGAAAAAGTTATCGATTGGCGTCCGCTGCGCAGGACGATAAGGATCCATCCCTGGAGCCTCGCGATACAGAGACTGTGCCAATTTCACAACATTGCTCCAAATCAAGTTCAGGTTGCCGGCCGAGGGGAACAGCTCTCGAACCTGTCGATCTGTGTGCACGACGATGTCCTCAACAGACTTGGCAATCCAGGGATCTCCTGGCGTCAAAACACACTGCAAAAGTGAACCTTGACCGTCCTTGCGGTAATCCTCAGGGCTAGCCAAAGCGAGATCTGCAAAACAACTGAAATCGGCATCTGCCGTGTACAGCAAATTATTGAGGCCGGTTGGATTGGCCAGATCGTGACGCTGAGGCTCTTGTTCTTCACCAAGCTCTGTCACCCAGCCGTCATAACGGAGTTGCACCGTGGCGACAGGCACGGCTTCAAGGCGATGAATGGCCTCAAACTGGGGGAAACGCCGCCACTCCTGCGGGAGCAATCGTTGAATCCCAGGCACATCACATGCCGCCAAATAGGCATCCGCTTCAATGTGGATATCCCCTTCTGGAGTGCCCAGTTCAAGGCCTGTGACCTCGGGTGATTCGGCATCACTAAACCGCACTGACTTAACTCGATGACGCAGATGCAATCGGCCGCCGCGAGCCTCGATGTATTGAACGATTGGTCCTGTGAGCCAACGATGCGGTGAACCCTTCAGCAAATTGAGTTTCGAGGCTTCCGTCTTCGAGGCAAACATCATGAAGATGGTCAACATGCAGCGCGCCGAAATCGCTTCGCAATCGATGAAGCCAAGGGCATAAGCAATCGGATTCCACATGCTTCTGATGCTTTCAGGGCTACCGCCATGACCCACAAACCAAGTTTGAAAGCTGATGGCATCAAGCTCACGAATTGTTCGCATTGCCCCCTCGTAATCCACCAGGCCGCGAACGATTGGACTGGTTCCTAACGCCAAAGCGTTGCGCAGCTTGTCGATCCAACCCAGTTGTGAAGTCGTGAAAAAGGCCTTCAAACCGTTGAAGGGTGCACCAAGGGGGAAGCGGAAATCGAGCTCACGTACATCTCCCCCTCGATTGACAAAAAGATGGGTGTGCTCCTTGGGGAGCAGATTGTCGATCGCCCCCACTTTGCGCATCAAGGCAAACAAGTTGGCGTAATTGAAGAAAAAGACGTGCAATCCCATCTCAATGTGATTGCCGCCCTGATCCACCCAGCTGCCAACCTTCCCGCCCATGAATGGCCTGGCCTCATAGAGATCAACCGAATGCCCGGCATCAACGAGATCAACCGCAGCGGAGAGGCCAGCGAGCCCGGAACCGACAATCGCGACCCGCAACTGCTTCGTGCAACTTGCAAGACTCTATGAATCAGGCTCCATAAAGTGAGGGCATCTCACCGTGCGTCGATGACCAGCACCACCACGAACGCGACGGCCCACACCGCACGCGACGGCAAAGGCATTTTGATTACAGCCACTGCAATGCAGCAATTGGCTCGGCTCTGCCACGATCAAGGCACTGATCAAGTCTTGCGCGTGGGCGTGAGATCCGGCGGCTGTAGTGGGATGAGCTACACGATGGATTTCGTCCCCTCCTCCGACATCCTTGACGACGACGAGACCTACGACTACGAAGCGCCAGATGGCAACAGCTTTCGTGTGATTTGCGATCCCAAGAGTTTGCTTTACATCTACGGCATGCAACTTGACTTCAGCACTGCCCTCATCGGTGGCGGTTTCAACTTCACCAATCCGAACGCCACCCAAACCTGCGGCTGCGGGAGCTCTTTCGCGGTCTAAGCCGCATGGGAATCTGAATGGATCCATTCCGCCGCCTCCTTCTCGATGGAGTCCAGCCAGGAGAGCCTGTTTGAACAAGCGATGGCTCGCTATCAAGCCGGTGCCGCCGCCGAAGAGATCCTCCCCATCTTTTTGAGCATCACCGAATCAGCCCCAAGGCAATCCGCCGGCTGGACTTGCTTGGCCTGGCTTCAGCTGTTGTGCGATCAACCGGACGAGGCACTGCGGTCTGCTCGACATGCTGTTCGCCTCAATGGTCAAGACCCACAAGCTCGGATCAACCTCAGCCTTGCGTTGCTAGAAACCGAATCCAAGGGCGTTCGTGATCACATCCAGGTCGTGCAACAAGTGATCGCTGTGGCGCCACAAGTCACCGACGATCTCAAAACTGCACTTGAAGATGGACTCCATCGCAAACCAAACTGGAAAGCCCTGCAAAAAGTAAAGAATTGGCTAGACTTATAACCCTGCGAATAACACCACAGATGAGATATTTGAAGGCAATCCATCTCATCTAGCCCACCAAAAGCCACCGGCCCTTCCGAGCCAATCAACCCACACAATTGATGCGATCAATACCAAAAAGCTACAACTAATTTTACCGTCACGAACATCGATTTCCCTGCTAAATCAGTGACCACGCCTTGCTTTTGACAGCTAAATTCATGTCAAAGATGTCTTTTCCAACATAGATTTGTGCCAGCATCAAGGCCAAAAGCAAGTACAGCCTTGAAAGATCGTCTCACCAAGAACTCTTCTCAATGAAGCCAATTGGTTCGGCCCATTACTGAGGCCAAATGATTGCAAATAGCTCCAGCAATTCAACCATGATCAACACCCGGACAAGCTCAAAAGGGAAGACGTTCAGCCGATCGAATACCCAACATCGGCATGTTCTACCTGGCAACAAAACCGCTTTACACAATCCCAGGCATCCCGTCCC
This sequence comes from Cyanobium sp. NAT70, assembly GCA_002701375.1. Classification (GTDB taxonomy): domain Bacteria; phylum Cyanobacteriota; class Cyanobacteriia; order PCC-6307; family Cyanobiaceae; genus Parasynechococcus. The sequence continues at coordinate 9,725 of NZVB01000022.1, read as the reverse complement.
CGACATGAGACGATCGGTCGACACCATGGTGTACTCCGATCCATAAGGAACAACCGCACAGCCAACTCCAGCAGCCTGAATGTAGTGAATGGCAAAGATCCTTCTCTTAAGCAATGGCCACGGGGAGGATCTCTCCGGAGCCTTATTGGCACAACTTCTGCTCGATTTCGGCCATCACGTCCAAGCGTTGCCTCTAGTCGGCAAAGGTCATGCGTACACGCAAGCTGACATCCCTCTGCTCGGCAAAACACGTGAATTCAGTACAGGCGGAATCGGTTACACCACATTCCGCGGCCGACTCACAGAACTGATCCAGGGGCAGGCCCTCTATTTGCTTCAACAACTCATTCGACTCCTGCGTCGAGCCCACAGCATTGACTTCATTGTCGTGGTGGGAGATGTCATTCCTGTGATCGCAGCCTGGCTGAGCGGCTGCCCGGTGGCCACTTATCTCGTGGCCTATTCCAGCCATTACGAAGGACGCCTGCGCCTGCCCTGGCCGTGTGGTCAACTCCTAGCCACCAAGCGATTTAAAGCGGTCTTTAGCCGAGATCAACTCACCGCTACCGATCTGAGCCAACAGCTACATCGACAGGTCAGCTTCGTAGGCAACCCGTTTATGGACCCAGTGTTGTCAGCGACAGCACCCACGAAAACCACCGATCCCCGCCTCGGCCTGCTGCCGGGGAGTCGCCGACCTGAGTTGGAGGACAACCTGCGCTTGCTGCTGGCCATGGTGGAACAACTTCCGACTGATCAAAAGCTGCGCATCGACCTCGCTCTGGTTCCAAGCCTCGACGACGACACTCTGCGGACCTTGGCGCAGCGATCTGGATGGCAGCTGAGCAAAGGACAGTTACATCGTGACCACACCCAGACGATCGAAGTGCGTCGCGACGCATTCCAAACCGTTCTTCAGCACAGTGATCTGCTGATCTGCATGGCCGGAACCGCCGCAGAACAAGCGATTGGTCTCGCCAAACCTGTGCTGCAACTGCCTGGTCGAGGACCTCAGTTCACCGAAGCGTTCGCCGAAGCCCAACGACGGCTCCTTGGCCCGACGATCTTCTGCGCTCAAGGCGAGGCTGGCAGTCGCATCAATCTGGAAGCATCGGCCCAACTCACACTCCAACTGCTCAAGCGAATCCAATCGGACCAGCACCTCCAGCGACAATGCCGTGATGAAGCGCTACGACGCCTCGGCAAGGCTGGGGGAGGACTCAGAATGGCGACTGCCATTCATGCCATAACAAGCAAAGACGCTGGATGACTGCAAATCATCAACCCAGCTGGAAAGAATGGCTGGATCGCTTGCTCATGCTCAATGTGCTGGTGGTGTTTCTCGGCGCCGGCTTCTTCGCGGTCGCGGTTTTGGCTCAAAGCCAAGGGCAAAACCAACCTATGGACTTGTTTCAGCTGCTCTGGCAACCGCTGTTCACGCCAGCGATCAGTTTGCTGATCATGGCAGCTGTCATCAGCGGGATCTTGAGCTGGTGGCGGCGGCGAGTGCTGATGGCAGATCGGGATAACGGAACGTGAACCCAAGACCCTCTAGCCGTTGCGACGACACTCGCTGACCCTCCAAAACCACCTTGGCACCGTCACCCAACAACACTTGAAGCACAGGCCCGGGGACTGGCAACAGGCTGGGGCGTCCAAGACTGCGACCAAGCTCACGGGCAAATGTCGTCATTGAAACGGGTTGAGGGGCCACACCATTCACCACTCCAGACCAGGTTGATTGCTCCAACGCATCACGAATCAGGGCGCAGAGATCACTGCGGTGAATCCAACTCATCCATTGCTGGCCTGTCCCGATCGGACCACCAAAGCCTGCTCGAAACACCGGCAACATCTTCCCGAGCGCGCCACCATCCGCCGCAAGCACGATGCCAATCCGAACCGTGACCTGCCGCGTGGTGGATGGCACAGCTGCGGCTTCTGCTTCCCAACGGGAGCAAAGGGATGCCAAAAAATCGGAACCAACTGGGCTGGACTCCACAAAATGATCCGATGGACTAGTGCCGTAGAAACCAACTGCTGAGGCATTGACGAGAACCTCAGGCGGTTTGGCCAACGTCTTGATGGCTTCAACAAGCAAACGCGTGGTCTCCAGGCGGCTGGCTTCCAGACACTGCCGATGAACAGCGGTCCAACGCTTTTCCGCGATTGGCTCGCCCGCCAGGTTCACCACACCATCAGCCTGTGCCAGCGCTTCACACAAGGCGGAATCACGCCAAGACTGTTCCAGGGCAGGGTCGAACTGAAGCCAATGCAAATGATCAGACGGCTGCGCCACGAAAGCAGCACTGGGCAGGCGACGGCTAACCAATGTGATGTGGTGACCACCCGACAACAACAGCGGCACCAACTCACGTCCGACAAAGCCGGTGCAGCCAAGGAGCAGCAAACGCATCAGAGCAACCGTGAATCCGGCAGCGAGGCTAGGAGGGGTCCGCTTGGCTTGCCGCCTGCACCAAGCCAAGCCGATGGGCGATCGGCACCAGCGCGAAGCCCTGAATCACCAAGCCGAGCAGGACTACAGACAGCGCCAACGGTGGCATCAGCACCCCCCAAGTTGCGGGCGAAGCCCAAGCCTGGATGGCCATTGCGATCGGAACAGCTCCTCGCAACCCCGTCCAACAAATAAAACCACGTTCACCAAGGGTGAAGTCGCTTCGCAGCAGCAACAGTTGAACCATCAAAAGACGGACCAACTGCATGGCCACAAAAATCAGCAACGCCCAGACACCGGCGCGAACGACATCCTCCGGCGCAACAACCAACCCGAGACAGAGAAACAGCATCAACTCAGCCATTTTGGCGAAGCTCGAATGCACGTCTTCAAGCACCTCTTGATCGGCAGCATTGCTGTTCCCCAAGACCAGTCCTGCCACGTAGGCCGCCAGGAGTGGGCTCCCCCCCATCAAGGTGGTGCCCCCAGAGAGCACCAGAAGCAACGCCAAACTCACCACCGGCAACATGGAGCCCCTTGTGAGGGAGGTGCTGCCCATTAGCAGCTGGGAGATCACACTGCCGCCAATAAAACCCAGCAGTCCACCCAGCAAGAACTGACGGATCACTTCCGTGACGAGTGATTCTGTGGCGACACCCTCCCCACCGGCCAGAGCCAACGCCAACCCGGCGAGTACAACGGCCATCGGATCATTGATGGTGGATTCCATCTCAATCAAATCCAACACCCGCTGGGGCATGCGTCCGGCCAATGGACGCAGCAGAGAAATCGCGGCCGAAGCATCTGTGCTGCTGAACATGGCTCCAATGAACAGCACTCTCGGCACCATTCCTGCCGACCAATCACCCTCGCGAGTGATCAGCCCAATCCCCATCAAGGTCAAGAGAGCGGCTGTCAGCAACACTCCGATGGTCGCCAGTCGAATTGACGGCTTAATCACCGTCTTCATCCGACTCCAATTCGTCGTCAACCCCCCGAAGAACAACACCAAAATCAGAGCCGACTGGGTGATGTTGTTGGCCCGTGCCAACGACATCAGCGGCTCGCCGTCAGCCCGCAGGTCATTGTTGACAAGCAAACCCAAGGCCAGCACGAGCAAAATGCCTGGCAATTTGATGCGATCGGCCAGATCGTCTAGGAGAACAGCAGCTAACAACAAACCGCCGAAAGCCATGAGATACAGGGCAACCGGATCCTGCACGTCTGGCTCGAAGTCTCTGGTGATGGTTCTAGCCTGCAGGTCTATTCCCGTCTTGTGATGGCTAAACCCGACGCAGCGCCACCCAGCAAGGCAAAGCCTGCGGCTCTCCGAAAGGGAGCGCTGGTTCGCGTCAATCGCGAGGCCTATTCAGACAGTCTCGAAGCCATCGCCAGTGATCCCACACCACCGGATTACATCTTCGAAGGTCCTGGGGAACTCCTTGTCGTCAAGGGGGAATACGGACAGGTGCGATGGAACCGCCCAGTTCCAGATACTTGGCTGAGGATCGATCAACTCGACGCTTGCTCCTGAATCCTTATCGAACAGCATCCAAACTGTCTTCAATCTGATCCACCGCCAAAGGGACCGACTGCAAGGCGGCGGGAACTTTCCACACAGCACCAGCCATTACTCCGCTGAGATCGGCCAGAGCATCGAGTAGAGGATTGGGCGTCTTGGTTCGTGCAGCATCAGCAACCTCCGCTGCAGCCCAAGGATTCCAGCCAGCAAGCAGAACCACGCTGCGATAAGCGGCTGGCCAAGGGTTGTCCGGCAGTAACTCCTGCAATGCAGCGAACTGTTGGGATGCCTCCTGCGGCCGATTTGCCAGAACCGCCAATAAAGCAAGACTCCATCGCGGGTTGGGATCAAAAGGGTCCTGCTCCAAGCGGTCCAATGCCTGCTGACGGACGACGTCTCGATAGAGGAAATGGCCGTCAAGCATGTGTTCCACCCCAACGGCCTCAAAGACGGGTTCCAATCCAGCCGGTCCGGTGGATAGAGCCGAGGCGAGGCTTGGGAAGCGGTGAGCAAAACTCAAACCGGCAAGTTGATCCGCCCGGCGGCGCCATAAGGAATAGCTGTCCCCGTTTGGACGCGGGAATGTCTCCACCTTGACGAACAAACCGCTCTCACGCACAGCACGATCGAGCCGCCTCGCCGACTTGCGCACGGACCCTTGATCTCCTTCCGCCAACACCACCCATTCCGCGCTTTGCAGCACCGGCTCGCGATCACGGCGTTGTCCACCAAGCTGACGCCCTACCAGCTGACCACCATGACGCCGTCCGTAATACGTGACGTTGTGTTGGTTGAGATCAGGTGTACTCGGCACCACGATCAAGGTGCGTGGAAGCTGATTGGGATCAGCCCCGCCAGCCGCATGCACCAACGCCTCGAGCGGCCCCTGAGGACGATCCTGCAAACGCTGAAGTTGGAGCGTCCACCCGGCGGGACAACAAGCCAACAAGCCAGTCCCCAACAACAGCGCCGCCAATCGGTGAGAGCGTGACTGCAACAACACTCCCCATTGCCACCAGCCCCGCGCCAGCACCAACAGGAGCATCGGCAAGAGCGGTGTGATGTATCGATCGCTCTTATTCGGGCTCAGGCTTGTGAACAACCAGGCAGCGATCAGGTTGATCAAGAGCCAGCGCCAACTCCAACCGTCATCGATCGCCGACGCAACGCTCCGGCGCCACCCCCACATCATCAGCAGGCCGGCCACACCAACCACCAGCAACACCACACCGAGCTGCTCAGGCAACAAGCTTGGATACAGGACCCAGTTCTGCAAACTGAGCACTCCTGGATCCCCCTCTCTGGCTGCGGACTCAAAGACAGCGCGGTTCGTACCGCCAATCGTGGTGATCCAGTTATGGCGCAACCAAGGGCCGATCAATGCTGCCGTCATTAACGGCAGCACCAGCGCCTGGCGAAGCCAAGAGCCACGACGACCCATCGCGATCCAGGCCGCCCAGAGTCCCGCTGGAAACAAGACCAGCAAAGCGCTTTGTTTGACCAAAAGCGAGGCCAAAGCAGCGGTTGTGGCCACGAAAACCTGGGACCAACGACCGCCACGCTGGGGATCACACCAACAGCCGAGTCGCCAAAGCGCCAATGTGCAGACTGCGGTCAAAGGCATCTCGAGCACGTAATCCGTCCGCAGGTCCAACAACGCGGGTGCGAGAGCTGTCAGGCCACTGGCCAACAACGCAAATCCTGGACCGACCAAGCGTCGCCCCCAGCTAGCCACGGCCAACAACAACAAACCATGCCAAAGGCTGAGGCTCCATGCCGCTTGAGCCGGCGCATCACCGCTCACCGCCATCACAGTGCCGTTCACCAAAGACGCCAGCGGAGGAATCTTGGGGGAAAGATCCAAGAGCGCGCTCCAGCCCTCCCAAGCACCACCGGGGATCAGGCCAAGGGCACGACCATGATCGAGCGCACTGTTGAGATAGTCGGCCTGATCCCAAGCGGGAACACCACTCTGCACAGCCCACCAGAGGCGATCGCAGGCTGTCGCCACAAGCCAGATCAAAGCAAGCACGACCCAGAACAAGATCGGTTGCGGCAACGACCGATCCCGTTTCACCCAATCTCCAGTCGGCGACGCTCGTGCTGCAATCGCTGGCGACGCTGCTTCGCCTCTCTCAACATCTCTCGACCATCCCGCAGGTAACTATCCACATAACCCATGGTGTAACGCTCCAATTCAGAGAAAGCGTCCTCCACCTCGGAAAAACAGTGATAAACACTGAGGCCGAACCCCCTCGCCGAAGCAGGGGTGGGCAGAGATTGAAACAACTGCTTCGCTCGGCTGAGCTTCTGCATGCTCTTTTCGAGGTAGTGACAAAAGGCTTCCATCAAAGCGTCGTCATAGGGATCTGCAGCAAGCGCCTTGAGCTGAGCTGGAAAGGGATTGATCACCTCACCGAGCAAGCGGTCGATCGGGGCATACACCTGACGGAGCCAAACGGCCAAAGCGTCATCTGCAGCCACCGCCTGACCGTGCGCTCGGCGGACCTGATGAAGATCTTGCGCTGGTGTGGACGCATGCCGCTGCTGTGGCAGCCGGCTTCGATCAAACGCGCAGCGACGCTCTGCATCGCCAAGCACCTCCCAAGCTGCATTCAGGGCCAAGATGTGCTGCTCATCCCCACCAGCATCAGGGTGATGCTGCTTAACCAGCTGTCGATATGCCGCCTTAATTTCAGCGGCACTGGCGTGGCAACTCACCCCCAGAACGGCATAGGGATCATTCATCTCAACCATTGGCGCAATCTCGTCACAGCTGCCCGTCTCGACGGGCGGGCAGAGTGGAACTGGAACTGAACATCGGCGTGGACAGGTAACGCTCGCCATAACTAGCCAGCATCACTACCACTCGACGACCCTCCATCTCAGGCCGCCGTCCTAGCTGCAACGCGGCTGCCATGGTGGCGCCACTACTAATCCCACAGAGCAAACCCTCTTGCTTGGCCAGGCGCCGACCGGTTTCCATCGCCTCCTCATCGCTGATGGGTATGACCTCATCTATCAAGGTCTGATCCAACACAGCCGGGATGAAACCAGCTCCAATGCCCTGGATGCGATGGCTGCCAGGTGCACCGCCGGAGAGCACCGGGCTGGCGGCGGGTTCTACAGCCACGAGATGCAGCCGAGGCTGGCGTTGCTTGAGCACCCGGCCGCAACCACTGATCGTGCCACCGGTGCCTACACCAGCCACGAAAACATCCAGGTCACCATCGCAATCGGCCCAAATCTCCTCGGCGGTGGTGCGCTCATGCACAGCCGGATTGGCAGGATTGTCGAACTGCTGCAAGAGATAAGCCTCGGGGATCTCCTCCACCAGCTCCCGAGCCAAGGCGATCGCTCCAGCCATGCCCTCTGCCCCATCCGTGAGCTGCAACTCCGCGCCGTAGGCCCGCAGCATGGAACGCCGCTCTGTGCTCATCGAATCGGGCATCGTGAGAATCAGGCGATAGCCGCGCGCTGCTGCCACCATCGCCAGAGCAATGCCAGTGTTACCGCTGGTGGGTTCCACCAGAATCGTGCGACCAGGTGTGATGGTGCCGGCCGCTTCCGCTTCTAAAACCATGGCGCTTGCGATCCGGTCTTTCACCGATGCGGAGGGATTGAAGCTCTCCAACTTGGCAAGCACCTCAGCGCGACAATTCACCAACGCTGGCAATCGATTCAGGCGCACCAAAGGTGTTCGCCCAATCAGAGCCGTGATATCGGAAGCGATGGGCATGTCACCAGCTTGGCGCGACATCGCCAGGGTTCCCAGGTGGACTTGCACCCGCAACCAGCGGCGAAATCATGACTGACGACAAAATAGATCTTGAAAACAAATGCAATCAAAAAATAATCCGGCCATTTGAATCGATCCGTCCTGACCGACCGTTCCCCCCCAAACAACCGGGACCAGACCAAATTTGACACTAAAAAGCATGCTCCACATATCCCGAATTCGCATTAACTCAAACCAGACAGACAAACAATGCAACCAACGAAAACCGTGCCATACACATTACATAGCTGATTATGATTGAGGAGATTAACAAGCTGAAGCTTACACTGATCCAGCTCCAACCAAGATGACATTTCAACGCCAAAGGAAACGCTTAAAAGGCAGATGCAGAGACAAACTTCTCTTGAGGTCATTTCTCTGATCGCAAATCTGCGAACATTTCAGATCAATGAAATTCTGAGCATCGAGCCAATTAAGACTAGATTTATAAACTGGATGAAGTCTAGCAAAAGCCCTCCATCAACCGCCCGAAACTATCACCAGCACAGAAGACAATCACAGCAATCAAGCTTCATAGAACGCATCATCTCCGTGAACAAGAAACATAAAAAGCCCCCAAAAAATGGAGGGCAAAAGCTGTTCAATTCAGCTGAAAGAGCTAGAACTTGAAGACGGTCTGAACAACACCGCCGAAGACACCCAATGACTTACCTTCTGGGGTGTAGTCGCCCCAAGGACGACTCAACCAATAAACACCAGGAGTCACAGCAATGTTGTCAGTGACTTCAAACTGATACCAAAGCTCAAGAGCATAATTTCCATCTTCAGGAGAGCCACCATGACGTTGTGATGCCACGAACTGAGGCTGACCAACGGCAAAGCCAAGATCGTTCCCCTGCAAGAAAACATCACTCCATTGCAAACCAACCATCCAAGACGCAAATTTATCTGCCTGACCGGAGTAGGAGTGACGGTAATCCTTGTTGCCAGCTAGGTAGGCCTTCGCCACACCTGCACTCACAGAAGGAACCCAACCGCTGTCTTCAGGAGTCCAGAAGGCACTCAACGACCAGCTGTGGTTTTCAGCCTCAGAACGCTCAAGGATGCGATTGCCATTGGCATCATGCTGATTCGTTCCGACATAGCAATTCTGATGCCAGTGATTCGCTGCAGCAAAGGCGGTGCCACTCTTGAAGCTTGTATCGCACTGGCTGTAGCGATAACCGACAGCAAGGCCCCATTGCTTGTTGCCATAAGCAACCTGTGAAGTCAGGGCGCCATTGGCGTTATCGGTCATGAAACCGCCCTTGGACGAATTGCCATCGTTGGCATTCTCTGCGACATAGTTGGCAGCAACAGTCCAAAAAGCATCACCCTTTTCGTGGTTGGAGCGATAAATCGCACCGAAGCCACCACCCGTCGTCTTGCTCCAGACAGCAGGAATACCAAGGTGTCCACCAAAGAATCCGAGCTGGGTATTAGCGCTGCGTCCATAAGCACTTGGTTTATAACCAAGTGCTTCAGTATTCCTCATCAGAGGACCTGAAATAACAGTGAAGTTCCTTCCAAGTGGGAAGCGATAGTACAGACGATCAATCTTGACTTGATTATTAGTATTGGTCGAAAAATCTAACTTGGTCAGATTTGTACCCGCGCCATTGAACGCGTTGTCCATGTTGGCTGAGCGCAGACGAGCAAACAGCAAATCCTTGCCTGTGAAGGATGTCGCCAGACCAAGTCGTAGGTCATAGCTGAAGTTGAAGGCGCCGTAACGACTGTTATAGGCTCGACGCGCACCGATGGGATTGCCCTCGGAATCTGAATACAAATAGTCGTGGTCGAAGCCACGAGCTTTGAAGTTATCGCCTTTGGCGTGGGTTGCACCCAGAGCAAAGGTGGCCTTACCTTTTAACTTGGTCGTCGTGGAGAACTGAGTGGCTTCCAGTTCACCAACACGAGCCTCAAGGCCATCAACACGGCCACGAATGATCGCCAGTTCACGCTCAAAT
>NZVB01000021.1 GCA_002701375.1 Cyanobium sp. NAT70 | reverse complement strand
TGTGGTAGCTACACTTGGTTGTATTTTTTTAACAAATTCATAGGCACCACCACCGACACCAGTAAGGTTTGAACCGTCAATAGCTGGTAATGTACCTGTTAAATTAGCTGCTGGTAAAGAAGTTAAACTTGCACCTGACCCTGAAAAAGTATTAGCGGTACAAGACCCATTTACTTCTAATACACCACTTCCGTTAGGAATAATTCTTACATTTCCGTTTGTTGTATTAGTTTGTATTTCATCAACAATTATTTTTGACATATTTAAAAACTGTTTTTTCTATTGTAAATCATATTTATAAATATATCTACTTTTAAACAAACGTCATGGTAGAGTTTGCACTTATTGTAAGAGTAGCACTAGAGGCAATAGTCATAGGACTAGCTGCAACATAGTTAAAATTTGAAGTTGTGGTAAAGCTGTTATCCATTTGGTTTTCTGCTTCTACAAATAATTTTTCATTACTACTACCAACCAACCCACTAGCAGCAGCAGCCCAAGTCAAACCACCAGTATTTCCTGATTGTGCTGTTAATACATAACCATTAGTAGGTGAATTGCTAACTTTTAAATTAGCTTCATCAACTACGTCATCTGCAATAGTTAAAGCAGTACTACCAGTAACTTCTCCTGTATGTGTTGCGTTTGCTGTTGGTTGATCTACCCAACTAGTACCACCCGAACCATCTGATTTTAAGACCTGTCCGTTAGACCCATATCCTGAAGGTAAGGTGTAAGTGATATTACCAGAAAAATCAGCATGGGCTGGTGCTTTTATACTTGCATAATGAGCATTACTTACTTCACAATAAAGACGTAATTCAGATTGTGAGCCTGTATTTTTAACACCTAAAATACCGCTTGATATGAACTTACTATTCATATCCAAATCACCACCTAATTGTGGTGTTGTATCACTTACTAAATCAGCAATATATCCAGCACCATTAGTAATTGCATTATTGTTTAGAGATATATCTGCTGAACCATCAAAACTAACACCAGCTATATTACGAGCAGTGGCAAGTGTAGCTGCGGTTGTAGCTGCTATACCAAGAGCATCTATATCTGACTTTGTTTGATCTGCTGTTGCTGCGGTTTCTATTCCTGATAACTTTGTTTTTTCAGCGTCAGTAAATGCGTTTGTGTCACTTTCTCCTTCGTATAAACTTTTTATTTCAGCACCAGTTTGGTCTGCGGTTGCAGAAGCTTCGATAGCATTAAGTTTTGTATGGTCAGCATCAGTAAATACATTACTATCAGTAGCACTTTCTACTAAAGTTCTAATTTCTGCGGCGGTCTGATCGGCTGTAGCTGATGCCTCAATACCTGATAATTTTGTTTGCTCTGCATCCGTAAAAGCATTAGTATTAGAGTTATTTTCGTATGCTGTTTTTATCTCAGTATCAGTTTGATCCGCAGTCGCACCACTTTCTATTGCATTTAATTTTGTATGGTCAGCATCTGTAAAAGTATTAGAGTCTGTAGCTGCTTCTACTGCTGCTGCTATTTGTGCAGCCGTTATAGCTCCTGTATTACCATTAACAGATAAAACCTGATCTGTAGGAGTTAAAAGTTCTGTAAAATCTGCCATTGTTCCAGCAGTTCCACTGTTTCTTACATAAGATTTATTTTGATCTGATCTGACAACAATATCTCCTTCTTGGGTCGTAAGTGCTAGTTGTGCCGATTCATTTGCTGCTGTTTGTACAGTAGTGAGTGCTATTTGATCGACATTGAAAGTAGTGCCAGATAAACTTAAACCCGTTCCAGCAGTGTAAGTTGTATCACTACTATTAGCAAGAACATAGGCTTTTACTGATTGCTGTGTTGGTACTTTAGTATCGCTGTCAGATGCCATGTTATCTTCATCAATAACAAAACTCATTGCAGCAGTTGTACTATCGGTATTCATTACCGCACCAGCAGCATCTACGTTGGTTGCGTCAGTAACATCTGCACTAGCTTCTATTGCAGTAAGTTTTGATTTCTCGGCATCTGTAAAAGCATTTGTATTACTATTATTTTCGTATGCTGTTTTTATCTCCGCATCTGTCTGGTCTGCTGTAGCGTTGCTCTCTATACCTGATAACTTAGTTTTCTCAGCATCACTAAAAGCGTTAGTATCACTTTCAGCTTCATATAAAGATTTTATTTCTGCGCCTGTTTGGTCAGCAGTAGCACTTGCTTCTATCGCATTTAACTTTGTATGATCTGCGTCAGTGAATACATTTGAATCTGTAGCTGCCTCTACAAGAGTTCTTATTTCACTAGCTGTCTGATCTGCGGTTGCATTACTTTCAATACCATCTAATTTTGTTTTATCTGCTGAACTCATTGAACCAGCAGCAGATGTTGTAGCTGCTGAAATACTGATAGCTGGAGTTGCACCACCAGAAGAAACTATAGGAGTTGTGCCTGTAACTGAGGTAACACCACCAGCAGAACCAGATGCTGCGGCTGTAATCCTCCCCTGTGCATCAACTGTAATGTTTGTATTTGTATAACTACCAGCAGTAACAGAAGTGTCAGCTAATTTTGCAGCAGTGACAACATCATTATCTATAGTAAAAGTTGCACCAGAATTACTAACAACAATATCTCCCTTATCTCCATCAGAAATAGCTCCGTCTGTTCCGTCTTGTCCGTCTGCTCCCGCTGCGCCTGTTGCGCCTCTAGGGATAGTAAAGTTAAAAGTAGCAGCACTTGACGATCCTGAATTTGTTACTGTTGCCGAAGATCCAGCAGCGCCAGTACTGACAGTACCTATAGCTATGGTCGCAGCAGCCCCATCACTTCCATCGGCTCCATTACTTCCAGCAGCACCTGTATCGCCTTTTGGTATTGTAAAGTTTAAAACTGCCGCTGTATTGGTTCCAGTATTAGTCACTGAGGCATTTGTACCAGCATTTCCTGTCGTAGTACTTCCTATTGAAACTGTTGCAGAACCCTCTCCTGTCTCTCCTTGCGCCCCTGCTGGCCCTTGAGGCCCTGCCGTTGTAATTTCAACAGTAGTTACCTCATTAACTTGACTAACTTCTACTTTGTTTGGTGTACTCATTCTGAATAACCCTCATTTATAAATAGTGTACCTCTTAAGTATTGAAATTTCTCTCCATTTGGTTGTGTTAATTGAACATCATATTTCAATTCATGTTTATTAAAAGTTGCGGTCTGTGTATCTGTTAGAGCAATATCTACAACACCACCTGTTCTATTTGTATAAGTAATAGACCAATCAGCATATTTTGTGTCTCTAAAGCCATCAGAAGTAATACTATAAACTTCTGCATCAACTGTATAACCTGTCAGATCAATAAGATTGCTGTTGCCATCTCTAAAAGTAAGCGTTAAAGGAAAATCACTTCGTCTTGCAACGTCAAAATCTGCGGTTCCAGCAATAATAGCCATTAGCCAGCCTCCAATGCAGCAACTTTAGTTTCTAATGTTTCAATTTTAACAACTGCTTCCTGTAGTGCGGCAGTAAGAAGCGGTACTAATTTTGATTGATCTATGCCCTGATAAATTGGTTTACCATTACTATCAACTTGATCTTTTGTTCCTGTTATTGCTTCTGGCACTGCTGTTACTTCGTGAGCAAGAAAACCATCAACAGTTAATTCAGAATTATTTTTATAATTAAATCTATAAGTTTTAAGAGTTTTTAATCTTGTTATAGCATCTGTTAAGTTAACAACATTTTCTTTTAATCTATAATCTGAACTAACATTATAAGCCGTTGCACTTCCGTTAGTAGTTATTGAACCTACATTACTACTATTATATTCAAACTCAATTAATTTTCCTGTTCCACTATCAGGTAAACCAGCGGCTGCAAGTCTGTTTATAAATACACAAGTACCTACCCCTGTTCCATTTTTTACAATGCTTACAAATTCAAAACCAGCACCATTATCATTTGAAGTATTGGTAAGAGCAATACCAGCAGTTGTTAAGACATTACGAGTACTATCATGGGAAATCATAGTGCCTTCTTGAGTTCCAACTCCAAAAATTGTAAATCTATCAACACTATCTGTTTTAAAAACAATATCGGCTTCAGTTTCGGTATGTAATATAAAATCGCCTGTACCTTGATGTAATATTTCTGAATTTCCATTTGCTGTCTGTAATCTTTTTATAGATAAACCGCCAGTAGTATGTGTTGTATCAGCAATAAGGTTAATCGCAGAATCATTTGCATTTCCAGTTGTTTTTATATCAAAAGCCGCGTCACCTGAAGCTGGTGCAACTTCAAGTTTGCCTTTTATTTCTGTTCCAGTTGTTTTAAATAATGCTGTATTGACTGAATTATTAGATACGCCTATTTGATTAGATGCACTTCTGTAAAAACCAGTACTTGCTGAGTTTGTAAAAGTATAACTTGGATCAGAAGCAGACCCATTAGGGCCAAAGAAGTTTCCATTAGCCAGACTTAAAAATTCAACTCTATCAGTTGCATTTGCTTTATAAAAGGCCATGCGATCAGATGATGTGTTCGCATACCACATATAGTTATATTTCACTGTCGGCTCACTGCCGTAGCCGTTATTTTGTCGTATTGCTTCAAATAAATCGTTTAAATCTGAACGAACATTAGCTCCTGTATCATTATCAACTACATAATCTGCTGGTTTTGCCATTTTATTTTATGTTTTTCCTATTATACTAGCCCGAACCATAACCAAAAGCACTATATGTGAAATTTCTAGCTACAAAACTAGAACCATTTTTTATAGATACAACAAAATTACTTGAACTAACACTATCAATTGTAAAGAAATCACCTGACTGCATATTATTTACATTTATAAAAACAACTGGATTAAAAGCTGATGTACTTCCACCCACAGCAGAAGTTCCTGTAAAGAATTTTTTAGCAAAAGTAACTGTAGTTGCACCACTTCCAGAACTTGTAAGAATACCGTTTGTTGCACTTGAATTGTCAATACTTCTTTCGGTTCTTGCTTTAAATGTTAAATTTACACCTAATTCAGATATTGCCACGTTTTTATATCCACTATCATTTAAAACATCAATTTTAAAAGATAATGTTCTTGCAGTCATTTCTGTATTTGTGAAATTTTCAAAAGTTGTACTAGCTGTGCCTGTTTGACTTTTAGCAATTTGGAACGTAACTGTTGCGCTTTCCCCTGTTTCACCAGTACCAGTGAAATTACTTTCAGGCCAAGTATCCATCAAGTCGGTGTAATCATCCCATAAAGTAACTGAGGTGAATCCAGATTTTTTAATATGAGTTGACAAACCAAATCTAAAAGCCCCACCAAGATCAATGTCATTGGCGTTGAAAGTATAGTTCCCAGTTTCAGATATACCACCAGTAACAAGATCTAAAGTAGCAAAAGTTTCTGTAGCAGTTGTTAGATTATCTACATCTGTAAGAGAGTCAAAATTTGTTCCACTTGTAAGAACTAAGGCATTAAGAGAATTATCCTTAGCCATATTTACTTTCGCACCAGCAAAAGCTGAATCTTCCCTTATTGATAAAGTTTTATCATCACCAGCTACCAATTTATTTACAACAACAGAAGTTGCCAATGCAGATTCATTGCCAGCTACATCAACAAACTTTAATAAATACTCACCGTTTTCATAATTATTTATAACAATTTCTGTAGAACTACCATCCACATCTTTTAAGAAAGTTGAGCTTAAGTAAGATCCAGAACCATCAGTAGTAGGATGAGATTTTACTCTTACTAAGCCTCCATTTAAAACATCTTGATCCTCTGAAGGATCAAAAGTTAAAATTAAATTATTGCCACTTTCTACGCCTCTTAAATTTTGTACATTACCAATAGAGGAGTTAACAACACCAAAAGCATTCAAATTCCTTTCAGAAGCGTTAACACTTAAAACATCATTAGCCGAAACTGATCTTAGACTAAATTCATAAATACCTGCTGGATTATTATTAATAATAAATTGATTAGTGAATTGGTAACTTACAAAAGGGCCGTTTCCACTTTGTTTATAGCTAATTTGGTATTTTTTTGCTCCCTGTACATAACCAAAATCTAAAACAATACGACTTGTAGGTCTTCCGTTTACTACTATTAACTCTTCTTTTAAGCTTATAATTGGCGGTGGTTGTAATTCATCTAATAAGGTTGTCGGATCTCTTCCGATCCCATTTCCAAGATCAAGTCTGTCAATAAAAGTATATTTTGTATCGTCATAAGCAACTGCTGTTATAGAGAAAGTAAAATTAGTATTTTGTTTTATATTTGAAACTCTAAACTTTCTATGCTGTATGTTTCCAGTTTTAACTGCCCAAATCGTACCAGCTTGAGGTAAAGGATTTAATGCTGATGATAATGTTACCGTACTACCACTTACTGATTGAATTGTTCTTTCTTGCAATCCTCCCTCTTTATCAACTATTAAAAAATTATCACCAACAACACCAACTGTTGTATTAGTGCTGTCATCTACTACTAATACTGTTGAACTTGTAACTGTCTTAACTCTTCCACTTGCTCTAAAAGATTCTTTTAACCTATCAGCAATTTTTATTATGTGAAAAGGCTCTAACATTGACGCAGCTTCCAGACCACATTCAAAATTAACAACCTCACTTTCAAGTAAATTCGTATATAAAATTGACCTTCCAAGCCTTACTGCCTGACTCCTATCAGTTGTGTATAAAGCTTGGATGTTTGTTTGGTTTATACCATATTTAGTTTCAAAATCAGGATCTAAATCATTACTGCTAACAGAAATTTGATCTAGTTCTTGAATATTATTATTGAAATAAGCTACATTTACTTGAGTATATTTTTTATCTTTATCTATTCCAGAATAACTAAACTTGCCATCTACTACATTTGCATTAGTAAATAAATAGTTTGTTGTTGTTTCGGCTTTATCTAAAGCAATTTTGATTGAGCCATCTTTATAGTAAACAGTAGCTCTCATCAAACCTGCTATTTCTTTTATAAGATCTAAAGCTTTGCGTCTTCGGTTAATTACGCCATTAAATGAATATCTTGGAGTATCTTCACCAGTTACTGGTGTTGAACAATATTGACTTGCTGCATAAAAAGATGCTTTATCAATTTTAGCTTCATCTATTTGTAGGCCATATTCTTCTGTTAACAGTCCATATAAAATCCAAGCTGGATCAGTTGTCCAACGTTTTTTACCTGCATCATTATTTAAATCAACAAAAGTATAGCCAGTTGGATACAATAATCTTCCAGTAACGCTGTCAACAGGAACCGTTCCATCATTTGTGCCAATAGGAACTTTTACTTTGATGCCTCTTATTCTGTAAATTCTTTGTGGGATGCTAGGGAACTGCTCTGCTGAATAACGTAAACCTATATAAGCAGATTTAGGAAATCTTGCAGTTGTTGGACTTGCGTGTATTAAACTTTGCAATCTTGCAAAACTAAATTCAGTAAATCTTCTTGATCCTTCTTCATAAACATTTACTCTTTTTGTTTCTCTTCCTACTGATATATTTGCGAAAGGATCTCTTCCTAAACTATTATTAGATCTAAATTCAATGTCTTTTCTTACAACTTGAACTTCCAAAGGAAAATTTGCAGCTATAGCGGCTGTCGTGTTTCTAACATTTAAGGGTATATCAATTCCGTAATCTCTAGAATAAGGGCCAACTGAAATTGCTGCTAAAGGGTCTGCGTCAAAAGTTACTAATCGAGTGCCATTTGTATTATTTATTCTGATCTGTATATGCACCGCACCAGCTTCAAAACTTTTTATACCATGGTTTGTAAATTCATTTTTAAACGGGCCTTCGGTAACTATTAAACCTTGTGTACTTCCGTCAGTAGGATGTAACTGCCTTAAACTCTGCCAACTTAAAGTGACAATTATTGACGATGGGGTGTCATCTACATTGTTATCTTGCCCCGCTGCAACTGATCCAGTAACTTTATTTGCTTCCATATCTCTGTTATTATTAACTATATCGGGTGTTAAAGTTTCAGATCTTCTTAAAGTATCTATACCTCCCATTACTTGTTGATTATCTTTTCCTGTTCGTAGTGCTAAAGAAGTATTTATAATTGTCTGTTGCCCACCTGCATTTCTTATTGGTCTACCATTTATAAAAACATCTTGTTCTGCTAGTTCTAAATATTGTTTCTCATCAGTAGTAAGAGTTTCAATTTTAGATTGTTTTGGTGAAAAAAGTTCATCTGGAATCGCTACTCCGTTAGCTGATGGTGTAGCAAAACCTTCAATTTCAGCACCGTCACAAACTAAATCAAGAAAGGTAAAAAACTGTACTGCTCTTATAAAATTATCAGGCAAATCTTCACTAAGACCCATTTGGTGCTGTAATCTCTTATAGCTGTTTATTTCTCTAGCCATAATTTTTATTTAATACAATTCAAATATTATTTACTTCCACTGTATCAGCACCAGCACTTATAACCACTGAGCCAACCAAAAATTCACCAAAAACTAAAGGGGCAGCACCACCAGATTTTGTGGTATTTGTAGTTGCGCCACTTATAAATGAATTAACTTCTGGATCACTCTGTACCTCATTACTTGGAGGTGGAGTTGGGGCAAGCAAATCAGATACGAAACTTAATGCACCAACAGCAAGTGCGCCTTTTAAAGCTGAAGCAAAAGTTGCGCCTTTAGCAAAAAATCCCCCTACAAAACTTGTTAAGAAAGGTAAAAAGAAATTCCCACTTACAAGAGGCACTACTTTTATATCGCCCTCTCCTTTAATGACAAAGTTTTTAAAAGTTATATCAACATCATTCATAACAACGCTGTAGCAAGCTTCATTCAAATGTTGCTGACAATCTGGATAGTTTACCTTTATATAACTGTAAACCTGATCTACATTTGAAACATTTGCGTCAAATTCTTTCACTCCAGATAATTTTCTTAATGCACCATAAAGTTTAATTTTTCTAATCATTAATCTGTCTCCAAAAAACACCAGTTATCATCTTGTATAGAATAAATATACCAATCTGTCATGTACAGCTTACAATTTTTGATATCGGCTTCAGATGGATCTGCATTGCCTTCTACATGAGAATGAATAATAGCAAGTATATCCGCACCACTATCTTCACAGGCTGCATAATCTAAAGGATCTATAGCAAAGGTAACTTCTTCTTCCACATGGGATGCAATATTTTTACAAGGATAAAAAAATTCATTACCACCTTTTTCAACTAAAAAGCCACAGCCTTCTGCTGGTTGACATTCTATAAAATGTTTTTTGGCATCTTCTTTCCAAGTCATACAAAAACAAAAGTACCTGTAGCTGGAAATCTGTCTTTAGTAATTTGTTTTCTCGGTAAAAACAAATCCTCAAAATCAATAGTATTTACTAATTCAAAACTACATATTTCATTATTTTCAACTAATTTTTTATTAATTTGATATTTATGTTGTTCTAATTCCATATTTGTATTTGGTGTGCCAAATGGATTTGTATTATTAGCAAAATTATCAGCATCTAAAAAACGAGCCATCGTCCTAATTCTAACTATTTCAGCTTTTTGTAAATCATTGAAAGGTGTTATTTGATTTACTAATTCTATAATTGTAGAAAAATTACTAATAGTATTTGCAAAAGTAATTGTAGGTCTTGCCATAACTGTATTATCACCAGTTTCAAAACCTTCTATTTGACAAGCAACAGCAGTATATGTGTTACCTTGCCATTTAATATCGGTACTTATTTCATTTGTGCCATTATGAAATCTGTAAAGAGTAGTTGCATTTGAATTAGTTGAACTATAATGCAACCCAGATACCAAATTTAGTTGGAATAATTCAATTATTGAAATATTTTCTAGTTTTTGTAACTGTTCAATTGGGATAGTCATGGCTGAAACACCTCCTCAAAAGTTGCTGAAATGGTAACTCTATTAAGATAAGTATTTGTTCTAGTGTATTGATCGCAGATAAATGTTCTTGCTGTGCTTGTAGCTGGTGGTGTAAATGTAAAACTTTCACTGTTTTTTGCTCTTGCGTCAAAAAAATCTAAAATTTTATCACCATCAGCCAGAGAAACAACAAAAGTTAAACTATATGATTTAGGGTTTTGATTTAGACCAAAGGTGTTACGTGACTTATAGCCATCCCCAAATTGCACTGTAATAATTTTTGGGGCAGCAGTTTCAGTAGAGTTATAGGTAGGTGTTGTTGCACCTGCGGTAGTACCAAGTGTTGAATCGTCAAATGTAGCCATTATCTTAATAAACCTCCACTGCGTTTTTGCTTAATAATTTCTGCCTGTATTGCACTTGCAAGAGCCTCTCCAAACTGCTGTCCATCATTATCAGATTGAACATTTGAATTTGTAGCATCTACATTAATACTAATATTATTTGTGATAGAAGAGCCACCGATTTCTTGATTTGGCACAACAGTACCAGCAGAACGAGGAACAAAAAGCTCTGGACCTCGCTCGCCCACGACTGAAACTTTGCCAACAGGTGGCCTTCCACCATTTGCAAATCCAAGAAGTGGGCTTATTCCACCACCACCTGTAAATGCGTTAGCAAGACCTAAAAAACCACCACCTGAGGATTTTTTGCCACCACCAAAAAGATTACCAAAGAAACCACCAATTTTACTACCGATTCCAGAGACTGCACGTTGCATTGCAACCTCAACAAGTTTTCTTTTCAAATCATTCAAAACATTAATTGCAGCATCAGCTAATGATTGAGTTCCCATTACAGCATCAGTTAAATTACTAACAATTCCCTGCTCTACACTTTGGCCTATCTCCATAAATTTTTCGTTTAAAATATCAGCCTCACTTTTTACGTTTAACAATTCTTCTGCAAATTTTTGAGAACCAAGAGCTAAATCTGTTACTAAGAAACTTGTCTGACCTAATTTTTCATTTAAGAAATCCGAAGTGGTGACAGTTGATTCTATTGCTGTTGTAGTTGCGTTGGTTTTATTCTCAAGTGTTTTGACAGGTGCTTCAGTTTTTTTGAGATTTTTATTTAATGTATTAGCCTTGTCTCCTGACTCATTTAGATTTTCAGTAATTTTTTCGGTTTTTTGATTTTTTTCTTCAAGAAGCTGAACTTCTTTAATTTCTAAGGCTTCTTTTATTTTTCTTGCTTTTATTTCTTCAAATATTTCTTTTTCTCTTTTGCTTTCTTTACTGAAAGGCAATATAAACCTCTTCCCAGATTCTTGCTGCACTTGTTGTCTCGCTTCTTTTCTTGATTCCATAGCGATATTCGCCATGTTTAATCTTCCAACTTTATTTGCAGTTCCTACTCTTTCAACTAGCTTTGTTATCTGTCCAACCGCATCAATCGCAAGATTTAAAACTGTTTTGATTTCATCGCCAAGCTCCTCTCCAATTGATCTCGCTAAAGTTTCGACTGTATCTTGTAACGTGCTTAATCTTCCATTTAAAGTATCAGCTTGTGCAGATGCTCCTCCAAAAAACTCACCGCCTTCACTTGTTAAATTTACAATCGCCTGTCTGAATTGATCGGCACTTATCGCACCATCGCTCATTGCATCTGCCAAGGCTTCTGCTGACATTCCTGTCATCCTTTGTAGTTCTTCTGTTACATTTATTCCTTTTTCTAATAACATAATATTTTCCTCTTGCTGGAATTTGTTTTTCGCCACAACTTTACCTATTGCAAGTGATACTGAATTAATATCAGCCCCTGCCGTACCAGCAATATCAGCAATTCTTCGTGTCATGTCAGTCACTTTCTCAGTTTCAACACCAAAAGCTTTCATTCTTTTGGTTATTTCTATCAATTGACTACTTGTAAATGGTGTTACAGCACCGAAATCTTGCATTTCTTTTATTATTTCATTTGTTTTTTCTACAGACCCAGTTAAAACTTCTAAACTTTTTATTTGGCTTTCCAATTCTGCTGTTTTTCCAAAAACAAATTTAGCCGTGCCAACAACTGCTAATGCAGCAAGAAGTGGTTTTAATGCACTAACTAAACCTTTCACACCTGATTGTGCTGTTTTAGCAGAAGTTCCAGTATCTCTAATTGATTTGTTTGATTTATCTAAACGACCTTTTAATTTATCTGTATTTTTACTTAATTGTTTTGTCTGTTCATTAACTCTTTTAAGAGGATTTATGGCATTTGAAGCATCAACTATTAATCTGACTGTTGACTGTGCCACAAATAAATAAAAACCTTTACTCTATATTACCTCGAATTGCGTTTTTGTCGTTGTAATGCAGTTTTTTCTTCGTCAGTTTTTACTTCATAATAGGCAGCCCAATTAATAAGCTCTGCCTCAGTCATGTTCATTCTGAGTTCTTGTACTGTCTTACCAAGTTCTGTTGCTAGGAAAAACTCGAATCTAAACCAGCTATCCCCTTTTATTCTTTTTTTGCTGTATCAATATCAAGTTTGATGTCGTTTAAGAAAAGCTCTAAATCGTTTAATACTTTTTCTGGAAGGCTTCTCTGTAAAACAGGTGCATCTGACATATCAAAGGCTGGTGTTCCATCCTCTTTTTCAGCCATTTGACAAAGAAGTTGAGTTGATGTAACTAAAGCATCAGCATCAGGACCAGCTAATTGTTGTGCCTTTACTCTTGCATATCTTGTTATTGGCTTAAAATATAAAGTCATTACAACTTCATCTTTTGAGTTTTTTACGTCAAACTTACGTCTTGTGACCATTTCATCTTGAAATGCTCCAATTAAAACGTCTGCGGTTCTTTTTGTTGCCATAAAATTTAGGGTTGATTATTAAGTTTATTAGATAGCTGAAGTGATATCTCCAGATGGCTTAAATGTAATGCTAATAGTGTTTACATCACCTAAAGATGAATTTTGTTCAAAGCTTGTTATAAGACCACTGAAGCTGATTTTTGCAGATCCACTAGCACTATCAGGGAAAAGTTCAAAAGCTGCTGTTCCAGCGTCACCTGTAGTTAAAACACCATCAACAAAAGTTGCAGTTTCACCTGAAGCAGCATTGTCATATACTAATTCAGCAGTGCCTTCACCTTCAATCAGTCCACCTATAAATGATTTAAAAGTATCACCTTGAACAGTTGTTTCTTGGGTATCTTTGGTGATAGACATAGACCATGATCTTGTTCCTAGAACAGGGTTAACTGAAGAGCCACCGTCATCAAATTTGACTTGGCCTACATCACCTTTAACAGCAGCCATAACAATAAAAAGAAAGATTTATAATTATATTAACCTTTTTTCAGTAAATTTTCTATTATTCTTTTTATGATGTAAGTGCTTCATATAATTCAAATGTTATTCTAACCTGTGTTTGAAACTTGCCTTCTGGTGTTGCTGTTAATACTTCAGGGCCTACTGGTGGGTCAAATCGCACACCTGAAACAGTAATTCTATTGTATAAATCTCGCACCTTTTTACCAATAGTAAAATTAGCCCCTGCTCCTAATCCTTGAGCCGTATATATATTAAAAGTAGTAAGACCCACAACAAGGTTTGTTGCAGTAGTGGCAGAATTTGGTGCTTGCTGTGTAAGGTATTCACTTGATCCAAAACTTGTAATACATTGAATGTAGCGGTCAACAGTAGAGGCATCAAAAGGCACATTATTAAAAACTAAAGGAATTTTTTGACCTGACCTAAATTCATCATTCAACCTTTTTTCAATAGTTGCTCTTACTGTATTAAAGTTTGTAGCTGTCATTTTTACTTACCAAATTGTCTATTAATGTATTGTTGCAATTCTTTCCCAATAAGCTCAGGAAATCCAGCAACAGTTCCTTGTCTTGTCCTATACTGACCACCCCATGATGGTGGTA
>NZVB01000020.1 GCA_002701375.1 Cyanobium sp. NAT70 | reverse complement strand
GCCGGTCAGGCTGACCCTCTTGATCCACTCGCCGAACAGCAAAACCAAATCACCGGATTGATCGGCCTGATTGTTATCGCTGTCATCAGTTCCATGGAAGCGGGTTTAGCCGTTCGCAACGTCCGCAGCGGTGAATGAGGAACTTCAATTTGTGGCGCTGCTGCTGGTGGTGATGATCACTCCTATTGCTGTGCTGTTCACACTGTGGATTCGCATGCTGCGCTGGTGATGTCATGACTGAAATCCCGGCCCAGGAGCGCCAGAGCAAATGGTTCAAAAGTCACTTGCTGGGCTATGAAATCGAGCTGCAGGATCTCTACGAACTGGAACAGAGCGAACTTGATTTGTTGATGGCTGAAACAGCCGAAATCCGCTCTGATGTGGAGAACCGCAGTCGCAGCCATGGCCGCTGGTGCACGGCCGGTTACTTTCTCGAGCTGGCACGGATCATTGACCAGCGCCGCCAGCAGCAGGACTGATCAGTCATCCATTGATGGACGTCGTTGGCGCTGCTGCTTGATCTGACCTCTCTGCTTTTTGCTGTCCAACCGTCGGCGGGTAGAACTGCGTGTTGGTTTTGTTATCCGCCGCGCTTTGGGCGGTGGCTTGAGCCCTTCTCGTAGGAGTTCACCCAGTCGCACTAGGGCCAGCTGACGGTTCTGCCATTGCGAGCGGTGCTCCGCCACCGCCACGCGCAAACAACCATTGACCAGCTGTGGCCCTAAACGCTCCAACAGCCTCTGACGCCGGAACTCGCCCAGCACAGCGGAACGATTCAGATCGAACTGCAGCTCTACCGCCGTTTCCACTTTGTTGACGTTCTGGCCGCCTGGGCCGGAGGAGCGAGAGAAGCGCCAGTGCAGTTCTGCAGCGGGGATTACCAAGCGCTGAGTGATGACCAGATCACGCTCCACGCCATTGCTTGCGATGGATTTGGGGACGGCTGAGGGGCGTTAGCCGCTGGTCATGCTCACCATGCAGACCATCACAACGCTTGTGCAGAAGAAGATTCGCCCTGGACTCCGTTACTTCAACCCCCATAACCACCCTTTCAATGCGTGTCAGGGTAAGGAGCGAAGCATGGCCTCACAATTCCTCGGAGATCGCGTAATCCATCTCGGGGTAGCCAAGGCCAACAAAACGCTGCTGCTCTTCAGCCTGTAAAGGTTAGTCGTTAAGCACTATTGAGAGGAAGTCATTCTCGGATTAGAGCACAACAGAGACAGATAGAGGCACAAAAAATGGGAAAAAGTCAAACCAGGCCGCATCTCCACCTCTAAGGGAGAACCTGCGACACCAATCAAGCCGACCGCGTCTTACAGGGGCAGCTTTAGACGCGTCCAATCAACACGAGCTTGCAACAGATCCACCACATTGGCGTGCAGCAGCGGCAGCGATGAAACCCTTGAGGATCTAATCCATTCTGGAGAGCCACTCACCCGCAAAGAAGAGGCAATAGCCGAAGAAGACTATCTATGAACAAGTTTTTTTTAACTAGGATGAGATGATGAATATCCCAAAAATAATGAGATCAAAGGGAAGGGTCAAGCAGCATCATATATGGCGCAATGAGTGAAAAAAGAACCAATAGTCAAGTCTGGCCACGCAACTCATACCCAACGTTGTTTCCAAGCCGCAGTGCAATCACCAAAGCCAGCGGGTCCATAGCAGCAAAAGATAAAGAGGTGATTCAGAGTGTCTGCAGAACTTGCATTCAAAAGCACAGGAGAGCAGGGATAAGTCTCAAGAGAAAACTTGCCAGAGACACCAAGCATCAAACTTCCTAAAGACAAGAAGTGCATGCGAGATCTTCAACAGACAAAGAGTGGGAGCGACTAGAAAGAGTTTAAGGGTTTTAGAGGACCAGGGATTGGAGCAACAGCTAGATAGCTATGGTGAAACAATCAAAGAGGGCGAGAATATATCACGACTGCCAAAATTGACGGCAGGCATACATTCTGCCAACCAACTAATTCATAAGCGGCTACTTTACTGTGCAAAACAAATCATGACAGACGCAAGCATTAGAGCTGGTTCATAGTGGAAGATTGAATGGAAGCACATCTCTGAAAACACAATAATTCCAAAAGAAGAACGGAAGGCTGGGGTGATTGCGGAGCAACTCCAGAGAACTCAAAGACAGGCAGGCACGACAGAATCTGAGCACGTATTGCGAGTCACCTTGAAAAGATTAAAGAGATTACTAAATACAAGAAGCGTGATAACTATCTATTTGCTAAACCAAAAGAATGGCAGGAAGTATGGTGATCATACTAAGCGGGACAGCTTTTGCGAAGCGATCGATGAAGCACGTCTACCAG
The DNA here is from genome assembly GCA_002701375.1 of Cyanobium sp. NAT70. Classification (GTDB taxonomy): domain Bacteria; phylum Cyanobacteriota; class Cyanobacteriia; order PCC-6307; family Cyanobiaceae; genus Parasynechococcus. Next base: position 11,646 of record NZVB01000020.1, on the reverse strand, counting down.
AATGGGCTAAGGATGATTCCAACTCACGCAAGAAGATAGATATTTCATAAGGCACGAATTTGACTTGGCAGTCATTTAGTTACACCCATATCACGATGCAACTGAAAGCTGGCACGCCATTATCTGTACTGGCTGCAAATACAGATACCAGCATGAATTACGTCGAAGATCATTACTTCCACTACAAAGCTGATGAAGCAACAGATATCCCCAGCAAAGGCAGGAAGATCCTAAAGACAGCTACAGAAGATATTGCAACCACGAATAACTAAACACGAGGTCTATATTGCATAAAGTCGTTAATCACTGCGGTAGAATGTTGACGTAGCATACACCTGCTCTGTTCAGGCAGCAGACGAAGCAATCGCTTAGGTAGAATACAACTGTAGAAGATAAAGCGTAATGAACGATACAAAAACAGGAACCAAGAATCAGCTTGCTGAAGATCTGCGTGTCGAGGGATTCAGCGAAGACGAGATATTTAGGATCTTTGGCGTCCTTATGCAGAATGGGTTCAACATGGATTACCTGTTCTATGTTGGCTCTGCCAAGAATTCCGGTCTTCAGTTTGCACGCCAGCAATGGCTGAAGGAGCGTTTTGTTTTAAGACCACATCTAGAATATCTACAATGTGATGATGTGACTGTAATGAGAAGAATAAATGACTGCATTGATTATGTTGAGTTGTGGAGCATTGCACAGCTACATTGGTCGGTTAGTCAAGTCAAAATAAAACCCAAAGCTAACAATGGAATGAATTGGATCTTTATCAGTGGAACGTGTGATCTCATCGAGGATGAACCATTGGGTAAACCTGCTAAATACGGTGCATCTCCTGTATTGGCGAAGGCAAAGCTTGAGGAAAAAACTTAGATGATCACTTTCCAAGTATTGGGGTAACTTCATCTCTACCACATGTCTTGAATGATGCAGAGCAGCCACATCACCAACCAGATCGAAGAAAGGAAAGACGTCTACCAGGTCAAGTTGCTGACGGATCACAGCATCAAGACCCTCAACCGGCACTACAACCGATCACAGATCAAGTCCCGCAAAGCAGAGTCAACAGCACGCACCTACGGCAAGAGGCAGGAGAACCTGAAGCGAGTTGACCCGCGGAACCTCAATGCTCCAGCAAGGAACCTGAGCACCAACAAGAGGTTCATACCCGCGAAGACATGATCAAACAATAGGTGTCGATATGAAGCAGCTCTTTGAGCTGAGGTCACTGCCAGCAGCAACGATCCAGAAGCTGCTGGATGACGAGGTGTAATGGGAATGCCCATGACAATCAACAGGGTCTGCATGACCCATTTCAACAATTGGAAATAGGAGCGTTGGCTTCATTGACACTAGTTAGCACGCTGCTTACTAATCTTCTGGCAGCAGGGCATTGATGTTGGCAGCAACAGATCTCCATGCATCGTCTTGTCCGTGGAATTCAGAATCCATACTTATTGCATTGTGGATCAATCCTGAACCTGAGAAGGCTGACCCAAATAGATGCCGCACAATCATCAAGCCATCACCAAGAGCAGTAACTTGTCCGTCCCTATCTACGTCAAGAGCCAGGCTATCAATCCCAACTTGAATGAAATTATGGATTTCTGCGTTGCTTCTAGAGGCATTGTCGCTGCGGGCTTTGTGGGTCAATGCATCACCTGAGAAGGCAGATCCAAAGAGTTTACGGATGACCATCAATCCGTCACCGAGTGCAGTGATGGAGCCATCGCCATCGACATCAAGTGAGAAGCTAGTAGGTTGAAGGGTTGTGGAGGTGGAGAGGAATTCAAAGTTGGCTGCTGCTTCAGAAGCGGTGGTATTGATCTGGGTGCTCATCGGTTTTCCAGTAAGGAGATCTGTTTCTTGACTACTAGTTTTGAACTCCAAAGTGGCAACTGTTGCTGGCAAATTCTTGTTTGGGAAGGAAGAATCAAATCCGCCCCAGTTCAATTCAATGAACTTGTCGGTGATGGGATCGTTGTCTAAATCATCAACAACATCACTCTTGATCTGAGTACTAGAGATTGGCGCATGGATTTTGCTGCGGACACCACCATCAATCGGAGTAAGGACTGATGAGTCATAGTGGACGTTCAAGGATAATCCTGAGAGCCGAGCATCGTTGTTGCCTGTGTCGTAAAGAAGCGGTACTTCGATTGAAGTACCAGGTGCATAGCTGATTGTCTCGAGCTCGGTGTAGACCGTCTGCGTTTTTGGACCATCAGGTGATAGAGGCAGAGTTGTAATCACTGTAATGACATCGGATGCAACCGATTGGGTTAAGCCAGATCCATCGGTGTACGAAACGACTCCGCGAAGAGTACGGCCAATAAGATCATCAGTGAGGGTGAAGATCTTATCTTCATTCGTACCGTCAGGTCTATTGAGATTGAGCCACTTGCCTAATTCATTGTCAAAGATCTGCCAGCTATGGGAGAAGTCTGACTCAAACCCGTCCTCATCAACAATTGATGTGGTGTCAAGGCTGATAACTTGGCCTGCTTCTGGATTGCCTTCAATCAACAAATTGCCTGTTGGTGCACTGTTATGGGTGTAAAAGGGTTCTGAAGTTCCATCTAAAAAGTTGGTAGTTTCCAGAGGCCCCTGGATAACTAGTGGCGATGAATAAGCAATGCCGCGCAAACCATCTGATTCTTCGTACTCCATGAAGGCTCGAATCTTGCTTCCTTCTCTACTGGCTGCTATTCGAGTGCCAGGAAAGAAACCGGTTGAAAAGGTTGAGTAATGATTATTGTTTGCGTCGATAGTAATACTATCTCCAAAAGCTGCGCTCATCTCTTCTTCTCTAGTAGGAGATGAAATCAATTCAACAAACTCACCTTCTTCCATGATTGCAAAACCATCAACAAAATTACGAGTGTCGGTTGGCGTATGACTATGTAAAACTTTAATAGTTTCAAATGTGGTCAAGGGGCCATAGGTAATAGAATCAGCAACCTCCAAAACAACGTCTATACCATTGACAGCAATGACCGTTGTAAACTTATCGCCATCTAACTCATCATTTGGGATATGGCTGCTGACAATAATTTCTTCACCCTGATAGAAAATGCCTGTATTATCAGAGTGAAAATCACTGGCATCGATAATAATAGAATTTTCACGAACAGTGCTTTGCCAACCATATTGAATGATATCGACTTGAGTTTCATTCAAGCCAATGACATCAACAGATAACGCTTGACCGATGTTGGGCTTGCCAATAATCTTGAGCTCAAAATCGGGTATCAACATTTCATTCGTATAGAGATTAACAATGTCACCTTCACTATCCAGACTGCTTGCAACACCTCTGAGCCGATGTCCGGCATCTTCTGAAATTAAAGTGTAAAAAGAGTCTCCATCCGTCGCATCTGGTGATGATATGACCGACCAGGTTATGCCCTTGTCGATTGAATACTCCCACGAGTATTGAAATTCAACGGATTCATCTGAATCAAAATTATCAATGCTAATGATTTGTCCGACTGTAGAATCACCCCTCAGGCTTAGAGTTAGAGATGATTCATTTGATGAAATAGACTCCAGGTCTTGTGATTTAATTGAATCATTGGCGATTATGTCTGCTTTGATTCCACCCTCTCCGTAAGCCATACTGGGGAGACTTGGCTGAAGCTGAATGATTTCTGAATCTTGCCGAGCAAAACTCGAGAGAAATGACCAAATCGTTTCATCTAAAGTTTGTTCATCAATTCCTAAATCAAACCATTCATGTCCACCATTATGAATTACATAGCTTTGAACAGGCGAAAATAGATCTTCTCCATCCTCCCGATAAAAGTAGCTAAGAGTAACTGATAAATCCGTTTCATTTTCCATCTCGATCTGCTGGATATTTGACACACTATGTACATCAGCCCAATAAGTAGCCGTATCCTCTATGGAAGCTAAGTATCCGGGTGCGCCATTAATGGGTCTTTCAGTATCTTCAGTCCCGTTGAAATGAGCAATTGCGACTGGAACAGAATTTGTTTCTATATTTACTGCTGCTTCATCCATTAATGCCGAAACAGGTGCAATGGCGGCTACAAGCTCAGGTTTGTGAACTGCAAGCCCATAGGCCATTCCACCACCATTGGAATACCCAGTCGCATAAACACGATCTAAATCTATTGAGTAGCTTGATGAGAGATGTTCGATGAGTGCTTCAACAAAATCCAAGTCATTAGTTGAACTCTTGTTGTCTGCTGTTAACGGGTGAGGATTCCAGTGAGTTTCTCCCGAATCGAGTTCAGTGCCTTGGGGATAAACAACAATTACACCGTTTGTATTTGCAATCTCAGTCCAGTTCGATGTATTGAATTGATCAATAGAACTGCCGCTAAATCCGTGAAAATTAAGAACTAGTGGTGAATCGCTATCCAAGGAGTAAGAATCTGGGACATAAAGTAAATACTCTCGTTTGATTTGACCATGGTTCAGATGTCCAAATGAAAGCCTGTCATCATTAAGAAAAGAAGTGTGATCATTTGCTTCATCGCTGGGTTTCGATTCGGTGTAGTCGGAGTCTTTCGATGAATCGAAATTATCATAATAGTCTTCTAGCGAATAATCTTTTTCATCGTTGCCTTTTTCGTAATCATCATAGATCTCATCTTTGGTCCAATCACCTTTTCCATCGTCCTCAACTTCATCATCAAGTATGGGCTCATCATCGTCTCTGTTGTCATCGCTTGCATTTGGATCATCATGACTTTCTTTTTCTTCTTCGTCTGATTCCACCACCTGGCTATTATTTTCAGAGATAACTTCATTCCCATCAGTAATGTCAGCGGTATCTTTAACTGCTTCTATAGCTTGTTCATGATCACCATCTATATCTTTGCTTGAGTCTTCCTTATGGTGATCGTGGACTTCATCGCTTAATTCAGAGTCTTCTGGATAGAAATCATCTTCTACCTTTTCATCTTCAGGTCTCAATATTTCTGAGTGAGTGTCATCTGTTGAGCTGGATGGATTGTCATTTTCTTTGATTTGATTGGGATCATGGTTTTGATCACTTTGCTCTGGATCTGTATCAAAGTCTAGGTGAGAATCCTCATCTTCCTCTTCCTCTTCTTGATCTAGATAGTCTTCATCTTCAGCATCCTCAAAATCCTCGGTTTTCAAGTCTTCATCTTCTTCGTCTTCCTCTTCCTCTTCTTGATCTAGATAGTCTTCATCTTCAGCATCCTCAAAATCCTCGGTTTTCAAGTCTTGATCTTCTTCTTCTTTCTCTTTTTCTTCTTCTTCTTCTTCTATGATCTGATGATCTGTCGGATCAGTTTTCTCAATCATGGCGTGATCATCAATATCATCCTCCGTGAGCTGAATGTAGCCCTGCATTAATTTGTGCGATGAGCAGTAGTAAATTAATTTGTCTGATGCTTCTTCCTCTTGGTTGAATGAAAGAGTAAAAGACTCTTTACCAATGATTCCACGTCCAGGTTGTCCATCACCGGTGATTGTGATGGCATCAGATGATGCTTCTAAGAAGCCACGATCAGAGATGAAAAATGGATGGCTTGTGGCGTCGTCGAGCCTGAAAAACGTGTAACTCTTGCTTGTATTAAAGTCCAGATTAGCAAGCTCGAAGTCACCGCTTTTATTGCTATAAAATCTGTAGAATGGTTTGGAAAAATTCCCTGAAGAGACCCAGATATTGATGTTTTCAACTTCCATTGATCCGTATTAGGACTAACCGGAATCATTTTAAGACTTTTTGCTTGCCAATGGTGGATTTCAGCCCAGCACAGAGTTGCAACTCGAAATCACTTGTCAGAACACTCATCAAACTTCTACGCAGTATCCTGAGCTACAGTCAAATCCACCGCGGTGCCTTGAATTGCTATAGATCTAGTAGGACAATCGATTAAAGGCAACGTCCGGGGCGAGCTGAGGACGTTGTGTTTGAGAACAACCTTGAGGTTTGGGGCCATTGACCGCAGTTAGTCGGCAGCAAGAAGTATTTTTGGCAGCATGTATAGGTTATTGACTAACAGGGATTGATCTGCTTGTATTTAAAAAATTGGCCTTGTGTCAAATGAGCAAAAAATCCATCCTTGCATCAATTCTTCTAAGTCAATCTATGTTGGTTCCAGCCTTCTCGCAAATACAACAAGAAAATTCCCATAGAGCATCATTTGAAAACTGTGAGTTCTTCCGACGATCTATTGCCAACTCGACGGTCTGCGTAAACTCCCAGGGGCGCGTCTCAGACTCAAGCGGTTTTAATGTTGGCAGAATTAACCAAGTTTCGACTCGCGAGAATCCAGCCACTGGTTATCCGTATGTGAATGAATGGGTATATGAAGATTTTGCATTGGTCAGATACCAATGCGATTCTGACTTCTATGGTCACTGCAAAGGAAGAGTCAGAAAGGCAATATATATACCAGATAGCGACTAGTCTGCTAGAAGTCCAAGAAAAACTATTTTGTTGAGTGGTGCAATTTTACGACGAAATATAAATTTATACCTGTAATGCAAACCACTCAATCCCAAGTCAAACATTGGTTTTGTCCAGATTTTTACCCATGAGATTTTCTCTATCTTTTGCGTGGCTATATGTCAACCCAGACGCAAATCAAATATCTCAGAGCTGTAGCCAAAATCAGCCACATCGCAGCTAAGCAACTCAAAATCCCTCATAGTCAAACGCTCCCATCATCAATAGAAGAGTTAAGTGAGCAGCCTTATTTGTGTGCACAGGATGGTGCCATTCATTTTGAGATTCCACCTGAGGGAGCACAGGCTTGTCGGCAATGAGATCTACCAAATTTGGAATGCATCTCATCCGCAGAGAAGCCGAAGCAGTTGCAAGATTCTTTTCGTCCACATTCGTGAACCTTTCATGTGGTGACTCCTATGAATACCATCAATCAATGCAAATTGATATGCTATAGACGTGCTTGCATTAAAAACACTTTTGACCAATTATTTCGTTGATGGTATTGCTATCAAGCTTGCATTAGCTGAATCCCATAACAAAAACTTTGCGCTATGCAGCATGGTGTCGAGTGTCAATATTGGCACATTTTGGAGAAGGTGATGATTTTGTTGATGGCATGACTCTAGATTGTAGTTAGGAATACGTTCGCAAAGATGATGAACGTTGTGATAGCCAATGTTGGCCGTGAACCACTGCAGCAGAATTGGCAGCTTTAGCAGGCTTGTTCCTTCCAGTGCTCCTCGCATTGGGGTCCATCCCTCGCTTAGGTGTGCATAACTTTTCTCGAAGATGTGTTGAACATAAAACACATAGATCAGCACTGTTGCTGTCAAACAAAGTATGACGCTGTACAGGCTTAGCACCAGTCCAAAGCCAGCCCACGATCCAAGGCCGATAACAGCCATCACGGTGCAGAGATTGCTGAGCCAAAGATCAATCAGTTCGTCCGTTGAGGTCCAGATGCGACGCTTTGGAGCGATCCACCCCAGTATGAGATCCAGTCTTGGTTGGATAGCAAGGTAATAAAACCCTCCAGGAATAGCCATGAGAGGGTGGCGTATCCATCTGTACAACCTCTGCTGTTGAGGACTAAGGCTCTGGAATTCTTCCAGACTGAGGAAGTCCGCGACACCGCGATAGCTCTGCCAGTCTCCGTTAGTTTTGTGGTGGTAAGCATGGTCTTTGGACCACGAGCGCTGCGGCACAGCATTCACCACACCCAGCACGAATCCAGCGATTCGATTCAGGATTGGTTTCCTAAATAGTGAGCCATGTCCGCAATCATGCATCAATGAAAAACTGCGAAGCGAAAAAAGGCTGAGAAGAATCACGAATGGTGGCGTCAACCATGGTGAAACCTCTGCTGCTTGAACCATCAGCCACCAGAGCAATCCATAGGGAATCAGGGTGTTACTGATCTGAATCAGGGCTTTTCGGTTGCTGCGTGTGGTGAAAGGCTTCAGGTTGAAGTCTTGATACGTCGGTGATTCCATTGGGCGTCGGCTAGGAGATCTCGAATTCATCGCGTCGGCGATCCAGTTGTCGCAGGGCTGCCCTAGGGGGAACTTTCATGTTGTGGAGTTGCAGCACCAGCGGTTGCTTAGCAAATTGCAGCCAGGCAATCGCGTCTGTGGAGGGTTGGTAGGTCTGAAGTGCTATAGAGATTTGCCGTCTGCTGTGTTCGCAGGGCAAGCTGCTGATGACGAACCAAGCGTTTGCACTTGTGATGTAGATCGGCTCCAGGAGACGGGCTTCAGTACTCCACGGCCAAGCTCCTGGCTCAGATGTCATCGTGGTTGCACGGATCCAGACCAGTCCGCGCCCATGTTCCTCGAACCCCTGCCAAGCCCATGCACCCAGCAGGATGCTGTGGTGGTCCAGCCACCGCCTTTGCGAGTCATCCGTTGGCAGATGGCGGTGTGGCAGCCATGGGTTAATGGCTCTGTTCACTGGCATAAGGTTCGAAACGCAGTTGCGCGAGATGGGAGAATTTTGCGCTGCGAGTCTTTAAAAGTAAAATGTTCATCCTTCATTGATTCATGAATGCAGCTCATGAACATGTTCTTCAGAGACTGCATCTGCAGATCATAATTGAAGTTGAGAGCTGTGGGTCGTTAACAGCTGCCGCCGATACATTGGCATTGACGCAATCAGCGCTGAGCCATTCCATCAAGAAGCTTGAAAAGCAGCTGGGGGTCTTGATTTGGATACGTGATGGGCGTCGTCTATACCTCACTCAGGCTGGACGCTATCTTCATTCTTTGGCAGAGAGGATTTTGCCACAGTTATCGCTTGCTGAGGAGAATCTTAATCAGTTTTCTGCAGGCTTAAGAGGGACATTGCGTGTGGGAATGGAGTGTCATCCCTGTTATGAATGGTTTTTGACTGTAACCAATTCATATCTAAAGGCTTATCCAGATGTGGATATTGATGTGATTCAGAAATTTCAATTCGGTGGCCTGGGAGCCTTGCTGAATCATGAAATCGACATTCTGGTCACTCCTGACCCTGTCTTCAAATCGGGGCTTCAGTTTGTACCAGTGTTTGACTATGAGCAGGTGTTGGTGGTTTCAAATCAGCATCCTTTGTCTGTTAAAAATTGGGTGACTCCCGATGATCTGCGCGATGAAGTGCTGATTTCTTATCCCGTGTCCTCGGAACGCTTGGACATCTATCGCAGCTTCCTGACGCCAGCGGGTCTGCTGCCGGCTCGGCACAAGCGGATCGAAACCACGGACATGATTCTGCAAATGGTGTCCTGTGGTCGTGGCGTCACAGCATTGCCCCGTTGGCTTGCTGAAAGGTATGCCGCTTCAATCAACCTCTCGGTGCTAAGGCTCGGACAAAGCGGCATTCGCAAGCAGATTCATCTGGGTGTGCGCCATGAGGATGCAAACGTCGACTACATCGCCGGCTTGGTCAGCCTTGCCCGCAGCATGGTGAGCCCCGCTGAGTCTTGACATGACAAGGTTTGGCGTCCCGCCAGACCGCGTTGCTACTCGTTTGGTGGGAATGGAATGTCCGCCGGGACTTCGCGCAGGAGCCCTCATTTGAGCACTTTGATGGAATGGCGATGTCTCACCAACAGGCACGAGGCGGCGCCAAGTTAAAGATGACTCTGGAAGTCCAGGTCAACACTACTGGTGGTATCGATGGTTGCGAGGTGAACCACCTAGAACTGCTAGACCATAACGTAGAGCATCAGGCTTGCGAGGAGATCAAGCAAGATGTTTACCGGGAAAAGAACAGCTTAACTTAGAAGATCACTAATGACTATACAAGCTGTTTCAGAGATGAAGACTTGCAACCAATGCGGCGGTCAGGCAAAGAGGTCAAGGTCAAAGCACACAATCAAACTGCATGAGATTGCGCTAAGGAAGCAAGGATTAATGTCAAAGATGCCCCATTCTCTTATAACATTAGAAAGAGGAGTGGCAAACTGAGATACATTCAGAACATCTCACCCAGGCCATGGATATCTTTTCGAGGTGGGTTCAACCACTCAATCAACAAACTACTGAATTACTTCACTCAGAACAGAGCATTGAGTACGAAGATTTTCCATGTTCAGTTGATGTCACCGGCCCCTTGCTTTACACACTATTTAAGCAGCGATGGCAAGATGTTGAGATCGGCCACGTTGTCGAGGGGAGTGTACTAGAGCTTGAATTCAAACAACCGCCAAAAATTTTCCTTCTCTATGACGGCTATCTGACAGTCGTTTCCGAAGGCTGGCATCTACATCTCTGTGTCGAAGAGAACCTAGGTGGCCCTTTGCAAAAAACACCGCCAGAATTACGCCAGAAACGTTTAATCCAGAGGGCCTCACTTTATCGCTGCCTCAATGAGCGAAAGGAAGCCAGAAGCTGGGGGATCCAGTTCTGGAATGGCGCTGGTGAAAAAATGATGAATCTATTCCTGCCTAACCCTTTTTTAGGTGAAGGAGAAGACCTCTTGCCAGAAAGGAAGCCTCTACTCGAAAAGCTAAGCCTATATGAAGAGCTTCGCCAAATTTACGTTCTTGGCGAAAAGCCAATTCCATTCAACAAAAATCCTCTTAAACGTCCCTATATCAGTGTGTGTCGTTCGAGCCGATGTTACCCATGTCGAAATTGGAAACCAGTTTATGAATCACTTCAAAATGCTGTCAAAGAGGCAGATATTGACGTTGAGGTTCTGAGTGCAGGATGTTTAGAGGTGTGCAAACTTGGCCCAGTAGTTTTTTATTCTGGCGATCGGGACTGGTATACCCGTGTTACTCCAAAGGTTGCGAGACAAATTGTTCTGTCGCATTTGGTTGGAAAACAACCTCTAGTCCAACATTTGTATCCAGCCCAAGGCAGACAGCAAGAAAGTGAGTAGAGACTCTAGAAAAACGACAGAAATTTCCTAGCCGTTTTTAACGACCCAACAGGGCCGAGAAACCACGATGGCACCCCTTCCATTCGTCTAGGGCTGTAAAGCGGCTTTTTCTTAGTCTCTCGCGATCTTTAAACCAATTTGCTCACCATCATAGGTGACTAAAGACTTTTTACCCAGTTGTTATCAGTAAATGTCAGCAGCTGAGATCCATTGCAATTACTTGCATCTAAGGCTATGTAGTGTAATCGGCGTTGATGCGCACGTACTGATCGGAGAGATCACAACCCCAGGCCTTAGCAGAACCTGAACCAGTGCCCACTTGAAGCCGAATCACCACCGTGTCGCCCTGGAGGTAGTCGCCAGCAGCCCGTTCGCACATGTAAATCGTGGCTGCCTTGCGATCAAAGCTCAACGGTTGACCACCAGCCATCAACTGATATTGCCCCAGCCACAGGGCCACAGCGTCGGGTTGAAAAGCCACCCCGGCACGGCCAGCGGCCCCCACGATGCGCCCCCAATTGGGATCTCTGCCATGCACAGCAGTTTTCACCAGCGATGACCCGCAGACGGTGCGAGCGATGGCCCTAGCCCCTGCTTCATCCTCTGCTCCTTCCACCTGGACTTCCAACAGCAGCGTCGCTCCCTCACCATCACGGGCAATAGCCCGGGCCAAATGCTGCATGGCCTCAGTCAAGCCCTCCTCTAAAGCGCAGTAATGCGCTGGATCGAGAGGCTCACCAGCGGCATAGGCCAGCACCGTGTCGTTAGTGCTGGTATCTCCATCGACAGTGATGCTGTTGAAAGAACGCTGCACCGCCCGGCTCACCATT
>NZVB01000019.1 GCA_002701375.1 Cyanobium sp. NAT70 | reverse complement strand
TCGACGAACTTACATCCGCACACAAACATTTCCTCATAACATGACAACAAGAAGATGCACGCAGGCCAGGCTCTGATGCTCAACTCACGCAACAGAATAAAACCATTGTCGCACCCTTTTAATCTTCAAAAGACTAGACAGCAAATACACGAAGAAGAGCGGACTATCGCAAAATAGACATCAATAACCTAGCCTTGTATCGAACCATACCGACATCGGCTCAACAAGCAGAACCCAATCAAACCTGTTCAATTCAAGGATGAGTTGTTCAATACATCTTGGTAATCAAATGGCAGAGCCAATCAGCATATTCGCTCCGTAGACAATCAAATCAAGTCGCTTCAGAGACGGATTGCAAATGCTCGATCAGCTGTTGGCTTGATGTTTGCAACGCTTGATCAAGAGCCGAACCATCTCGGCCTCCAGCCTGAGCCAGGTTGGGGCGTCCTCCACCACCACCTCCGCACAATTTGGCGATACCTCCAATGAATTTGCCAGCCTGAAGCTTCGCGGCAACCACCATCTTTCCGAAGGCCGCCACCAAAATCACCTTGCCGAGATCATTGGGATCCGGCAGACCACCCAACACCACAGCCGTGCCATCGCCGAGCTGATCGACAAGGCTTTGTGCCGCTCCTTGCAGCCCTGCTCCATCGACGCCATCCAAGCGTTCCACCAACAACTGGAAGGTCCCAACCGCCTTGACCTTGCTCACCAAAGCGGAGGATTTGGCGACTGCCAACTCCGCCTGAAGGCTCGCCAGTGCCTTGTTGGTGCTCTTCAGCTCCTCCTGAAGTGCTGCAACCCGCTCGACAATCTCGCCAGGCTGGGCCTTGAAGCGATCTCCGAGCTGTTTAACCACAGCATCGCGCTCATTCAGGTAAGCCAGCACAGAAGCACCGGCCACGGCCTCAATCCGTCGGATCCCGGCGGCCACACCGCTCTCTCCCACGATCTTGAATACACCGATCTCAGCGGTGTTGGCGACATGGGTGCCGCCACAGAGCTCCATCGACACACCGGGGACATCAACAACGCGCACCACATCGGCGTACTTCTCACCGAACATCGCCACGGCGCCAGCCGCCTTGGCCTGGTCGATCGCCATCTCCTGCACCTCAAGGGTGTGGGCTTCAGCGATCCAACCGTTGATCAACGTCTCGATCTGAGTCAACTGATCGGCAGTCACCGCCTTAGGGCAGTGAAAATCGAAACGGAGACGATCGAAATCAACCAAAGACCCAGCCTGACCAATCCCCGGATCGACAACCTGCTTGAGAGCCGCCTGAAGCAAATGGGTTGCCGTGTGATTGGCCTGAGCTCGTCGACGGCAGGCGCGATCGACCTGAGCGTTGACGGCATCACCGACCGCCAACTGCCCCCGCTCAATCCGACCGGCATGCACAAACACATCCCGAGTGCGACTGACGGATTCGATTGCAACAATCACATCGGCGCCGCTCAGCACACCGCGATCACCCACCTGACCACCCCCCTCTCCATAAAAGGGTGTTTGATCGAGCACGATTTGAACGGTATCGCCAGCGGATGCCTTGATTGCCGGCTCACCATTCACCACTAGGGCCTGAACGCAACTGGAATACTCCAGCTCCTCGTACCCCCGAAACGCTGTGGCCTCCTGCTCGATCACGACTTGCTCAATCGCATCCTGCAGCGTGAGATCAATGCTCACTGCCGCAGACTTCGCCCGCTGTCGCTGCTGCTCCATCGCTCGTTCAAAGCCGGCGAGATCCACCGTGAGACCGTGCTCTTCAGCGATCTCCTGAGTCAGTTCCAACGGGAACCCATAGGTGTCATAGAGCTCAAAAGCCTGTTCGCCACTGATTTGCTGGGGATTGGCGTCCAGCACCTCCGCCAGCAACTTCTCGCCCCGCTCCAAAGTATCCAAGAAACGGGCTTCTTCCCGCTGCAATTCGGCCAGGATCACCTCTCTCCGCTCCAGCACAGCAGGATGCGCACCCTGCAACAGCGCAATCGAAGCCTCACCCATCGTCACCAGAAAAGGCTTGTTAATGCCAAGCAGCCGGCCATGACGAACCACGCGCCTTAACAGCCGCCGCAAGATGTAACCACGGCCCAAATTGCTCGCGGTCACGCCATCACAAATCAGTTGGGTGACAGCTCGACTGTGATCACCGATCACCTTCAGAGACGTCTTGCCCTTCTCATCGAGTTGGTGATAGTCCAACCCAGCCAACTCGCCGGCTGCTTCAATCAGCGGATAGATCAGATCTGTCTCGTAGTTATTCGGCACCTGCTGCAGAATCTGGGCCATTCGCTCCAGTCCCATCCCGGTATCGATGTTGCGATTCGCCAAGGGCGTCAACACACCCTCTGCGTCGCGGTTGAATTGCATAAACACCAAGTTGTAAAACTCGATAAATCGGTCGTCGTCCTCGAGATCAATGCCTGCATCACCAAGGTCTGGTTTGAAGTCGTAATAGATCTCCGAACAAGGTCCACATGGACCGGTCGGTCCAGACGCCCAGAAGTTGTCCTCCTCATCCATCCGAATGATCCGCTTGGGGTTCACACCCACCACATCGCGCCAGATCTGCTCGGCTTCGTCGTCCTCACGGAACACACTCACAACAAGATGCTTCGGATCGATGCCGTAAACCGTCGTACTGAGCTCCCAAGCCCACTCGATCGCCTGTTGCTTGAAGTAATCGCCAAACGAAAAGTTGCCGAGCATCTCGAAAAACGTGTGATGCCGTGCCGTGCGGCCCACGTTCTCGATGTCATTGGTGCGAATGCATTTCTGGGAGCTGGTGGCTCGCGGCGCGGGCCGCTCCTGCTGGCCCAAAAAAACGGGCTTAAACGGCAACATCCCAGCAATGGTGAGCAACACCGTTGGATCGTCCGGAATCAAAGAGGCACTTGGCATCCGTTTGTGCCCACGCTCTGCATAAAAACTGAGAAAGGCTTCACGGATCTCCTCACCCGTGCGAGGCGTGGAGGCTGCCGAACGCGACGAAGCTGCAACGGCCATGGAAGGCAGGGCGGATCCAGCCGTCATGATCGCCCCTAAGCCGCCTGGAACCGTGGCCGACCTGTCCAATCATCCCGATTCACGCGCCCAGCTCAGGCTGCAGTCCATCGGTTGGGCCATTTTGGCTGGATTGAGCGCGGCGCTCATCAGCCTGCCCCTTGGGCTTGAGCCAGCCGTGCGCTCTGGTGGGTGTGGCCTCTTCTATGGCTTATTGGCGTTCCATCTCTACCGTGTCGATCCAGAGGACGGTCACCTTCAAGCTGGATTAGTAGGGGCGATCTGCGGGGTCAGAAGTCTCGGTATGCCGTTAAGCCTTGACAACTGGCAACAAACCGATGTGCTGGCATTATTAGGGAAGGAACTCTTCCTTGCCTGGCTGCCGTTGATCGGTAGTGCATTCCTACTTCACGGCACCCATCGTTTCCTGCCCGCGTCGCGGCCATGAGCCTGCTGCACGCCACCTGGCTTCCAGCCATCCGATCCCAGAGCAGTTCCGGACAACCGGCACTGCTGATTTGGGCAGACACGTGGCGTGTCGCGACACCCGCAGGACCCGGCCTCACGCCAGCCCTGCATCCCTTCATCCTGAACAGTGAGGACCTCAAGGCTTGGTTGGTTGAACGCGATCTCCTGCCCACTGGGAGTATCGAAGCAACCGCCTGTCTCACGCTTCCGAGCCGGGCCGTCAAGCCTCGACGAAGCCGCAATAAAACCGAGGCTCCCCCTCCTGAAGACACACCGGTCTGGAGTGGTCTACCCATGCAGGCGGGGGAACCAATCCCCAAACAAGTGGAGTGGTGGCCCTGGCAGGTTCAAGGGCTGGCTTTACAACCCTCAGCAGCAACGGACTGGCTGGCGCGCTTGCCTCTCTCTGGCCGTGATCCAGACCTAGCAGATGAACTGCGCTGGTGGAGCCATCTTCAACGCTGGGCCCTCAGTCTGGTGGCCCGTGGCCGCTGGATTCCACAGGTGGAACTCAGCAAAGGGGAGGGTTACCCACAACGAGCTCGCTGGGTGCCGTTGCTGAACCGCGAGGAGGACCGGCGAAGACTGGAAGATCTAGCCGTCAGCCTGCCATTAGTCGCCACCTGCGCCCTGCCCTGGCGAGAACCAATGGGCCGTCGGAGTAATCGGATGACCCGGTTGCGTCCTGAAGCGATGAGAGCCGCCAATCCCGTTGCCTGCTGCCGCCCCCGTAGTGGTCGATTGCGTGTGGCAACACTGCTTGAGGATCTGGTTGATGCTCAACTTCGCAAAGACTTTCAGCCACCTGAAAACGGTCTAGATCCACTGCTCAGCCTTTGGCAGGACGCCCTCGGCTCCGAAACGGGAATCATCAATCTCGATGAAGACGATGCTGAACGACTCGCGAGCGCCAGCCTGCATTGGCGTGAGGGCATCGCTGGTGATGTTGCCGCAGCTCGCACCTGCCTGGAACTCCTCACACCTGCGGAAGGAGAAGAATTGTGGGACCTGCGCTTCGCTCTGCAGGCTGAGGCAGATCCCAGCCTGAAGCTGCCTGCTTCCGCAGCCTGGGCCTCCGGTGCGAGCACCTTGCAGCTCGGGGAAATCAAGGTGGAACAACCTGGGGAGGTGCTTTTGGAGGGCCTTGGTCGCGCTCTGACGGTGTTTCCACCAATCGAACGCGGACTGGAAAGCGCCACACCGGAGACGA
This sequence comes from Cyanobium sp. NAT70, assembly GCA_002701375.1. GTDB lineage: Bacteria > Cyanobacteriota > Cyanobacteriia > PCC-6307 > Cyanobiaceae > Parasynechococcus. The sequence continues at coordinate 30,861 of NZVB01000019.1, read as the reverse complement.
TGCAACTGACGCCGGCCGAGGCGTTTGTCTTGGTGCGCACCGCTGCTCGGCAGCTCAGGGATGCCGGTTTGGGTGTGGATCTTCCACCCAGCCTCTCTGGCGGGCTCGCTAGTCGCCTTGGCCTGGCAATCAAGGGGGAACTTCCAGAGCAATCCAGGGGGTTCACCTTGGGTGAATCACTGAGCTGGAGCTGGGATCTCATGATCGGGGGGGTGACACTCACCCTGCGAGAACTGGAGCGACTGGCAGGCAAACGCAGTCCTTTGGTGCGTCACAAAGGAGCCTGGATTGAACTGCGCCCCAACGACCTACGCAATGCGGAGCGCTTTTGCAGCAATACGCCAGATCTCAGCCTGGATGACGCCCTGAGGCTGACCGCCACAGAGGGTGAACTGTTGATGCGACTGCCGGTGCACCAGTTCGACGCTGGACCACGCCTCCAAGCAGTGCTTGAGCAATACCACCAGCAAAAAGCCCCGGACCCGTTACCAGCACCAGAAGGTTTCTGCGGCCAATTACGGCCCTACCAGGAACGCGGTCTGGGGTGGTTGGCCTTCCTGAATCGATTCGATCAAGGCGCTTGCCTCGCCGACGATATGGGCCTGGGTAAAACCATCCAGTTGCTGGCCTTTTTGCAACATCTCAAAGCGGAGCATGAGCTCAAACGCCCCGTCCTTTTGGTCGCACCCACCTCGGTGCTGACCAACTGGAAGCGAGAAGCGGAGGCTTTCACCCCAGAGCTGAGCGTGTGTGAGCACTACGGGCCACGTCGGGCCGCCACAGCCGCTGCGTTGAAAAAATCCTTGAAGGACGTGGATCTCGTGCTCACCAGCTACGGCCTGTTACAGCGCGATAGCGAACTGCTGGAAACCCAGGACTGGCAAGGGGTTGTCATCGATGAAGCGCAGGCGATTAAAAACCCTGGTGCCAAACAAAGTCAGGCCGCGAGGGATCTGGCCCGTTCCAGCAAAAACAACCGCTTCCGTATCGCTTTAACCGGAACACCGGTCGAAAACAGGGTGAGTGAATTGTGGGCACTCATGAATTTCCTCAACCCCAAGGTGCTCGGCGAAGAAGATTTCTTCCGCCAGCGTTACCGCTTGCCAATCGAACGTTATGGAGATATGTCCTCGCTTCGCGACCTCAAGGCGCGTGTCGGCCCCTTCATCTTGCGACGATTAAAAACAGATAAAGCAATTATTTCTGATCTGCCCGACAAGGTGGAATTGAATGAGTGGGTGGGGCTCAGCAAAGAGCAGAAATCGCTTTACAACAAAACAGTAGAAGACACTTTGGATGCCATTGCTCGGGCACCTCGCGGCCAACGTCATGGTCAAGTGCTCGGCCTGCTGACGCGCCTCAAGCAAATTTGCAATCACCCCGCCCTTGCCCTTCGCGAAGAGATGGTGGATCAAACTTTCCTTGGCAGATCAGCCAAATTGCAACGGTTGGAAGAAATCCTCGATGAGGTGATGGAAGCTGGAGATCGCGCCCTACTGTTCACCCAGTTCGCCGAGTGGGGGCATCTGTTGCAGGCCTGGATGCAGCAGCGATGGCGAGCAGAGGTGCCCTTTCTGCATGGCGGCACGCGCAAGACGGAACGCCAAGCGATGGTGGATCGATTCCAAGAGGATCCACGCGGCCCGCAACTGTTCCTGCTCTCGCTCAAAGCCGGTGGTGTCGGTCTCAACCTGACACGCGCCAGTCATGTCTTCCACGTAGATCGCTGGTGGAACCCTGCAGTCGAAAATCAAGCCACAGATCGCGCTTATCGAATTGGTCAAACAAGCCGCGTCATGGTGCACAAATTCATCACCAGTGGATCTGTGGAAGAAAAGATCGATCGGATGATTCGTGACAAATCGCGTCTCGCTGAAGACATCATTGGCTCAGGCGAAGAATGGCTCGGCAGCCTGGCCGGAGATCAATTGCGAAATCTCGTCGCCCTGGAAGACAGCTGACATGCAGCACACACCATGACCATCGGGAACAACAGCGGCATGACCACCGCCATCGGTGATCAAGGCCTCGGCCAGCAGCCCTGGTGGGTTGAGCAATGGATGGAATTGATTAACGGGTACCGATTCAAAAAACGACTGGAACGGGCGTGGGGCTACGCCCGGGAAGGCAATGTCACCTCAATCCGATTCGAAGGCCGCCGCGTCCATGCCCGGGTGCAAGGCACCGGAGAAGAGCCCTACAAGGTGAAACTTTGGCTCGATGTCCTGAATGATGAGGACTGGGGCTTCGTCCTGGAAGCACTCACCCAAAAAGCGCGTTGGTCTGCCCAGCTTTTGGCAGGGATCATGCCATCGGATATTGAACGAGCCTTCGCAGCGAGTGGTAAACGGCTCTTCCCGTTCAAATTGCAGGAGGTGCGCAGTGAGTGCAGCTGTCCCGATAAGGCCAATCCCTGCAAACACATCAGTGCGGTGTATTTCCTGATGGGGGATCGGTTCAGTGAGGATCCCTTTGTGCTGTTTCAGCTCCGGGGTCGCACCAGAACCAAACTGCTGGAGGACCTCGCCGAACAACGGCTCAAAGCCCTGCAGGAGTTGGCGGCGGAACAGACGGATGAAACCCCAGGCCACAGCTCCTCATCCCACGAGGAGGCCTTGCCTCTTCCACCGCATCCAGCCGTGCTGGATCCAGCCTTGTGGTGGAGATATCACCGCAGCCTTGATGCGGATTTGGTGGTCATCACCGCAGCGATGGAAGGAGACACGGGTCTGGATGCTGCCGGTGATTTGCCTCTCGCTGAAGAGCCCCGCTTCCCAGAAGCGCGCTCCACCTTCCTGAGCAACCTTCGCTCCCACGGCCTTGCGAGTGCCCAGAGAGCGATGCTCCAAGCCATGGCAGCAGGAGATTGAACGGTTCTTGGATGGATCCTGCATGGCTAAGCAACAGCACAGAGGAGCTCGTCGCTCAGTTGCTGAGCTCCCATCACAAAGCCTTCGCTGGTGCCCTGCTGGCCTGCGAACGGAACAATCCAAGTCGACGCTTGGCCTGTCAGGAACTATTCGCTTGTGGCTTTCCAGTCTTAGCCCATGGAACAGAGCAAGATCCGAAGCTGATGTATGCCAATGCTGCCGCGTTACATCTCTGGGACAAGCGCTGGAATGAAATGGTCGGCATGCCATCCAGATTGACGGCTCCGGAAGACCAACGCAGGCAACGACAAATCGCATTGGGAGTCGCGCAAAACACCGATGCCGTTCAGAACTACAGCGGCATTCGCATCAATCAAAAAGGACGACGTTTCATGATCGATCAGGCCAAAATCTGGACCCTTTGGGATCAACAGGGACACGTGTTTGGCCAAGCCGCAAGTTTCAACAACTGGTGGTGGATCTGACATTCATCACCAGCGATCCTCACTAACAGTTCAGCTTGAACAAAACGTCAAAAGCGAACAGACTTGTGATTCAGAGGAACTCAACCAAAAGCATGAAAGCCTGGACTCTCCGAATCGCCGCTGAATACAATGAAGCCATGGCCCATGAAGGCCCAGTATTCAATAAAAAGACGAACACACTATTTTCACCTCGAATCGTTTGCATCACAAAAACGGCAATCAATACGTTGTCGTTTCTCAATACGACCCCAACACGGGCATCACTGACGACCTAGGGCTCTCCAATGCCATACCAATGGCCAATGGCGCTGTTGAGATCAACCCAGATGAAATCGCATTCACAATGCAAGGCGATCTCTCAACGCCAGCAGGCATCGCTATTTTCAATCACAGCAAAAACAAAACTCGTCTTCTAATTAACAATGCAAACGGCCAAGAGTTCAACAGTCCAAACGATATTGTTATCACAGATGATGACATTTTACTCTTCACTGATCCAACCTATGGCTTCGAGCAGAACTTCCGCCCGAAACCCGAATTAGGCAATTGGGTGTGGAGCGTTGATCTTCAAGGTGAAAATCTCAGAATGATCGCAGACGGCTTCAGCAAACCAAACGGACTAGCCCTGAACAAGAACCAAGACAAACTTCTCGTCACAGATACGGGTTACTACACAGGTGACGGACAAGCCCACCCAGAGCGACCCCGAACGATCTACTCCTACGCCCTAGAGCCATCAGCTCAAAACCCCTCTCTCTCGAACAAAACAGTGCTGAACATTGCCACCCAAGGCATTCCTGACGGCATCAAAATCGACGCCTCTGGCAACATCTGGACTGGCACACAAGCAGGTGTTGAGATGTTAAATAAACATGGAAGCTTGCAAGAAATCATCCCCATCAACGGAGGAATCAGCAACCTAACCTTCGCTGGTGAGAAGAAGCTTTACCTGCTTGGCGAGACCCGTTTGTGGACACTGGACTTAGCAACAGGAGGCCGACGAAACAAGATCTTTGGAAGTCGGAAGTCCAATCAATTGGACGGTTCAGCCTGGGACGATCGCATCCAAGCTGGGCACGGAAATGACATCATCAACGCAGCCTCAGGTGACGACCAAATCAAAGGCGGTAAAGGGGATGACACCTTTGTTCTCAGTCTTGGAAAGGACGTCATTCTGGATTACGACATTGGCGAAACAATCCAGATTAATCGTGATGTATTTGGCCAAAATCTTACATTCCAACAAATGGGAGATGACCTCAACATCAGCTCATCGACTGGCTTGAATAGCCTTTTACTCAACACAAGCTTAGACAAATTTCAAACAACGGAGGCCATTCAATTCATATGAACCTCTTGTTCGGCTAAAACAACAAACCTGGTGTAGCAACCGAACAATGTGGTGCAGACCGAATCAAATTGATCGGGCCTCACACTCCTAAACACCATCAATCCACTGCAGATTGCAATGGCGGAAGTTCAACGGCCTCCGCATCTACACCCCAACAAGAGAAACAATCATGTTGACTCTGCGCCAATCTCCTTTCGATCTGTTTGAGCGGCTTGAACAGCAAATCGCGACCGCCGAGCGTGTCCCCAATGCTGAAATCATCGATTCCGATGGGTCTTACACCATCCGCCTGGAATTACCTGGTGTGCAGCGTGAGTCCATCGACATCAAAGCCACAGATCGCACCCTCGTTGTCAGTGCCGAACGTCCAGCTAGCTCTGAAACCGATGATCAAAAGCCTGCTCTGCTGAGTGAATTCCGCAGTGGCACCTGGAGCCGTAGCTTTCGCTTCCCCTGTGGTCTCGACCGCGAACAACTCACGGCCATATACCGCGACGGCATCCTTGAGATCAGCGCCGGCAAAGCCGTCAGCCACACCAGCGTCTCGGTCAAAGTCGAAAACTGAAGGTCTGACATGGCGACAAGCTCCAGTCGCCATGTTGATCAGCATCGCGTGGCACATCTAAATCGAATTGAAAGGGTGGCATCAGTCTTGATGCCACCCTTTCTGCTGTGAGCAAAATCACAAACCGTCTTGATCTCGATCATTCAGAAATGAGAGCAATTCAGCAATGGTGAATGTGTCGAGGGGAGAGATCCCCCGACAGCTCAACCACAAATCTCATTACCTGGTGATGATCAACCCTGCCAACATCCTTCCAACGAGCCAGTCAACCGTCAACTTCCCATCGTCACCCTTCATCTTTCTACCCGCCTCACAAACATCATTTTTTGGCAGCAATCAAAACGATTGGATCATGAGTTTTGGCGACAACAAAATAATCAGACTTGGCAACGGCAATAACCGTCTATTCAGCAATGGAGACCATGTTCAAGCTTATTCCGGAACAGGCAATGATATGTTCTCAATGACCGGTGCGAAGCAATCAATTTTCTCACAAGGTGGACGTAACATTGTCAAAACGAATGCAGGCAACGACCGCATCGTTCTGGGCAGCGTTTCAAATGGTGATGACCGGGTCGAAAGCCAAGCTGGCCATGACGTTATTTATACCCATGGCGGCAATGACATCGTCATTTCCGGCGATGATGATGACAAAGTAATGCTTGGCTTAGGTGACGACAAAGCCAATCTAGGCAATGGCAATGACAAGGGATACACGGGCCATGGCGACGACACAGTACATGGCAAATCAGGTGACGATATGATCAGCGGGCTCCAGATGAACGGCAATAAAACTCTGTTCGGAGAGTCTGGAAATGATGAATTAATTGGAGGAGTTCATAACGACTATCTCGATGGAGGAGCCGACAAAGACATTCTCGTTGGCAACGAAGGATTCAACATCTACTGGGGTGGCGCCGACGCTGATGTGTTCAAAATAGGCCGTGGCAATGACCTCGTCGAGGATTATGACAGGAGACAGGGAGACAGAATTGAGTTCCATATGCCTGTCGATTTCACATCCATCTCAGTGAATCATCATGTTGTCAATTACGACGGAAAGCTACCAAATGGACAACTGATCAATGGATCGATCGTCTGCGCTGACACCAGCCAGGCCAATAGTCTGGCTAGCAGTTGGGCCTAATCAACGAAGAAGACCACTTCGGGGAGCCTGATGCTAATGACGAGCTGAAAGCCATACAACACCCAACCTGGGAAAAGCAGGGAGGTCGACGAGGTTTGCGGCTGATCCATCCCCCGAAACACTACGCCCCGCCTCGTCGGGGCTTTTCTCGTCCAAATCAACTTCAACCATCAATGAGGTTTAACTTAGACCACTTCAAACACCCAGAGGCCCAACATTGACTACCAAAGCAATGCATTAAGGCCATTTAAACCAGCCTAAATGATGGCAAAACAGGCGACAATAAAACTTGACCGATCCAACTCTGTGGCAATTAGGCTCAATCTCCATCATCCGATCACAGCAACGTACAAATCTTTATCCTCGTGGTGGACTTGTTCCCTCAATGCCATCGCAACCGCAGCGATGAAATTCGGCTAAGTAACAAATCAACAGCAACTTGCTTCTCTCTCGATAAAGTTGAATGTTGAGAAATATCGTCGCTGATGACGGCAAACATTCACGGTTAACATGCAACGACGCCACCTGCTTCGAACCAGCGGACAAGCGTTAACAACTGCTGCCGGCGCAGCCGCCTTAAGCGCTTGCACCATCCGTCGCGTCGAGGAACAACGCACGAGCGGTCTTCCACAAGTTCGTTGGCGAATGGCCACCAGCTGGCCCATCTCTTTGGACACCATCTATGGCGGCGCGGAAATAATCAGCAAACGCGTGGACGCCATGAGTGGAGGGGCCTTCAAGATTGAAGCTTTTGCCGCGGGCGAAATCGTTCCAGGTCTCGAAGTTTTGGACGCCGTTCAGGCCGGTGCAGTCGAATGCGGGCATACAGCTTCTTATTACTACATCGGCAAAAATCCAGCCTTCGCATTTGGCACATCAGTGCCATTTGGTCTCTCTGCACAACAACAAAACGCCTGGCTTTATTACGGCGGCGGCAATGAGGCCATGAACGAACTATTCGCTGAGTTCGGCACAATCAGTTTTCCCGCAGGCAACACTGGCGGCCAAATGGGAGGTTGGTTTAAACGACCCATCCCGGAACTCGCCTCCCTGCAAGGTCTGAAAATGCGCATCCCTGGATTGGGTGGCCAAGTGATGGCTCGCCTGGGGGTGAATGTTCAAGTCCTTCCGGGAGGAGAAATTTTTCTCGCTCTAGAGCGTGGCGCCATCGATGCGGCCGAGTTCACCGGTCCTTATGACGACGAAAAACTCGGACTGCCGAAAGCAGCCCCTTATTACTACTACCCAGGTTGGTGGGAACCTGGACCAACCCTGACCGCACTCGTCAACCAAAAAGCCTGGTCGCAGCTTCCGAAGGAATATCAGGCCATGTTCAGCACCGCTTGCTACGAAGCCAATCTCGGCATGCTGAGCAAGTACGAGCAACGCAACGCTGAGGCATTGCTGCGATTGACGCGACAAGGGATCAAGCTTGAGCCGTACAGCAACGACATCCTTGAAGCGGCCAGCGAAGCAACGGCTGAAATCTTCACCACCCTCGCCAACAAGGATCGCCAATTCAAAGACTTGCTCGACCGTTGGCGCCGCTTCCAACGCGAGGCTGTGAACTGGAATCGAATCAACGAATTGCCGATGACGCAGTTCAACGATCGCGCCGCTGGGGTGCCCCGATGAAAGACCGCCTTACAGCCCTGATCCGCTTGATCGACAGCCTCAATGCACGAACGGCGTGGTTAGCACGATGGTCTGTTGTATTGATGCTGGGCATTGGGCTCTGGAATGTAGTGGGGCGCTACATCGGATCAGCCATTGGGATCAACCTCAGCTCCAATGGACTGATTGAAGCGCAGTGGTACCTCTTCGATCTGATCTTTCTTTTGGGGATGGGCTGGACCCTTCAGAAAGATGGACATGTACGCGTGGACGTGCTTCAGAGCCGCTGGTCAGCGCGTCGGCGCAACCGCCAAGATCTGACCGGTCTGCTGCTGCTGTTGCTCCCCTTCGCCTTCGGGGTGATGGCGATCTCGATTGCTCCGGCACTGCGCTCTTGGAGCATTGGCGAACTCTCACCCGACCCAGGTGGGCTGCCGCGAACCTGGATCAAATCATTGATTCCACTGGGTTTTCTCTTGCTCGGCCTTGCGGGAGTCGCTGAAGCATGTCGCCTGCGTCGCTCCCTGCACAATCCCGATCACACCCATCGCGACGATCCAACCTCCCCCTCGATCAACAGCAGTGAGGGTGCATCGGAAGGAGGACGCAAGCCTTGATTGAAATCGAATCCTTGGGATGGGTGATCGGTTTCGACCCATCCACAGTGCTCGCACCAGGCATGTTTCTGGCACTGATCGTCGCGCTCTTGAGTGGCTTCCCCGTGGCGTTCTGCCTGGGGGGTGTGGGCGTGATGTTCGCCTTGCTGGGGATCCTCAGTGGCGAAATCGAACCGGAGTTTGTGACAGCCCTGCCACAACGCATCTTGGGGATCATGGCCAACTTCACCCTGCTGGCGATCCCAGCATTCGTGTTCATGGGAGCCATGTTGGAACGGTCCGGCATTGCTGAACGACTGCTGGAAAGCATGGGAAGACTGCTCGGCCGACTCCGCGGCGGACTCGCCCTCGCCGTCGTTCTCGTGGGATCTCTTCTCGCGGCGACAACCGGAGTGGTGGCCGCCACAGTCACCACCATGGGGTTAATTTCCCTGCCAGCCATGTTGCGGGCTGGCTACAACCGCAGCCTCGCGACCGGTGTGATCGTGGCCTCCGGCACACTCGGACAAATCATCCCTCCAAGCATTGTGCTTGTGGTTCTTGGCGATCAGCTCGGGATCTCCGTGGGAGACCTCTTTATCGGTGCGTTAATCCCCGGTCTTCTGATGGCCCTGGTGTTCGCCGTCTATGTGCTGGTAATCAGTGCGCTTCAACCAGAGCTCGCCCCCCAGCTCTGCCAAGAGGCGATGGGCCAGACAAATTCAGCGGACCTCTTGAAAGCGATGCTGCCTCCGCTTGCCCTCATCTTGATTGTGCTGGGCAGCATTTTCGTTGGGATTGCCACACCCACAGAAGCTGGAGTGATTGGAGCAGTTGGAGCGATGCTTCTGGCAGCCATCCATGGGGGCTTCAGTCGCAGCACGCTCTCTGAGGTTTGCGAAAAGACCATGCGCACAACATCGATGGTGATGGCCATCCTTCTGGGTTCCACTGCGTTCAGCCTGGTTTTTCGCGGCGTTGGAGGAGATCAACTCATCGCTGATGTTCTGCTGAACCTGCCCGGTGGACGCGTCGGTTTTCTGTTATTCAGCATGTTGATCATCTTCCTGCTGGGTTTTTTCATCGATTTTTTCGAGATCGCCTTCATCGCAGTGCCCCTACTCCTGCCAGCAGCGCGACAATTACTCGGGCCCGATGCATTGATTTGGTTCGGCATCTTGATCGGAGCCAACCTACAAACCTCATTTCTGACACCGCCCTTTGGTTTTGCCTTGTTCTATCTGCGTGGCGTGGCACCAAAAGACATCCAAACGCGGGACATCTATCGAGGCGCTCTTCCGTTCATCGGCTTACAAGTGGCCGTCTTAGCACTGATTATTGCCTTCCCCGGAATCGTCAATTGGCTGCCGAGCCTTGCTGCTGCCATCCCACCAGGAGCTTAAAGGCCCTGCGATCGTCCCAAAGCCTGAAGTATCAAATATCCATGGCATGCCAAGGCTAAAATCCAGCACAAAATAATATCTCTTAGATCGCAATATTGATCCACATTCACCTGCAAAGGTTGATTTCAGATCATTCAAATTGATGCATAATTGCAATACGAAATCGATCCATAAATGCTTCAACATTAATCGCCTGACAACAAAGAAATCACCGTTTGCACTGCTTCAAGCCAGCGCAACCAAAGCCTGATCGGCGATCTTTCCGCTGTTAATGCTGAGCACCATCATTGGTCCGGCATCCATGGTTTCAAGCCCCGACCCAACCAGCGTCAGTTCGAATCAACTTCTTACAGTAACTAGCCATCTCGCAGGGTCCCATGATCGTCGCTCCCTCCGCTCCAAAGCTGAGCCTGCAGAGCGAAGCGATCGCTGCTGACACGTCCACGATCCGTTCCCTGGATTGGGATCGCAGCCGCTTTGACATCGAGTTTGGGCTGCGCAATGGCACCACTTACAACGCGTTCCTCGTGCGTGGTGAACGCGTTGCCCTGATCGACACCAGTCATGCCAAGTTTCGCGATAGCTGGATCCCGCTTCTGAAGCAGCAAATCAATCCCAACGCCATCGATTACTTAATCGTCAGCCATACCGAACCCGACCATTCGGGGCTGATCGGCGACCTGATTGACCTCAACCCAGAGATTGAGATCGTCGGCTCAAAAGTAGCGATCCAGTTCCTCAAGGACCAAGTGCATCGACCATTCCGATCCCGAGCGGTCAAAACCGGCGAGGAGCTGGATCTCGGCATCAACCCAGAGAGCGGCACCCACCATCGCTTCGAATTCCTCAGCGCCCCCAACCTGCACTGGCCCGACACCATTTTTTCCTTTGACCACGGCACAGGCATCCTGTTTACCTGTGACGCCTTTGGCCTGCACTACTGCTCCGACGAGCTGTTTGATCGTGATCCCGGCGCCATCGCCCCGGACTTCCGGTTTTATTACGACTGCTTGATGGGTCCCAATGCACGCAGCGTGATTCAAGCCCTCAAACGCATGGACGGGTTACCAGACATCAACACGATCGCTGTCGGCCATGGTCCGCTTCTGCGTCATCACCTCAGCCACTGGGTCAACGATTACCGGGACTGGAGCGGTCAACGCAGCAAAGGCGAAAGCTATGCAGCGGTCTGCTATCTCAGTCAATACGGCTTCTCAGATCGCATCAGCCAAGCGATCGCCCATGGGATCGGCAAAGCGGAAGCGCAGGTGCAACTGGTCGATCTACGCGCCACCGACCCTCAAGAACTCACCAGCTTGATCGGTGAGGCAAAGGCCGTGGTGGTGCCCACCTGGCCGGCAGAACCCGACGGAGAGTTGCAAGCTTCCATCGGCACCCTCCTCGCGGCGCTGCATCCCAAGCAGTTGGTCGGGGTGTATGACGCCTTCGGCGGCAACGATGAACCGATCGACGCTGTGGCTGATCAACTCCGCAGCCAGGAGCAGAAACAGGCTTTTGCACCACTCCGCATCCGTCAACTGCCTCAGGGCAGCGATTACCAACGCTGCGAAGAATCCGGTACCGACCTTGGTCAACTGCTGACCAAAGAGAAAACCATCGCTGCGATGAAGAGCTTGGATGGCGACCTCGATAAAGCCCTCGGCAGAATCAGTGGAGGGCTTTACGTCGTCACCGCCAGTCAAGGAGATGGTGACTCACAGCGTCGAAGTGCCATGGTTGCCAGCTGGGTCAGTCAGGCCAGCTTTACGCCTCCTGGACTCACGGTTGCGGTCGCCAAGGATCGCGCGATCGAGGCGTTGATGCAGGTGGGCGATCGTTTTGTGCTCAACGTGCTGCGCCAGGACAACCATCAGCCGGTGCTGCGCCATTTCCTCAAACGCTTTCCGCCTGGCGCTGATCGCTTTGCCGGTGTAAGCATTTTGGAGGATGTCGCCGAAGGGGGTCCGGTACTGACAGAAGCCCTGGCCTATCTGGGCTGCCGCGTCGACCAGCGCATGGAAGGACCGGATCATTGGATCATTTACGCGGTGGTGGAACAAGGCAATGTGGCCGATGCCGATGCCAACACCGCTGTGCATCATCGCAAGGTGGGCAATCACTACTGAGGGGATCAAAACATCACACGGGTTGCAAAACCAAGGAAATAAATTGGAACAGTATTGTGAAAGGCCGCAAGACAACTATTGCCCTCGTTACGGGCTAAGTGATTCCGCAGCAAAGGGCCAGTCAAGCAATGAATGCGACCAAAGGTTTCATTAACCCAAATAGTCAAGATCAAGACCGCAAACAATAAACATCTGAGCGAATCCCAAATTGAGCACGAAACAGCATTGCCGCCAAGTTTCATGCTTTGGCTGTATTTTTGCGAGAACAAGATAAGCTTTGCACCTGAATATAGAATCGCCACAAACTTCATCAAAGCAGTGCTTACAAAAATATGCTTCTAAGCCCTGATCTCGTCTCAGGGCATAAATCAACCTATTTCCAATCGTCCGAGGTGTGCCCACTCACCACATTCGTAAGCTGCACAATCGTCATATCCAAAAACGATAGGCCACTGCTGATCCGCAGTCATCTGTTTTTAATTGATGCAATCCAAAGATCAGGAGTACTTGCGCACGTGATCAATCACCGCTTAATAGGCGCAAATCGTGAAGTCACTTCCGACCCAACAGGCAGCGTCCTCGACGCTTCTTTTTGCTGGTCCCCAGCGCGAGTTAATACCACGCACGGTTAAACCTCGAACCTCTGCCCTTCCTGGGGCAATCACATACACTTTAATATCTAAAATTTCCGGCAGGATTTTTCCATTTGGTTTGTGCAGCAAAAAGCTCCCATTATCATCAATCATTTGGAAGTCGCAACATCCAGAAAAATCGATATCACCTCTTGTCTTAATGACACATTGAGCAGGCTTTGCAGCGACCTTTGTCGAGAACGTCATCATAAAAAACGCTAACACAATGAAACTGAAGGGCTTAAATTTCACGTCATCACAAGCATTAATACTTGAATCATAGCAGCATTAGACAATGACACGGTGACTAGATTCAACATGGTATTAATTTAACAAGGATTGAAATTTCAGCGTCAAAGCGCGGCGGAGTAAAATTTAAATATTCCCCTGCACTTAACTTAAGCACACTTAAAGGCAAAAATATTGAACAGGAATGAGAACCTTGCCCAATATTAATTCATAGCAGATATTAGAAACAAAAACAGGCTAGAGCACAAATTAAAACAAAAGGCAATGTTCTATTTTGACTAAAAAATTCCGTCAACCAATACCAATCCTTTCATTGGCATGCGATTGTGATGGCGCTGTCACAAATCATCTTGGCAGAAAACATCACTCCAAAAGTTGCCACGCAAGACATCCACGAACTGTTCTCTCGCCATGCTCCAGACAGCTCGGATTGGTCCAAGCGTTAGACGTTGATCGCCCCACCCCAAGCAACCGGCAAGCTTGAGATACTTGAGATAATGGAAGCAATGGGGTTTCCCCTCCTCCCCAACAAGTTCAGGTCATCGGTGAAAAATCAGTTCAACACAGAACACTGGAGAACTTGGAAGCAAGTCCAGACGGTGAACAACCAAATCTGATGACAGTGACCAGCTCTGCAACCGAGCGAAGAACACTCCGTCTTCCCATTGATGACGGTCTGATCAGCCTGCGGGGCATCAGCCCGCAGCGCCATCGTTTCGAACTGGAATATGCCCTGGAACGGGGCAGCACAGCCAACAGCTTTTTGTTTGAAGCGGGTGATCACCAGCCAGCAGTGTTGGTCCACCCACCTGGGTCGGTGTACAAGGAGGTTTTCTTACCAGCCCTCGCTGATCTGCTCCCCAGCGGTCAGCAGGCTTTGCTCGTGGTCGTCGGCCACGTCAACCCAAACCGGGTGGCCTTGCTACGGGATCTGGCCGAGCTTTACCCGTCACTGGAGCTGATCGCCTCCAACGCAGGAGCGAAGTTGCTGCAAGAACTGTGGACTCAGCGCAAACCAGTCCCACCCGGCCAAGACACGAACCAACCCCCTCTCCCAGCGCTACCCCCACTACGGGTGATCCGTCAGGAGCAAGCGTTGGCTCTGGGCCACAACCACAGCCTTGTGTTGCTGCCGGCACCAACGCCGCGCTGGCCAGGGGGATTACTGGCGTTTGAAGAGCGCTTAGGCCTGCTGATGAGCGACAAATTCTTCAGCGCTCATCTTTGTACAGAAGACTGGGCAGAAAGCACCCGCAGCAGCACGGAAGAAGAGCGGCGTCATTTTTACGACTCTCTAATGGCGCCGATGGCACGGCAGGTCGAAGCCCTAGTGGATCGTCTTGAACAACTCGACATCCGCACGATCGCTCCAGGTCATGGACCAGCCATCGAAGCCAGTTGGCGCAGCCTGCTCAGCGACTACCGCCGCTGGGGAGAAGGTCAGCAAAAGGCAAGCCTCAGCGTTGCACTGCTGTTTGCGAGTGCCTACGGCAACACGGCCGCAATCGCCGATGCTCTGGCTCAAGGAGTGAGCCGAACGGGCATCCGAATCAACAGCCTCAATTGCGAATTCACCCCAGCGGACGAACTGATCAGCGCAATTCAACAGGCGGATGCGGTCTTGATCGGCTCACCGACGCTCGGTGGACACGCTCCCACACCCATCGTGTCTGCGCTTGGCACGCTTCTGGCGGAGGGTGATCGCAGCAAACCGGTTGGCGTGTTTGGCAGCTATGGATGGAGTGGAGAAGCCGTAGACCTGCTGGAGAACAAACTCCGTGATGGTGGCTTTAGCTTCGGTTTCGACCCAATCCGGGTGAAATTCAGCCCCGACGCAGCCAAAGTCAAAGAATTAGAAGAGACCGGCACCCGCTTCGCTCGCCAGCTGCTCAAAGCACAAAAAAGATCGCAGCGACGAAGCGCCGGAGGTCTAAGCGAAAGCCGAAGTGATCCCGCCGTTTTGGCGTTAGGGCGTGTGATCGGGTCGCTGTGTGTCTTGACCACACGCAAGGGTGAACTAACCGGAGCGATGTTGGCCAGCTGGGTCAGCCAAGCCAGCTTTTCTCCACCTGGTCTGACGATAGCCGTCGCCAAAGACCGTGCGGTGGAAGCTCTGCTGCACAAAGGCGATTGCTTTGCTTTGAACGTGTTGGCGGAGGGACGGGAGACCGGACTGATGAAACAGTTTCTCCAACCATTCGAACCAGGTGCAGATCGATTCGCTGGCGTTGAACTGGACAACAGTCCAGGGGAACAACCTCTCCTTCCAGAATCACTTGCCTGGCTTGAGGCCTGTGTGAAACAGCGCATGGAGTGCGGGGACCACTGGTTGATCTATGCCGAAGTGCAGCACGGCGGATTGTTTGATGCCGCTGGTAGCACAGCCGTCCATCAACGACGCAGCGGCGCCAACTATTGATGACTGGCGACAGAGGCAGAAGTCCCTGCGATCACGTCAACTCGAGAAAGTCTTGCTACCTCTGCAAAGGGTGATGTTGACGCGTGCGTCGCCATCAACGCTGCGTCGTCCCTTGCATCCCTCCAAACCAGGAGTGAGCGCGAGGGCTGCCGTGAAAGCGACGATGCAGGTCAATCAACAGAGTTAAGACATCCCTTGCATCTGGGATGCCCCGATCGATCGAGCCTTCCAAGACCATGCCCGTCTCTCCCCACCCTGACCTGCTGGTCATTACTGCCAGCAACGGCGAAAACCTCAAATTGGCGCAGCGATTCGTCGATGCCTCAGCACAACGAAGTGCCAAGGCAAAGCTCCTCGATCTCACCAGCGTGAGTCTGCCGTTGTTCACACCAAGGATTCAAAACGAAGCCACACCACCAGCGCTCGCCCAACTCGAACAAACACTCTCCAGCGCCCCACGCTGGGTAATCTGCGCTCCGGAATACAACGGCTCTATTCCACCCGTCCTCAGCAATGCCATCGCTTGGCTTTCAGTGCAGGGCAGTGATTTTCGAGCCCTGTTCAACGGCAGGCCTGTGGCCATCGCCACACACTCCGGGAGTGGCGGCATGGAATTGCTGCTTTCTTTACGGATCCAACTCACCCACCTGGGCGCCCAAGTGGTTGGCCGCCAGTTGCAGAGCAATCGAGGCAAACCAGCCAATCAAGCCAGCATTGAAGATCTGATCGTCCGACTCATGCAGATGAATCCTCTGCAACTTTGAAGCGAATCACCGAATGTTCACCAATTTTTCTTTCAGCCTCCACAGACGCCACTCCAGATCATCCAAGACGTGACTGCGATCTTGAAGGTGTCAAAGGGTCTGAGCCAAGAGCAAAGGCCTTCTCTCATCTTCAACACCATGACACGCACGAACCCAATCCAGGATGACGGAAGCCAAAACGCCATCTCAAAGCCGAAATCACGAGGCCCAGTCCAAACCAGCGATTGGGATCTGGTTCATGTGACGCGTTTGATGTATTCCGTTCTGTATGCAGCCTCAACAATTTGCTTGCTGGCCGCATTGCAACTCAATCCTGAAACAAAAGGATGGCAACTCCTCAACAACAGCTCAGTTGTCATCAACGACGCCACTTGATGTCTAAGCCAGACGAGGATGGAATGAGAAGGGGTTAAGACACCAGATATGGAGTCACAGGCATTGCAGAAGAATCGGGTCAAATCACAAGCGTCGTTCAATCAAGGACCGTGATCCACTCAAGAACCGAGATCGTCCTCACCTTGCAAGACAACTGCATCGTCGACATGGCGACGGATGCAAACACTGGATCAAATCCGAACACTTTTAGTGGAAACGCCACACACCAGATTTAGCGCCCTGAAATGGCATGGTTACAATCGATCAATCCCTTGAGCGATGGGATTTCTGATGAATCATCGGAGTGCCGTGCGTTATCGCGGTTATTTATTGCTTCCGCAAAGCAATCGCAGCTGGCTCGTAAGGCCAGAACGAAGCCCAATGAAATTACTGCCGTTTAGAACACCAAATTGTTCACTTGCAGATGTGAAGTCACTACTCGATTGGAGATTGTCTCAATTAAATGAAAATATTCGAGCCGCCTAATGATCAAGCTGCTGCAGGTGGTGGAGTGGGTTGACCCACGGATTGAAGAGGAATGACCAAAGTGGCCCAATGAGCAGGTCTCTCTGGGCGAATGCGTCGTGAACGGCGCACACCAAACGGAACTCGCACAACGTTGGTTCCCTCGATTGGCAAGGTATGTCCTCGCTTAAATGCTGATTCGAGCCCCTCAGGAAGCGGGGGAAGACTGGGACCATCCTTGGCTGGAGCTGTCGTGCTGCGAAGGGTCCGAGGCATGGAATCTCCGATCATGCGAGTCAGTTGTCGTACAGTTTGGAGTCGAGTGCAAGAGGCGCAGAACGAACGAAAGAAAATTTTCGGTTTTCAGTGAAAATTTAACGCGTTAACGGATTCTGCACCACAAGCCAGACAACACCCTCAACCAGGGGCCTGTTCAAGCGGCAGCAGCCAAATCCTCAACTGAGGGACAGGTGCAAATCAGATTGCGATCCCCAAAGGCGTTATCAATCCGGGCGACAGCCGGCCAAATCTTGTGATGCTGCTGACCATGCATCGGAAAGGCAGCTTCAGACCGGCTGTAGGGCCGATCCCACTGATCGGCCATCACGGAAATCATCGTGTGCGGTGCACGCTTCAGGGGGTTGTTGGTCGCATCGATCGAACTGGTCTCGATCGCCCTCACCTCCTCACGAATGGCAATCATCGCGTCGCAGAACCGATCCAACTCCGTCAAACTTTCACTCTCCGTCGGTTCCACCATCACCGTTCCTGCCACTGGCCAGCTGACCGTGGGTGCATGGAACCCGTAATCCATTAAGCGCTTTGCAATATCTTCGACATCGATCCCAGCACTGCGTTTAAGCGGTCTTAAATCCAAAATGCATTCATGGGCGACTCGACCCGTGACACCGCGAAATAGCACTGGATAGTGAGAATCAAGACGGTGCGCAAGATAGTTAGCAGCCAAAAGAGCCACCGCACTCGCCTGACGCAGGGCATCCGCTCCCATCATGCGCAGATACATCCAGCTAATCGGCAAAATGCTGGCGCTGCCAAGGGCTGCCGCTGAGACCGGTCCAATGGCATCTATCGAGGACTCCAACAAAGGATGCCCCGGAAGAAACGGAGCTAGGTGAGCTGCGACACCGATCGGGCCAACCCCTGGTCCACCCCCGCCATGGGGGATGCAGAAGGTCTTGTGAAGATTTAAATGACATACATCTGCGCCATAGACCCCAGGCCGACACAAACCGACTTGGGCATTGAGATTGGCGCCATCGAGATAGACCTGGCCACCGTGCGCATGGATCAAGTCGCAAATCTTGCGAATGCCTGGCTCAAAAACACCATGGGTGGAGGGGTAAGTCACCATCAGGGCCGCCAAACGTTCCGCATGCGCGGCGGCACGAGCCTCCAAATCCTCCTGATCGATGTTGCCGTCGGCATCACAAGCCACCGGCACCACTCGCAAGCCCGCCATGACGGCACTGGCCGGATTCGTGCCATGGGCACTTGTAGGAATCAAGCAGACATCACGATGGGCCTCTCCCCGAGAACGATGCCAAGCGCGGATCACTAGCAGACCGGCGTATTCCCCCTGTGATCCAGCATTAGGCTGAAGAGAGACGGCCGCAAAACCAGTCAAAGCGGCTAGCCACCGTTCCAAATCACCAGCTAAACGGCGATATCCAACAGACTGATCGATTGGCGCGAATGGATGTAAAGAGGCGAACTCTGGCCAACTGACTGGAAGCAGTTCGGATGCCGCATTGAGCTTCATCGTGCAGCTCCCAAGCGGAATCATCCCGTGCACCAGCGATAAGTCACGACTAACCAAACGCTGGATATAACGCAGTAGCTCGGTCTCGCTGCGATACCGGTGAAACACCTCCTGGGTCAGCCAAGGTTCAGAACGAAGAGGGACGCCACTGAGATCACCGGTCACCGACGCCACCACAGCTGGTAGTGGCTGATCAACCGCACCGGCCAGAGCCTGCGTGAGTGCTGTCAGCTCCTCATCTGTGCTGCATTCATCGAACGCAATGCCAAAGCCATCGGCATCCTCAGCTGTTGCGCCAAAGGGCAACACTTGCAGATTGAACCCTGCCTCTGCCGCCGCGCGGTGCACCGCAGGCGCCAGCGGACTGGTCACAACAATGCTGTCAAAGCGATCGATGGAATCAAGGGCAAAGCCCAAGGCCTGCAGCACAACTTCCAAGCGTTGGCGCAACGACACCACTCGTCGAGCCATCGCAGTTAAACCATCTGGCCCGTGATGCACGGCATAGAACGACGCGATCACGGCCAAGAGCACCTGAGCCGTGCAAATGTTGCTTGTCGCCTTGTCTCGACGAATGTGCTGCTCGCGCGTTTGCAAGGCGAGACGCAGAGCGGGATGGCCCTCCGCATCTCGTGACTGACCCACAAGACGGCCGGGGATCTGCCGTTTGTAGGCCTCACGCGTCGCGAAAAAGGCCGCATGAGGGCCCCCAAAACCCATCGGCACCCCAAAGCGCTGAGCACTACCGACGGCGATGTCAGCACCAAATGCCGCCACAGGGGCCATCAACGTTTGAACCAACGGATCAACAGCCACAGTCACCAAGGCACCGATGGCATGGCAGCGCTCGATCAAGAAGGTGGGATCCCAAATTCGACCATCAGCTCCTGGCAATTGCAGGAGAACACCAAACACGGTCTGATCCACTTGCATGTCATTTGGATCAACCCGTTCCAATGCAATCCCGAGTGGCTCCGCACGGGTTTGCAACACGGCCCAGGTTTGTGGCAACACCGCTTGGTCCACCAAAAAGCGGTGGGCTTCGGCTCGACGACACACACCATGGCTTAACCCCATTGCCTCCGCGGCTGCGGTGGCTTCATCCAGCAGCGACGCATTGGCAATCGGTAAGCCTGTCAGCTCGCTGATTAGGGTCTGGAAATTAAGCAGGGCTTCTAGCCGACCCTGGGCAATTTCAGCCTGGTAAGGGGTATAGGCGGTATACCAAGCAGGATTTTCGAACACATGACGCTGGATCAAAGCCGGCGTGGCTGTGGCGTGATATCCGAGGCCAATCAGGGAACGACGAGGCTCATTGTCTGCAGCGATTCGACGCAAGTGGGCTAAGGCGGTTGCCTCATCACAACCCTCAGGCAGAACACCTTGGGGTGCCTGATCATCGAGAATCTGACTCGGCACTACATCGGCCACAAACGCAGTCAGATCGGCATATCCCAAGGCAGCAAGCATCTGACCCTGTTCCGCCTCGCTGGGGCCGAGGTGGCGCGGCAGGAAGGTGGAGGACAAAGCAACTCGTGCAGGATCCCGGCGATCGTAAAGAAGGGTGACCGCAAATTGATCAGTTGGCGTTCACCTTGGCGCCATAGGAGGCGGCATCGAGCAATGTCTCCAACTGAGACAGATCCTTGGGCTTGACGACCAAAAGCCAGCCCTCGCCATAGGGATCATTTTGCAATTCCTCTGGACTAGCCAGAACAGCTTCATTGCGTTGCACCACTTCGCCGTCAATTGGCGCATACATATCCTCAACGGCCTTCACGGATTCCACCGATCCAAAACTGGCTCCTTTACTGAGCTCTGCGCCCACCTCCGGGAGATCCACAAACACGATGTCGCCCAACTGATCGACGGCAAAGGCACTGATACCAACCCTGACGAGCTCACCATCGGCATTCGCGTATTCATGACTGTCGGCAAAGCGGAAAGACGCGGGGAACTCGAACGCCATCGGCTGGCTGATCATCACTTGCTCCCAGTCTGCGGGAGAGCGATCAGACCTGCCGCATGTAAAGCGGCAAGTGCCTGGTTGAGCGCCAAATGAATATGGGTCCGATGCGTCCCTCCTTGAACATAAAGATTGAATGGTTCTCTCAACGGGGCATCAGCTGAGAATTCACTGGTGGAGCCATCGATGAAGGTGCCTCCAGCCATGATCAATTCAGACGCATAGCCGGGCATCGCTGCAGGCACTGGATCTAAATAGGAGCCCACTGGGGAGCAAGCCTGAAAGGCACGACAAACCAGCTTCAACGCTTCAGGACTGCCCAGACAGACCGCCTGAATCAAATCTTGACGCTCGGCACCAGCATGCGGCTGCACCGCAAAGCCCAGGCGCTCAAACACACCGGCCACGAGATCTGCACCGATCAGAGCTTCCGCCACCATCTGAGGCGCCAGGAATAATCCTTGAAACACCAGCCGCTGCACATCGAAACTCGTGCCCCCCTCACGACCAATGCCAGGGGCGGTGAGTCGACAGCACGCCTGCTCCACCAAGGCTGTCCGCCCTGCCACGTATCCACCCGTGGGGGCAATGGTGCCACCCAGATTTTTGATCAGAGATCCAGCGATCAAATCTGCCCCGACATGGGGAGGTTCCTGCTCCTCCACAAATTCGCCGTAGCAGTTATCGACGAAACAAATGCAATTTGGCTGTTGGGAATGAATGCGTTGGCAGAGCTGACCGATCTCTCCAACAGACAGGGACGGCCTCCAGCTGTATCCACAGCTGCGTTGGATGAACACCATCTGTGCCGGAGTCTGCAGCGCTTGCTCCAAGGCCGAACCATCCACCCGACCCAACTCAGTCAGAGGAATTTCGTCGTAAGCAATTCCAAATTCGGCCAGCGATCCTTGCCCTGTGCCACGCAGACCAATCACCTGCTCCAACGTGTCGTAAGGGCGACCAGTTATGGACAACATCCGATCGCCAGGTCGCAGGACTCCAAACAGAGCACTCGCGATGGCATGGGTGCCGCTAACGAACTGCATTCGCACCGCAGCGGACTCTGCCCCAAGAACACGAGCAAACACACGGTCAACGACATCCCGACCTGGATCGCCATGGCCGTAGCCCGTCAACGACGCAAAATGCTGTGTTGAGAGCCGTTCTGCCGCAAAGGCGTCCAGCACACGCTGCAGTCTGGATTCCACTGCTGCGGTGCGCTTCAACGCCAGAGATTGCTGATCCGTCGCCACATCCACCAGCACTTGTCTGGCCTGGTTCAGAACAGACGCATCGATTTCGCCCTGCTTCACCGTGTCACTTCCGGCTTCAGCACTGCAGCATGGCGTCCGACAACGGAGTCCCGCATCAATTCCTTTAGATTTCTGGCTTGAAGACACCATCCGCTCCACGGGTTCCCTGCACGAGCGGCTCTGTCACCCCCTGGAGTTTCCTGTTGGTTTCCACGCAAACAGCTGACACCCGTGAGCTGAGGCAACGGGCGGCGCTGAAAGCCCCCCGAGGACCGTTGCCCTCCCAGCAGCGGCGGTTCAAATTTGGCACGACCAGCTTCATGTTCGTCATGCATGTGCTGGCGACTGTGGCGCTGCTGCCCCGCTTCTGGAGTTGGCAAGGGCTCATCGCTTTTGCTGTCCTGTATTGGGTCACAGTGCTCGGCGTCACGCTTGGGCTCCACCGTCTGGTCGCCCATCGCAGCCTGGTTGTCCCTGTCTGGGTGGAGCGACTGCTTGTCCTGATGGGGACATTGGCCTGCCAAAGCGGACCGATCGAATGGGTGGGGCTCCACCGCCATCACCACCGCTTTTCTGACCAACCCTCAGACCATCACGATGCTGGCCGTGGTCTGTGGTGGAGCCATAGCGAATGGATGTTGCATGACATTCCAGCTCTCAAAGAGTTAGATCGCTACGCAGGAGACCTCTTGGCGGACCCGTTCTATTGCTGGCTAGACCGATGGTTCCTGCTGCTTCAAATCCCCCTTGGCCTCGGTCTGTATTGGCTTGGAGAAGCCACGCAAGTCCACGGAGGTGGACTTGGCCTGGTGCTATGGGCCATCCCCTTAAGACTGGTGGTTGTATATCACGTCACCTGGTTGGTCAATTCCGCCACGCACGCTTTTGGATATCGCAATTTCGATTGTCCAGATCTCTCTCGAAATTGTTGGTGGGTTGCCATCTTGTCCTTTGGCGAAGGTTGGCATAACAATCATCATGCTTATCCGGCCAGTGCCAGACATGGTCTGCGTTGGTTCGAATTTGACCTGACCTGGCAGCACATCCGTTTGCTGCGGAGACTCGGGCTAACCAGGCGAGTGCGTCAAGCGCGCTACTCACCGTGACCAGCTTCATTCAGGACATCTGCTCAGACTGAGTCTCTCTCTGCAAGCTCTTAGCCCGTTTTCGCAAAAGAGCCAAAAATCCTTCTGCCCCATGACGACAGGCCCCTCCAAGAGCTTGATGTGTTCCATACAAATCCAATAATTCACCATCCAACTCATCAGCGCTGTAATCGCGCATACCAGCCATCACAGCAGCGAAGCGCTCTCTTCGCTGTTTTTTGCTGACTGGATAAGCAGCCATCACCTGATCTCGGCAAAAACGCCATGTTTTGCCATCACAAAGCTGATCTGCCAAAGCAGCACTCAAGGCTGAGGCTTCTGTTTCATCAATGCGCCAATCAAACCCTGGCGGGAGGGACGCCAAGCCCACAAAAATCTCGAACAGGGCGCCGGCACCAAGGGGCTTCCCCCTGCCATTAACCAAGGGCTCATGGCCCTCATTCAAATGCTGCAGCAAGTCGGCATGAGGTTCACTGAGTCGATCACGAATGGGATCGAGACCTGCGAACAGAACGGCATTCGCTTGGCCCAAGGCAAGGAAAACCTCTGGGCCAGGAGCCGCCAACTTTCCATTGCGCAGATTGGAAATCTGTGAATTATGAACTCGACCGAGATCAAGGGCCTCAGCAAGCGAGGGCAGCACCTTATGAGACCAGCCATTGCGCTCATGCCAAACATGGATGAGGTGAGCCATGGCACGACGCCCCTCAGCCAGGCGCTCTCGGTAGCCTTTACTCACAAGATCGGATCCAGAATCAGAAGTTGCCACTTGATAAGGATTCTTATCGCCTATAGTTTGGGGACAGCAATCGGATCATAGATGCCGTCAAGCTTGATCACAGCGCCATCCCCGCCGAGTCGACCCACAGCGTCGCATGAAGCTTTAAGGCTGGCAGCCCATCTACACCAACCCCGCAAGGGGCACAACGCCGTCCCGCCCGATCAGGCCAAACGCTGGGGAACAATCGGCTTCATGATCACGATCCACTTGCTCGCTGTTGTGGCGCTACAGCCTGGCTACTGGAGCTGGCAAGCCGCGATCTGCCTCGGCATCCTCTACTGGGTCACAGCCTGCCTGGGCGTCACAATTGGCTACCACCGACTGCTGTCTCATCGTTCCTTCCGTGTACCTCAGTGGCTTGAGCGCGTCTTTGCAACCTGCGGCGCCCTGAGCTGCCAACACGGCCCAATCGACTGGGTTGGCCTACATCGCCACCACCACAAATTTTCTGATACGACTGCTGATCACCACAACAGCCACCGCGGCTTCTGGTGGAGCCATATGGGCTGGATGTTCCAACCGATTCCAGCGATGCAATCCGTTCCACGCCTCAGCGGCGACCTGTGCAGGGACCCTTATTACCGTTGGTTGAACACCTATTTTCTGCTTCTGCAGCTGCCGCTTGGCCTCCTGCTTTATTGGATTGGCAACGCAACAGGAGCTGGCGGCTGGGCCCTGGTTCTGTGGGGAATTCCCCTACGCCTCGTGCTTGTGTATCACGTCACCTGGCTGGTGAATTCGGCAACCCACTGCTGGGGAACGGTCGCTTACGACAGTGGAGATGCCTCACGGAATAACAAATGGGTGGCAGCAGTCACCTTCGGGGAAGGGTGGCACAACAATCACCATGCCTTCCCCCACTCCGCTCGCCACGGATTGCAACCAGGACAAATCGATCTCACGTGGGAGCACATCCGACTGATGCGAGCCCTAGGGCTCGCCAGCAAAATTCGTCTACCAGTGGCGTCGTAGTCTGTTTGATCGCACCGAAATCTTCGTCAGCACAGGTCCCATGCCCAAGCGTGTCCAAGTCGTCCTGAGTGAGGACATTCTTAGCCTCGGCAAGGATGGTGATCTGGTGGAGGTAGCCCCTGGTTACGCCCGTAACTTCCTGCTCCCTTTCGGTAAGGCAGTTCCACTCACCCCTGCCGTAATGAAGCAGGTGGAGCATCGTCGCGCCAAAGAGGCCGAACGTCAGGCAGCGCTCAAGCAGGAAGCCCTCGACTTCAAGACCGCTCTCGCCACGATTGGTCGCTTCACAGTCAAAAAACAGACTGGTGAAGACAACGTGCTATTCGGCACCGTGACCAATGGTGATGTCGCCGAAGCCATCGAAACCGCCACGAAGAAGGAGATCGACAGGCGCGACATCGTTGTGCCCGAGATTCACCGCACGGGTAAATACAACGTGCACGTGAAGCTGCACAGTGAAGTCACCGCTGAGATCAATCTGGAAGTGATCAGCTACTGATCGATGACCCAACGACCGTCAAGGCCAGTCAGAGTGTGATTCCTCTGCTCTGCGGCATGCCGCCATGGTGAGCGTCCCCATTCCAGACAAGGGTGATCGAGCCGATCGAGGACGCCATGGCGCCGGTCAAGTCCGGCGGGACCAGGAACCCAGCTTCGAAGCCCTCCCCGATTCGATTCCACCCCAAAACCTGGAAGCTGAGGAAGCTGTTCTGGGTGGAATCTTGTTGGATCCTGATGCCATCGGCAGAGTCGCAGATGTGCTGCAGCCGGAAGCCTTCTATCTCAACGCTCATCGAGAAATCTTTCGCACTGCCCTGATGCTGCACAGCCAGGGCAAACCCACCGATCTCACTGCGATGACCGCCTGGCTGGCGGATACCAATTCTCTCGACAAAGTGGGCGGCAATGGCCGACTGATCGAACTCGTGGAACGGGTCAGCTCCACGAGTTCGATCGAGCAAGTGGCTCGGTTGGTGATGGATAAGTTCCTGCGTCGCCAGCTGATCCGTTCGGGCAATGAAGTGATCAAATTGGGATTTGATCAGAGTCTGCCAATGGAGCAGGTGCTGGATCAGGCCGAACAAACCATTTTTGCGATCAGCCAAGAAAAACCGTCGAAGGGGCTGACACCGACAGCCGAGATCTTGACCCAAACCTTCGAAGAGATTGAAAGTCGCTCTCTCGGTACATCAGTCGCCGGCATCCCCGTCAACTTCTACGACCTGGATGCAATGACCCAGGGCCTTCAACGAAGCGACCTGATCATCGTGGCGGGTAGGCCGGCCATGGGTAAAACCTCGATTGTGCTCAATCTGGCCAAAAATGTGGCGCAATTACACGACATGCCAGTTTGTGTATTCAGTCTGGAGATGAGTAAGGAACAACTCACCTATCGCTTGTTATCGATGGAAGTGGGCATCGAAGCAGGACGTCTCCGCACAGGTCGGTTACAGCAAGAGGAATGGCCACTACTCGGGCAAGGCATCAACAGTCTGGGACAATTACCGATCTACATCGATGACAAACCCAACTCCGGAGTGCTTGAAATGCGCTCCCTCTGCCGCAGACTCATGGCCGAACAGGGCAAAGAGTTAGGGCTTGTCGTGATCGACTATTTGCAATTGATGGAAGGATCGAATTCTGACAATCGAGTGCAAGAGTTATCACGCATCACACGAGGATTGAAGGGCATGGCAAGGGAACTGAATGTTCCAGTCATCGCGCTCTCCCAGCTCAGCAGAGGCGTAGAAGCCCGAACCAACAAACGACCGATGCTGAGCGACCTTCGTGAATCGGGCTCAATCGAACAGGACGCTGACCTGGTCTTGATGATTTATCGCGATGAGTACTACAACCCAGAAACGCCTGACCGCGGCATCACCGAAGTGATCCTGACCAAACACCGCAATGGTCCGGTAGGAACTGTGAAATTACTGTTCGAGCCTCAATTCACCCGCTTCCGCAACCTGGCTGCCTGAGGCGAGGCTTGGGGCATGTCTCATTGAAGAGTGGCAGTCTCAATCGAGCCGGCCCAACAGTCTCATGCGATTCAGCTCATGCGATTCAGCTCGTGCGATCCAACAAGCTCATCAAGATGCCATCACAAAACACATCAGCGTGGCTCAAAATTCACTGGGCTGAGCATCGATTAAATCGGTATTCCATGGAGCTTCAATATTCAAAAAAGAAGAATCTTCTGAGCTCAACTGCGTCACATAGGCATCCCACTCAACTTCTTTAAACAAGCCCATCTTCTTGATGCGCTTGATATTTTTCTCCAACTGCCATGGCGTGTCAAGCACACGCTGCGAACGCCTAAAGTTTTTTTCATTCTGCAGTACCTTGTTGGAGGATTGATCGAGAAAAAACACCGCAATATTGTCAAACGGCCATTTGACCTCCTCAACAAAACGCATGTTACTGCACATCAACTGATCCGTTACATCTTGCTGCGTCATCCCATTCGATTCATCAACGACACCGATAAAACGCCCAAAATTGACCAAAGAAGATGAGGCTGTACGCTCAAGCCTCCTAGCCTGTCGAGATGAAGCAGCATGAGTCACTTTCTTGGTGTGCTTATCAGCAAGTTCGCCACCAGTTTGACTCTTATTGGCAAGCTCCGATGAGGACTCAAGTTGCTTGAATAATTGTCGCTCAACAAATGCCGGCTTACTTTTAGGCTTCTTCGCAAGGACATTGGCCGCGAAAGCAGCCACCATCGGAGCCGCCTGAGATGTACCGCTCTTCCTGGATCGATTCGTCAGAGAGAACGCATCGGCACTGAGAATATTTTCACCAGGAGCGAAGAGGTCTACCGATTTTCTGCCGTAGTTCGAAAAAGATGCAACATCTCCAGTCCAAGACGTTGCCCCCACCGAGATCATTCCAGGTACATTCGCCGGTGTACAAGGTATGACGTCATTATTATTTGATGTGTTACCAGCTGCTGCAATAAAAACAGCCCCATGTTTTTCCCGACCGATACGAAGCGCTTCCTCCATGAATGAGAATTCTGAGGTGGCAGAACCCACAATCCCGAAACTGTTGTTAATCACCTTGGCACCATTATCTAATGCGTAAGACCAGCCAAACAGTGCATCGGAGAGCAGACCATTCCCATTCGCATCGAGCATCCGAATCGGCATGATCTCGGCTTTCGGCGCCAGCGTTGTAACGATCCCGGCAACATGGGTGCCATGTCCTTGCGGATCACCACTATTGGCCAGGCTGGACTTCAAACCGGCGGTGTCAAACGTGTCAAAACCATGAACATCATCAATCACACCATTACCATCGTCATCAACACCATTACTTGGAATTTCCTTAGCATTCACCCAGAGGTGATCGGTAATATCACGATGCTTAAGATTGAGACCGGAATCAACAATGGCAACGACGGTCATTGCTTCTAACATCCAATGACTGGATGCATCTTACGCCGATCATCGAGTGAAGGGAAGAAAACAGTCATTCGTCCAGGCGATCCCACGAGCCAAGCGATGTGTTGAGCCTCTGTGGTTGTTACACACACAAGCTCAAAGCGACTGGAACAGTTCATCAATCGATGCATGATCGAAACATTCGCAACACCTTGATGGCCGACGCCCGCCACGCCATCCGTGACCAGCAGGTCTGCCTGGTCACGCCGTGAGCGACCAACTGGATCCCCCAAAACGCAGTACCCATCACGATTCAGGACTCACAAGCTTGAAGAAGCCAGGACCGCAACCAGCCAAGATGGCCAGCGCGACAGCTGCTCTTCAGTGCTGTTCGCCACAATCACGTACGCACCGGCCCTGAAAATCTGCCAGAAACTGTATTTTGAAAAAGACTGTATAGACGTTTTACGGAAGGGCCTTGCTCTGCAATCGGCTGCTTCAGACCTGGCTGCTGCAGCTGCAAACCTGGGCTGCAGAGGGTCGGCTACGAACAGAAGCGATCCATGCGCTGAGACTGAATGCCGTCAAGCCGCCCAAACGACTGAACAAGCTCATGGATCGGCTGACAGCAAAGCATGCCAGCTCTCTTCCAGCGATTGAGGTTCTTCCGAATTCATCGATGCTGGGGGCCAACGATGACGACATAATTGACGACAAGTGGACCGACCAGAAAGATCACAAACCCAACGACTTGTTTTGCTGCGGCGGAACCGTTTTTATTGTCAGAACAGACAACAAAGATATCTTGCGTGGTAATGGCGATAACACCGACGCCCATACTGATGGAATTCATGCATTCGATGTCATAACAACACTGGCTGCTTCTGGCTCATCAACCGTTGCAAGTAGCCAGGCAAGGAGTGAGAATCGAAATAAACAGATAAAACGTTCTATATCACTAAACAAAGCATTGGCAAGTTCACCCAACACCACAACGAACGCCTGGAAAACTTCTGAGATCCTCGTAAGACAATGACATCCACACTGTTCAACAACGCACTGCATTTTGATGGAACAGGTGGCGCATACCTAACCAGAACCAATACATGGGTTGACCATTCGCCACTATCACGTACACACAGCGCTCCGAACAGTGTCACAGCAGGCAAAACTGGCAATCAAAGCCAGCCATGGGCATCAAGCATTATCTTCAGGATTGAATCCATCGACCCAAGCAATGACTCAATCCTTTGGAAAAAAAGAGCTGCAACTAACGACCATCTGACGTTAAATTTAGATAGCGCTGGCAAGCTAATTTTCACGCTTGGCAAACTCGGCGCGGGCGATTACATTAAATTCACATCTGCCAATAGCATAGCAATCAACGAGTGGACAGCGATTTATATTGATTACAATGGAGGAAGAACACGTGAATCAGACAATTACAGCAGTCGATTCAGAATTAAAAGCATTGACCTTTCCAACGGAGACTCGACAGATCTAACAAGCACGGGGACATGGGAGGCACAGGGAAACGGCAGTCGAAATAACGTCACAGGCTCCCTCATCATCGGAGCCAATAACAGCGGAGCTAGCAATTTTTCAGGAGACATTGCTGCTTTTGCGATCTCCACACTAAAAGCAAATACAAACCTTCCTGACGACACCGAGATCGAC
The DNA here is from genome assembly GCA_002701375.1 of Cyanobium sp. NAT70. Lineage (GTDB taxonomy): Bacteria > Cyanobacteriota > Cyanobacteriia > PCC-6307 > Cyanobiaceae > Parasynechococcus. Next base: position 882 of record NZVB01000019.1, on the reverse strand, counting down.
AAGTTCGTCAGAGACCCCAAAACATGGCTTTCAAATTACAAGCTGAACAATCACTTTCGATACCCCTCACAAAAGACAAACCAATCACATACACGGTTCAAAATGGAGGGCTGCTGTGCAGCCACATACGCTTCCTCCCAAGCGACGCAGGTCTATCTATTTGGAGATGGAATGCCGCTTGGCGGTGTTAGAAGTGATAATTACGCACAAGGAAAAATCAGAAATAGAGTGTACCCAGGTTTTTCGAATGTAGAACTCATTAAAGGAAGTGGTGTCACTTTCAATTCGGCATCATTTACTCCAATTTACACACCGCTCAGTCCAAGCAACAGTTCCATAAGCTCCGCATCAGCTAATGGCTCCTACGCGATTGGAAGCACAATCACAATCAACGCAACGTTCTCCGCATCCATCAATGTCAATACGACAAGTGGAACTCCAACTTTAGAGCTGGAAACTGGTAGCACAGACCGCACCGCCAGTTACGCCTCAGGCTCAGGAACGAATACTCTGAGCTTTACTTACACAGTGCAAGAGGGCGACACATCTGGGGACCTGGATTACACAGGTACATCAGCACTTGCACTCAATGGTGGAACAATCAAAGCCAGTTCTGGAGCCGCCAATAACGCCAATCTGACTTTGGCGGCTCCAGGAGCAGCCAATTCACTTAGTGCTAATAAAGCACTCAACATTGATGGCATCAGACCCACCATCGCCATCACAGAAGACGATGCCGATGACTCCTTAAAAGCAGGTGACACCACCACCGTCACCTTCACCCTCTCAGAAGCTTCCTCCAACTTCATTCAATCCGACGTTTCCGTTTCCGGTGGTGCACTCTCCAACTGGAACGCCGCCTCCGCTACCTCCTACTCCGCC
>NZVB01000018.1 GCA_002701375.1 Cyanobium sp. NAT70 | reverse complement strand
CCAGCAGGATCACCGGCAGCGAATAGACCGTATCCATCAACAGCACCAAGGCCCGATCCACCGGCCCACCGAAGTAACCGCTGAGCATGCCTAGGGGCACACCCACCACCAAGGCCAGGGTCAAGGCGAGCACCACCACTTGCAGGGCCACACCAGCGCCAGCGACGGTGCGGGCGCAGACGTCCTGACCCAGGCGGTTGGTGCCACACCAGTGATCCCAGGAAGGTGCGGCATTAATGGGGTTATCGAGGCCACTATTCACATCAACCAGCAAGCCGGAGTGAAACAGCAGCGGGCTGAGCAACGCGATCAGCACGTAAAAAAGCAGCACCCAGACCCCCACCCGAGCCAGGCGAGCTGAAAGGGTGCGGGGGCGCCAGGCCCAGAAGCGCTGCAGCCAGGGGGTTGCCATGGGCAGGACCGTAGCGGAGGGCATCAGCGATGCCGTGCAACTGATGGCGTCATCCCCCAAAAGCATGACTTTCAGACTTTTTCACTCAACGATTCACTTGGTTTTCAGATTGCTTTGGCTCAAATCACCAAGACTGCATCAACTGCTCTCATCAATGAATCGTTCAGCAGGGGCACGATTGATGTGTTGAACCAACCGGGAGCAACCAGCCCCTTCGCCGAACATGACTTCTACAACTTTCCAAAACCAACTGCTGCGTCAACTGACCAGCAAGAAGACCAACAGCAAGAACATCATCCAGAAAGGCTTCACCCTTGTGGAACTGATGGTGGTGATCGTGATTGTTGGCATCTTGAGCGCTGTGGCGTTGCCGAACTTTCTGAGTCAGTCGGCCAAAGCCAAAGGAGCCGAAGCCAACTCCATGATCTCAGTCATCCTAAAAAATGCCCAAGCTGACTACCACACCAAAGGAACACTAACAGCCAGTGCTGACTGCACTGATTGGGGAGCACCATCTAAAACAAGCTCAGATGCTGACGCAAAAACAGCTACTAAGTTTGGTTATACGTGTGCTGTTAGTGGCAGCACACTTACAGCAACTGCAACTGGTAACCCTTCAGACACTACCATCAGCGGCAAGACAATTGTGAAGACCCTAGATCTACAGACTGGTCTGATCACCGAAGCAACAGATTCAACCAGCAAGCTTTTTGGAGGGACCGCATCATAACTGAAATTAAACAGAAAGCAGTTCTGTCTGCGATGTATGCATCGCAGACATTTTCATATCAAACCGATGAATCCAGGCCGATTCAGCAGAACCACTGCCTCTTCCCTGGAATACACATCCAGACCTTTCTCAGGGCAGTCCATGAAACGCATCAATCATTCCAACTTGGTCAGCCCTGCAGGCTTCACATTAACGGAGCTCATGGTATCGATCGGGATTGTCGGCACATTGAGCACGATCGCCATACCCAACTACATGGGTGCTGTAGCAAAAGCTCAGCAGGCCGAGGTTGCGAGCCAAATCTCGACACTCATGATGACAATCCAAGCCTATAGAGAAGAATTCCTTGAAAATCCAACCAATTGGGATGAAATTTCCAGGATTTCACCAGTGGTTGATCAAAATGGCGTCGTCGAAGATACAAGCGGCTTTACGCAACTGACAACAACCAATGGTGGCCACTACAGAATATCGATGAATAGAAGCGGTTCGTTATACGAAGTAAACGCAGAACGACTCAGTGGAGATAGAAGCAAATGGAGGATTGATGCCTGCATCAATACCCAAACAGGCCTATCAGATCTTAGAAAGGGAGATGAGAAAACAACTGTCGCGGGATCTGCAGATTGTGGCGCGCTAAGCAGTGGTAAAACGAACTCAACTGGCAACAGGAATAGTGAAAATGCAACAACCTCCTCAAGCGAATAGGCAGGAGATCCGACATGAACACACGCAGATTTAAAATCAAACGCAGGAGGAAATCAGAAGAAGGGATGGCATTGGCCATTACCCTTCTATTGGGCATGACACTGATCTTTAGTGCTGGAGGCTTAATCGCCAAGCAAATGATGCTTAGGCGAGTGGGCGCTTCTGAAAGCTATAAGCAGCTAGCAGACATGGCAGCAAGTAGTGGAATGAACCGCATTTTGGCTGCAATGAATAGAGGTGGGATTACAGACTATTCATTCCTATGGGAACTCAAACAAGACGAGACAATTCAGTGGGATAGCGACAAAAAAACCAGAGAATGGGATCTTAAAATAAGCGACATCAGACCACTGCTAACACAGAGTTGCTACCCCATAAAGACCACTAATGAGGGCATAAGCTCCTTGTTTGCAGATCTACCTGCTGATGTCTATGGAAACAATATCTCAGGCCCTGAGACCCTAAGAGATGACAGCAGAAGTCAACCCATAAGGGCACGCTTTAGACTAAGGAGTTATTCACCTGGAGCAGGAACAACTGGTATTTTTCAAGTTGAAGGCTATGCACTTCAGGGAGACTCAAAAGATTCGAAGGTACTTAGCCGCACTCTATTAAAACGGACATTATATACACGAGATGACATCATAAATGATAGCCATTGGGCCATCATTGCTGCAAATCATATGGACATGGGCGGATATTCATCCTCGATCGAAGGAGATGGGATGGCACTATGGATAGTTGATCAAGACTCAGCTGCTGCCGCAATCTCAGGTGCATCTGATCAAAGCAGCTGCCAAAGTCTTGCAGCAGAAAAAATAAATACGAATTCTGCTGGAATCAAAGATCACCTATGGCCCCATACCAATCAAAGTTTTCCTAAGGAGGCAATCCTCACAAGAACGGCATCAGGAGAGAACATTGCGACGCACCCCGAAGTTCTAGATATCGACAGCACACGGGCAAGATCAGGGACAAGCGTTGGTGCCATCTGTAGGGGAACAACAGGCAATACATTTTCAGACTGCAAAGACCGAGCCAATGAGGTTGATATCGACGAGGCAGGAAATGCCACGATTACTCTCCACGCCGAAGATCTCTGCCCCTCCAATCCAAAGCAACCGTGTGTTGTGAGAATTCAAAGCCTCACTGTGAATGCAGGAGATACGCTCAGCATTGAGACAAACCTGGGAGGACAACGAAGACCAGTGATCCTGAAACTTGAAGGCGGTCGCAATGATAGCTACTTCTTTAATCTGAGTAATGGTCAACTATGCCAAGCAAAAGAGTCAACGAGCACAGCTTCAGTTTTACCATGCAACCGCTCTAGCCCACAAGCAGAAACCCTGGTTTTATATGCTCCACAGGGCGACGAAGAGCAAGAATGCACCTCTGCATACAGTCCAACGCCCAAGGCAAATCTGCTGATCGGAAAAACATCTGACAATCAACCTAGCCTGCCAGCAGCGACTGTCTTCATGCCCAGAGGCACGGTTGCCTTGACAGCTCCAACATCCCTACAGGGATTGCTATGGGCAAAGAACATATGCGCAGGAGCTGGGCTTGATCTAATTAGTCGAAACAGCGCAGGGGAAAGGACTATCAAAGGATTCCGAGATTTATGGATTCACAAAGATGATTCATTCATACTTGGGAGAACAACTAGGCGAGGAATTCGCGGCAAGCAGCATGACACATTCATCGCTTGGTAGTCATGAAAGATCGGATCGGCAAAAATCAAAGCTCACATCAATCAGGGTTCAGTCTTGTTGAAGTCTTGATTGCAGCAGTTGTGATGTTTTTTTTACTTGCTGGCACCAATCGAATGCTTGTTTTAGCTATGGCAAGCTCCAGCTCAAGCGGTATCCGAATGGAGATTGAGAATCAGATCCTCAATGACATCGAAGAAATACAGGCGATTGATACCAGCCTGAACAACAATCCCCCATGTGATGAGGATGGCACTGACAGCGCCATCCTCAAAGACAAAGTTGAATCGATGCGTCCAGTTTCTACACAAGCCCAGTGGAGTCGTGATCTGAGCGATGAAGAGGCCGATTTACTGCGTGTGATTTACCACTTCACACCACCTGAATCAACTGGCGGGACAGAGCTGCGTCTCATTGAACTCAATCCAAGCTTCAGTACTGCTTGCCCGGAGGCGTCATGACAGCAGAACAACGAGAATCTGGATTTAGCTTAGTTGAATTATTGGTAGCGATAGTCATCGTCACAATTGGGGCGACCGCTGTCATACCATCACTGATCAAAAGCTATCGCCAGAATGCTGTCGATTCCTACACGCAAAAGCTTGAAGTAGGGCTTAATCAACTCAAGGCAAATATGATCATGCGTCAAGACAGTTGCATTGTTGAATTTCCTGATCAAGCATCAAGAGATGGAATCAGGCCCCGCGATATAGATGCTATTCAAATTACATCGCCAGACGATTGCCCTGAGCCAACAAACATGGAGGATGGGAACATCATGGCATCAACCAACCTGCGACTTGTTAATCTAAAAGGGACTCAAAACCACAAAGATGAAGAAGACATTCGTATACGCATCAACCCTAAATCGATTGCTTTCAATACGATTGGCGGAGTCACAACATTGGATGCAGAATTTAGCTCACAGTTGATTGTAAGAGTCAGATCAATCGAGCTAGCTGATGACGGCTTTGAACGATGCCTGGTTATGGAACCAACCACCGGTGAGCTTATTTCAGGAACATGGCGAGGGCCAAGCATTGATACGGGCCAGTGCACCAAGAATCAGTAAACCTCTTCCTTAATTCTCACCCTGAATCCACCAGCCCTTCAGCATGAAACTCCTCCGACATTGCCAAACTCAAATAGCAGCACTAGCGGCCAAGATGCCAGATAAGAATCAGTATCAACGGCCCGTAAAAGCGCAGCATCATGCTGCGGGATATGGGCTTGCTGAGCTCATCATTTCTGTAGCAGCAGGTTCAGTACTAATCACCGGTACTGCAATCGGCATGCGCTCCATCAGTTCCAGCATGGACGCAAGTGACCGACTCACAAGCCTTCGCAACTCAGCCACGACAGGATTACGGCTGCTGCGTGCAGAAACACAGCGAAGTTTACATTTAATGTTCTTAAATCAGCCTAATGAGGATGGCGTAGGTCAAGAACAGAAAAATTTAACTCAACTAAGTCATTCTGATTACGATCAAAGCCTTACAGATTGCGCGACCCTTGCTGAAGAAAACAACAATAACTTCAAACCTGCCTTCGGCATGAAGATGGCAGAGCTAGATCATCCGGTAATCTATGGGCTAGGCTTAGCTCGGAATACTAAAAACTTTGCACTCCTCCGTTGTGGACCAGCACTAAGCGGAGATGGGCGATATGAAGTTGAAAAAGTAATCTTATCTTCTGTACTAGAAAATATCGGGATTACACCTTGCATAGATGCCTGTAGTGGTGACGACTTAAGCACAGCACTTCAAAAACTTGATTTGACCCTAGACAACGAGAATCGAAATGCTTCACGTGCTTACCCTGAGCCAGCTTTTGCATTTGAAACTGACGAGGCAGCAAAAATGCTGAGACTTGTTGATCCCACCGATGCAACTGATGCTGTATTACACAGCTTTTTGCAACCGCCAGGAGTGAAACGAAGTCTTAGAGTTAACCTGAATTTCCTTGCCTATGCAAGAGCAGACAAGGTAAATCGTGATGAAAGCAGCTTGTTAACAAACAACGGCTCAAATGCTAACTTTCAAGGAACGAATGGGCTATCTGGATGTAATGACGATGGCGGATGCACATTCTTTGGCATTCCTGTTGATAGCAAGGCGATTCAACTGATCGTAGATGGCTCAGGCTCAATGAGCACCTGCATCGCATGGGGCAACAATTACACAGCTAAAAATCGGACTTACTACAATGGCAGTCGATATTTCCGAACCAGACAGAATTGCTTAATGACAAGAATGGAATCACTACAGACAGAACTTCGAAGCCTCATTGAGAGCCTAGAGAATGGCACACAGGTCAGTCTGCAATCGTTTAGCTCTCCAGGGTATTACAACCACCGCAGCCTGCGAGATGGTCAATTAATCACACTTGATGATATTTCTCGCGAGGAAGTCCTTGAATTTGTCAGTTCGCTCTCGGCTTCGCCTGTCACAAACTGGGGTGGTACACGGCCTTGGGATTCTCTAAATCTCGCGTTTAGCAACAACGAAGCCACCGCAATCTTTTTCATGACAGATGGAGATCCTAATTACGATCGCAATGGTGGACGCTGGTCAAATCGTGACTTTCAGCCAACAGCTAATACTTATATCAATCTAAATAGCAAACCAAACCGTTCACAGCCACTTGAGGTAAATACAGTCTCAGTTGGTCAGAATTCTGAATGGCTTAAACTCATAAGCCAAGGAGCGAACGGTATTTACAAAATGATCGATTAGTCAGACCAATTAACGAGAGTAGATGAGCTTCTTTGCCTCTTTTGTTGATGGCTGATATCCATAGCCATAGGTCCCACCTTCAAAATCGTTGATGATCCGTGGTGTCACAACAATGACAAGCTCATGCTTCTCGCGATTACTTGCAGTTTTCCGGAAGAGCTGTCCAATCAATGGGAGGTCACCAAGAACCGGCCATTTACGAACGATTTCCCTGACATCATCTTGAATGACACCTGTCAGGATCAAGGTTTGACCGTCTCGAACTCTAAACTCGCCTGACTTCAATTCCCGTTGATCAAGATCAAAAACAGAATAGGACGTGTTGTTGCAAAGAATTGGTTCACCACCCTTCGGTACAGTTAATCGAGGATTGAGCTTCATTGTGACAAACCCATTGTCATCAATTCGGGGGACTGATACATCAATCTCTAGCCCTGCATTCTCTTTGATCTGATTGCAAGAAGTAACCGTCCCGCCACCTGTTGAAACAGAAGAGTTGACCTTTGTGGTTACAGACCTGCCGACCCCAACACTAGAACTTTCGCCTTCTTGAACCATTAATGTTGGATCTGCAAGCACTTTTGCAGTGGTAGATGCGATCATTGCGGTTACATAATCAAAAAATTGATTGCGTGGATACTGGAAATTTTGCGGAATATTATAGGCAGGGATACCATTAGCATCAATCGAGGCAACGCCTGGCTGACCTGGATTGCTATAAGGACCAAATCCAGGCCTGGAGTATCTGTATCGCTGATTGGTACCTTGAAGCCCAACACCGCCATTAATCGTTCCCTGTGGAGAGTTAGGCAAATTGACTTTAAAATTGTCATAGCTCACACTTGGAGGGAGAACTGAAAGCTCTCTGATGTAGGGGTATGGATACACTGTTGGCCTGCCCTGATAAGGAGTTCCAGTTTGTGGAAGATCAACAAACACTTGATCTTGACCACTTGGCAGCTGAAAACTGCCCGCTCCAACCAACGGTGATCCAACAACATTTCCTTGGTCATCAGTTCCGTATGTTCCCGGCAGGCCAGTCTGCTCTGAAGATGGTGGCTTTAAATCACCAAAGTTAACCAACATCTGTCCGCCACTATTGACGACGAATGTGTTGCCCGTTCGGATAGCAAAGCTATTATCAATGCTTTTGTCATTCTTCAAATCAACATCCATAATCTGAATCCGAACAGCGACTTGACGCTTACGCAAATCAATCTGCTTGAGATAACCCTCAGCAATTTCTACAAGATTAGGTTCACCTGTGAGGGTGATTGAATTCAAACGATCATCCGGTGAAATCGTAAGTCCCCTCAGCGGAAGGGCACCGGCAGCTTCACCATCAGCCTCGACGGTTTGTACTGAAACACTGGTACCTGTGAGTTCAGTGGTTGGCCCACTCGTCGTCGTGGATCCCCCTTGACCCACCACTTCCACGGCATCGACCTTGCTTTCCTTCTCTTCCAATACCTTGGTGCGATAAAAAGTGGCTCCTTGACTCATCAAGAATTCACTGGCCCTTGCTGGTGACACCTGATTGAGGCGCACTGTGCGACTCATCAACTGACGCGCAAAGGAGGGGAGCTTCTCACCAACGATCAAGGTTTTTCCCTGGCGTTTGGCCTGCAATCCCCCCAAGGTCAGCACCAGATTGACGGCCTCTTCAATCGGCTCATCTTTGAAGTCAATAGAGATGGGGTTGCCTCCTGATGACTCACCATTCGCTGATTTCTTGGAGAAGAAGGCAACGTTGTAGCCCCCAGCGCGGCCCAGGAGCATCAGCACATCCCGCGCTGGTGCATTGCGCAGGGTGAGGCGCTCGAGGTTGCCGGCACCAGGCATCCGCACTTCATTGCCCTTGATCGCAATGGTGCCGATGGCCATGTCGCCCACCGGTGGTGCCGTAGCCCGCTGACGCAACGGCGGCACAAAGGCATTGCGCTGGACCCGGCCAGGCTGGGTGAGGTCATAGCTGCCGGAGACCATCTCAGGCAGTGCCTGCGCCTTGAAGATCACCTCCACATCACGGCCATTAGCGGTGATCACCGGCTTGCCCAGGCTCTTGCCACTCAGCCCTGTCACCTCAAGGCGCCAGAGGCTGCCCGTGCCATCAAAACTGATGCTGTCCATACCCGCATCGGGCATCGCCAGAAAGCGCGGACCACTGGCCAACTGACCTGGCCGGGCGGTAGTGACCTCAATCAACCAACCCTTATCGGTCTGCTGCTGGCGGATCTCTGGGTTCTGGCCCATGCCCTCAAGACGCAGCTGCACCGAACCCGGATAGCGCACCACTTTGAGATCAACTCGGCCAGCAGCGCGCACCTCTGCTGCCAATGGCATCGCCAGCAGGCTGGCCATGGCGATCGGCAGCAGACGATGCACCGGCAGATCTCAACTTCACTGCGCGGACGCTACCGATTGCAGGGCTGTCCCACCAGTGGCCAACTGCCAAGCTGACGTGCTTGTCAGCCATTGATCAGGGCACTGCCTCCCCCCTGCAGCTGCCGCAGCCCCAAGCGCAAGCGCAACTGCCACTGCACCAGGCCGATGGAGTGCTCCATGCAGGCGGCAAGCGGCAGCCCACCACTGCCACTGATCACGATTGCTTCAGGCAGGGCACAACCGCTCCAGCGGTGGGGCTGAGCATCAAGTCCATCAAGAACCACCCGGTTCTGAGCCGTGGAGCCAGGATTGATGCGGCCATCACGGCCAAAGGCCTGACCGCAGCGCATCAATACCCAGCCGCGCCAGATGGCACTGGGAGCCGGACCAACGCTGTAGGTGGTGCTGACACCGTTGGGCTCATCAATGTGGAGCACCGGCTGACGACCCGCCAGTGAGCAGGGGCGCTGGTGGTGAGGAGCCATTGGATCCACCGCCAGCGTCAGAGCCCGGCGCAGGTCAGCGGCGATCAAGGCATTGGCACGCTGCAACTGCTGGCGCTGACGCAGCAATCCACCCAGCTCACGGCCAAGGCGCTGCTCTGCCAGCAACGCCTGAATCGTCGCAGCCAGGATCAATAGCCCCAGGCTGGCAGCCAGCAAGAGCTCGATCAGGCAGAAGCCGTGATGGCGTGTGGACTGCATCAATGGCAGCGAAAGATCCAGGATTCCCCGCAGTGGCCTGGGTTCTCAGCAAGCTCTCAGACAATGCTCAGCCCGCTTGCACCTGGCTCACAGCCACACTGAAGCGGCAATAGACGCATGAAGGGGCCGTGACGGGGGGCGAGATTGCAATCGTCGATGACGATCCCCGCATCCGCGCCCTGCTGCGCGATGAGCTGGAAGATCTCGGGCACAGGTGCATCGAATGCAATGGCATCCAGGAGCTACTAGCCGCTTTGGAGCTACGGCAGATCCAGCTGATCTTTCTTGATCTGCAGATGCCCGAAGTCGATGGTCTCGAATGTCTGCAGCGTCTTGCTGAGAATGCCTACCAAGGCCCGGTGTTGATGTTCAGCGGCCTCGATGATCCTGAGCT
>NZVB01000017.1 GCA_002701375.1 Cyanobium sp. NAT70 | reverse complement strand
GGCGAGGGCGGGCGGGCGCACGCAAACGTGTTCAATGGCTCACGGCGCGGCATCGAGCAACGACCCTCGGCGTCGCACGCCGCAACGAGCAGCACGAAGGCGGTTCCGCACGGCAGCCCGCCCGCCTCCCACAGCGCCTCCGTCTCCACCATCGGATCGAACGGCAGCCAGACAAAGAGCTCGGTAGTGCCACCCTCCGCCTCACGCAGCTCGAGAGCGAAGCTCGTGACCGCCGATCGCTGCGCCACCGGCGGCTCGATCCGCGCTTCGACCCAGCCCTCGTCGTCGACGCTCAGGTGCACCACGAACGGCGCACCAAGGGCGCGCGGCGACGCTGGCGGCGCGGCCGGTGGCGGCGTGCGCGGCGGTGGCGACGGCGGGGGCGGCGACGGCGACGGCGGGGGCGGCGACGGCGACGGCGGGGGCGGCGACGGCGGGGGCGGCGACGGCGGCGGCGGCGACGGCGAGGGCGGCGGCGGCGACGGCGAGGGCGGAGGCGGCGACGGCGGCGGCGGCGACGGCGGAGGCGGCGAGGGCGACGGCGGAGGCGGCGACGGCGAGGGCGGAGGCGGCGACGGCGAGGGCGGCGGCGGCGACGGTGAGGGCGGAGGCGGCGACGGCGGCGGTGGCGACGGCGGAGGCGGCGAGGGCGACGGAGGCGGCGGCGACGGCGAGGGCGGAGGCGGTGACGGCGAGGGCGGAGGCGGCGAGGGCGGAGGCGGCGAGGGCGGCGGCGGCGACGGAGGCGGCGGCGACGGCGAGGGCGGAGGCGGTGACGGCGAGGGCGACGGTGGGGGCTTCGGCGGAGGAGGGGGGTAGGGCGGTGGCGACGGTGGTGATGAGGGGGGGTTAGGGGCGCCGAGATTGAACGTACTCAGCGTCGCTTTCCGTTTATTGTGAAAGCGATATTTGAGTTCGTAGGTATCGGTCGTGACGATACGTACAGCGGACGACGATTCCGAATCCGCGACTTCGGCCATGTCGAAGGACTCTCCAAAGCCGTCGTGTAAATTGTAGCCGCTCTGCGCACGGCTCTGCAGCGCCTGTTTGTACGTGTAGTGGTCTCCGTCCCTTTCGTAGATGAATATTCGCCCGCTTCCCCCCGGAAGAAAGATCTCCGAAGCGCCGCGGAACGACGATGGCGAGCCTATGGCGAGCACACGTCCGTTGGCCGTAAACACACACGACGTCCCGAAAAACCCGCCCCCAGACGGACGGGTCTTGTACTCTAGGTACACCCATCCATCGGTACTGCGTTTGAAGATGTACGCTCGGTTTTCGCTCGTCCATCGGGCCCCTGTGTTCCTAATCATCGCCATGTGCGTCCCCTTCGACGACATACAAGTGTGCCAGATAGGTTTTCGACCACGGAGGTCGCAGAGGTACTCCGAGGAGCTCCCCAACGTTTTATACGCATTGCATTGGCCGTCCGCCGCGTAGTCGTCGCGGTCGACTGCAAAGGTGTTTCCAAACTCGTTTACGTTTGTTATCTCTTCCTGCACGTACACACCATCATTGACTTCGAATGCCAAGTTCCCGATGGCGATCAGGGACAAATCCTCGTTGCACGACAGCTCGTTTGCGCGCGTGCCGTACGCCGGGGAGTCGTATGAAGGGCCCACGATGTCTTGGTTGTGCTGCCATACACCGCCTTGCAATTTATAATGCTTGTAATTGTTCGACGTACCAGCGTGCTCACTTTCGTACGAGACGATGAAGTCGTTTCCATCCTTGCTGACGCACGCGTCCATACCAAGGAGCTCTCCGAAGCCCTGGCCAGGATGAACTCCATCTTCCGGTTCTGCCGCCGCCCTGTCAAGATTATTCTCGCATATCGCGTAGTGCGAGTATCTCATAGACTCGCCGCACTGTGCGGTGTCGAAACCTCCGAATTGTTCACGGCTGCTTGAGAAGTAACTGCGGTACTTGTACGCCGGAATCCCGCCGTGGAAGAGTTTTTTTGTTCGAGAGCAGCCAGCGTGCGCGGGACTGGATGCGCACGTGCCTCGAAGCTCCTGAGTGTGTGTTTGCACGGCCGGGCATGTGAACTCGTCAAGTCCATTTGTCCCGAGATTCTCGACAGAGTAGTCTCCGCTACACCAGGTCGTACACCCCTTCATACATTCCTGATCTTCGGGGTACATGCAACCTCTCATCGGTGTAGTTGTGACAGTGCAGCCGCCATCTGTAGTTTGACCACAGGATCCGTACGCGTTTATACAGAGACAGTTATTGTAAATCAACGAAAAGTACCTAGAACCTTGTTCTCCACTCGGCGCGCAGCGTATTGCAGAACCTTCGGACATACCGGATTGACAGTGCAGTTCGGTAGGGACCGCATTTTTGCAGGTTTCGTAACATTGCTGTACCGACGTGACCGTAGCACGATGTATCGGAACGACATCCGCTTTATAGTTACTATAAGCATATGTGTCAGATTGAGGTATGAGAACGTCGCTGTATGCCAAACCAGTCTGTGACCTCTCGCATTGGCCGGCGAAGCATCCGATATACATGTATCCTTCCTGAATATGACCGCAATGAGCCTGGCCGTACTTTGGAGGTTCCCCAACCCACTCGTCGCCCGGAACGCTCGGTGGAGCCGGTGGTGATGGAGACTGAATGTACGATGTGGCACTGCCGGGTATGCTTTGACCCACCAGAGCGAGACTGGGATTGTCGTCCAACGTATTTTCGAGCTTGTACACGCTGACGCGTCCTACTCCGCGCCGGTTGCATTCATCGGGATAACGTACCGGAGGAAAATCCTCAGGGATAACGCAATCGATTTCATCGGGGGTCTGGCATTCTCCGTTACGCTTCGCGACCCTATATTCGGTACATTCGTGATTATGTACTGGGTTAATGTATGTTGTACTACATCTAGGGCAGCCTGCATAACAGCACGCGAATGTCTGTTGGATGACGTCCGCGCCCGAATGCGGCTCGTTTGAGATACCGTTTCGGCAGTACTCATTCTGTGGCAACGGCGCTGGTGGTGGAGGATTCGCGTCTGTATCGCAACTGGACGTGTCCTCCGTCCAGTACGGTTCCGTGACGATCATATACTGTCCACTTTGCCGCACCGTCGTTCCATATCGTGCATGACCTTTCTGATCCGCCGTCGCAAACTCGTGTGCGTGTGTCCAGGTGGCTTCTAATTCTAAATCTGTCGGGCAGGTACTGGTTTCTGAAAGGTCAAGGATTCCCAACTTGCCATGCTGACCGTCCATCGGAGCGCCCAACAGGAGACTCTTTCCAGTGGCGCTCATGGACACAGAGAGGTCTGCACCCGCGTGTGAGCGCAGAATATCGCCAGGTCGTTTCTCTGCTGATGTCGTATCTGTGAAAAGCTTGAACGGGCACGTGTCGGGGTCGTCAACCAGTGTGAACGGGCGGACCTCTACCACGCCAAAGAACGCCTCGTAGGACGAGGGCGGCGGCGAGGGCGCCGGCGGCGGCGGGGGCGTCGTACGACATATGGCCGAGAAATGAGGATGACCATCTGGTAAAACTTCGTCCCAGTTGTTGTGTATCACTTGCCCCCCGCCGCACGTCCCCTCCGCTGAACACGAGCCCAATAGTGAGCAGAACGGAAGATAATTCTCGCTTGGGATGTCGTCCGCCGAGGTGTACCAGGATAAACCAGGAGTAGCACCAGCCATCGCCTCGCATTCCCAAGCCATCAAGTTCATGCCCTCAGGGCAGCGACTATTCACGCCCATTATCGTATAGCCTCCGTACGTCCACTCTACGAGACGGCGCGATCTGCGCGTCTCGTTTCCATCTGTATACAGGGACGCCACCTGCCCCGTCTCCTCCATAGACGACAGGTGTCGACGGTCGCCTATAAGCTCGCCGGATCCGGGCTCAGGCCCACCAGATCCAGACCCGACGTCGTCGGACACGTCGTCCTGCGTCGTGGGGCGCAATCGCACCACGCGTACGAACCTATCGTGCAGATCGACGTCTCCAGAGAGGGCAGCGCTGGCCACCGTGGTGAACTGCCTTCCGTCTTCACTTACCTCGAGGTCTACGGCGTGATCCACGCGCAGGCGCAGAGCGCTAGCGTGCACAAGGACGCGAAGGTCGACTTCAATCCAGTCGGACGCCGAGACGGGGCTCCAGCCCGAGACCGACGGTAGCCCCCGGAACGGGAGGAACGGGATGCCGTCGGACGGTAGAGCAGTACGGAAGCAAACCTCACCGGGGCTCGCCTGGGTGCACGGACGGTAGGGGCTCAGCACCGTAATAGAATCCGCGTCGCCGGTCAGCATTGCGCCGTCACAGAAGCACGCGTCCTGAAGCGACGGCGAGGAGGCGTTTCCGGCGGAGCTGCTGGTAGACATGTGGTAGTGATCGTCGATCACGGCGTCGCCGTGGTCGTGGTCGTCGGGAACGTCGTCGTCGTGGCTGTGCATGCGGATGACGGCGCCGTTGAAGTGGAAGTGGTCTGTCGCGCCGCTACCCGCGTCGTGTGTGTGGTCGTCGAGCACGTTGTCCGTATGGTCGTGGTAGTCCGTGTTGAGGAGTGTCCCCACGCTCGACGACGCGTTGCGGCGCACAAAGACGTCGTGCCCGTACGTCTGGTCGAAGACACTCGTATCGAAGAGCTGCGTCGCCGGGTCGTGCCCGCGGGTCAGCGCGTCGAGCAGCGGTGGGAGGCGGTAGACGACGTCGGCGTCGCGCCCGGAGAACACGTAACGCTGCACGCGCTCCACGGCGTGCACGACCTGCTCGGTGCGGGAGAGCGGCGGGAGCTGTAGGCGCGTCAGCGCCGCGCCCGTCGCCGCCCCGTGCAGGCGGCGCGGCGATGGGCGCGGCGGGATCCGCGATAGTGATAGTCGACGGCGACGTCTGGGAGAGACCCGGGATGACAGACGTCGTCCGCTGTGGGAATGGCCTGGCCATGTCGACTCGGTGTATCCGAGGACGGCGGCGGACGCCCGCTGGTCGTCCGTGAGCTCGGCCCAGGTCAGCGAGAAGACGTCGGGCATGCTCCCGTGGTCGTGCCCGTCGTCGCCGTGGTCGTGCCCGTCGCCGCCGTGGTCGTGCCCGTCGCCGCCGTGGTCGTGCCCGTCGCCGCCGTGGCCGTGCCCGTCGCTCTCCCACCACGAGTCCGACCACGACGCGTTGTACTCTCCGGGCACGCAGGACGCACGGCCACAGTCGTCGCAGTCGCACCCAGATGCGCACGCCTGCAGCTGCAGGACGTGGCACGCCGTCGCCATCGTCTGCAGCGACAGGTCGCTGCGCCGAATGACGCCGTCAAGACGCCGCGAGGCACCGACGTCGAGCGGGAAAAAGGGACACTCGGGCGTCACGGCCATCACGAGGTCGAGCCCCGGGCGCCGTCTGCGCGTCGAGGAGTAGGTGGCCGTGAGGTGCGGGTACTCCCCGTCGGAGCATACGCCGTCCGATATCGGACCATCAAGGTTGGATGCCAGCATGTCCAGCTGCTCGATTACCTCCGCCGTCGGGCGGAGAGACGATGACATCACACGCCAGTTTAGGAAAAAGTGGAGCGGGACCGACCAATCGCAGCGGCTGTCTCTGTCTTGACAGGGCTCCTGCGCGGTTGCGTACGCGCAATCCGAGAAGGCGCTGCAGAGCTCGTCCGCACGCTGCGACGAGACGTCGTTCACGCAAATCACGCTCTCGCTCGTGCAGCTCGACGCCGCCGCGGACGTGAGGAGGCACAAGGTAAGAGCAGCGCTAAACATTTCCTTGTTATTTTGTTAAGTCGGTGTAAAAAAAAAAAGAACATCACCGCCCTCGTGTCACCTCCTCCTCCGAGTAGAGCCTCCCCGCTCAACCGAATATCTTGAGCGGGTAGTGCACCACCACGTCGCACACGGGGCACCGCCCGCAGCGTGTCGCGCACGCCACGCACAGAACGTGCCCACACGGCACGAGCGCAGATTTGTGGTGCGCGCCGTGGTCAAAGTTCTCGAAACAGATCGAACACTCGCTGCTTAGCGTTGGCGCGTCGGTGGACGTCGTGGACCTTGCCGGCTCCGCCGGCTCCGCCGCTTCCACCGGCTCCACCGGCTCCACCGGCTCCGCCGCTTCCGCCGGCTCCGCCGCTTCCACCGGCTCCGCCGGCTCTTCCTGGACGAGAGGAAGGCCGTTGGAGATCAGCAGTGCCTGCAGAACATGCATTTCGTACGTCGTTTTCGTGAAGCCCGTGTGCGCACCCACGGCGGGGAGCACATCGTAGTCGTTGTGGTAGAAGAAGCAGAAGCCTCCTTTTCTCCCGCGCATGCACGCCGTGCCGGAGCAGGGTTCCGTCTTGTACCGGGGCGCTGAGCTGAGCCGCTCGAACGCCGTGTGGTACCGCGCCGAGGCGCGTGGAGCGAGGACGATCGTCTCCCTCCGCCGGTCCTTGTCGCCGTGGTAGAAGGGGCAGCACAGCGCGTCCTCACGCGAGGCGTGGCAGCGCGTGAGGCACGGCCGCGTCTTGAAGCCAGTCACGAGCGCCGCGATCTCAGCCGCTTTCAGGACAAGACGCTGCCGCTTCTGCTCTCGAAGCCGAGAGGGAACGAACCGGCGCAGGGCCAGGAAACGACGCGCACACGCCTGGATCAGCAGCACGGCAGCCGCACGCCGGGCGCACCGCCGCCGCCCCATGATTCCCCTGTGGAGGATTTTGGTCGCGACCTAGGCACGCGAGATGCCGTCCCGCGAGTCGCCAACCAAAATTCCGTCCAAGACGTGCCGGCGCTGCGGCTTCCGCTCGCCTATCAAGTGCCTCTCCTGTAAACGGTGCCACGGCCTATTCAAACGGACGCGCGCCCAGTCGCCGGTCGACCTGGACTCCATAAGCGCTGCCGGACTCCTCATCAAGCTGCACGAGGAGTACCACGATGCGGGCTGGCGCCCTCGCTTGGCCGAGCAGTGGGCGGCGCTCGCGCTCCAGTTTGCGCCCCCGCCGACGAGGGCCCGCGCGAGGAGGCGCGCTGCCCGCACAAGGGGACTGCAGACGCTACTGAGCGTGCAGCAGACCATCCGCGACGATTTCGTCTACGAAACGACGATGACAAAGTGCCGCGACTACGCCAACGCCTTTGGACGCTGCGGCGTCACAGCCCTCTGCCGGCTTCTGCCCGCCATTCCGGCATGCGCCATGGACGGTGTCACGCACGACTTTGGCGCCCACATCGAGCGCCTCCTGTGCGCGGCGTGAAAAGGAAAAAAGGACTCGTTCCCCTTTTTTTTACCCCCCTCTTGCCACGACCAAAAAAAGAAAACCGTTACCGGAAACCCACGGCCTCGACGCCAGACTCCCCGACCAAAAAAAAAGAGATGCCCAAAAAAGCGTGCACCGAGTGCGGCCAGCTCATCTTCGTGGCGTGCAAGACGTGCCCGGCCTGCAAGGCGCCCTGCGTGGCGTCGAACAAGCCGAAAAAGACCATCGCGAAGTCCGCGAAGGTGACCTGGGCGTACAAGACGCATGATCGCGTCCAGGTCTGCGAGTACGAGGACGAGGAGCTCATCGGCCGCGTCGGCGCAGTGCGGCGGAAGGGTCTGTTCTCCACGAGTGGCAGGATGCGGTACCTCGTGCGCCTCGACGAGGTCGACGGCCACGCTGTCGAGGAAGACGTCTGGGTCGGCCCCGAGCAGCTCCGCCCGGCGCCGACGGAGAACAAGCAGGCGCGCGCGCGCAGCACACACGCACGCACACACACACACACACACAGAGAGAGAGAGAGAGAATCTGACACACGCCCCCTGCTGGTGGCGCGCAGGTGGAGGCGGCGCCGGCCGAGGCTGTGCCGGCGGAGGTGGTCTCCGTCATCTACCTCGACGGCACCGAGGCTCCGTCCGTGACGGCGCCGCCGGAGGTTGCGCCGGAGGTGCCGCCGGCGGACGGGGACGCGACCGTCGCCTTCCGCGACACGCTCGCCGACAACTGGCTCAACCTCTTCCTGTACCAGAGCGTCACGGCGGAGGACAGGCGCGAGATCCAGCGCGTGCTCGCCGAAAGCGGCAAGGCGGGCGTCGACGCCGTCTACGCGGCCTACCAGGTCGTGGTCGACTCCGGCTGCCACGACCAGTCCATGAAGCTGCTGCACACGCACGTGGGCAACTACGTCGCGACGTTCGGCATGGAGGGGCTCTGCCGCGCGCTCCCTCCGCTCGTGCCCGAGGACCTGCCGCCGGACGCCGCCGCCGCCGCGCCCCAGATCGAAGAGATCATCTTCGAGGGAACGCGCTACGTTCCGCTCACGGTCTCCTCGCGCGCGGTGGTCACGGGCCTCGAGCAGAAACCCCACCTCAACGGGCGCGCCGGCAAGGTCACGAAGATCGGCTCCGACGGCGTCGCCATCTTTCAAATGGACGCCACGGATCACGACGAATCGATGCGCAAGATCAAGATTCGCGTCGAGCACCTCCAGGCGATCAGCAGCGCGGCGTAGAGAAGGGGGCGGCGGCGGACCCGCCGCGGCGTTCGGGGAGGGAATCGGCCCAAACGTTTAGCGCGACAAGAGTACAGTATTGTATCGGAAGGATCCAGCACGTATACACACAGAGGTTCAGTGGGAGATGGGCGATGCGCATCTTCTCTCTCCAAATTCTTTTTTTCGCCCCCCTTTGTTCTACCGACGACGAAAAAAAAGAAGGGAGGAGGGTGTGTGTGTGATGTGGATCGGCAACGTCACGTCTGCGTGGTGTCCTCACCCGGCCTTCTGCCCGCTCGCGCCGTGCCACTCGCTCGGCTGCGGCGCGGCGGTCGCCGCGCGCCGCGACGGCCAGCTGTGCGCGGAGCGCGTGCGCCGGCTCATGGAGCACGCGCCCGAGGACGTCGCGTGCGAGTCCGTCGCCGACGCCGAGCCGGGGTGCGGTGCGTGCCGCTTCAACACGACGCCCTGGGTGCGCATCGCACGGAGCGTGGCCGTCGCGGCGCGCGCGCGCGAGGTGTGCGTGGACCCGGCGCTCGTGCGCTCGCACGGCGGCCCGCCGGACGAGTGCCAGGAGACGTTTGAGTACCTGATCCGGCACGGGGACGACGCCGACACCGCGCTGCTACGCGCCCAACGCGGCGGACAGTGCGACTGGTCGCTGAGCGTAGCGCCGCGCCCTGGGGCGGCGCACTGCGCCACGCTTTTTGCGACGCCGTCGGGCGTGGTCCGGCGGCGGCTCGTGCGTCCCGAGCGCGTGGACGAGCGCGTCATTGGCGTCGAGTCAGGACGTAGGCACGCACGCGCGACGGGATGACGGAAAAAATCTCGAGCTCCAGCTCGTCGCCGGCCACGTCCACGGCCGTCTCCTCGAACGTCGCCAGGTACTCGTCGATGAACGGCTCGCCGCTGCGCATCGCCGCGGACGGCGAGTACGACGGGTCGATGTCCACGATCCAGACGCTCCCCGCGCGCTCCCGCGTCGCCTCGAGCATGTTGCCGAGGAGCTCGTAGTGCGCGCCGCGGGGAAGCTCGTGCGCGAGCATGCACGCGATGGCCACGTCCACCCCTGGGTCGGAGAAGACCTGCCCGGCGTCCGCGGCGTTGACGACGGAGAAGGGCACGCCCGGGACGCGCGCCCGCGCGCGCTCGATCATCCACCTCGACGAGTCGACCGCCCCCACGACGTCGAGGCCGGCGCCCGCGAGCTCCTGCGACAGCGTGCCCACGCCGCACCCGATCTCGAGCACGCGCGAACCTTCTCCGCTGCGCTCGACCACCTGCTGCGAGAGCAGCGCACGCATGTTCACGCCCTCGTACGCCGCCGCATCGATGATGCGCGTGGCGAGCCCCGCGATGCGCGCGTGCAGCGCGCCGCCGAGGCCGACGTTCGAGAAGGTGTGCACGCGCGGGTGGAAGCCCGCCGTGCGGAGCGAGTCGTACGAATTTTGGCCCGAGAGGATGAGCAGCATCTCTGCTGACAGGAAGGGGCTGCGATAAAAGAAAAAAAAAGAGAATCGTTCTCAATCTTCAGATAATTTTAATTGACTCATTCTTTCGGCCTCGTGGTCTTGTATGTACCTATCTATTTCTTCATCTTTCTTGCGTTCAGCCTCCGATGTTGGAGGCATCGTTGCCGGCGTGTCGCTGTCCCGCCTGGGTGTGGGAGGTGGTGTTTTGTACAAATCACTGCTGGAGGACGCGCCCGGTTCGTTCGCCCCTCCCAAGGCGTGTTGTTCTTTAAGATTTTGCCGCCATTCAGGCATCACTTTATTAAAAAATTCTCTTTTTGACAGCTTCTCATTCATAGGGTCTGGTGTCAACACGTTAGAAAAGCGTCGGTAGTGACGATTAGAGTCTTTGACACGCTCAATAGCCCGTCTCCTTTGTTCAAAAAATCGTTCTTTTTCCTCTTCTGTAAAACCTTCTCGTATCTGTAGCGCTTGTGCCCTCGATTTTTCTCGATTCAAACGATTTCTACCTGTGTCTGACGGTCCGGGTACTGGTGGCCCCCCTTGATGTTGTCGAGGAGTAAATTTAGGTGGGGTAGTTCCTGGATCAGATGTACCGAAGACGATCGTGTCGCGCATGCGATCCTCCCCCTTTTTTTTCTCCTAGGTCAGAGGAAAAAAATATTTTATGACCGCGACGGCGGCCGCCTTCTACGCGTCCCACCGGGCCGGGCTCTTCATTCTGCATCTCTGCATGCTCCGCGCGTCGGCGAACTGGTGCGCGCTCTCCGACGACGCGCGCCCACTCTCGGTCGCGGACGTCGTCACGCTCTCCGCAAACAGTCTCCTGGAGCACTCGTTCCTGCTCCTGCTCGTGGAGAAGCTCTCCGGCGCCGTCCTCGTCGACGCCCTCACGCCCGTGCGATTCTACCTCCTCTTCTGGATCGACGACCTCTTCTACTGCTGCCTCCACCGCCTCCTGCACGCGCCGGTGCTCTTCAGGCTCGTCCACGCCCATCACCACAGGTCGCGCAAGCCGGCGCGGGGGTACCTCGACGCCGGCAACGAGCACCCTCTGGAGCAGCTCGCGGCGCTCTCGCTCCACCTCGCCGCCGTCGACGTCGTGGCGCGCAGCCTCTCTCTGGACGCCGCGTCCGTCGTGCTGCACGTCGGTGCGAAAGCGGCGGGGTCGATCCTAAACCACCTCGCCGTCGACGCGACGTTTTCGCTAGGGTGTGGTGTGGTCCTCTCGTCCACGTACCACCGGGAACACCACATGACAGGGCGTAAAAACTACGCCCAGTTCATACCCGCGGTGGACAGGGCCGTCACCATCCTCTTGAGCTGCTCGTTCTCGCGGTGCAGCTCCAGGACGACCGCCTCGAGTTGAGCCACGCGCGCCTCGAGAGACGCGACCTGATCCTTCTTCCTCTGGCGCGAGGCCGCCGCCGCTACGCGGTTGCGCTGCTTTCGGATCTCGCTCTGGGTGCACTCGCGCGGGAGCACCACGCGCACCTCCGGACCGGGGTCGCCGTAGATCTCCTGCTGCGTGAAGCTCCAGCTGTCGACATTTTGGTCACCCATCGCGCTCCCAAAAAAAAAACGCAAGGATGAATCGGGCAGCCACGTACGTTTGCGGCTTCGTCGTATCGCTCGTCGTCATTCTGCTCGTCGCCACCTCGTCGTGCATCGTGGCGTACCTCGCGGGCGAACCGAAGCACGTCATCGTCATCCGCACGATCTCCGCGCTCCTTTGGGCGACCTTCGTCATCATGGCCGTATGCGCGATCGCCGCCCTCATGATGCTACGTGCTGTTCTCGAAGGCATCGTCAAGCCGACGTCCATACAGCTGTCGCATCCCGTCTGAGAATTGTGACCTCTTTGTACTCGTATAGAAGCAGCGTCAATGTCAATCGGGCTGTACCGTCCTCATTTACTAATACGCTCTGTCCGTTCCACCACACCAAACGTGTCCCGTTTTTTGTGGCGGTACTCTCTCTCTCTCTCGCGCTCGCGCGCGCGCCCGCGTCACTCACGCCACGGGCACGCGCTCGAGCCCCTCCGCGACGTCGTGCTCGCCCGGGTGCATCTCGCCGTCGACGGTCGGGTCCTTCTTTTTCACGATCTTGACGCCCAGCTCCGCGAACACCGTCCAGTACGTCGACTCGCGCCAGGTGGACTTTGACAGCCCGTTGTCCTGCCGGTACTTGGCGTAGAGCTCGCGCACGGTCTGCAGCAGCACGAATTTCCCCGGCGCGGCGCGCACGCAGCCCTCCCCGCCGTCGCTGAGGAAGGCCTGGAACGGGTTGGTCTCGCGCTTGGCGCGCTCGTAGTAGGCCGCGAAGCCGGGCGGCAGCAGGTCGGTGCGCGACATCGGGTCCGTCGAGCCCCACATGCGCCGAAACTCGTCGTACGCCAGCACGTTCTTGCGACAGACTTGGCCGAGCTTGCTCTTGAGGCGGGCGGCCACGCGCGAGTCGCGCGGGCGGACCAGGTTGGACATGTAGATGCCCATGATGCGGCGGCTGAACTGCCCCTCCGTGTCGCTGTAGTTGAGCGGCTTCTTGTTGCCGACGAGGAAGAGCTGCGCGCGCACGATGCCCGTCCACGGGTGCTTGTTCTTGCGCGCGGCGCTCACCGTGTCGCCCGACACGATCTGGTTGAACTCCTCCTGCTTGCAGGCCATCGTGCTCGACATCTCGGAGCAGAAGAGCCCCAGCGCCTCTCCCTCTTTGCACGCCGCCGACAGACCGAAGAGCGGCTCGAGGTTGCCCGCGAAGATCCCGCAACGGTGCGGCGGGAAGAAGGCCATCTGGCAGTTCATGTCCGTGCTCTTGCCGCAGCCACCGACGCCCTCGAGGACGTGCGCGTACTGGTGCGAATCCTTCTCGCCGACCTCGAAGAACTGGCGGCCCTTGTTCGCGTAGCACTGGAAGCGGTCGTAGTCCGTGAAGAGCTGCGTGACGTAGATCTGGTCGAGCTCCGCCGCCTCGCAGTCCGACCAGGCGCTCCCGAGGCACACGCGGAAAAATCGCGTCCTCCCGCCGCGCGCGTCGCGCACGAAGCTAAACGCGCACGCCTTGGGGGCGTCGTCCTCGTGCACGAGCCGCTCCCATTGGGACGCGGTGAGCGAGACGCGGGGCTGGCTCTGGGCGACGAAGAGGGGCACCAGGAATCCGTCGCGCGGCTCCGGCCCCGTGGAGGTGCCGCCCCCGGTCCCCGGCACCGCGAGGTAGGACTGCGGCGACGGGACGCGGACGCGCGGGTCGAAGGCGACGCGCTCGCCGTGCGCCACGCCGTCGACGGCCTCGCGGAGCTCCGCGGAATCGACGCCGGTGATGCGCGTGTACTCGCGCGGCGGCTCGATCGTGTCGCGGCGCACGAGGCACCACTCGCCGGAGAAGCGCAGGTCGGGCGGGGCGAGCGGGGGCCGCGACTCGTCGTGGCACGAGGTGAGCTCGGGCAGCGCGCGCGCGAGGTGGCGCGCCAGGTCTCCCGACTGCGCGAGCTCGTGCTGCAACGCGCGGCACTCGAACTCGTACGTCTCGCGCCACACGTAGTACACGCGCTCGCGCTGCTCGAGCTCCTGCACCTCCGCGTGGATGTCGTACGGGAACGCGCACGGCAGGTGGATGAGCGCGGTGTCGTGCGCGTCCGGAGGCGCGCACCTGTAGTCGCGAAACCCAAGCGCGCGCCGGACGCGTTCCACGTCCTCCGCCAGGTCCGGCCACTCGTTCGAGGCGCCGTACGGGAAGAACATGTCGCTGTCGCAGTCGTACACGCCGGCCCCAACCCCTAGCACGTCGCCGGCGAAGCTGCGCAGGTGCCGGTTCTCCTCGAGGTCCGGCGCCTCCGTGAGCGGCCGATCCGTGAGGTGCTTGACGACGTTCATGAACGTCGTCGCCGGCCGCGTGCTCAGGAGCCACGCCTCGAAGTCGTTGTAGTAGTTGCAGAGCGTCCCGACCCACTCCGAGATGGTGATCTCCGGGGCGAAGGCCAGGGTGTCGACGCCGAGCGGCGTCTTGACGCGCTTGAAGAATTGACCGTCGGCGCGACGGAAACAGCAGGTCTCGAGGTACTCGCGGAGCTGGAGGAAGAGCCGCTGGAACGAGTCCAGCTTCTCGGCGTCGTACTCGAGGACCGTCTGCTCACCGGCCGTATAGTGCGGCTCGAGCGAGAGCATGAGCCTGCTCCGCACGTCCTGCTGGTCGTTCTGCGTCTTCGTCGTGTGGAACATGAGGCGGCAGACCTGCACCATGTACCGCTCCGCCGTGGCGATCGCGCGGAGCACGTCCTTGACGTTCTCAAACGCGTCCGTCGACCGCAGGCGGTGGTGCTCCAGCATGAGGCACAGCCGTCGCACCGCAAACTGCTTCGTTTGCACGCGCGCCTTCATCACCTCCATGTTGAACGTCGACGGATCGAGGCCGAGGACGTTGCACGCGTTCCCGAAGACGTCCGCCGGCGACGTGCGCTCGGTCGTGGTGCAGACGCGCGCGCGAAAGTCCCGCGCGAGCCGCAGGCACGTCTCAGCCGACGGCACCAAGCCGTTATCGATGCTCGTATCCTCCAAGTCTGCGAGGGTCCAGTCCTCCGCGCCCTCGGCCTCCTCGTCGTCCATAGTTTTTTAATTTTGGTTGCGCCGCGTTTCGGCGTCGACGTCAGACTCCGCAGCCGCGCGCGGTTGCGGTCCAAAAAAAAAAAACACACAGACACACACGCGACACGATGCTTCTCACGCCGGCGTTCTACTTTGCCTCCGCCCCGCTCTTCGTCGTCTTCGTAGACGGGCTCCGTGTTGCGAAAGTGCGCTGGCCGCTCGTCGCATCGAGCGTCCTCGCGGTGCGGCCGTTCCACAACGCTCTGCTGGCCGTCTACTCGCTCTACGTTGCCTTCTTCACGCTCTCGAAGCTCTCGTGCTCCCATCGCGCGGACGTGCTGACGAATGGGCTCTTCCCGTTGGTCTGCGTCGCCTCCCCGGGGTCGCCGGCGCTCTGGTACGCGTCGAAGCTCTGGGAGTGGCTCGACACGGCGTTTCTGATCTTTGCAGGGCGCGAGCCCGGCATCCTCCATCTCTTCCACCACGCCTCCACCGCCCCGCTCGTCGCCTTGCACCTCTCCCGCCGCACGATACCGACGCCGCTCTTCGACGTGGGCACGCTCCTCAACGGCGGCGTGCACGTGCTCATGTACGCGTACTACCTCTTCCCCGACGGCATGAGGCCCGTGAAGCGCTACATCACGCTCGCTCAGATCGTCCAGCACGTGATCGTCATCGTCCTCACGGTCGCGGCGCTGGCCTGGCCGGGGTGCGACGCACCCCCGTCGGTCTACGCGTCCTCGCTCGCTCTCTACAGCGGATACCTCGTCCTGTTTCTGCGCTTCTACCACTACCGCTACGACGCGAAGAAGGAGCAGTAGGCCATTCGGATTTTTTTTTAGGGCGGCATCCAGACATCCGACGTGTCTGTGATGCCGTTCCGGCCCGTGCGTTGCGGCGTGGCGCTGCTGGCGGGCTGCTCGGTGCTGGGTCTCACTGCGTTTCTAGGATCGTTTGCGATTCTCATACTCAAGACAGATGCAGCCCCGCCGCCCCCGCCGTCCTCGACGATGGTGCCGCCGCCCCTGCACCCACCCCCACCGCCGCCACCGCCGGCCACGCCGCCCCTGCCGGCCGCGCCGCAACCGCCGCTCTCCCCGCCCGCGACGTACACGTGCGACCGCTGGGAGCTCTTCGACTCGTGCTTCTACTGCCTCCACCGGCCCGAGATCAAGGCGAACAACTGCACGGGCGCGTGCAGCTGCTCGTACACGCACGTCGGGGGCACCGTCTTCGAGCCGCCGAGCCGATGGGTGTCGTGCCCGTGCCCGGCGCCGCTGGCGCCGCCGTCCGCGCCGGC
Source organism: Cyanobium sp. NAT70 (assembly GCA_002701375.1). Taxonomy (GTDB): domain Bacteria; phylum Cyanobacteriota; class Cyanobacteriia; order PCC-6307; family Cyanobiaceae; genus Parasynechococcus. The sequence continues at coordinate 315 of NZVB01000017.1, read as the reverse complement.
GCCTCCGCCGCTCCTGCCGTCCGCGCCGGCGTCCCCGTCCGCACCGCCCCCGGCACCGCCCCCGCCGGTCTCGGCGTACTGCATCGACGGCATCTGGCCGCTCTTCCACTCGAGTGCCGTCGCCACCGAGCTCTCGCCGCTCGGGAGCGCGGGGGTGTACTTCAACACCTGGTTCATGCCGAACGGGTTCGGCGGAGCCCGCTTCGGCGGCGACTGCCCGGTGGGCGCGCTCTCGATCTACGCGTCCCCGGGGCCGCCGCTGCCGTCGCCACCCCCTTCCCGCCCGCCGCCGGCGCCAGGCGCGCCCGTCCCCTC
>NZVB01000016.1 GCA_002701375.1 Cyanobium sp. NAT70 | reverse complement strand
AGTGAATTGAGTGGAAAGATTTTGGCTTAATGAACGTGGTTTTCATATTTGATGGCACTGAGTTAGTGCGCTTATTCCTGTTATATTTGAAAGACCTATGATCAGTTTAATGTATCATTATTTCACTTTAGGCATGTTTGAAATGTTGTTGAACGAAATCAAGAAGACATTTGAAGTCAATTGTATCTATGATATTGGGGCACACAAAGGAGAGTGGACATTAGAATATTTTCAAAAATTTACGGCCGAATACCATTTGTTTGAAGCGAATCCAAGGTTGCCTGATCCACTGCTTTCTGGTGCGCATTGGCACAATGTTGCATTGTCTTCAGAGAAAGGTGCTCGTCAATTTTTTTGTCGAGATGGAACTGGAGATAGTTTTTATCGAGAGAACACAAAAAATTACTCTAATCAGGTGGAATTTATGCTTCAAGTCGAGACCGTCAAGCTTGATCATTATGTCTTTGAGAGGAAACTAAAAGATCCAGATGTCATTAAGATTGACACCCAAGGTGCAGAACTAGATATTCTCTCCGGTGGATTAAAATGTCTTGCGAATTCTAAACTTGTTCTTTGTGAAGTTCCTGTTGTCCCTTTCAATCAAGGTGCTCCAAGCTTTGATGATTATTTGAAATTTTTCACAATGAGATCTTTTTTGCCAGCTGGTGTGGATGTTTTGCATCTGATCGATGGTGTCGTGGTTCAGTTAGATATTGTGTTTGTTAATCAGTCTGTCCACAAAACAATCATTGGAGAGAGTAAAATGCTTAACATTTCTGCAATTATTGGTCAATCAATTAATCACAGCGATAAAGTGCAGGTTTTTTAGGGGAGAGCGAACTTCAAAGGTCAATCCATGAGTTGCCTTGCCCATATTTTAGTTTTCAATTTGGTGTTCAGAATGTTATCGCTGATGATAGAAGAAAAGATCAGTTTGAATTCATACCTGTGAGCAAGTGATTTTAAGCAGTCGTTGAACGTGTGCCGGCTTGCAGGCTTTGCTCTGTGCAGGAGTGTTGTGCTCGAGCGATGTTTGTGTTTTGGTTTGCCGACCTCTACGCTCATAGTGTTTGTTGACACATGTTGTGTTGTGTACAACCTTGAAAATACTGATGATCTTCTAAAGGAGACTTTTACAGCGACTATCTAAGGGGAATACGTCATGAGGGGGGTGACCCCTCTTTTTCATGTTTTGCTGTAACGAAACTTTTGGCAATGCTTGCAAATCATTGGTTCAGTGGCTGTACATGTTCCACTACCAATAAGAGATTCTATGATCACTGATCAATCTCAATGATTTTATCGAGGCATTTTAAGTGTTGTAGGAGTCGTTTTTAGACGTCTCAATTTTTTGTTGGCACTACTTTGGATCTCATAATATTGAGTCATTAAATGAAACTTTAAATCGTTTGGTATTGGGATTTTTGGTGATGTGGTCAGCCTTATTGTGCTAAAATCAATTGAAGATTTGTGTTTTTGAATATTGTCTCATGATCAAAGTTTTCCAGATTTTTTACGATGAGGAATCACGCGCGTCTCTCGATCCTTTCTTTATACCAATTGATAATACTAGTCCCTCTAAAGTTTTAGAGTATGAATACGGAGTGATGAGGCGTCTCTATTTCTCTGAGGCTTTTAATGAAGGCAATCGATTTGGAATTTTTTCGTGGAAGTTTAGACAAAAAACAGGTTGGTCTTCTGGCGACTTGCTCGAGGCGATATCTAATCAACCAGACAAGGATGTTTTTATGATTAATCCCTATCCGTCCTCCCAGAGATTTCGTAATGTTTGGGATCAGGGAGAACACTATCATCCAGGAATGATTGAAGTTGTCAAGCATTTATTTGATGCTTGTTCACTTGATCCAGCATTGCTTTGTCAAAGGCATGATTCTGAGGTGGAGTGTTATTGCAATTATTGGATTGCGTCTCGTAGGTTTTGGGATCTGTACATTTCATTTTCCGAGCGTGTTTATAAAGTGATCTATGATCAGCGATTTGAATTTCAATCATCTCTGTTTGATGGTATGCGTGATCGATTAATTCATGCACCTTTGTTTCCATTTGTTTTCGAACGTTTGTTTTCAACTGTTTTATCTGCTTACAGAGATTCATTTCGCATCTGTGCCCTTTCGGCTGACAATGCATTTATTCAACATCATCGTTGAGATGCATAGTAATCTGTGGTGATTCTAGATTGTATGCTGATCGAACATGATAATGCTCAGCTTTGCAAGTCTCAACCTTTTCATGATTGAAGAATGAATTTTCTATCATGTGATGCTTTGATTGTTGCTACCCGTTTTTTAACGACTATAATTAATAGTAATGACATTTCTCGTGGCTAAGAAGATATTTGGTCGTTTTGATTCTTTCCACTTTTGCTGAATGATTCGCTAAAGCCGGAGGAGATGATGCCAATGGGAATTGCGATCACCGCAATGCCTGCAATCGCCGTAAATGAAGCCACGATTTTGCCCACTGTTGTGACTGGAGAGACATCGCCATAGCCCACCGTTGTCACTGTGATGATTGACCACCACAGGCAACGAGGGATGGAACCAAAGGCTTCGGGTTGAGCACTTGCTTCGACGATGTACATGATCGAACTGCTAATCAGCAGCACAACGGCCGTGTAAATCGATGAGATTTGTAGTTCATTGCGTTTGGCATAGAGAGCTCGGTGAAAGTGACGGAGACTGCGACGAAAGCGATTAGAGCGCCCGAGTCGGCCGATCCGTACAAGTCGAATCACACGCAAGATGTATAGCTCGGGTGTGATCAATCCGATCAAGGTTGGCGCGATGGCAATGAGGTCGAGAATCGCTATCGGGGAACAGGCGTAATGCAGTGCTCCGGTTAGCCCTTTTCGATTGGATGGGTCGAGAGGGGCGACCCACAAACGTGCGATGTATTCGATCAAAAAACAGATGGCGAGCCCTAAGTCCAAGCTCTGCAACAGGTAAAGGTGATGAGCGCGAATCGCAGGTTCAGTGGCCAGAATTGCTAAGACGATTGATACGCAGATCAGCAGGCCAATGGCTTGCTCGAGCACTGTCGTTCTGTCGTCATCTTGGAGCAGCTTGAAGAGGGTTTGACGCAACCTTGTCACTGGAGTTTGAGTCATTTTTTGGGCTCAGCCAGCGCCTGATGGGCATTGTTTCTGAAAAAATAGGTCTGGAGGGCTGGTGACACTCGGTTGGGATCGATAGCTTGGCCCAACAGCCTTGGTTTCGTGACGGCGACACAACAGCAGGATCTGCAGCTGCAGCGACGTCTGCAGCAGGACAGCATTCAGCTGGGCGGTCGCACGATTTACCTCAACCCTTTCCTCTATTGGCGCCGTTTCGACAGCAACACCGACCGCTGGTTGCGGGAACCAGGACAGTTGGCGGAGGAGCAGATCGTCTCCAATCGCACTCGCTTCTATCCAGAGCTGGACTGGGGCCAGCTTGATGAGCATCAGACCGCTGTCCGTGAGGGTGCTGTGGAGATGTTCCTCAAGAGTCTTGAGTTGATCAGCACGTTCCATCCCGAATTGGGCTCCGGTCAAATGCTGGAGGTGGAACGCAAGATGACGATCACGAAGAAGCGGGCTTTTGAGCGCTGGGTGGAAAAAGCATTAAGACGTCGCAGTCGTGATGAGACCCGAGAAAATCGCCGCTTTGAACGCAGCCGTTTTTGGCGTGCCTGGGGTGAATGGATCAGCCTTGAAACCACTCAGAAGGCGGTGGTGCCAATCGTGATGTTGATGGTGGTGAGCGGGGTGGCCGGCTGGACGCTGGCCGCACGCCAAGCGGCTTGTCCAACACTCACGCTCCCCTCGGGACAGACTGGAGTTCGTTGACGCAGGCCCGATGGCCGATAGTTCTGATCTCGAGAATCCGCTTGACCAGTTGCGTCTGTCTGTGATGCAGGACGTGCTTCCGGTTGGTTTGGCGATGCTGGAACGGGCTCGGCAGGGGGGGCCGAGCAAGGTGGCAGAGGTCTTTACGGCGGGATCTGATGATCCATTGTCTGATTTACGCCAAGAAGGCGAGCCGGCGGCGCGATCTGTGCGTCAGCAGTTGGATCAAGTCAGCCCAGGCTTGGGTAATCCCGTTGTCTCGGTGAATGTCTCGGTGGAGCCCCCTACCGACGGCTCAGAGGAACAGGACAGAGTCGTTTTGCTGGAAACGCTCCATCGCATTGAAGGGCGACTGGCGCAGCTTCGTGGTCATTTGCAATCGACAGGTTCAGTTCAAGCGACAACTGACGACTGACCATGGCGGTGTCCAGTCCCCAGGGACGTCCCAATAAGCGTCAGACCGGCCTTCAACAGCAACCATTGGTGCTGTTGATGGTGGTTTTGCTCTGTTGCGGCGCCATGGTGGCGCGATTGGTGTGGATGCAACTGTTGGAGGGCACCCACTTCCGTGAGCTGGCTGATGAAAATCGCATTCGCTTGGTGCCGCGTTCGCCCATTCGGGGCCGCTTGTTGGATCGCAAGGGTCGGGTGTTGGCGTCGAGCAAGCTCACGTATTCGCTGTACTTGGAACCCAGGTTGGTAACGGATGAAAACTGGCCCGCTTTGCGGGATCGGTTGGCGACTCTGTTGAATCTGGATGCCAAGAAACTGGATGAACGGCGTGAGCGTGGGGTGGATCGTGACGGCTACCGCACCTCCTTGGCCTTAGATCTCAAACCCGAGCAGGTGCTGCGTTTTCGTGAGCAGGCAGCTTCGCTGCAAGGGGCTCAGGTGGATGTCGACATCCTGCGTTTCTATCCGCATGGCAGCTTGGCTGCCCATGTTCTCGGCTACACCCAGCCGATCACTGAAAACGAATACAAGGCATTGGCGGATAAGGGTTACAAAATTCGTGATCGCATCGGCCGTATCGGAGTGGAGGCTGCCTACGAAAGTCATTTACGTGGCAAATGGGGCGGCCAGATGCTCGAGGTGAATGCCATGGGCGAGGTGCAGCGCAATCTTGGTGATCGGCCGTCTGTGGCTGGTCAGGATTTGACGCTCACGTTGGATTTGGATCTGCAGCGGGTGGCTGAACAGGCGTTGGCGGATAAGCCTGGTGGTGCAGTGGTGGCCATGGATCCAACCAATGGCGCCATTTTGGCCCTGGCCAGCAAGCCCACCTTCGACCCGAACTTCTTCTCCAAGCTGATCACCACCCAGAAGGAATACGACGCGCTGTTTTTCAACCCCAAGAAGCCGCTGCTGTCGCGAGCGATGAATGCTTATGACCCTGGCAGCACCTGGAAACCGGTGACAGCGATGGCGGGCATGGAATCGGGCAGGTTTCCACCCAAGACCAAGCTTCATACCACCGCTTGCATCACCTACGGCGGCCACTGTTTCCCGGATCACAACGGGGCAGGCTTTGGTCACATTGGCTATGCCGATGCCCTGCGCTTCTCCAGCAACACGTTCTTCTATCAGGTGGGAGTCGGTGTCGGCTCAGAAGAGTTGAAAAAAGCAGCCACTCAGCTGGGTTTCATGCAGAAGACGGGTATCGAGATCGGTTGGGAGGAAAACATCGGTTTTGTGGGTGATCAGGAGTGGGCCAACGAGGTGCGGGGTACACCCTGGATACCGGAGGACATGGCCAGTGCTTCGATCGGTCAGGCGATGGTTCAGATCACCCCGTTGCAGTTGGCTCGCTCATATGCGGTGTTTGCCAATGGCGGTTGGCTGGTGACGCCACATCTGGCCGATGGCGGAATCAAGTGGACCTCATCGGACTACAAAACCAAAGTGCCTATGAAGGCGTCCACCTTGAACACCATTCGCGAGGGCTTGCGCAAGGTGGTGGCGGATGGCACCGGTTATGGGCTCAATGGTCCAGGTATTCCTGCAGCTGCTGGCAAGACAGGGACGGCCGAGGACAGTACGGGAGGGCCAGATCATGCTTGGTTTGGCTGTTACGCCCCGTATCCGAATGGGAAAATTGTGGTCGTGGCCTTTGCTCAGAACACTCCTGGTGGCGGCTCCGTTCACGCGTTGCCGATGGCAAAAAAAGTGTTGGAGGTGTGGGAGAAGACGCGCAATCGTTGATGCTTATTTTGCCTAGAGATCGATCGATGGTGCGCTTCTAATTCAAGCCAACTGTTCCATTGTGTTGTGTGATTCGATCCCTCGCTATTGCTGCGAGATTTCATGCCGAGTGTGATATTTATGCTATGAATCGGTCGCTACTTCTGGCGTTATTTTTATTTGGAATTTGCAAGCTTGCTATGAGTTTTTTGGGTTTAGTGAGAAGTTTTGTTCTTCAGGAGTGGAGAATTTGTTTGCTCGTTGATGATCTATGAGGGTTGCAAAGTGATGTTTAGAGCTGCGATCATGATCGCTGACGCAACTTGAATACATGTCATCCGCTATTTTTTGATGTGGTTCGTTCTGTAAAAGAATTGCGCTTGAACAAACTATGGATCGATGTGTTGTTGTTTGACATGGTTTGTTCCAGTTCTGATCAAGATTTCTGATTTGGCTGTTGAAGCGATTCATACAGCGCTGTCATTGTCATTCTCACCGGAGCGTCTCGGCTGGATTAGGCGGCTGCTTTGAGCTCACTGCCAAGCACCTGGCGGTAATAGCCTCGTAGCTGTTCGGTGGCTCCGGCCCATCCCCAGCGTTCCGCTTCATCTCGGGCCGCCTTGCGGAGGGCTTGCCGTTCCAGGTCGTTGCCCAGCAATTTGCGGGTGGCCTCGATCAGGCTGGCTGCACCACCATCGTCTCCATCTGGTTCGTAAAGACAGCCGTTCACGCCGTCCGTGATGATGTCGGGAATACCACCACGGTTGGCTCCCACGACTGGGCAGCCAGCAGCCATGGCCTCGAGCAACACCAGCCCTAGCGTTTCTGTGCTGGATGGGAACAGGAAGGCATCACCGCTGGCATAGGCGCCGGCGAGTTCTTCTCCGGCGAGATAACCCACAAACGTGGTGGCTGTCCCTTCAAAGAATTTTTCCAGTTGCTGGCGGTGCGGGCCGTCCCCGACGAGGGCAAAGCGAGCTTCTGGGATGGCTTCCAGAACGGGTCGGATGCGTTCAATTTGTTTCTCAGCAGACAGCCGTCCCACGTAAAGCAGCAAGGCGCCGCGATCATCGTGTTCGCCAAGAAGCCGACGACGAATCGTTGGCTGGCGCAACTCCGGCCGGAATAGCTCGGTGTCGACGCCCCGTTGCCATAAAGAGGTGTGTTGGATCCCCTTGTCGCTCAATTCCTGCACCATGGCTGTGGAGGTGCAGAGATTGAGAACGGCTTGATTGTGAGCAGCTTTGAGCAGCTCCCACAGCAAGGGCTCCAACATCCCCATGCCGTAGTGCTCCAGGTACTTCGGTAAATGGGTGTGATAGCTGGCCACTAAGGGGATCGATTTCGTTTTGGCGAGCCAAATGCCACCCAGGCCGAGAACGGCTGGATTCACAACATGAATCAAATCCGGTTCGAAGGCGTCAATCGCCTCGGAGACAGCTGGCCGCGGCAGAGCCAGCTTCAGCTCTGGATAGAGGGGTAATGGCATCGCTGGCACGCCGATGACGCGAGCACCCATGTAATTGCTGGGAGCCCCTTCTGGGCAGAACACAAGTACGTCATCGCCGGCGTCAACCAGATGCTTCACGGTCTTGGTGAGACGCGTCACGATCCCGTCCACCTTGGGCAGGAACGTTTCTGTGAAGAAGGCGATTTTCAAGGGTTCTGCACGATTTAGGAGGCGGTTCCGATGGCCTGAGCCTGGGTCTTGGTCCAAGCGGATGTGCAGAGGATGCGGTTGCGATCGCAGCGGTCGGCGTAGCGGGTCGCGATCTCCACAACTTCTTTGAGTAACCCATCATCGAGGGTGGTTGGGTTGAGGCCCAGCTCGATGAAGCAGCGGTTGTCCACAATCAAGTCGTTCTCAACGGCTTCATTACGGGGATTAGGCAGGTTGTTGACCTCTGCTCCGGTGAGTGCAGCGACTTTCTTGGCTAATTCACCAACCTGATGACTTTCGGTCATCTGATTAAAAATTTTCACCCGCTCTGCCGGTTCAGGTGGATTGTCGAGGGCTAACTGCACGCAGCGAACGGAATCACGAATATGGATAAAGGCACGGGTCTGACCACCGGTGCCGTGCACGGTGAGTGGATAACCGATGGCGGCTTGCATGAGGAAACGGTTTAGAACTGTTCCGTAGTCACCGTCGTAATCGAAGCGATTGGTGAGGCGAGGGTCGCGATCGGTCGCCTCGGTGTTGGTTCCCCAGACGATGCCCTGGTGTAAATCTGTGATCCGAACGTTGTCGTTTTTGTTGTAGTAGAGGAAAAGAAGCTGATCCAGCGTCTTTGTCATGTGGTAGACGCTGCCAGGGCTGGCGGGGTGGAGGATCTCTTCTTCGAAACGGCTGCCATCTGGCTGAGGCACCTCGACTTTGAGATAGCCCTCGGGAATGGTGGCGCCGCGATGGGAGCCATAGCCGTACACACCCATGGTTCCAAGGTGGACCACATGAATGTCGAGACCACTCTCGACAATGGCGGCGAGCAGGTTGTGCGTGCCATTGACATTGTTATCAACGGTGTAGCGCTTGGTTGCGCTGCTCTTCATTGAATAAGGAGCAGCTCTCTGTTCGGCGAAATGCACAACAGCGTTGGGCTTCTCTGCGATCAGTAGGTCGAGCAGTCGCTGATATTCATGGGCAATGTCCATGTGGACAAAGCGCATTGGTTTGCCACCGATCTGTTCCCAAGCTTTCAGTCGTTCACCAATGTTGGTGATTGGGGTGAGGGACTCAACCTCAAGATCAATGTCGATCTTGCGACGACTGAGATTGTCCACGATCAGCACGTCATGGCCCTGATCAGCCAGGTTCACCGCACAGGGCCAGCCGCAAAAGCCGTCACCGCCAAGAACGAGAACTTTCACCCAAAGCTCCTGCAGTTACGAGCGAAACGCTCAGTTGACGCAAGCTACTACAGGGATTTTCAGCTGATCACGACGGTTACCCACACCAGGCCGCCGACGAGAACACCACCAGCGAGCAACATCATCAGAGAGCTACGACCGCGGCTACGGCTGGTTTCGGCATCCATCACCTCCATCCGAGGCTCCTTCGCGAACGCATTCAGCCTGCCGCCGTCTTCCGTTGTGACCTGCATGGCCGAATTGCGAGTGGACGGACATTATTGAGTTCAAATGCTTATTTGCTTGGTTTATATCGCCAGCTTCATGGGACTTTACGTTTCTTAACTTGACACAAGGCCCTCGCTCGGGGAGCTGGCAGATGCTTGGTTGCGCTTGGGCAGGCGTCCGGCGAGATAGGCGATGCGTCCGGCCTGAACCGCTTGTCCCATCGCCTCCGCCATGGCGGAGGGATCACCAGCGAGCGCAATCGCGCTGTTGACTAAAACAGCGTCTGCCCCCATTTCAAGGGCCTGAGCCGCTTCGCTGGGCACACCAATGCCTGCATCGACCACGACCGGCACACCGGCATTTTCGATGATTAGCCCAATATTGGCGGCATTGTTGAGGCCCTGCCCCGAGCCGATTGGTGAGCCAAGCGGCATCACAGTGGCGCAGCCCACGTCCTCCAGCCGTTGAGCCAAGAGTGGGTCGGCATTGATATATGGAAGAACTGCAAAGCCTTCTTGTACAAGTCGTTCTGCGGCTTCCAATGTTCCGATCGGATCCGGCAGGAGGTGGCGGCTATCGGGAATCACCTCCAATTTGACGAAGTTGTTGTCCTCCTGGCCAGCCAATTTGGCGAGCTCTCGGCCCAGTCGGGCGACCCGAACCGCTTCATCCGCATCGGTGCAGCCGGCGGTATTGGGGAGCATCCAAATGCGCTTCCAGTCGATCGCTTCCATGAGGCCGGCATGGCCTGCTGCTGCGCTTTGCACCCTGCGTACAGCCACCGTCACCATCTCGCAGCCGGAGCGCTCAATACTCGCTTGCATCTGCTGCAGCGTTGGATATTTGCCAGTGCCGGTGAATAAGCGGCTTTGGAAAGAGCGGCCGGCAATGGTGAGGGGGGCGTTGGCGATGGAGGTCGAAACCATGTCGCGTGGTGAGGTTGACGGAACGGCATGGCACTGCCGATACGGATGAGCAAAAGGCCCTACCGTGCAATCCATCATCCACTGCGTTCCATGCCTTTCCTGCTTGCCATGGATCTTCCGATTGGCAGTCAGGTGCCTTTTCAGGCGAATCCCCAGCTTCCTCTCGATCCGATTGAGCTGGCGGTTCCCATAGAGGTTGAGGAGAGTTCTGTTGAGAGTTTCGATCCGGTGGCACGAGCTGCTGATTTGGCGGCCACCCTTCCACGCCGCTGGTGTGGAACGTTCAAGCCTTTTGATGGGAATCCAACCGTTGATGTCACGCTGACCCTTTCGGCGCTTAAGTCCATCGGTCAGATGGTTGATCTTCGCGGCAGCATGGATCTGGGCTCCGTCACGACGCCAGTGCAAGGCAATTTGCATGCCAAATCATTTCAGCTCAATTTGATCCCTTTGGCCGACACCTTGATTGCTGGGATTGAGCCCGGTGGTGTTTTTCTTGGTCTGCAAGGGTTCAGTCCAACCGGCTGGGAGCCAGCGCGTTTGGTCAATCTCAATAATCCCGGTTCTTTAATCGGTGGGCGTTTAGCCCTGTCTTCTGAGTGCGATGCCGCTTCAGTTCCAGTCACACCGCTTTGGTGATTGGAGTGGTTCAGTCGGCGGAACGAATCGCTCGTTTTTCGAGACGCTTCAGTCTTTTTTTGGCGGTGTTGTTATTCGGTTCGAGTTCAAGCGTGCGCTGGTAGAGCTCCATTGCATCATCGATTTCTAAAAGTTTTTCCTGTGCAAAAGCAAGGTTGTTTAAAGCAACTGGATAGTCAGCTTTCGCTTTGAGTGCCTTGCGGTAGTGGCTAACGGCCGATTCAAAATCTTTTTGAGCAGCCAATGAAAAACCAAGGGCATTTTCGATCAGAGCCCGTGCTTCATCAGGTTCTTCGCTGAGATGTTTGACGGCTTGCTTCAGGGTGGCCGCTGCTTGGGGATACAACCGCTTGCGCAGTTGAACAGACCCCAATTCGTAGAGATCAGCGGCTTGGCGAGATTGTTTCGCTCCGGCCTGTTCCAGTTCGATCAGTTTGATTTCATCTCGGCGGACCATCCAGAGTTGTCGACCCACCACCACCGCAACGATGGAGAGCAGGCCAACCAGGCCCAGGAGGTAGGTCTGGGGCAATAGGTTCACAGGACAGACTTAGGTCTTGGAGGCTGTAACCACACTGCTGAAGCTGCCGGGGTCGACAACAGCGAGTTGAGCCAGCATCTTGCGATTTAGCCGAACATCCGCCTTCTTGAGGCCACCCATCAAGCGGCTGTAACTGACGCCATTGATGCGAGCTGCCGCATTGATGCGAGCAATCCAAAGACGGCGAAAATCTCTCTTGCGGCGCCTGCGATCGCGGTAGGCATTGCACAATGCCTTCATGACCCGCTGGTTGGCGGTGCGGAACAGGGTTCCATTACTGCCGCGGAAGCCGCGAGCTAGGCGAAGAATTTTATTGCGACGCTTGCGGGCAACATTGCCTCTCTTAACGCGGGCCATAACGGTGGAAGGAAGGAGTCAGGTCGAAACAGAAGGAGCCTTTCAGGCGTAAGGCATCATCAAGGTGACGCGCTCCTCGTCGGTCTCGTGCACCACGGCTTTGGTGGCGAGATGACGCTTTTGTTTCGTGGTTTTGTGGTCCAGCAGGTGGTTCCGGAATGCGCGTCGACGCATGAACTTACCGGTGCCGGTCGCCTTGAACCGCTTGGCGGCAGCTTTGCGGGTCTTCAGCTTGGGCATGGCTGCTGGTCTGGGCACAAACAACAACAATACGACGTAGCCTGCCCAACTTGATGACGATCCGCTTGCTCTCGCTTGCGCTTCTGTTTTGGATGACATCGGGATGTAAGGCCCGAGACATTGCGTCCGACCCTGTCGTCTCGCCATCCTCATCCCAGGCCACCGTTAACGCCCCGGCCACCGTTAACGCCCCTGCCAGCGTTAACGCCCCGGCGCCTGTTGCTGCTCCTGTCACTGTCGTTGCCACGCATCGATTGGTGCCCGAGCCCCCTGCTGCTCTTGGTCAGCAGCCTTTGCTTTGGGTCGCACTCGCGGATCATCTCGGAGGCCGTGCCACGGCGGCGCCCCTGCGCTTGAACAGTGCTGGCGAGGCTCTGACGCTGATCGACAGCACTGGCCGCCAGTGGAGTGGCCCGTCTGTTGTGATCACGTGGCGCGAGGTGCCGCTTGAGACACCGATCTTTTTGGCTCGGCGTATCGCTGGTCCTTACGCCAGTTTTGAGTCAGCAGAGAGGGTGGCGAAGCGCTGGCGAGATCAAGGGGTGAAGGCGCAAGTGGCCCATCCGAATGAGTGGGAGGTTTGGGTTCCCAAGGGATCAGCAGCTCCTGAAGGGATCAGCGTGCGCGATTGGAGTGGGGAGCTGACGGCCACAGTGGAACCGGTGTTTCAGGGCCTGGATGGTGGTTACACCCTGAAAGGACCGGTGCAGATTCAGGCCCCGCAGGGGTTGCGTTGGAAGGGGGGTGTTTATCGCGGCCCGTTCCGGTTGCAAGCGGATGCCTATGGCGGATGGACGTTGGTGGAGCAGGTCCCGCTGGAGCAGTATTTAGAAGGGGTTGTCCCTCATGAAATCGGTGCTGGTTCTCCGGCTGCAGCGCTCCAGGCCCAGACCGTGCTGGCGCGCACTTGGGCCCTGGCGAACAGCCATCGCTTTCGCATTGATGGCTATCACCTCTGCAGCGACACCCAGTGCCAGGTCTACAGCGATCCGCGTCAGGCGGGACCTGCAGTCCGCCAGGCGATTGCTGCGACCAAAGGTCGTTTGTTGAGTTGGCAGGGAACGCCGATTAGTGCGGTGTATCACGCCACCAATGGCGGCGTGATGGCTGCTGGTCCCGAGGCTTGGGCGATGGACGCGGCCCCCTATCTCAAGGCTGAAGCTGATGGTGATCAGGCTTGGCAAGTGAGGCATCGTCTGCCGCTTCAACAGAGTGGGGCGGTGGAAGCTCTGCTGTCGGATCAAGCCGGCGCCTATGGCGTCCGCCACCCTCTGTTCCGTTGGCGACGCACCCTCACGGCGACTGAAGTGATTCGGGCCTTAGGACATCAAGCGGCAGGGCTGAAATCGCCTCTAAGCATTTCGGTTTTGGAGCGTGGGGCGAGTGGGCGAGTGCTGGCCCTGCAGATCTCAGGTGCTGGTGATGCCGCGCCTGTGGTCCTCAAATTGGACCGCATTCGCCGAACGTTGCGACGACTGCCCAGCACATTGTTTGTGATCACGCCTCAGGCCAGCGACAGCTGGTTGGTGGTCGGAGGTGGGTTTGGCCACGGAGCTGGCTTGTCTCAAGCCGGAGCGATCGATCTGGCCTGGCGTGGTTGGTCGACTGAGAAAATTTTGGAGCACTATTACCCAGGCACTGTTTACGGTCCGCTCCCTGTAAAGCAGCAGTCCCCTTAGAGTTCTGGCCACCTGACACGGTGCATGACGTCGATCCCTGCCACTGGTGATCACCGCAGGGTGAAATCGGCAGCCTTTCTGTTTGCCTGTGGTTGTGCAGGGGCAGCACCGCATTGGTTGGATCCAGCTCGTTCGTTGCTTCCTGCGATCAGCTTGGCCGTGATGCTGGGCGGTTATGGATTGCGCACGGTTTTGCGTGCCCAGAAGAGCAATCCGGCTGAACAGTCGTCCTCGTTCGATCCAAGTGCTCTGCCCAGCCTGGATGTGGTGGTGGCGGCTCGTGATGAAGAAAGCGTGGTGACCAGGTTGGTCGAACGGCTCACGTCGTTGCGATATCCCAAGGGCTTGCTGTCCACTTGGGTCATCGATGACGGAAGCCAAGACCGCACCCCTGAGATTTTGGATGTCTTGGCCGATCAATACCCTCAGCTCAATGTGATCCATCGTCAGCGTGATGCTGGCGGCGGCAAGTCCGGGGCATTGAATACAGCTCTGAAAGACTTGAAGGGTGACTGGTTGCTCGTGCTGGATGCCGATGCCCAGTTGCAGGACGACTTGCTGGAGCGATTGGTTCCCTATGCGTTGGATGGTGGCTGGTCTGCTGTTCAGCTGCGCAAGGCGGTGATCGATGCCGATCGCAATTGGTTGACCCGGTCTCAGGCGATGGAGATGGCCTTGGATGCTGTGATCCAGAAAGGACGTTTGCGTGCTGGCGGGGTGGCGGAACTACGGGGTAATGGCCAATTGATTCAACGCTCGGTTTTAGAAGCAGCCGGTGGTTTTAATGAAGACACGGTCACCGACGATCTCGATCTCAGTTTTCGATTGCTCACCCATGGTGCTTTGGTGGGCATCCTCTGGGATCCGCCAGTTCAGGAGGAAGCGGTTCCCGGTTTGGCTGCCTTGTGGCGGCAGCGCCAACGCTGGGCGGAGGGAGGATTACAGCGGTTCTTTGATTACTGGCCATCACTCAGTTCTGGCGAGCTGTCGTTGCGACAGCGGTGGGATTTGGCGTGCTTTTTCCTGCTTCAGTACGGCCTGCCGGT
>NZVB01000015.1 GCA_002701375.1 Cyanobium sp. NAT70 | reverse complement strand
TGATCGGAGGCAATCGCAAGCTGCTCAACCAGGACAACACCAACAATAGACAGGAACTCCAAAGACAGGCCTGCATGCCACTGGCGTTCGTTCCACCCAACATGAACACCGCTCCCGAGAGCAAGGTCCCCACCAAACGGCCCGCGGCATTCGCCATGTAATAAAAGCCAACGTTCAAACTGACGCTCTCCTGATCGGTGTATGCCAGCACCATGTACGAATGAATCGAGGAGTTGAACGCGAACACCACGCCAAAGGCTGCAAGACCAGCCGTGATTGCGATGGAAACATCAACCTCACGCCAGAGCGCCACAGCGATCAACGCTGGAATAGCCGTAAGTAGAGCACTCCAGAACTGCACTGCGCTCACCCCGGGTGTGCTTGTTTTCCCCCAGAGCCGACGCAGTGCTGGAGCCGATCCCTGCACAATCCCGTAGCCGATTACCCAGAGGCCGAGAAAACCACCGATCTCCCAAAAGCTCCAACCCAGCGAGGCTTCCAGAAACACAGGCAAAGCCACCACAAACCACACATCTCGCGCCCCAAACAGAAAGAAGCGCGCCAGGGACAACCGATTGATGCCTGGCGATTTCGAGAACAGTGCTGAAAAGCCTGGTTTCCTTTTCATCTTGCCGATCTCAGCCGGCAGAACGAGCGTTACAAGAAACGCCAAGGCCAGTCCGGCAGCCATCCAAGCCACCGCAGCATTGAAACCAAGGGTGGCGAGCAACACACCACCAAGAAAAAATCCAACTCCCTTCAGAGCATTCTTGGAGCCAGTGAGAACAGCCACCCACTGGAAGAGTTGCTTTTGCCCTTGCTGCGCGTCATCTGGGGTTTCAGGCACGACCGTCTTGATGGCACTTTTGGCGCTCATCTTGTTGAGATCTTTGGCGATGCCGCTGATCGCCTGAGCCGCCATCACATAGATCACACTGAGAAGCTTCGGCCAACTCCCCGCCACTGGGATCAGCATCAACAACGCCAGGATTTGCAGCAGCGTGCCCACCCAGAGGGTTAGCCGCAGGCCGTAACGCGCACCGATCCAACCGCCGTAAAGATTGGTCAGAACTCCGAAGAATTCATAAAAGATAAATAGAAAAGCGATTTCGAGAGTCGTGTATCCCAGCTCGTGAAAGTGGAACACCACCAGCATTCGCAGGGCTCCATCGGTGAGCGTGAAGGCCCAATAGTTGGCGGTGACGATGCCGTAGTGCTGCAACGCCGAAAGTTTCATGGCTCAAGGCTCACCACATGGCAAGCAAGATCGGCCATGCGGCAGCTGTAGCCCCATTCGTTGTCATACCAGGCCAACACCTTCAGCTGGGTGCCATCCACAACCATCGTCGACAGGGCATCGACGATCGAGCTGCGGTTGTCATTGGTGTAGTCGCAGGACACCAACGGGCGTTCCTCGTAACCCAGGATTCCCTGCAGCGGACCTTCGGCTGCTGCCCGAAAAGCGGCGTTTACCTGCTCGGCTGTCACGGCTTGCTTGAGTTCGAACACCGCATCAGTCAGCGATCCATTCAGCAGGGGAACGCGAACGGCATGGCCGTTGAGCTTGCCCTTCAGCTCGGGGAAGATCATGGCGATCGCCTTGGCCGAGCCAGTGGTGGTGGGGATCAATGAGGTGAGTCCGGAGCGCGCCCGACGCCAATCGCTTTTGAAGGAATCGATCGGCACCTGGGTGTTGGTGATGTCGTGAATGGTGGTGATCAGTCCGTGCTCGATGCCGAAGGTCTCATGCACCACCTTCACCACCGGCGCCAGGCAGTTGGTGGTGCAGGAGGCAGCCGTCACCAATTTGTGCCGGGCCGGTTCATAGAGGTGGTGGTTGATGCCGTAGACGATGTTGAGTGCTTCCTCACCAGCAACCACACCCTTCACCGGACAGGCCACCAACACACGTTTCAGGCCCACCTGATCGAAATAGGGATTAAGGGTCTCTGGTGTTTTGATCCTGCCGCTGGCCTCGATCACCATCTCCACCCCCCGATCGATCCAGGGCACGGCGCTGGGATCGTTTTCGCTGGACCAGGTGAGCGCGGATCCCTCCACGCTGAACCCATCTGCGCTGCTGGTGATCCCCCGGTCCCAACGGCCATGCACGGAATCGAACTCCAGCAGATGCGCTCCAGTTGCGGCATCCCCGGCAGGATCGTTGACGTGCACCATCTCGATGCCAGGCCTGCCCCAGAGCGCGCGGAACACTAGCCGGCCGATGCGTCCGAAACCATTCACTCCGATCTTCATAAAGGCTGTCTCATCAATTGAGAGCTGGATTCATATAAAAAAGGGCCCACTTAAGGGCCCATGCAGTAGTTCAGATTCGGATCCGAATTACTTGCCGATCTTTTTCACAGCGGCTTTGGATTTGGCCAGAATATCGCCCTTTAGGGGAACAAAGCCAAGCTTTGGGGCAATATTCTGAGCCTTATTACTGAGCATATAGTTGAATGCATCCTGAACAACCTTGGCATTAGCACCGTTGCCATTTTTATAAGCCAGGACCCAGGTTAAGGTTGCAATTGGATAGGCTCCTTTAGCTGAGGGATTGGGGTTCTTGCCAGCCAGGTCCTTGTCAAGAGTGATGCCGTTGAGGGCACGGGCACCTGCAGCCACGGAAGGCTTCAAGAACTCACCAGACTTATTCTGAAGTGCAGCAGCCACAACTTTGCCCCTGATATAAGACTGATTTACATAGCCTATGGCACCATTTCTATTTTGAATAACACCTGCAACCCCTTCATTACCCTTGGCACCTACAGCGTTCTTGCCAGGCCATTTAACAGACTTGCCAGTTCCCAAAGTCCATTCCGAAGAGAACGCCTGCATTGAATTCGTGAATGCCTTCGTTGTTCCGGAACCATCAGAACGGTGCACCCATGTGATGTTTCCTGAAGCACAACCAAGCTGTTTCCAGTTGGTAATCTTGCCGATAGCAACCCGAACAGCCTGCTTTTGAGTGAGCTTCAAGTTACAACCAGGCTTGTTATAGCCAAAGGCGATTGTGCCTCCCACCATCGGAATCTGGACAACACCGCGCTTAACCTTTGCCATGTCCTTCTTCTTCATCGGATCATCCGATGCTCCGAAGTTGACGGTCTGATCAATAAAAGCCTTACGTCCAGAACCTGAACCAACAGACTGATAATTGACCTTGGGACCTCCAGCCCTTGCTAATTCAGCGAACCAGCGCTGATAAATTTTTGCAGGAAACGATGCACCGGCGCCATTCAACTTGGGGGCTGCTGAGGCAGACAGTCCAGTCCCAAGAGCAAACGCGGTGGTCAGAAGAAAAGCCTTTTGAGCGAAGCGCATCACAACAACCAGGGAAGAGAAATACTGGTCAGCCAACATTGTGTTGGATGAACCACTGACAGTCGTTAAGCGGCAATTAAAGAAGATTAAGATCTAGTTAAAACAGCGTCAAAAAGAGAATAAAAACAAGAAAAAACCATTGCCGGGACAACTTTTCACAGGGCAAAGCGTCAGACATGACAGAAGACAAAAGAGACAATCGCTATTGAAGCCTAAAAGCACTTGCAAAAACTAAACGCGCAACAGCAACCCTTAAAATAAGATTACATTCAAGTGCATCGACAGAGAAAGTGTCAATCAAAGGCCTCAAAGAGCGAAAGATGATGTCATATATTGACGCCCACTCCCCGATACCATTGCGGCACAAGAGCGTCGACAAGCAATGAAGGAAAAACAGATCAAACAGACTCTGCTTAACCGCTCAAACATATCGCATCAAGACCTAGGCAAATCAAACGATGAACGTACATTCTAAATAACATTGCACCAGAGCCATGATAGTTGACTATACTGAGATCCAAAAAATGATTAAGCAGAGACTTAAAGGCTGCCTTGATCAGTCATCATAGAGACAACATTATTTGAACCTAGCAGTAGTGAAAGCACGACTGGGTGGAACGGTCGATGGACTGAAGCTCGTTTCAGCAGGACGAGAGATTCAAATCGTGATCGAACGGCGTGGTCCAGCTAGCGCGCCAATGTGGTTACTGCTTCCGGCTCTCAGCACGGTGTCGAGCAGAAGTGAATGGAAAGCATTTGCCGAGTCAATCGGTGAGCAATGTCAGCTCGTGAGCTTTGACTGGCCTGGGTTTGGAGACAGTGATCGCCCTCCGATCAGATACGACGCAACACTCCTGCGACAGGCCCTGCAAGCTGTCTTGAACCATCTGAAACACGACAGACAAGAGCCGATCACCCTTGTAGCAGCTGGTCACAGCGCATCGATTGCGCTGGGTCTCGCCTCTGACTGCTCCAAACAATGGAAGCAGCTTGTTCTGGTGGCACCCACATGGCGTGGCCCCCTGCCCACGATGACCCGCTGGCATCCCAAACATTTCGGCTGGGTGAGACAACTTGTAAGCACACCACTCATAGGCCCTGTGCTGTATCGCCTCAACACCAGCCGAGCCATTTTGAAACTGATGCTGCGTCGACATGTTTGGGTTGATCGCAACCTATTGACGCCAACACGCGTGCGTGAACAGCAACGACTTAGCCGTCAAAGAGGATCTCGCTTCGCCAGCGTGTCGTTCGTCAGTGGAGGGCTGGATCCCGCTGGCGATCGGAACTGGTGGTTGGAACAAGCCAAACAGTTGCACTGCCCTTGGCATGTCGTGCTGGCGATGGAAGCCCCTCCACGCTCAAGCCATGAGATGGAACTCCTTGCTGAGCATGCCGACAAGGTCTCAAGGATTAACGGTCGTTTGGGCCTGCACCAGGAATTTGGGGCTGATCTATCTGAACAACTCTTATCCGCCTGAATGGTCCGCTACTCAAAGCAAGCGCCGTCAAAAAGCCAACAAACTGCACCATCACGACGGATGGCCCAGACGGCAGATTGGTCAGGCCTGAACCAAGTAATCCCAGAAGCGCACAACCACCCCCGAGTAGTGCTGAGGTGAGCACATAAAAAGGAAAACGTCGGCAAAGTAAACGTCCTGCACAGGCAGGAATCACGACAAACGCGCTGATCAACAACACCCCCACCGCCTTGATTGAGACGGCAACCACCACAGCAAGCAAGACAATGAACGCCAACCGGTGCCAACTGGTGGACACACCGACAGCCCCAGCCAGATCAGCGTTCAGCGTAAGCAGCACCTGGGCCCGCAGACTCAGTCCCAGATAAATCAGAGCAGCGATCAACAGAACGGCAATCACGATCAGATCCAAGGGACTGATGCCAAGGATGTCGCCGAAGAGCAGTTGACGGATCCCTCCTCGATAACTCTCCACCAAACTCAGCGCAAGAATGGCTGCAGCCAAAGAACTGGAATAAACGATGTTGAGCAATGCATCGGTGGGCAGCGAACTGCGTTCCACCAGTTGATTCACCAACAGAGCAAACACCACCGCAAAAGGGATCAACACCAGCGTGGGATTAACGCCAATCAGGATTCCAAGGGTGATTCCCAGCAAAGCGGAGTGACCAAGCGCATCACTGAAAAAAGACAATTGCCTCAGCACGGCAACACTGCCGAGCAATCCGCCCAGAGCACCGGTGAGAAGGCCGCCCAACAAAGCCCGTTGCATGAAGGGTTCGGCCAGAACCAACGCGATCGAACGGGGCTCAACCACGGCACTGATGCCGGTAGGGCACAACATTGGGTCCGTAAAGATCGTTGAGTCGCTCTGGGGTCAACGTGTGATCGGGGGTGCCGCTGCAACACAGACGTCGATTCAACCCGAGCACCTGATCACTGCTGCGGCGCACCATGTCTAGATCATGAGAGACATGCAGCACAGTCCAGCCCTCCTGCCGGCGAAGATCTAAAAGAAGTTGTTGAAAGCGTTCATTCGAGGGGACGTCCAGCCCTGCCTGCGCTTCGTCAAGCACCAGTAATTTCCGTGGACGCACAACACAGAAGGCAAGCATCACCCGCTTAAGCTGACCACCACTGAGCTCACTCAGCAGCCGAGACGCCAAATCGTCACAAGCAGTTCGCTCCAACGCCCGCTGCACTGCAGCACATCGGGAGCGATGCTGACGCCAGGGCCAGCGAGGCCCTGAAGAATCAAAACCAAAGCCAACAAACTCAGCCACTGTGAGAGGGAAGTGTCCCTGCAGAGCGAGACTCTGTGGCACGTAGGCAATTTGAGTTCTGATCTCGTTTGGCAGGTAGCCGTTGGCTGCCAATGGCTGCCCGAGGATCTCAACGCCTCCAGACCGACGGGGCAGCAACCCCAATAACGCAGCAACAAGCGTGCTTTTGCCAGCACCATTCGGACCGACCAGCGCTGTTTCGCTCTCAGCCTGAAGTGCAAACGTCACCGCATCAACAGCAAGGCGACCTGCCCGCTCCACACAAAGGTTGCTGACCGTCAGAACAGGGTTCTCCATCAACACTCAATCCCTGATGGCCTGGAGCAAATTGAGAACGTTGCTCCGCATCACAGAAAGATACGTCTCTGGATTGCGCGCAGACTCTGCTGATCCTGTTTCAAGGGGGTTGAACTCAACAACCTTGACACCAAGATCCTTGGCAAGTGCGTTAAAAGAACGATTACCCTCCTGCGGCTCACTCAACAAAGCCTTGAGTTGGGTCGCTCTAACCTCTGAAGCGACGCGCTGTAGATCAGCAGGACTCGGATTCATTTCAGGAAGATCGACCAAAAAATCAGCCTTCAGGCCGTAGCGCTGAGCAAAATAAGGAGCAAAATCATGGAAAGCGATGAAGGTTTTTCCCTGATAAGGCTTGAGTTTTTTGGAAATTTCCGTGTTTAATTCCTTCAATTGATCAGTATAAATCTCAGCATTGCGTGTGTACCCCTCAGCGCAGCTGGGATCTGCCTTCACGAGGCCATCACGAATCGTCTCAACCTGCTGCACAGCACGGAGTGGATCAAGCCAAATATGTGGGTTGACCTCACCATGACCATGTCCATGGTCATGGTGCCCGTGATGGTCGTCAGAGGATGAGTCGATTGTTGCGACTCCACGGCTGGAATCAATCACCGTTAGGTCCGGATTGGCTGCAGAGACCACTAACTTGTCGAGAAATTCCTCCATCTCCAATCCGTTTTTGACCAACACCGATGCATTCGCTAAGGCAGTGACTGCGTTAGGAGTGGCCTGAAAATCATGAGGACCCAGGTTGGCAGGGATCAACGCAGTCACACTGGCGCACTCCCCAGCAACCGCCTCGGTGAACAGAGTAATCGGCAAGAAAGTGGTGACAACATCAATTCGCTTGGTTTCTGTAGGGGTTTCTGCAGGGGTTGCTGCTGATGTGTCTGATGAGGTCCCTACTGTGGGTTCGACCTCCGGGCTGGAAGCAGTACAGGCGATCAAACCAAACGCCAGAGCGAAAGTGCCTAGACGCACGATCTGAGCAAGGACTGATTGACGAAACAATTGTGGACAACCGAGAAAGGTCAAGACGCTTCAGCCAAAAGCCGAAAATCCATAGAAATGATAATCATTCTCACGTCAAGTCGCACCTTCAATTATGTTTTTATTTTAGATGATCGATAATGAGCATTCAGCAAAAGGTACCTGTGACAATTCTTACAGGCTTTCTTGGCTCTGGGAAAACGACTTTACTCAATCGAATATTAAGCGAAGAACATGGCAAGAGAATTGCAGTAATTGAAAACGAATATGGTGAAGTTGGCATTGACCAGGGCCTGGTGATCAATGCCGACGAAGAAGTGTTTGAAATGTCCAACGGATGCATCTGTTGCACTGTTCGCGGTGATCTGATTCGTGTTCTTGGCAACCTGATGAAACGTCGCGACAAATTTGATTATGTGCTGGTGGAAACCACTGGTCTTGCTGATCCCGGACCGGTTGCCCAAACATTCTTCATGGATGATGAAATCCGTGATGAATTCTCACTGGATGGGATCGTCACGCTTGTAGATGCCGCTCATATTGATCAACAAATCGGCCGTAGTGATGAAAGTTCGGAGCAAGTCGCCTTCGCAGATGTGCTTGTTTTAAACAAAACTGATCTCGTCTCTACTGAGTCACTCAATACTCTTGAGATGCGTCTAAGAGATATGAACCGTATGGCGCGTGTCATCCGCAGCAAGCAAGCTGATGTTTCTGTCGATACTGTGCTTAATCTCAATGCATTTGATCTGGACGAGGTATTAAAGCGTCGGCCTACTTTTTTAGAGCCAGAGTATCCATTTGAATGGACAGGGGTGTTTAAAGTTGATCCTGGTCGTTACGAAGTCAGTCTCGACGAGGGACCCGATCCCACCATGTCAATCGTCGTTATATCGGATCAGGGAACTGACGAATCATCCTTAAAAGAAGGGGCGGAAACGAGTGTTCGCCTCTACGCAGAACCCGCCTTATCATTGGCTCCAAATAGCATTATTCCCATTGAAAAACACGTGACTCTTCAATTGCAATCAAGTGGCCGAAAGTCATTTATTGTTGAAGCGACAAAAAAAGGAACTATCGGTATGTTTACTCAGCACACGGCTGAGGAATTTGACATCAAAGTTAGAAGATTAGAACGCCCCACAGAAGACGCACCAGAAAATCAAAATGAAACATCCGCAGTTTCAATTGATACAGAGAGAGTTTGGGTGGCAGAGCATGAGCATGACGACGAAGTGGGCACGTTCGCAATCGAAAGATCAGGTAATGTCGATCCAGAAAAGATGAATGCTTGGATGGGCCAACTGCTCGCAGAGAAAGGCGTGGATATATTTCGAACGAAAGGCTTCATTAGCTATGAAGGCGAATCACGCCGAATAGTCTTTCAAGGAGTTCATATGCTCTTTACGGCGCAGCCTGATCAAGAATGGGGAAACGAACCTCGACGCAACCAACTTGTTTTCATTGGCCGAAATCTTGATGAAGAAGAGATGCGCCGAGGATTTGATCAATGTCTGATCTAAAAGTATTTCGGCCACAGGGAATGCTGCACGAGGGCTGGTCAGCTCAGGTGGATGACTATGCCATTGTCTGTGGATGGGCCCTGGAAGGAGAGACCCTTGTGGTTGGCGATGTTGCCGGTGGATTGTATGCCTTCGACAACATCGATGGAACTCTCCGCTGGCAGCAAAGCGAGGTGCATGCAGGCGGATTGCTTGCGATGGCTATTCATCCTCGAGGAAGCACTTTCGCCACGGCAGGACAAGATGGATATGTTTTGATTTGGGATAGTATTAAAGGGAAAACTAGCCAGAAATTAAAACCTGGAAAAGGATGGGCTGAGCACATCAAATGGTCACATGATGGTCGTTTTTTAGCCATCGCGTGTTCACGCTATGTCTATGTCTTTGATGCAAATGGTGACGAGCATTGGCGTTCACCTGAACATCCAAGTACTGTCAGCGCAATCGACTGGTCCAAGCCAAATGAATTAGCAACAGCCTGCTATGGACGGGTGACATTTTTTGATATCGGGAGTGACATCATCAACCAAAAGCTGGAATGGCAAGGTTCACTTGTCTCCATGACACTCAGTCCCGATGGAAATATTGTAGCTTGCGGAAGTCAAGATAATTCTGTTCATTTTTGGCGTCGCTCCACAGAAGAAGATGCCGAGATGACTGGTTATCCAGGCAAACCAAGCCAGTTAACATTTGATCAGACTGGTCAATTTCTCGCGACGGGTGGGAGCGATCAAATTACGGTTTGGAATTTCCAAGGAAACGGACCTGAAGGAACGCTACCAGGACAATTATCGCTTCATCCGGAGCAAATCTCCAGTTTAACCTTCGCAAATCGTGGACCGCTCTTGGCTTCAGGTGCACGGGATGGTTCTGTACTTGTTTGGTTTGTTGATCAAAATGGTGATGGCAATCCACTTGGAGGTGCATTCTTAGGAGAACGGGTTAGCGGGATAGCCTGGCACCCTAATGACCGATCAATAGCTGCCATTGATGCTCAAGGAGGAGTAAGTGTTTGGCCATTTAAGATACGCAGCCAGGCTCCTCAAAAAGACAACTCTTAATTTTAAACAGAGGCAAGACCAATCAGGTTTTGTGGCTATGGAGGCTCCGCTCCCCGCAGAGACTCCCCACAACTTTATTAAAATTTAGCTTCACCGCAAAATCGCCAAGCAAGGCATGAATGAAGCGCATCTATTTTCCTGAAACATGTGAAACAGATTTAGGCCTAGCAAACCATGCTGCATCAACATCACAACTTAGTATCTTTAGACACTGCGCAAAACAAGAATCATTGATTCGAATTCAAACCGTTGCCAAGCAGGCTTGACTCAGATGATCTAGGACGTCAGCTGAAGGGGATCTTTGATCAAAACTGACTGAAGCATTGCGTGCAAAGGAGTCAACAGCAATCACAACATCCAAAAAGTCCTTATATTGGAGAGGTCTATAACGGACCACCTCACAACCGCTCACAACGCCATGGCTTCATTCACCTGGGATGAATCAACGCTCTCCGCAGACTGCCCCACGCTTGAAGCCATGGCCAAACGATTTGAAGACACGGCAGCACTCATGCGTCGTTTAGATCAAAACGGATTCGAAATTCAGAATAACCAAGCTTCTAGAAAAATTAGCCACCGCAATACAAGAGTCTTCTCGAGATTTGGATTTGTGACTGATGAAGACTCGGATTTTTAATCACCAAACATCCTGCCGAACGAATAAGCTTACTGAATATTAAATCTTCCTTTTCAAGTCACTCCTTTGTCAAGAACACTGTACCCAGTACGTATAAACTTGTGTTCGAGACGGCTTGTTAAGCAATTATCGCCAAACAATTCTTATGCTATGATCAAAATGATGTCGACTCACTAAAGACTCTGCTCCTTTTCAAGCTGCAACATTCACCGCTAAAAAATGCAACGGAATCATCAAACAATGTGTGAAATATCAAACCTTAAAATCTATCAAGCAGAGAGCTGCAATGCCAGGCATTAAAAGCAATTCAGATCATCGGTACAAACTGAGATCATCATTGGCTGACTGTTCGTTTGATTTGAAACTAAACCTAATGATTCAGATCATCCAAACCACCGTCGCTTGTGTTTCAACATACGTTGACGATACGACAGCCAAACGAAAAAACTTCCATTTTGATACCAGAAGTTTCATGGCTCAACATCCAAACCAAACCCAAGCGAAAGGGGCTTGCAGACCATGGCAAGAATCGTCAAAATAAGTACAGTCACTTCACTTTGATGCGTCTGCCATTCGTTCAAATACCCATTGCTTTCATCATCCTTGCTTTTTCAGCGATACCAGCGAAGGCCCAAACAAATGTGCCAAAACTGAAGACGACCTGCCCAATGGGTTATGTCAACAACTTCAAGGGCCGTTGCGTCTCCCCAGTGTATTACGAGGTTGTGCCAACCAATGGAGAGGCATGCTCAGAAGGTTGGATGAACATTGGAGGAGGGTATTGCAAGAAAAAATCACTTTAAGTGATCAGAATGTCAACAGCGTTTAAAATCAAATCAATCAATTGATTGATAGACTCGCAAAACTGAGCAAAGCTTAAATCGCAGCAGATATAATAATATATGCAGTCACCAGACAATTGTCTTTAATCAATAGGAATCATAACTTTTTATTGTGTTGCGTCAGAAGAAATGTCTATGCTTAAAATGAATATGACTTTTCACGTGCGCTAGTCAAACTCCTGCCACACGCAAGCAAGTTCAACAAAGAATATACAAGCACTGCATATCGGTACAATCGACAACTTCACCGGATATATATTACCGCAAAAACATTACGAATAGCATAAAATGTCTGGGTTATATTTGCAGATAAGTTATTTTAACTGAAAATTAAATCCTTTTGATTTTTTGACAACATTATTGACGTTAACGGCTTCAATGAGAAGGGTTTACAGGACCAGAAAGATTAGGCAGAAGTTGCTTCAGGCTGGTCAAAATCTTGAAAACGTACGACCAAAAGCTCTTCATCTGTTATGACTCCATCTTGATCGAGCAATTCCGGGTGAGTTGTTAGAAGGCCGGTGCGATCAACCCGTCGAGGCATATCAGTCGAAGGATTGGATTGATCCACATCACCCAATCGCATCATGCGAAAAGCTTGCACGAGCAAGACAATTAATGTGGTGATGTAGATGAACGGAAACAAAGCATTCAGCATTGCATTACTTCTCCTCGTTGATCATTGGCAAGTCAGTGGGCTGAACTAACACATAAACAACCGCAGTCGTTAACACGGCAGCGATGCCCACTAACACAAAAATGGCAGTGGTGTAATCGCCCATTCCGTCTTGCTGAAACATATCGAAACTTTAACGATCACGAAGGCCCAACCGTGAGTTCGGTGCGGTGGTCACTGATACGAATCAGTGAAAAGTCGCACCAAACATTGCTGAGTGGGAGGACCAGAGGGACCTCCCCTTCAGCGCAAATTCTTGCTCTCTACTCGCTCTGCTCTCTGCTTCAAGACGATCAAAAGGTCTCGTAGGGCCGATCACCACCATGCTGCGGCATGTATGGCATGGTCGTTGAGACGGGAATGGTTGACGCCGGAATGGTCCTCGTCGGTGCATATGTAGATCCGGCTTGGTCACTCAGAT
>NZVB01000014.1 GCA_002701375.1 Cyanobium sp. NAT70 | reverse complement strand
GCCGATCAGCAAGATTCTGATCGGCACTGCGGAAGGAGTCGATGGCGAGTCAATCTTGGCGGCATTGGCTTCGCCCAGTTCACCCGCTGTTGAACGAGTGTGTCGTCTGGTGCCATTTGTGAAGGTCTAGGCCTGTGGGCCGTGTTTCTTCAGGAGATCGCCGAAACCCTCTGGTTGGAGATCTTCTTCACCCATCCCAACAGCCGGTAAAACTCACTTTGGGCTTGCAATCTGGCTTGATGCGCGACATCTCTGGCTCAAACAAGAAGTGGTCATGCACCTCAAGGCAGTTCGCCCCATCTTCAAGGGATTGCTCCAGCTTTGGTGTCATGGGATTGACGATCAAGTCGCTGAGCACCAGACGTTCAATCAGTTGCCTGCTTCGATTCACTTCGAAACAATCGAGCCGCTTCCTCCACATTGATCGCAGCAATGGCGATGCAGTCGACGTTGACATTGAGCAGCTCGCGAAAGATCAAACCCAGAACGTGGGGTTGAAATGGTGACGATCAACTTCCATTCAGCCTGTTCAGGTTTGGTATGGGCGAGGACTATGACGTATATCGATCGACCTAATCACCTCCAAATCAAAGGAGGCAAGAGCGTTTGATGTGCTGAAGGCCGTTCGGCAGCCTGAAATGGCTCAGGCTTCTGGACGTACGGTATCGAAGATTTCCTGAAGGATCTCGCCTGCACCCTGTCCTTTCAGAGTGTTGGCGAGGGAGATCCCGATGGTTTCCGGGTCTGCGCTGGAACCGCTTGCCTGATCGCGGATGAGTCGCTTGCCATCAAGGCTTGCCACCATGCCCGTCAGCACGAGTTGATCTCCGTCAAAGTGGGTGTTCACCCCAATGGGAACTTGGCAACCACCCTCTAATTCGCGCAGGAAAGATCGTTCGGCGAGACAACGTTGGGCAGTAGGGGTGTGCTCTAACACTTTGATGATCTTTAAAACCTCGGGCTTGCCTTCGACACACTCAATCCCGAGTGCACCCTGACCAACAGCATGCAGGGAAATATCTCCTGGAATGATCTGATGGATTCGATCGGCAAATCCCAGTCGTCCAAGCCCTGCAGCCGCAAGAATGAGGCAGTCATAGTCGCCCGAGTCCAGTTTCTCGAGGCGAGTGATCACATTGCCTCGCACGTCTTTGAAGATCAGATGCGGGTAGTGGTGGCGTAACTGGGCAAGGCGACGTAGGGAGCTAGTTCCCACAACAGCTCCTTCCGGAAGACTCTCGAGTGTGTGGTCGCTGTTCTTTGCATTGACGACGAGGGCATCGGCAGGGTCTTCTCGTTCGCTGACGCAACCGAGCATCAGCCCTTCTGGAAGATTCGTGGGTAAGTCTTTGAGGGAGTGAACGGCAATATCGGCTCGATCGACCAACATTTGGGCTTCGAGCTCTTTAGTAAACAGGCCCTTGTCCCCGATTTTGGCCAGTGCCACATCGAGGATTTTGTCCCCTTGGGTGGCCATCGCTTCCACACTGATCTTGAGCTCTGGGTGGGCCTTTTCCAGTTCTGCTTTCACCCAGTTGGTCTGCACCATGGCCAGCTGACTGCGTCGGGAGGCAATGCGCAGATGGGTGATGGACATTGGGTTAACAACTCAGCAAACAAGCCTACGCAGTCAGGGGCAGCGGCAATCAGCAGAGTGTCGGCGCCACGGGGGCCTGCAGTGCGCCTGTAGAGATCACTCAAGTCTTGGGGGAGGGATCAGAGATTTGGTTTGCCCCCTTTTGTTGGCTTGGTCGCGACCAAGCGAATTTGAATACTGCTTAACATTAAGGCTGTAGAAGCGATGACCATGCCCGGACCGGTCGTGAGTGGTGTGCGTCAATCCGGTTCCATCGAGCAGCGATTACAGACGTCTGAACCTAGTGGTGACTACATCCCTCTCATGGCAGAAGGAAGCATTCATCTCCTGCTTCTCAACAGTGGAGATGTGTTGATGGCGAGACTGCGTAATACAACGGATCGTGATGGTGATCCTGCATACCAATTGATCCGTCCCTGCAAGGTTTGCTACACAGACTCTTGTGAGTCGGCGGCAGTTGCTCATTGGAAACTCGAACCCTATTTGGCCGGTCTGACTCCGCAGCGCAATGTGGTGCTCTTCAAATCAGCATTGGCTTCAGTGCTTGAGCCAGATCCAATTCTGATGCAAACCTATACGGAACAGACGGCTCAGGAGTGCCCACTGGAGGAAACGCCTGTTGAGCGACTGAAACGCGCATTTCAAGAGTTCACGGAAAGCTTTGAGGCAGAAAACTCAAGCCGCTAGGTGTGCACGAGCTATAAAAAACCCTGGTCTTAGCCCAGGGTTTGATCTCTTCCGTGTGAGGAGGGCGTCTCATTTCCCTCACTGCCCTTATAAGGTAGCTTGGCTGCTGAGGGAAGGGTAAATGTACTTATGTGTTTTATTTGTTTTAGAGAGAAATTTGGCTTTTTCAGTCGAGGATTGTTATCATAAGCTTTGGTAAAACTTGTGCAATAGAACTGCAAGCCTTTGCTGACGTTATCAGCCAGCCTGCCGTTCTGTTCTCGAGGGGAATGCTTGAAGAGGGGTTTGAGTTCCACAACGAGAAACTTTGTTTTACCCATTTGATGCAGACTCCTGTAATTTGATTTCCCCTCTTTTTGTGCTCAATTGCTCTGGTTTGTATTGTAGCAAGGTGTCAGGATTGTTTTTGACGTCATCTTTTGTGGTGAATATTTTGGCATTTTGCATTCATGGTGGATGATGTATCATTGTCTTTATGATGTGCGTTGTTAGAGGTTTTATCGTGAAATGTATTGGCTTTGGCTGCTAATTCCCCGTGCTTTGACTCATTTCTGAATGCCTTTTATCTTCGACTTTTGCTTGCTTGATGCAGGTCATTTGGCCCCATGTAGTGATTGAAGCGGATACGACGGCAAAATTGCCCATCAGTCGGACTGTGCTTTGAGCCGGAGGTGACCTGCGTTTCGGCCTGGATGAATGGGATGACCTGTCTGTGTCTGCTGGGGCTGATTGGTTGCCCTGATGCCGAGCCAAGCCAACGTCTCTTGCGCGTTTTTCACAGGGCAAGGCCAGGTAGCGGCCTGTTTTCCACTGGCCTGTGAAGTTTGTGGCGCGCTTGCGGTTGGGCCGTTTATTGAAATCCGTTGGCATAACAGGCATTTGTCTGTATGCTGTGGATATCCCCATCACCCGGCTGGCCTTTGAGCCAGCTTTTTTGTTGCTGTATGGGAAGGGTAAGGGCATCAACCACTACATCTGGTGCCATTGATTGACGTTCTAGCTGTTGCACCACACGCTGCGCCGATCGATCTACAACGCATCCGCGCCCAGTGATTGCAGATCGCCGTCGGCGTGGATGGTTCGTTTGTTCTTCCCAAGAGTGCTAAGTGATGTTTTCTTGCACAGGTTTTCGGCTAGGCACTTGGAAAGCAAAGCAAAGGCAAGAGTCTTCGATGATCTGGAGTGCAGAGGCACGCACACGGATGCCACAGCACTTGTTGGTTTGCTTCGATGTAAAATATAAAATCATGACTGAATGAACAAATGGCTACCGCGGCAGAGAAAAGAGATGAGGTGAAAGCCCGTTTGCAAGAACTTCGTAACATGTGTCGTGATATGCATCAAGTCGTGATGGATGAGGGCTCCATGCCGGAAGTCTCAGCTGTTAGAGCAACAAACGATAAGTTGCAGGAACTTCTGGAGTTTCTTGATCCTAAAGCGGCCAAGAAAAAATAATTTTATTGCTTTGAACGGAGGCAGGTGCTGAGTAAAGGGATGCTGTCCTTTTTTCTGGGAAATAGCTTTTTAAAAATCGTTTATCCTCCTAAAAAGCATGGATATGCTATCTGTTTAGTTGTTTTTTATGTTTTGATTGAATGTGTTTTTTGAATGCTCTGCAAGCCAATGATGCTGATTGTGGTCATTTGAGACAATTGTTTTGATTTGATTCTTGAGTGATTTGCAGTGATTAACTGAAGGCAAGACATTGTTAGAGGCGGTCCTGCATCACCATTGAATTTCAGTGGCCTGCCAAGGCAAAATAGGAATGGTTGTGTTTGCTGTTGTAGGACAGATGTCGTGAAAAAAAGTATTTTCGTGCTCGTTGAGGTCTGTGGCCTTTGATGAGAGAGCTTCCTTCCTCAAGATCGCCTGGCGCATAATGGAAGAGATCGATAACGGCTCGTTATGACTTAATAAGTAATCTGCTTGGAGCGAACGAAATCGATGATGGTTCGTATGGTTTCGTTCCCTTGGGTATGAGGGCTCAGCCAATCAAGGTGATCTAGAATCAAGTAGATAGACGTTTTTAATCTTTTGAGATGTGTCCTGTGCTGAAAGGAAACAAGGCCACGTTATAGTCAGGCGATTCAAGTGTCGTCACCACTTGTTCTATGCGTCTCAATGTTCTCTCTACATTTAGCTCTGCTCTTTTAATTGTAGCAACGTTTTCGTTGTGTCTAAATCGGGCTTATTTCCCTGTTGAAGCTAGAGCCGCAGAGGAGGTGAAATCGTGTTGTGTTTACAATGATGAACTGCAGATGCCATGTTGGCGTAATTATCAACGATGGCCGAAAACATTTTCAATCCGTTGGCAAGATGGTGTTTCGATGAAGTATGACTTGGTGGAAGATATTGACACGCACCACAAGATTTTTAAGGATCGTTTAGGTGGAATCTGGTATTGGTACTTAACGCTAAATGGCAATACTGGCTTGGAAAACAAGAAGAATGGTAACCATATATTTTTCCCACTTCGCGGTTATAACTGCTGAAATAATCCTTTCCTCTCTTGGGTGCTAGCAGAGGGTGTCCTGCTGTATCAATTTTACATTTTGGTTGACATTAGTTCTCTGTAGGCGGTAAAAGCGTCCTCGCCGAGCTCAGGCCTAGGGTATTTCCAAATGATGTTTCTTGCAGTTGCAATGTGGCTGCATTGTCGGCCTTTCTCTGTAGATTTTTACGCAGCCGACCAAAAGGCGGTCTGAGATTAAAAGATGATCTGGCCCTCTTCTTATATTAAATCTCCTTAGACTTGTGTAGACTTCGAGGTGACTGACATGCAATCAGGAGGCGCATCAAGCCAGCATCAGCGAGCGAGTTAGAGGCTCCTTTGGTATAGGGAGTGGATTTTACGACTACGCTTCAGCATGCATTTATAAGATGCATCAAGCAAAGAACGTCAAGCATCGATGGATCGTCAATGAGGCGAGAACGCTAACGTAAGAAGGTCTAAATTGATTTCAACAAGTTAATTTTGCGTGTGCTTGCTATCTATTAAAATGCTATTGGTGAGGCCTTCCTATGAAGAGTGGGTGCATATAGCAGATTGAGAGCGAGTAAACCCACACATGCAAATCGGTTGATCATCGGTGTTTAGATCTCTTCTTCATCGGTCGGGATCACACGCTTGCCGGCCCAGCACCCTGCAGCAGAATCGCAGAATGCTCATGACCCAATAAACCTTGGTTGTTTCCTCTCTTGCAACTGGATTGCCCCTATTGATGCCTTTAAGTGCATGCATGAATAGTGTCGCATGTTGTTGTTTCGACATGCCTGGCGATTTCTTTTCTTCAATACCAAAGCAGCGGTTTTGACCCGTCGTTGTTTGAACGGATGGCGGCTTGAAGACATCGTCGTTTGATCATCTGCCCCTCCTCGTAACAGCAAGGGTTGTGGTGGCACTCAGACAGCTGGACTTCCCTTGGACAGAAGCACTTGCCTCAACCAGGCAGCTCGGTATAAATCTCTCGGTGCAAACAAGAAGACCACCCCCTAGGGAGTGGTCAAACAGCCACGTAATCCCCATCACCCGGCCCTTGCTTGCACCACATTTTGTGGAACATGCTGCGAATGTTACAGCTTGAACCTTACGCATGGTGTATCTAAAGCTGCTTTGCAGCTTTAGATGAAGTTTTAACTGTCCTACTCCCACGGATGGATGCAGTTGCCCTGCATCTAGCGCCTCAAGCAGTTAAATTTAATGTCCCCATCACCTGGCCTGCCCTTGAGGCAGGTTTTTTGTTGGCATGCACGAGAGGTGGAGTGATGCTTTCAATTTCAACGGTTTAATGAGGACGAGTTTTCAGTCCATTTGCTCAGTAAACGTTGGTTTGACTTGTTTTAGATGGTTCCTCGAGCAGTGCCCTCTTTGTGGGTAGGGCCCAAGGGACATCCTCAGCTTGTTCAAGTACTGATGTCTCCCAACACAGAGGGAGCTTCAACCCAAGCAGCTTCTCCGTGAAAGTCTTTGTTCCGACGGCCTTTCAACCAGCCAGTCTCAGAAACGGGTCTTGCAGGCGGGTGCCAAGCCTGCAAATGCACTGAGAGAGAAGAATGATAGGAGGGCGAAAAATTGATCTCATGAGGGAATGACGCCCATCTACCCCGATGGGCGTCATTGTGAATACACGACCGTTATTCCTCCAAGTTACTTCGTTAGGAGTGTTTGTAGATTTCCAACTTCGTTTCCACTAATCAGAATTCAATGCAATATCGACAGAGCTACCTGGCATGACTCCAATGGAACCCGACTGCCCTTTGGCCGGCTTGATGATCAATCCACCTTGACGACCGCATTTTGCTCCCACCTGCTCTGGATCAAATCAAGAGGTGTATCAGTAGCCACCGAAGTGAAGGCACACCTCAAGAGCACTCAGGCCAAAGAGAAATGTTCCACCAAGCAAAGCAAGCTCCTTACGGTTTGATGCCATAGGAAGGAGGGCAGAACCCACAATGAGACACGGGAAGAATATAAAGGGATTCTGTAGCTCCAAACATTTCGATGCATTTCTATTTCCAGTCTCACACGGCTTTATTACGAGAACTTCATGAAATAGGCGTAATAACTCAGTCAATCCAGGCTCAATCCACTTTTCCGTAATATAACTAAATCCTACGGCCAGAGGAAAATGTACGACCTCATCTCTGGATGCACCAGAAGACAGTTCTCACTTCTTTGGTATTGCGCTTGGTGGCCTTGTTTCCTTCCTCTCGACACTGAGCCATGGATGGCATTGTCATAACCACAGAGGAGTGAGTTAATCCTGTTTGATGCTGTTGATTGAGCGGCCCTCGACTGAAGGCGAGAACCAAGTGAGCACCTCCCTGTTCAGGTTGAGCTAAGGCAGGGATACAGAGACTGGAGGAGACAAGACCAAGAGCTAAAAGGCAACACAGCATTGAGGTGTAGAGAATCGTTCTCAATCTCTATAGCTCAATGCTGTGGATGATTGGAAGGAATCTAATCACTACACCCGCATCCTTTTTAATGGGGTCAAGACAGTGATTGAAGACAATGAGGTTGAGACGTTAGAGGACAACAGGAAACGAGACAAGAAGAAGAGGGATGGCCTCAAGCCTTATCTCAAGCAGGCTGGCTTCTTCCGAGACAGCAGAACAGGGAGGGTGATGGATATATCTTTACTGAGACGTCCGATTAGGGATCCTATCGCATATGAATATGAATTTTGTTCTGGTGAGATTGGATGAGTCTCGTCTGAATGAGAAGTTCAAAGGGTAGATAGTGTTCGTTCTGTGACCACTATCACGCCTCCACGTGACAGGACTCAAACCATCGAATTCATCAATAGTCCAATCTAGGTTATCGGCACCAATGAGTGTGTCGCGCCCACAAACAACACAACGAACAATGGCTAAAGGAACTTGGCGACAACATAGTGGAGTCACATTCAGTCAGGACCTCTTTGATTTCAAGCCTCCAAAGCAAAGACGGTCAAACTACTCTTTTGATCTTGAGCTGGGCGACCATGATGGTGGATTTATTCGGTACAACGCCAAGCGTTCCAAGCTCAAGGTCTTTATCGACAGCGATGACAGTGGTTATTTCAATAAAGGAGATAAACTGATCGGCAAAGGTAAAGTGACAGCTGGTTTCAAAGGTGAATCAGAGCTGTTGGAACACGATGAAGTTGGCATCGTCAAGTCTGATAGCGTCAATTATTGTCATGAACTGGGTGGTATTGATCCCTGTTTCGCACCGATGTATCGTACTGAGCTTGAATTCATGAATGCCAATGGTGAGTTGGTCGCACAAATAAATGCGAATCCTTTGTTTCTATTTTCTGATTGAGTGATACGACTCCTCTTTGCTAGGCATCAACAATCCCTCTGGTTAGTAACCTGAGGGCAACTGATCTTAAAAAACGTTCCGATCAAGTTTTGTCGATGCCTTCAGCAGCATCGCTGTGGGCTATTCGATCACATTTGGGCAGCAGGTGGATCACTGTTTGCTCAACACAAATTCAAATGCCTCTTTGATATTTATGTTCAGAATAACGATGTCATCCCTGCGGATCAGCAGCCCTGCACCTTCACGCTAGCTCTGAGTGTCTGACCTCCATTGGCACATGGCAGGTCCACCACAATGAAGCTTGAAACCCTAGGCATTCAGATGTTCATTTTCGAAGGTGGTAACGTTCCAGTGGGTCGCCATTCACTTTTGATTTCTTTCACTTAAGTTGCAATGAGTGATCCAAAATCTTTTTCGTCAATTTTCTGCTGTGTACACATTTGATCGATTTCCTGGATAGGAGGGTCTCGACCCCTAGCTTGCCCAATTGACTGGATTGTCCATCAGAATTGGAATGCATCGTTTGAGTGATCTAAGGCCATTCAATCAATTGCTATTCACACGTTACTGACGTGATATGGCCACCAATCCCTGCTCAACTGCCATGCAATGATCTGGATCGTTCTAGGGTCTACATGGCGCTTAAATCGCTCCATAAACAATCAACGCAAATGGGTACTTTTCCTTTTGCCAATCACCCCATTCTTTATTGGTAATGATGCCAATTGGCGCGATTATTGCAACTAGACTTCTCTTCGTATCAGCGCGGATTCCGTGATTGAAACATCCTGCGATTGTGTCAATTTGCTGTGGCTAGTGCGCTGTAATCCTGCTGAGGAGTCTCTCCCCTACATTTACCTCTACCTGAGAGGAGCTGCCCCCTCTTCTTGTCTACTGGGTGAACTTCTCTATGAGAAGGCGTTTAAAGTTGAGAGAATATTTGTTGTTAAAATCTTATGGAATATCTGTCTGACTGCCTGGGGGTGTCGAATACAAGGGGTATATGTGGTTGTAAAGAAGTAGAGTCTTTTAGAATTCTTTCAAGGACATCGCTCGGTAAGGAGTCTAAAGGCTTGGCTAGTGTAAGGTTGTACAAGTTTCCGGCAACCACGGTGAAGGAGGAGATAGGGCAGAAAGCAGAACTTAAGTTCTTTCTTGTCATGACCTTAGTATTTTTCGTGATTCCATTGCTCGTTATCCAGATTCCAGGAGTCGAGAGTATTGGCAAGTCCATACTTCAGCCCTTTGAATTTATCATAAATTCGAGAGGTTGAACCTCTAAATGTATACGGGAATTTAGCTGAATGTAAAGGGTGTGGGTGTCTAAGTAAATCAGTAGAGAAGTTGAGCAGTGTTTATTGCCTATGCATGGTTGAACGTGGATAATCAACTTTATTTTGTGAGCAAGTGCCTGATGGAGTCACAGGCACCCTATACAGTTAAGAAGCATCTCCCCACACCACCAAGAGACAAGGTCAAGATCCTGAAGGAGTTTGAGGGCGAAGACGAATCACTTCGAGCCCTCGACCAGCTCACCTATGAACAAGGATTTGAGGATGATGGATTTGGAACACTGCAGAACTCACTTCGAAGCCATCCAATGGCTCTGAAGGGAATCACTCCACACCTTCGGCCTGTGTCGGTCTATCGAGTAAAGGACGAAGCCCACCTCGGGGACTGGGACTTAGTCACAGAAGCCTGTCGAGATCTAGGAATCAGTCCCAATGATGCCTATGCCTGTTTAGTGGGGCGAAATCGATGAGTTCACCAACAGACCTACTTCATCGCCGAGCGAGGACAACCCTTCGATCCAAGGGCCAAGCAACGAAAGGGACGTTCTCGAGGGTAGTGCGATCCCAATGCAAAGCCAGTCACTGCCTAAACCCTGGGAGTTGATGTGGCAGCAATTCGTCGAGTCTTCCAAGAGAAAGCTGTATCGGCTCGTGGCTATTGCGTGATATGGAAAGGAGCCAAGTTTTTGAAGCCAAAGACCATCTACACCAAGAGGAGCAGAAAGGAGTTATACGCCTATGACCCTGAGGGGAAGATACATTCCTTTCAATGTTTAATAGATGCATCAGAAGTCATCCTGGGACATCGAAAAGGTGGTCCTCAAATGCATAAGTCAATTAAGTCAGCAGAGAATTGGAAATATCGATGCAAAGGAAATGAAGCTGACTTTTGAGGATGAGTCGTCACTATAAATAGTTTTTCTTAGTCCCAACTGGCAATCAGGAAGAGGTATTCATGATGTTATTTGCATCTTTTGTTAAAGCACCAATTATCAAGAAGCAGTTGAACCCACGATTTTGGGACA
The DNA here is from genome assembly GCA_002701375.1 of Cyanobium sp. NAT70. GTDB lineage: Bacteria > Cyanobacteriota > Cyanobacteriia > PCC-6307 > Cyanobiaceae > Parasynechococcus. The sequence continues at coordinate 28,787 of NZVB01000014.1, read as the reverse complement.
ACAACTTAGTGAGGTCGAGCGTCAGAGAAATTCTGTTGGTAAGGGAAAGAGACTTCGTCTCAAAGCTGGGTCTTGCTCCTTCAAGTTTTGAGGACATTCGCCTTGTGGGTGGCAATGCCTCATTCATGTGGCATGACAGTTCAGACCCTGATGTCACGATCAAGTTAAATCGAGGCATGAACCTCAGCAAGGAGGACGTCAGGCGAATAAGAATCTCAGCATCCAACCTCAACTATCGCCTCAGTGCGACCCTTGATGGGGTTGACCTAAATTTCTATTTGATGTACTCCTTAAGCACACCATTGCGGTTGGGATGCCGCAGTTTACGCAGCGCTTTTGCTTCGATTTGACGGATGCGTTCCCTGGTCACATCAAAGATCTGACCGATTTCTTCGAGGGTCTTCATCCGACCGTCATCCAATCCATAACGAAGACGCAGCACATCCCGTTCGCGCGGGCTAAGGGTCGCCAAAACACCTTCAAGATCTTCCCGCAGCAGATTCTTGGCAACATCCTGCTCAGGATTCTCGATGTCGGCTTCGATAAAATCGCCAAGGCGGGAATCTTCTTCCTTGCCGATCGGTGTTTCTAGAGAAATCGGTAGTTGGGCGCTCTTAGCGATGAAACGCAATTTTTCGATGGTCATTTCCATCGACTCAGCGATTTCTTCCTCCGTTGGCTTACGTCCAAATTCTTGACTTAAGACCTTGGTGGTCTTCTTGATCCGGGAAATGGTTTCGTAAAGGTGAACTGGTAGCCGGATCGTGCGGCTCTGGTCTGCGATGGCACGGGTAATCGCCTGACGAATCCACCAGGTGGCGTAGGTGGAGAATTTGTAACCCTTCTCGTGGTCAAACTTCTCAGCGGCACGAATCAGGCCGAGACTGCCTTCCTGGATCAGATCCTGGAAGCTCAAGCCACGATTCATGTATTTCTTGGCGATCGAGACGACCAAGCGCAGGTTCGACTGAACCATCTTTTCCTTGGCGCGCCGCCCCAACATCAACCGCCGCCGGAAGCGGATCACCGGCATTTCAACTAAAGCAGCCCATTCTTTGGTGTCAGGCAGTTTGCCGTTGTCACTTTCAAATTGAGCCGCTAATTCTTCGAGATGAAGGAGATCGGCAATCTTGCGGGCCAGTTCAATCTCTTCATCAGGCCTGAGCAGGCGAATTCGGCCAATCTCCTGGAGATACACCCTGATCGAATCTTCGGTGTAAACACCTTTCGGTCCGATCTTGATGCTGGCCAATGCTTTGGCTTTGGCCTCTTTCTCAGCTGCAGCGATTTTGGCTTTCTCTTCTGCAGTTGGAGGCGTTGGAGTTGCTTTGGCAGCAGTGGCTTTGGCTGATGTTGATTTAGCCGTGCTGGCCTTTGAAGTCTTGGCTTTTGCTGTAGCTGTTTTGGTCGAAGTTGCTTTCTTGGCTGTTGCTTTTGTGGCTGTTGCTTTTGTCGTAGTTGCTTTTGTGGCTGTTGATTTGGCTTTGCTGCTCTTACTCTTTGTGGATGTAGCTGCCTTACTTTTTTTTGCTGTTGTAGACGATTTCTTCGTGGTTGTAGAACTCTTTGTGGCGGTCTTTTTTTCTGTAGTTGTTTTCTTGCTGGTCGGACTCTTCTTCTCTGCAGCAGCTAGCAATTCATCTGCAGCAGCAGATAGATCCTGAGATGTTGCTGTGGATCGAACTGCACGTCGCCGAGCGGTTGTCTTCTTCGTTTCGATCTTGACCTCCTTCCGCTCTCCATCAGCATTGGCCAGTAGAACAATGTCCGGAGTTGCTTTGGTGGCGGCTGGGCTCATGATGCTCTTAAAAGTGTTTGGAAGACGTAAACGTTCGTGGCTCACAAAGATCGAAAAAATCGATCAGCTCATTCTCAAAAGTGAAAAAATTCGCATCTTGCCTTATGCCATGCGTGGGCTTTGGCTCTCAATGCGATGCTGTGATGTCGGTGTTGAATCGTGACGGGACGTTGCTTGAGTGGGTGTCCGCGAGGACTAACAGGTCCTGGGCTTGTCCGGGGTGGTCTCAGACCGGTTGAAGGTGTCAGGAGTGCGTCCTGTCTTCAAGCTGCGTGTCTTCCTCTGGATCGAGCGCAGATGTTGGATTTTCTAGCCCAACTTGTACATGTTAATAAAAATTTTGGCCGTTTGCAAGTCCAATTTGCCGTGAATTGTGCTCATTGACGTTTGGCTTGAAGCTGGCAGGGAAGGATTGGTTCTCACCTATTGCTGTGACCCGCATTTGGAGTTGCAGCCTGGTGACCTCGTCCGGGTCCCCCTGCGTGGTCGGTTGATGCACGGGCTGGTTGTTGCTCGGCCTCCAGCGTCGGAGCTTGAGTCAGGATCCGCTGACCTGGATGCTTTGCAAAGGGTTGATGCGCTGCTCCAGCGGGGAGCGGTCCCTGTTGATTGGCAGGCCTGGATTGAGGCCATTGCTGAACGTTGTTACCTCAGCCCGTTCAAAATGTTGAAAGCAGTCTTGCCCAATGGTTGGTTGGGGCAGGCTCGCGCGGGGGCTGTTAGTGCCGGTCGCCCCAGGTGGTGGATTTGTAGAAACACCAAGTTGGAGAAGCTGCCATCCCTCACAACCCGTCAACAGACCTTGATGGATTGGTTGGCTCAACACCCAGAGGGAATCTGGCAAAAAGACATCGCCGCAGCTGGATTCAGCCCAGATACCCTGCGCCGCTTGCAGGAGCGAAACGTGATTGTGCGGGAACAACGCACAATCACGCCGCAATCGCAATGCGCTCCGATCTGGCGTGATGCACCGCAGGCGCTAACGGATGAGCAGAGCGATGTTGTGAAGGGATATCAGTGTGTCGAGCCTGGTCAAGGGGTGTTGCTCTGGGGCATCACTGGTTCAGGAAAAACCGAGGTTTATCTCCACCTTTGCGCGGTTGAGTTCGAACGTGGTCGCCATGTGTTGTTGTTGACCCCGGAGATTGGGTTGATTCCCCAGCTGGTGGATCGCTGTCGGCGGCGTTTCGGTGATCGAGTTCTGGAATATCACAGCGGTTGTCGTGAGGCGGAGCGTTTGAAGGTTTGGCGTTCGTGTCTTGCGGCTCACCAGCCCATGTTGATTGTGGGCACACGCTCCGCCGTGTTTCTCCCGCTGCAACCACTGGGGCTGATCGTGCTTGATGAGGAGCACGACAGTTCCTATAAACAAGAGTCACCGATGCCCTGTTACCACGCCAGGGATGTGGCGATGGATCGGGTGCGGCGCTGTGGCGCGCGGCTTGTTCTCGGTAGCGCCACTCCATCTCTCGATAGTTGGGTGCAGCAGCAACCGGATGGTCCCCTGACCTTGATGCGGTTGCGACGACGCATCTCTCATCAGCCCCTGCCTCCGGTGCATGTAATCGATATGCGTCAAGAGCTGTTGGAGGGACATCGGCGCTTGCTCAGTCGTCCATTGATTGATCGTTTGGTCTCGTTGCAACAGAACGGAGAACAAGCTGTAGTGCTTGTCCCTCGGCGCGGTTACAGCCCTTTTTTGGGCTGTCGCAGTTGTGGCGAGGTTGTGCAGTGCCCGCATTGCGAGGTGGCGATGACGGTTCATCGCGGTTCGAATGGGCGTCAGTGGTTGCGCTGTCACTGGTGTGATCACAGGGATGAGCTGGGATCCCGCTGTGCTCATTGCGGTTCGACGGCGTTCAAACCCTTTGGAGCTGGGACGCAACGGGTGTTGGACACACTCGCCGAGGAGTTGAAGGAGTTAAAGCTGCTTCGTTTTGATCGTGATTCAACCGGTGGTCGGGATGGGCATCGGCGCCTGTTGGAACGCTTCGCTGCCGGCGAAGCCGATGTGCTGATCGGCACTCAGATGTTGGCCAAGGGAATGGATCTGCCACGGGTCACCCTTGCGGTGGTGCTCGCTGCAGATGGCTTATTGCATCGTCCCGATTTGCGGGCTGGTGAACAGGCGCTTCAACTGCTTTTACAGCTGGCCGGTCGTGCCGGGCGGGGGGAACGCCCCGGCCAAGTTCTGGTGCAGACCTATTCGCCTGAACATCCCGTGATTCGCCATCTTGTGGATGGTCGTTATGAAGCATTCCTTTCTGAGGAAATCAAGATGCGTCGAGAGGCTGCACTGGTGCCGTTTAGCCGTGCTTGCTTGCTTCGTTTCTCCGGGACCTCAGCTTCGTCCACGGCGACTGCAGCTGCGGTCGTGGCTGAATTGATTCGCCCTCTTTGTCAGCAGCAGAATTGGTGGTTGGTTGGACCTGCACCAGCGCCTGTCGCTCGGGTGGCTGATCGCAGTCGATGGCAGTTGTTATTGCATGGTCCGGTTGGTTCTTCACTTCCCTTGCCTTCTGGTCAACAACTTTGGCAGCAATTACCTCGTGGAGTGACGCTCGCAGTCGATCCGGATCCCCTTGAATTGTAATTAATTATGAGGGCAATTCTGGAAAGCCATAACCCAATAATCTGCGACGGGTTTGTAGGACTAAACTAATAATCAGTAGGCTTCCTGCAGCAAGAGTGCCAAATCCAAGTGGATTCCACTGCCAATTGTGAAGGTGGAGAACCACCTTCTCTCCGCCGTGAAGTGAATGGATGTTGTGATCATTGTTTAGTTTTAATTGAATGTGCAGTGCATCGATGGCGGGCACGTCTGAAAGATCCATTTCGAGCATGAACTGTTGATCGACACCGATGAGCCAGTTGCGTTCTCGCAGCACAATCGAGGGAGGAGAGAGGGGTAAACCTGTTGCCGCAGCGGTGATCGCGATCATTTGTGTGAGCTGCTGATCGAGCTGCTTCGCCGGCAGGGTTGGGCTACTCATTCGTTGGCTGCCTGGAGTGGGATGCGTGATGGAAAGATCAGGGAATTGCTGTCTGAATTGACGTTCAATCTGTTGTTGCCAGGGCAGCAGGAGACCCTGTTGATTTTGGATTTGCCAGGAGAGTTGCAGGCGATCCGGACCGGGCAGGTTCAACTCAGCATCGATCCGAACGCAACCACTGAGAAGCACAGTCAGTCCGAGTAGGACGGCAGTGACCAGGGCAGCGAAACCGAGGGAGGGTGCTCGGGTCGGTCCGGTGGGCGGCGGTGGTGGCGGCGGCGGTCCACGTCGTCGTCGCTTGGCTTGCGCCGCGGGCGTCCCACTGCCCGTTGCGGTCATCTCCAGATCGGGAAGTTGCATGGACCATCGCTTCGGCCTGACCAGGCTTGGCGACTCGAGCACGGTTAACAGTTGTTTGGCTTGTTGGCGGAGTTCAGGGTCCTTGCTGCGGGTCAGCAGCCGGCACATGGTGATGGCATCGGTTTCGTTGCCTTGACCCATCCAGGCTGTGACCATCAGCAGGCGGATCCGTGCTCCATTCGGATCTTGAAGGGGATAGACGTCCGCAAGCGGACCAAGAAGTTCGAGGCATTGGCCATAGTCACCGCGGTCGAGAGCGAGTTCTGCGGTGGTTAGATCCAGCGGCTCGGCTTGGTCGTCCACCTTTAGCTGCGACCGACCACCATGGTCCCGATCCCGGCATCCGTGAACACTTCCAGGAGAAGGGCGTGCGGGACGCGGCCATCAATAATGTGCGCCGCTGCTACTCCCTGGGCCAGAGCACGGATACAACATTCCGTCTTGGGTGTCATGCCACCAGCGACCACCCCCTCTTGGATCAGCTGGCGCGCTTCCGACAGCCGCAGTTTGCGAATTAAGGAGTCGGGATCGTCCTTGTCCTTCAGAATGCCCGGTGTGTCGGTGAGCAGGATCAGCTTTTCTGCGTCTAGAGCAGCGGCTAATTCGCCGGCCACAGTATCGGCATTGATGTTGTGGGCTGTTCCGTCGGGCGTCGCAGCCACGCTGGAAATCACTGGAATGTAGCCGCGTGCCAAAAGCGGTTCCAAGACATCTGGGTTCATCCTGGCCACATCTCCCACAAGACCATGGCTGCCCTCCCCCCATGGACGTGCTTCGACGAGGCACCCGTCGCTGCCGCTGAGACCCACGGCACAGGCACCAAGTTGGTTGAGTCCGTTCACGATTTGTTTATTGACCCGACCCACTAAAACCATCTCCACCACGTCCATCGTGTCGGCATCGGTGACGCGCAGACCATCGCGGAATTCGGCTGGAATCTCTAACTTTTTCAGCCACTGATTAATTTCTGGACCGCCGCCATGCACAACAACAGGTTGAACGCCAACACATGCGAGTAAGGCCAGATCGCGGAAGACTGCTTCTCGTAGTGCTGCATGTGCCATGGCAGCTCCGCCGTATTTGATCACGATGCGGCGCCCTGAGAAGCGTTGGATGTAAGGCAGTGCCTCACTGAGCACAGACACTCTCATCGTGTCATCGCCGTTTTGGATCGGGTCAGGCATCAATCGGCGCCATCCGAGGTTGGGGAATCGGTTTTGACCAACTCGGCGTCGCTTGGAGCGGTGCGACCTGGAGTGGTGTCGCCTAGATCGGTGGCAGCAGATGTCGACGCTGGCACCAGCACGAGATCGAGACAATTGGCCTCAACCATCTGCAGTTCAGCCGTCATGTCCTTCGCAAAAAATCGCCCCAGCCTCTCCTGCCGGGCTTGCCAGCGTTCTAAAGGGACATTGTTGAGTTGGAAACGTAGGCGTAGCCCGTATCCAGAGCTTGGGTTGAGTTCTTCCACTTCAAGCAACTGAGGCGGCTGATCATCGTCCCAAAGTTTCAGCGCTTCTAAAGACGATTCCAGATGCGCTTTTTGCCCATAACGCCAACGCGTGACGTCTCCTAGCAGTTTGGTTAGCGCTTCAGGAGCATTTTCTCGTTCACGCCTCAGCTTTGCTTTGGGGGTAATTCGTTTTGCAGGGGGCAATTCCGATGACTTCAGAGCTAAACCGCCTAAAAAAATCGGGATTCCATAAAAAATGGTTGGAAGGCTGAGATTGGCACTGCCGGTGGCATAAGCGATTGCTCCGACCACGGTGAGCACGCCGCCGCTCACCGTGACCACGCTGCCCGGGGAAAAGAGGTCGTTCATGGCCACCCTTCAATGGTCGCCATTGTGACTTCCAACCGATCAGGATGGAGGGACGTTTTGCTGTTTCTGTCTTGCCCATGCCCCAATCCGCCGAACTTGAGCAACTGTTGACTCAACTCGATGCTGATCGAGCATGGCTGTTAGAGCAGATTGATCGTGGGCGTTGGCCAGAGCTGCGCCTAGATCTGGCCGCTTTGGAACGGGAATTGGGGCAGATGCTGAGCCGCGCCTCTGAGCAACAGGACGAACCTGGTCGCAAGTGAGCTCAAAAGGGAATGTCGTCTGTGTCTGGGACCAGTGGTGCCGCGTTCCAGCTGGCGGGTTCCGGCTCAGCCTTCGCTGGTGTTGATGCTTTTTGGGGCGGTTGCTGGGCTGTCGGTGTTGAGGGTGCAGCAGCGCTGCCAACAGAATGCAAACGCGACAGTGTGAATTCAGCGCGTTTTTCCTTCAGTCCATCCTGGCGAGCCACGGTGTTCATGCGCAGCCGACCCTCGACGACAAGCTTCTGACCTACCTGGACGCGGTTTTGAAGATCCTGAGCCAGATTTCCCCAACCCACAACCTTGAGATTGCCTGGAGGATCATCGGGGCGGAGCCCGTCAAAACGAACGGCCATTTCAGCAATCGGTGTCTGATTGTCTTGGGTGTATCGGACTGTGGGTGCCTCCATTACCTCCACCTCGAGCACGCAGTGATTCATCTCCCTCCCAGACAGGTGGCGTCATCTTGATGCACGGCAGTAGCGATGACCAGCAACGGATTTGGCTGTTGGCGGGTACGGGTGAGGGTCCGAAATTGGCGAAAACACTGGTAGAGCAAGGCTGGAGGGTGAGCGTCAGCGTTGTTACCGCTTCGGCGTCTCATGCCTACAGCGGGCTTTCGTTGGAGGATCTGATGGTGGGCCCTCTCGCTGGGGCGGCGGGAATCAAGGCCGTGCTGCGACGACACCGTGGCTTTGATTGGGTTGTGGATGTCACCCATCCCTTTGCAACTCGAATTAGTGATCAGTTGCGGCAGGCCTGTGCTGATTGTGATCAGCCTCTGTTGCGACTGGCGCGTCCGAATGAATCCGGTCAGCCTGTTCATGTCTTGACGGATCTGGTCGAGCTGCAACGGCAGTCGCTGCAGGGGAATCGGGTGTTGCTGGCGATCGGTGCTCGGCATCTTGCTCTGGCGGCATCAGCCGCCAGAGCTGCCGGTGCGGAGATTTTTGCCCGTGTTCTCCCCTCCAGTGAAGGCTTGCGTTGTGCTTTGGCGGTGGGATTGCCGACGGATCAACTTGCTGTCCTACGCCCCTTGCAGGGGGATCGGCCTGGTCATATCGAACGGGCTTTGTGTCGCCGTTGGCAGATTACGGATGTGGTCTGCCGCCAATCCGGTGGGGTCATCGAACGCCTCTGGCGAACAATCGCTCGGGAACAGGGCCTCTGTCTTTGGCTGGTGCGCCGCCCAGATGGTCCTGACGGTGTCGAAACTGTGGTCGGTGTACAAGCTCTTTTGCAGCGACTCGACCATGGCAGAAGCCCCTTCCATGATTTTGGCTCTCACGTCGGAGGCCGATGAGACCAAGGCGGAGGCTTTGGCGCTTGTTCTGTTGGAGCGACGTCTGGTGGCGTGTGTCACTTTGACGCCGATGCGGTCGCTTTATCGCTGGGAAGGCGAGGTGCAACAAGACAAGGAAGTGCAGTTGTTGCTCAAAACCACTCTGGATTGCCTGGCAGAGCTGCGCCAAACCGTAATGGACTTGCACAGCTATGACCTGCCCGAGTGGCTCGTTTGGCCTGCAACGGCCTCTGCGGCTTATGAAAGCTGGTCAGCGGCCAATTGCTTGAGCGAAACTTGAGGCCTGGGACCAAGTTGGGTCACCACTTGGCCGGCGCAGAGTGCACCCAATTGGCCGCACCGCTCCAATGGTTCTCCTTGGGTATACCCGTGCAGAAAACCTCCGGCATAGAGATCGCCGGCTCCGGTGGTGTCGACCAATTCTCCCAACGAATAAATGCCGATATCCCAGCGTTGCGTTCCACTGAGAACAACTGAGCCGGCACCGCCGCGGGTGACGGCGATGACGGAACAGCAACCGCTGACCTGCTCTAAAGCCTGGTCGAAATCATCAGTCTGATAGAGCGACTTGATTTCTCCTTCATTGGCGAACAACACATCAACATGGCCATTCACGAGCTCGAGGAAGCTTTCTCTGTGACGGTCAACGCAGAATCCATCTGAGAGTGAGAGTGCGACTTGTCCACCTGCGGTTCGGCAGGCCTCCGCGGCAGCGATGAAGGCTCGTTTCGCGGCGGGACTATCCCAGAGATAACCCTCGAGATAAAGAACTTTCGTTTCGCGCACCATCGAGAGATCGAGGTCGTCCGGTTCCAGTTGCGTCGAAGCACCGAGGAAGGTGCACATGGTGCGTTCTGCGTCTGGAGTGACGTAAATCAAACAGCGTGCTGTTGCCGCACCAGAGGTGGCCGCTGGAGTATCGAAACGCGCTCCTACAGCCTGAATGTCATGGCTAAAAATCGTGCCGAGTTGATCGTCGCGGACACGTCCGATGAATCCAGCTCGTCCTCCGAGTTGGGCGATGCCCACCATCGTGTTGGCCACGGATCCGCCTGAGGTTTCCAGGCCTGGGCCACTGGCTTGATAGAGGACACCGGCCTGTTGTTCATCGATCAGGGTCATCCCACCCTTTTGCAGGTTGTGCTCGCTCAAAAAAGCGTCATTTGTTTGAACCAGCACGTCCACGATGGCGTTGCCAATGCCCACCACATCGAGGCTGCAAGAGTTAGGGAAGCGGCCGTTGGTGGCCATAAGCGAGTCGCGCGCGGAAGCTCAGCAGTATGACTTCCAGCATTGTTTAGGCACTCAGCAATGCTCGCTTCGGTCCGTGGATCGGATCTTCGACCACGATGGTCTGATCGCGGTTTGCTCCCAGGGAAACGATTGCAATGGGCACTTCCATCAGGTCAGCCAGGAATCGTAAATAGGCCATGGCCGTTTCTGGCAGGTCGTCGAGATGGCGGCAATCGGCAGTAGAGCATTGCCAGCCCGGAAGAGTTTCGAAAATTGGTTTGCAGCGGGCGAAATCCTCGGAACTGCTTGGGAAATAATCGATTCGTTCGCCATCGAGGTCATAGGCGACGCACACTTGGATTTCATCCAATTCATCAAGCACATCCAATTTGGTCACCGCCAGGCAGTCCAGGCCATTCACCTGCACGGCGTATCGACCAATCACACCGTCAAACCAGCCACAACGGCGTCGGCGACCGGTCGTGGTGCCGAACTCACCACCACGTTCGGTCAGTTGATCGTTGAGGCTGCCACTCAATTCAGTCGGGAAGGGACCCTCACCCACGCGTGTGGTGTACGCCTTCGCCACACCGATCACACGATCAATCAACGTGGGGCCCACAGCAGCTCCGATGCAAGCACCGCCGGAGACGGGGTTGGATGAGGTGACGTAGGGGTAAGTGCCGTGGTCGAGGTCCAGCAGTGTTCCTTGAGCGCCTTCAAACAGAATGTTTTTGCGATCTTTGGCCGCGGCGTGAATGGCCCTCGTGCAATCGACCACATGGGGAGCTAGTCGCCTGCCATAGGCCAGGTATTCGCTGATGACGACCTCGGAATCCAGCGGCTCAACGTTGTAAATGGTTTCAAGCAGTTGGTTTTTCTCTCGTAGCGGAGCTTCCAAGCGTGCTCTCAGCCTTTGCTCGTCGAGTAAATCGATCACGCGGATTCCGCACCGCTGTGATTTGTCGGCATATGTGGGGCCAATGCCCCGACCCGTGGTGCCGATGCGTCTGGCGCCACGCTGTTTTTCCATCGCCTGATCTAGAAGGCGGTGGTATGGCATGGTCACGTGGGCCGTCGATGCCAGCTGCAGACCTGAGGTATCGATATCGCTCTCCTTGAGCATGTCGAGCTCGCCGAGCATGACCTTCGGATCGATGACCGTTCCGGATCCGATCAGGCAAATGGTGTCGGGATAAAGGATCCCGGAGGGAATCAAATGAAGCTTGAGCACACGATCGTCAACCACGATCGTGTGCCCAGCATTGACTCCGCCCTGATAGCGAACCACAACATCTGCCGATCGACTGAGGAGATCGGTGATTTTGCCTTTTCCTTCGTCACCCCACTGCGCACCGATGACGACAACATTGGCCAAGGACACTGCGGCCCGAAGCCGCGAATCTGCACAATCCGGGAGTATCTCAGACGCAGTGTCGGTTCGTCAAAACGAGATGAAAGGTTTGTTTAATTCCCGCGAACGGCTGTGCGCTCCGCTTTGGTCAACTCCTTCGCGATGCGGTCATGCAGTTCTTGGGGAATGGGACGGTTCGCATAAGAGGCGTAGTGACCGGCCAGAGAATTGAGTGCTGTCTGCATGGTTGTGAACGAGGTCAGCCCATTCACTTTTGGCTTCGGCCGGTAGCGCGCCATGTAGTCATTGATCAGAGTCCGCGCCTCTTTCTCCGCATCGTTGTGCCCTTCGGCGTCCTGAGGCTGGTCGATGACATCGCGCAAGGTTCTGGCGACGTCCACCGTGTCATCGACGTAATTGCCACTCAGACGGGCCTCGGCATCGCCGCTACAGGAGGTCAGCATCAAGCAGAGGCCAAGGCCCAGCGCAAGCACTCCTCTGGACAGCGGTTTGAACAAGCGTGCCAAGGCGGAGAGCATGGAACTGTTGAAGTTGGGCTGGACTTTAGGGGCGCAGAGTTCCAATCAGAGCACTGGTGGCCGTGGCATGGGGAAGTTTTTGCATCTCGCGATCGCTGCGACGGACCAACTCCACTAGTCCCTCTGAGGCATCCCGGCCGACAACGATCCGATACGGAATTCCAATCAGATCGGCATCCTTGAATTTCACACCGGCTCTCTCTTTGCGGTCATCCAGTAGGGCATCGATGCCAGCGTTGATCAGGCCGTTGTAAACCTGTTCCCCGAGAGCCATCTGTTGTTCATCTTGAATATTGGCGACAACAACCATCGCTTCGAATGGAGCGATGGTTGTTGGCCAGCAAATACCAGCAGCATCATGGTGCTGCTCCACAGCAGCCTGAGCTAAGCGTGAGATCCCAATGCCATAACACCCCATCCAAAAGGGTTCGTCTCGCCCCGCTTCATTGGTGAAGGAACTGTTGAGTGCTTTGGAGTATTTACGGCCAAGTTGGAAAATGTGGCCAACTTCAATGCCGCGTTTTTCAACTAAATGCGCTTCAAGATTGTGGAGGCATTGGTCTCCTGCTTTGGCATTGCGAAGATCGAGAACCGTTGGGGTCCCCTGCAGGTCATTCCAGCCACAGGAGATCCTGTGAAGGTCAGGCTTGTTGGCACCACAGATAAACCGCTGGAGATTGGACGCCGTGTGATCAGCCAGGCGTAGAAAGTGTGGATTCCAGCTGCGGGCTTCGCTCAGCAGCTGATCATCCAGATCGGGGCCGATGAATCCGAGAGGGATGTCGAGGACACCTTGACGGGAGAAGTCGTCTTGGCTGATCGACTGGCAGTCGAGAACGCTTTGATCGACAATCTGGCTTACAGCGTTGATCAGTTTGACTTCATTAAGCTCTTGATCACCACGCAAACTAATCAGGACGGGTTGTTCGCTTTCATCGTCCAATTTGGCTAGATACAACAACACTTTGATGATCTGGCTTGCATGCCAGCCATGGGCGTCGCAGAGCGCGTCAATGCTGCCCTGCTGAGGCGTTGGGAGAGTCTCAGCATCGAGGTCTGCAAGAGGGACAGCCGCTGGTGGAATCGAGGCAGCTTTTTCCTGATTAGCGGCATACATGCCGTCATCACTGATCAGAATCAGATCTTCACCCGCTTCAGCGGTGACCATGAACTCTTGTGAGGCAGCACCGCCAATAGCACCGCTGTCAGCATCAACAGGTACAGCCTCGAGGCCGCATCGTTCAAAGATTTTCCGATAGGCCTGATCCATTGCTGTGTATGTGCTTTTCAGGTCGTTTTCTTCGGCATGAAAGGAATAAGCGTCTTTCATGATGAATTCACGGCCCCGCATTAGTCCAAAACGAGGTCTAATTTCATCTCTAAATTTTGTTTGAATTTGATAAAGATTGACGGGTAGCTGTTTGTAAGAACGTAATAAGTCTCCTGCTAAATTAGTGACTACCTCTTCATGGGTTGGACCCAGGCCAAGTTCGCGTCCTTGACGGTCTTCCAGGTGGAACATGATTCCTTCGCCGGCTGTGTATCCCTGCCATCGACCACTTTGTTTCCAAAGTTCAGAGGGATGAAGTTGAGGAAGAAGAGTTTCCAATGCTCCGGATTGGTCCATTTCTTCACGCACGATCGCTGTGATTTTGCGGAGGACTCGCCACATAAGAGGCAGGTAGGCATAGATGCCGGCACCAATCCGTCTGATATATCCGCCTCGAAGAAGTAATTGATGGGATGCGATCTCTGCATCGGCGGGAACGTCCCGCAGCGTCACCAGCATTAGGCGGGAGACGCGCATGGTTTCAACATCACAGTGGAATGCGAAGTTATCACTGGGGCAATACGGTGCCGATTATTGAACTGTCTTGCGATCCAGGAATCCGCTGTACGACCTGAGTCTCGGCTGCTACCGTCCGATGAGTCCAGATTGTCCTACGCAGGTCTCATGTTTCCTCGGTCGATTGAATCTGGTGTTTCTCAAGTTCACCAATCGCCTGAGATTGCTCCGGATCCGGTTGCTCTTCCGTCACAGTCAGAGGCTCTTGTAGGAATTGACGATGTTCAAAAATCTCTTAATCGTTCCAGGGCATCTGTATATCGATACACCAACACAGATCCTCGCAATCTGAATCCACCTTTCAATCCTCGCAAGCTCAATCCTGAATATCGAAGTGATCAGAAAGATGCACTTCTTTTTCATCCCAATGAGGTTGCTCGCTTTGCCAAGGATGTCCTCAGGATTAAAGAAGTCACTGTTGAGGTCCTGAACTCACCTTCGACTGCAACCCAGCAAATGCTGGGCGCCATCCTTGAAGAGTTAAAGGTGATTCGTTCCCACCTTGAAGGGATCGAAGCAGCTCCGTCCGATTTCGTTGCTGCTCGTCGTGAACGTCAGGAACGTCCAGCTGCATAAGCTTGCTGCAAGCTGTTGTCATGAATGACAGAATGGAAGTGTGTCCTTTCCGTTGAATTGAGGGTGTGGCTCGCCTACTCCCCATTGCATGGCCTCTGATCCGGTACTCCCTCTTTCCGACGGCGACTCTCAGAGTCAAGAAGCCGATGAACCCTTCAGTTTCAGCACGCCGTCGACGGCTCTGTCCGGATTTCTCATAGCCCTGTTCAGCCTGGTGGTTCCTTTAGCTGCTGTGGTGACAGAACGCATCAGCGGTTCATCCGTTCCGATTCCGACAGCTCTCGAGAGCCATGGATCTTCGCCCGCTGCAGCCCTCTCCTTCTCCAGGGCAGATCAACCTATTGGTCGAGATCCCCGCTGGAAGTCGCAATAAGTATGAATATTGCGCTGAAGCGGGAGTGATGACCCTGGATCGGGTTCTGCATTCGTCTGTTCGTTATCCCTTTGATTACGGATTTGTCCCCAACACCCTCGCTGAGGACGGCTCTCCTTTGGATGCCATGGTCATCATGGGTGAGCCAACATTTGCCGGATGCCTGATTAAGGCTCGGCCGATTGGTCTGCTCGATCTTCACGATGAGGGCGCTTACGACGGAAAGCTTCTCTGTATTCCAGTCGCCGATCCGCTGCAGCGATCCATCCACAGCATTCGTCAGATTGCCTCCAGTCAGCTGGAAGAGGTGGCTGAATTTTTCCGGACTTATAAGAACCTTGACGGTCGTCTGATCACAATTGATGGTTGGCGAGACGTCGATGCTGTACAGCCTTTGCTGGACACCTGCATTGCAGCTGCGCGTTGAAAGGTAACCACGATCTTTTGCGGAGCAGCTTTAAGCGCGCCTAATTGCTTGTAGGTTGGTGCGCACTTGAGATTCAGTACGACCCGTGCCAACCATCCGATTTGAACAGGAAGGCCAGCAGGTGGGTTGCATGGAAGGGGCCAATATGCGCCGGGCTGCCTTGGATGCCGGCATCAACCCCTATAAAGGCCTCAACAACCTCAACAACTGCGGTGGTGTTGGTCAGTGCGGCACGTGTGTTGTCGAAGTGATCGAGGGACAGCAGAACCTTTCACCACGCAGCGACGTGGAAGAGGTTTATCTGGCAGACCGCCCAGCCAACTACAGGCTGAGCTGCCGCACAACCGTCAACGGAGACGTGACGGTTCGCACCAGGCCCGATGATGGAGCCGGTAAAGGTTCCAACAGCCTTGTTGGCGCCGTGCGCTCTCTATTTGGCGCCTGATCTTGTCCGATTTGCAGCGACTCAAGGTGTTCAGCTACAACCGCTGCAGCACCTGTCGCAAGGCTCTGGCTTGGTTGCGTGATCATGGGCTTGATCATGATGTCCTTGACATCGTGCAAACGCCTCCTTCAAGAGAGCTTCTTTCAGAAGCTCGCAACCAGTTCGGTGATCGAAAACCGTTGTTCAATACAAGTGGTCAGAGCTATCGGTCTCTTGGAGCTGCAGCTGTCAAAGCCATGTCCGACGACGAGGCGCTGGATGCACTTGCTGGTGATGGCAAGTTAATTAAGAGGCCTTTTGTTGTTGCGATTGATGGACAAGTTTTGGTTGGATTCAAGCCTGAGATCTGGGCGGAATCTCTGATGAACTGAAGTTCAACCCGTCTAATTCGCGAATGAGATCATCAACACCACCTTGATCGCGGATTTGACGGAAACTTGACCTCTTCAGATCTTCGAGCAAGGAAGCAAGCAGTTCTTGGCTGCGTTCAAGTACCGGTCCTTGTTCCAGTGCTCGCGCTAACTCTTCCCAGAAGCGATCGATGGTGTCGCTGCTGAGGGCTTCAAGAACAGTGTCTCGTCGTTCGAGGCGAGAGCTCGCTCCACGCGAAAGACCGAGAACGGAGTCAACCAGATTTTCTGCAAGCTGACGGCTTAATTCTGATTCAGCACGAACAATTGTTGGCAGTCCACGCAGAGGCTCAGGGATCATGCTTTTGTTCAAGTTTTGCTGTAAGAGGTGCCCCAGTAGAGCCACCAACTGAGGTTTCATGTTTGGGCCGACTTGACTGAGGAGCAGTGGCAACCAGAGGCGCACGAGTTCCACCAGTTCGCGCTGTTCGTTCAGTTCCGTGCCTTGGTATGTGCAAAATCCTCGAATGCGTTGTGGGAGTTGGGGTGAGCGGATCATTTGTTGAAGGGCATCAACAACCCGGATCGTGATGACCTCGAATAGCTCAACCGCCAGCAGAGCAACGACCCCACGACTGATCGCGGCCCGGAGGGGCTCCAACTGAATTAAACCAGCGTTGGATAGGCGTTCTGTGACAGGGACGACACGCAACAGCCTTGCAAAGGGAAGCAGTAAGGGAAGATCAATCCATCGACGTAACAGTGCATCGCGCCATCGGATGGCAGGGTATCGACGTTTGACGCGTAATGCGCGCAGCAGAATATCCAGCAGGAAAAGCAGTTGAAAGGGCGTGTCGACACGCCAACTCAGATCGGTGGGCTGGCCGTTTTCATCACTACTCCTCCAGGTGTTGATTGCCACGAGCGGCAGAATTTGATCCTTCCAAAACAGCCGTTCTTTGTGCCAAGGCTGCTCGCTCAAATAAGGCGCACTTAAAAGGAGACCAGCCGCCTGAGTGGAAGAATCCAGATCAGCTCTGGCCCGAAACCTAGTTTTTAATTTCTCTAAAGCACCGCTGTTACTCGAGCTCAGGAATGGGTTGCTTTGGATCATTCGCTCGGTGAGCGTGAGTTGTTGCTCGAGCAGCTGTTTCACCGTCGGGCTGGCAAGACCCTGGCTCAGCATCGCTTGATCCAGTTGTTCGAAGTGATTGAGATAAGCCTGGGTATCGCGATGGGGTTCGATCCCTTTAATCGGGTCGTAGTACGGCGTGATGTCTGGAAGCCATGGCAATGGCACGACCAGTGGTAACGAAGGAAGTGGGTAAAGATTGCGTTGCAGCCAGAACTTGCGCAGCGGGACATAGGTGACATCGAAAATCACCCAGGTGAGGTTGATGGCGGCGAGAATGGCGATACCTTGATCCCAGCGTCGCCAGGCGCGGTCGCGACCGGAGCGGCGGAATCCTTGCCAGCGGGGGCGAATCATTGGCGTAAGCGGCCCGTGTAAAGGCTTCAGCCTGCCTCTATGGTGAAGCATCTTTTTGCGAATCCGGCCCTTTGGCAGTCGAGAAGAAGAACGACCAGCAGCCAGGGCCGGTCGATGCTCAAACAGCTCAGCATCGAAAAGGACACTCCCGCATTCATCCCTTTTGGGATTTTTGGGGCCCAGTGCTGTTCACGTTCGCGTTGTATTTCGGAATCCGTCAGTTTGTTGTTGAAGCGCGCTACATCCCCTCAGGCTCCATGAAGCCTGGTTTGCAGGTTCAGGATCGACTGTTGGTTGAAAAGCTCACTTCGTTTTTTAAAGGGCCAAAACGTGGTGAGATTGTTGTGTTTAATTCTCCATACGCTTTTGATCCAGCCTTGAGAGCCTCGACCCGGCCATCCCCATTACATTGCGTGGTGGTCAATCTCCCCTTGATTGGATGGATTTCGGGTTTAGCGAACCCGGCTTGTGATGCTTATATCAAAAGAGTCATCGCTGTTGAGGGTGATCGCGTATCTGTGAATCCACGCGGCGAAGTCATCTTGAATGGCGACAAACTTAACGAGCCCTATGTCACCAATTACTGCAGTGTGGATGAGCAGGGGATGAGCCCTTGTCGCACCTTGAATGGCACGGTGCCGAAGGGCTCTGTGTTGGTCTTAGGAGATAACCGTCGCAATAGTTGGGATGGACGGTTTTGGCCTAGTAGCCCTTTCTTGCCTGTTGATGAGATCCTCGGACGTGCCGTATGGCGGTTCTGGCCCACGAGCAGGATGGGCGGTCTCAGTGGTTGAGGCCGCATGCTGTGACACGGCCGCGAATCGTTTGTCCCAACCAGGGCAGATTCGCTGAGGCTGGGGAGGCCGGGTCAGCTCGGTCCACGGTCCAGGTTTGGTCAGGATCGAATAACAGCCAACGCCTGCTTCCGAGGTGCAATTGTTCCGCAGGCTGATTCAACAGCTTGGATGGACCGAAGCTCAGTGCCTTCCACAGTTCAGCAATATTGCAGGCCCCTCTGCGCACGAAGGCATCCCATAGAGCTGGCAGCACCAGATGATGTCCACTAAGCCCAGGCGGTCGCTGATCGGGAGGAAGCAGCATGTCCTCTGAATCTCGGGGGACGGCATGAACAGAGATTGCGGCAATCAGTCCCTGGATGACGGCGGATTGAAGAGATTGGCGATCCGACGCTGCGCCAATCGATGGCCGTACGCGCCAGCCCGGATCACTGCTGCCCATGGCATGGCTATCGGAAATCAGATGCCACCAGCAGACGCTAGCCAGTGGTGGTTTCGCCTCCCGACCAAGTTGTTCCACCGCATCAGCGGTGGAGAGATTCATCAAACGCAGGTTGCGCTGGGGATGTCGGCGCTGCAAGGCCAAGAGCTGCGAGACCGGGAGGGATTCACTGCTCAGAGGATCGGGTGTCCATCCGGCCCGGAGTGTTTCCACGCCCTCTCGCACCATTCCGGCATCTTGCAAAGCTGTATCGCGGGGGGCCAAAAGGACAGGGGCCTCTCCCATTTCGGCGAGTAACAGACCTCGATCCAGCAGCGGTAGCTGAAGCATCGCATCGTCTTCTGCCAGACCAATGGCGCCGTGCTCCAACTGGTCGCCATGGGGAGCGAGATCGTGTCCCAGGCCGTCACGGCTGAAACTTCCCCAGACATGAACGAACACCGAATCCGGATCGGTTTGGATGAATGCTGATAAACGGTCCGGCCGATCACGCCAGGTCGAACTCCTGGGCAGCAAAGCAATTTGGCCATACCCCCCCGAGGCAGCGCATCGCTTCAAGCTCTGCAGGGTTTCAGTCGGTCCGCTGAAGGGAGATTCCAAAACGGAATGGGGATCGACCAGACACGGTGCGATGAGCATCCTGGAGGCCTCTGTCCGAGTCACCCCGCAGCGTTCAGCTTGTGTCCTCGCTGCTTGATTGAATCCGCTCAGAACGCCGTGATCGATGAAGACGGCTCCCTGCTCAACCTCCTGTTCAGGCCCCTTCAACACCTGGACCGGATCCAACAGCAGCGTGTTGCCCATCGGATCAGAGGGCCCCTGCGGCTGTTCGATCGATCACGCTGCCAAAATGGGAGGTGAGATTGAGGCAGGTGACCATGGCCGGTTGACCTTGGTCAGGGGACAGGTCGATCACTGTGACCCCTCCGTTGCCTTGCTTGACAGCCCAGATGTCGGCAGGGCTCAGGCCGAGCAGGTCGCAAAGAATGGTCTTGTTCACTGCGTCATGGGCAACAACCAGGGCTGTTTCTTCAGAGTTGAGTTGTTCTGCAATGTCCCTCCAGCTCTGCACTGATCTGGCCCAAACATCTTGGATTGTCTCTCCCTCTGGCATTTGAACCGTTTCAGGGGTTCGCTTCCAGCTGTCGAGGAGTGCAGGCCAGCCGTCACGAATTTCAGATTCGAGTTTTCCTTCCCATAGTCCGTGGCCGATCTCAACAAGGCCGTCGGTTTGCTTCAAAGGGACCCCCTGATGGGCTTCCAAGATGATTTTGGCTGTTTCAGTGGGGCGTGAAAGGGTGCTGCTCCAAGCCCGGTCGATCTGAACATCACGCAGGACATCTCGCGCCGCAGCTGCCTGTTGGCGACCATGGTCATTTAAGGGGATATCGATCTGCCCCTGGAATCGACCCTCTTTATTCCAATTGGTTTCGCCATGACGCACAAGGATCAACCGAGCTGCCTTGCCCTTGCTCGGTAGTGGCGCCAGATGGGTGGTGCTGTTGAGGCATTCAATCTGAACCTGCGGTTGTGTCTCGCCGGGACTCAGGTTGAAGACGGATAGGGACGTGTTGTCCACGCGTAATCGCCTGAAGCCATGATCTGGTTCGCCGAGTAGCACCAACATCAGACATCGCAGGATGGCGTTATGAGCGACAACAAGCACGGTGTCGTTGTTGCCGACGGGGTGTCGCTGCAGAAGATCATCAATGAAATGACGCGCCTGATCCAACAGTTCGGCTAGTGGCTTGTACGTCTGACCGTTTTGATGCTGGAGCTCAAGCTCCATTGGCTTGCGCTTCCAGGTTGTGTAGGCCTCAGGGAATCGGTTGATCAGCTCATCGATCTGGAGACCGCTCCAGGGCTCCAGATCCACTTCTAAAAGGCCATCATCAAAAATCGTCTCCGGAGCGCTACCGCCCCGGGCGGCGATCAGTTCTTCTGTCGTGGTTGCTGCGCGTCGCAAGCGTGAGCTGTAGACCGCATTGAGCGGTACGTCTGCCAGGGAATGCCCCAGTTTGCGGGCCTGCTCACGTCCTTCATCGCTCAGGGCTGACAGGTCATCTCGACCCTGAATGCGGCGTTCTTGATTGAAGCTGCTCAGACCGTGGCGGACCAAAAGAAGGCGAAGGGGCACCGTTCGGCTGTAAGGCGCGGCCATCGTATGGGGGTGTGGGACATCCCCTACCGAGGACAATCGGAAACAGTTTGGTATGCAGCGGTGTCGCCGAGTCCTTCCCGTCAGGCAGTGCCGTTATGGAAAACGCTGCTTGCCATCGCGTCCCTGCTGGTGGCTGCGTTGATTTGGGGCAGCGGTTTGATGAATAGCCTTCAGCGTCCGTCAGTTAATCCATCGCTTTCACTTCAGCAACAGGAATTGGTGCTGCTTGCCGAGCCTGCTGTTCCTGCTGGGATCCGCCCTGTGTTGGTGGGCAGTGACCCACGGGATGTACTGCTTCAGGCCCTTCGGAGCAGTTCGGCCGAACAACGGAATCAACGTCAGGAGACGTTGTTGGCGTTGTTGGAGCACGAATCAGGTGAGGCGGTTGACGTTCCATTGGTGTTGGTGGATGACCCCCTTGTTCAGCAGTTGTCTTGTGAAGCCCAGGGTGGAACAGCAGAGTCTTGCCCGGATGTCCAGGTGGCTCGTGCTGCTGCTTTTCGTCTTGGATTCAGCTTTGGGGTGCCATTGATCAGCGTCCTCCTCGGTCTTGGATTGCTTTTGCGACAAGGTTGGGGTTTGGTTCGCCACAGCAAGGGGCCATGGCCGCAGGTCTGCGGTCCGGCGCTGACCTTGACGGATCTCACTCTTTTGGTTGCTGGTGGTTTCGTCGTGCTTAGTGCCCTGAGTGTGCCTTTGATTGCGCTGCCCATAGTGACTGTCCTCAACACCGTTCTTGAAAGCCCACGTCGGGACGCGGTGGGTGTCGTGATCGAATACAGCGTGATGGCCTTACCGGCGCTTTTGATCCTTTGGCGTCAACTGAAGGCACTTGATTCCAGTTGCGAGCCTCGAGGGGGTTGGTTGCAGTGGCGGTTGCGTCCGCTGTCGTCTGCCGTGGGTAGTGCCGTAGCGGGCTGGCTCATGGTGACGCCGGTGGTGATGCTGACCGGCTGGTTGCTTGTGAAGACTGTGGGGGATCCAGGGGGCAGCAATCCACTGCTGGAGATGGTGCTTCAGAGCCGTGATCCCTTAGCACTCTTGCTGTTTGGCATGACGGCCACGGTGTTGGCGCCTTTTTTTGAGGAGTTGATCTTTAGAGGTGCTCTGCTGCCGGTATTAGCTAAATCGTTTGGGTCGTTTTGGGGCGTTCTGGTCAGTGCGCTGTTGTTCGGTTTGGCGCACAACAGCATTGGTGAATTGGGGCCGTTAACCGTGCTTGGCATCGGCCTTGCGGTCGTGCGTTTGGGGAGTGGGCGCTTGTTCCCATGTTTTTTGATGCATGCACTCTGGAATGCCATCACGTTTACGAATCTGCTGTTGCTGTGAAGCAGGGCGAGTGAGCCTTGCCGAGGGGCATGGCGAATGGTTCACTAGCGAATTGGCTTGCAGAAGGTGGTTGCCGCCCCTGACCGACGCCCGTCTACGTCGACTCTGGAATTAATCCAGGGTTCGATGTCGGCTGGCCGGGTGGCACGTCGGTCTCCGCTTTTGGGAGGTCTGCATCGCGTGATGGACGGCACCATGCTGGGTGTTGTGGCAGCCGTTGCCGTTTTGGCCGGCCTGACACTGCATTGGCAACACCGTTGGACGCTTTCGTTTAACCGTTTGGAAAGTACCCGCACCCTGGCGCATCGATTAACCGAGTCCACTGCGGTTTTGGAACGACACTTACTCAATCGCACAAGCAAGCCATCAACATTGGTTCCGACCAAGGTTGCAAATTTGGTCTATCTGCAGCGTCCATCGCCCACGGTGTCAGAGCCGCAAGATCCCAATTTGCTTCCTTCCTTGGATGAACTGATTGATCAGCGCATCCGTTCTGGGTACTGATGAAGGGCTTGTCGTTGCACGCGAACACTGCACCGCGTCGTCGTGCCCGCCCCAGAGTGATCCCGCTTGCGAAGGTTCCATCCCAGCGGCTTTGGATTGTTTTTCTCATCCTTTGCTCTGGTTTGGTCGGCCTGATCGGTCGAATGGCTTGGTTGCAACTGGTTCAGGCCAATCAATTGGAGGCCCGAGCACGACAACTGCAAACTCAGCAGAGTCAGCCTTTAGGACAGCGCCGCCCCATCGTTGATCGCAACGGCAGGTTGGTGGCGATGGATGAAAAGCGCTTTCGCCTTTGGGCGCATCCGCGATATTTCAATTTTCCTGGTGATGATCCGAATCACATCAGACCAGCCGGAGATGTGGCGGAAAGGTTGTCTGAGGCGATGGCTAAGCCTGCGGAGCATTTGTTGAAGCAGATGGATAATCGGCAATCAGGAGTCAAATTGGCTGAGGGCGTTGATCCTGAAACGGCTGCAACGATTGGTGGTTTTGGAATTAGTGGTCTCGATCTTGAGCCCTACCCGCAGCGGGTTTATCCGCAGGGATCGCTGTTCGCGAATGTGGTCGGCTTCCTCAACGATGCGCGGGTTCCCCAAGCCGGTCTTGAGCAGAGCCGGGATCGGGAGTTGTTGCGATATGAACAAGCGCGCAAGTTGCGACGAGGGGCGGATGGCACTCCATTGCCTGATGATCTTGCTCCCGGAGTGTTTTTTGGGGATGACCTGCGTCTGCAGTTAACTCTGGATTCGCGTCTCCAAGAACTCACGGTTCAAGCGTTAGCTGCACAGGTGAAGAAGTGGAACGCCTTGAAAGGGGCAGCGATTGTGATGGATGTGACCAATGGCGAGTTGTTGGTGCTTGCGTCAACACCGACCTATGATCCCAATCTTTTTTGGAAGTTCAATCCTGGTCGTTTTCGAGAATGGTCGGTTCAAGATCTTTATGAGCCAGGATCTACATTTAAGCCAATAAATTTAGCGCTTGCTTTGCAGGAAGGTGCAATCAATCCAGGAGATCGAGTTCATGATGTTGGACGATTACAGATTGGCGGATGGCCGATCAATAACCACGACAAACGTGCAAATGGTCTGATTGATTTCGCCACGGTCCTTCAGGTTTCCAGCAATGTCGGCATGGTTCAGGCCATGCGTCATCTCGAAGATGACGTGTATTGGAATTGGATGAAACGCCTCGGCATCGATGCAAAACCAGATACGGATCTCCCCGGTGCCGTTGCAGGTCAACTCAAGACAAAAGAACAGTTCACAACCCAGCCGATTGAACCGGCCACTACTGCTTTTGGCCAGGGTTTTTCACTCACACCTCTCAAACTTGTTCAACTGCACGCGATGATTGCAAATGGTGGGCGATTGGTGAGTCCCCACATCACCCGTGGATTCCGCTCTGGTCATTCCCTCGCACCGGCGGCGTCTCCGAGTGGACAGCAATTGCTCAAGCCCGATGTGACCAAGACAGTGTTGAGCTGGATGGAATCTGTCGTGGATGAGGGGAGTGGGAAGGGCGTTAAGACTCCGGGCTATCGCATTGGTGGTAAGACCGGCACAGCCCAGAAGGCACTGAACGGCATCTACCTTCCTGGCGCGAAGATTTGCAGTTTTGTTGCTGCTTTACCGGTTGAGAAACCGCGATATGTGGTTCTGGTCGTGGTGGATGAGCCGCAGGGTGAAAATGCCTACGGATCTACCGTGGCTGTTCCAGTCGCCAAACAAATCATTGATGCCTTATTGGTTGTGGAAAAAGTTCCGCCTTCAAAACCTGCAGAAGTGAATAAGGCCTTGAAGAGCTGACGCTTAGAAAAACGTCGCTACTTTGAAGAACGAAGGTTTGTATCCCCAGCTATATGGCCAGCTTGCTCGACCAACTTTCCACCATGACCGTTGTCGTGGCGGATACCGGTGATCTTGAAGCGATTCGCAAGTTCACCCCCCGCGATGCCACAACGAATCCCTCTTTGATTCTGGCGGCAGCACAAATCCCTGCTTACCAAAATCTGATCGACGAGGCACTGCGTTCGTCCCGCAAGTTGATTGGCGAGAACGCACCTGTTGAGGATGTTGTTCATGAGGCCCTTGATGAGATCAGCGTAATCTTTGGTAAGGAAATTCTTAAGATTGTTCCAGGGCGCGTTTCCACGGAAGTGGATGCTCGTCTCAGCTTCGACACCGATGCAACGATTGAGAAAGGACGCAAGCTCATTCGTTTATACAACGATGCTGGCATCAGTAATGAACGTGTATTGATCAAGATTGCCTCAACTTGGGAGGGCATCAAAGCGGCAGAAGTTCTGGAGAAAGAGGGTATTCACTGCAATCTCACGTTGTTGTTTGGCTTTGGTCAGGCAGTGGCTTGTGCTGAAGCTGGTGTCACCTTGATCTCACCTTTCGTGGGTCGCATTCTTGATTGGTATAAGGCAGAAACTGGTCGCGACTCCTATCCAGGGCCAGAAGATCCAGGTGTTATTTCTGTGACTCGTATTTTTAATTATTTTAAAACTTATGGTTATAAGACTGAAGTGATGGGAGCTAGTTTCCGCAATCTTGATGAAATCACTGAGCTTGCTGGATGTGATTTGCTGACCATTTCTCCCAAGTTGTTGGATCAGCTCCGTGATGGTGATGCTGTTCTTAGTAGGAAATTAGATGGCAGTAATCCCAATTCAGATGAGGATCAGATCCATGTCGATCGCCAAAGCTTTGATGTGATGATGTCAGAAGACAGGATGGCAACTGACAAGCTTGGCGAAGGGATTAAAGGGTTTAGCAAGGCAATCGAAACCTTAGAACATCAGCTGGCCCACCGTTTAGCGGAATTGGAGGGAGGTTCGGCTTTTGGTCATGCCGTTCAAGAAATTTTCATGTTGAATGACATGAATGGTGACGGCAGCATCACTCGCGATGAATGGCTCGGTAGTGATGCCGTATTCGACGCTCTCGATAAAGATCATGATGGTTTGATCTCTCAGGAAGACGTTCGCCAGGGATTTGGAGCAGCTCTGGCTCTGACGGCTGTTTAAGTTGACGATCAGCAGGAAGGAGCGTCAAATCATTTGGTTTGACTCCTTCCTGCTTTGATTCAAAGCCATATGTCATCACTTTGCCCTTGTGAATGCACTCGACACCATGCGCGCTCTCGCCAGTCAAGGTGAGGTGCTCACTCTCGAACCCAGTGATGTTTTGTTTCGAGCTGGAGAAACAGGTAGCTCGATGTATGGAATTCTAGAAGGCTCTATAAGACTCACTTGGGAAGGACAAAATGGTGGCGAAGCTCATGAGGTGATTCAAACTGGGCATGTGTTCGGTGCTGGAGCATTAGTGATGCGTGATCACCAGCGTCTGGGTACTGCCAGAGCGATAGAACATTGTCGTTTAATTGAAATGAACCGAGAAAAGTTTTTGTTTGCCATGCAGGAATCTCCCATGTTCGCGATTGAATTGTTGGCATCTGTGGACGAGCGCCTTCGTGATATCAAAATTGCCGCTGGCTAACACGCTTTTTTTTGAGCCCTAAGGGGATAATGCCTTGCATTGTCTGGGATTTAGGTGATTTTCGAATGCGTCCGCTTCGACTCGGTCTGCGTCTTGGTCTGTTTCAGCTGAGTTTAGGCATTTTGGGTGTTCTGACCTTGGGCTTACTCAACCGCCTGTTAATTCAGGATATCCAGGTTCCTGCAGCCCTTGCAGCGCTTGCCATCGGTGCTCAAGAACTGATGGGTTTTACACGAGCCTGGTTTGGGTATCAATCCGATCGCATCCCCGCCGGCCGCTTGCGGCGCACACCGTTTCTCATCTTTAGTGTCTTGATGTTGTCACTGCTGTTCGGCATTGCCGTTTGGCTGGTGTTACAACTCGCTGTGGCTATGCAGGGCAGTGATTCCAGTGCTGCCGGTCAGTGGATCGCTCTCCTGGTGTTGGTGTTTGTTGGCATTGGTACGGCGGTCTCCGCAGGAGGGACAGCTTTTTCAGCGTTGATTGTTGATCTCACCTCTGAACGGGAACGCACGCGTTTGTTAGCGGTGGTTTGGTCGATGCGCCTCATGGGCGTCATGCTTGGAACAGTGCTGGTCAATCGAGTTTTTGGTTCGGCGTGCAGTGTGGGCTCCAGCCCTGATGCGGTCTTGCAAGGCCTTGAGAGGCTGATGTTGGCGGCTCCTCCAATTTTGTTATCTCTTGGACTTGGCTCGGTGATCGGAGTGGAACGCTTGTCGAGAGAACCTGTTCCATCCAGTGATCCCGACGTTGCATCAAGGCTGTCTGTTGCATCATCGAAGCTGTCGCTTTCTGAAATGCTGAGCACGGTTCGATCGATCCCTCAAGCGGCGGAATTCATGGCGGTTCTCTGCTTGTTCACCTTCAGCATGTTTTTGAATGACGCTGTTCTGGAGCCCTACGGCGCCGCAGCGTTCGGCATGAATGTCTGTGCGACGACCTCATTGAATGCGGTGATTGCATTTGGATTTCTCGCTGGTCTTCTGATCAGTGGTTTTCGTTTGGTGCCGAGATTGGGGATGATTCGGACATCGCAGGGTGGGGCCGCGGCGGCGTCGATTGCTCTTGCTCTGATGCTGGTGGCGGCACCAGGACAGATGCAAGATGTGTTGCGTTTGTCTGTTGGTTTGTTTGGCTTGTCATTGGGGGTTTGCATTCATGCCTGCCTGAATTTGATGTTTACCTTTGTTCAACCCGGTCTCACGGCGGTGTTATTAGGCCTTTGGGGTGTGGGTTATGCCTACTCCCGAGGATTGGCAACTGTGAGCGGCGGCGGATTGCTGACGCTCATTGAGACGATCAATGGTGGCAATGTATTCGGTGCTTATGTGGGTGTTTTTGGATTGCAAATTATTTGTTTTCTAACGGCTGGCTTGTTGATGAATCAGCTCGATGTGGAAGGTTTTCGCAGACGGATGAAAGCGACTCTTTGCGAGGTCATGGCGATTGCGACAGATTAAAGTATCGTCTGTGATCTCATCATTGAGGATAGGCACTGGACATTAAAAAGACGTCAAGACCTTGCTGATCATTAAGCATGCTCAATAATTGCTTGACTAGGGAAAGCTACTTCATATTTTCATGAGTTATGACCTCGAAAGTTTTGCTTATTATTTGTTTTTGGCGTTATTGATCTATATTCTTCAGCTTTAATGGTTATTTCTTGGCTGAGAAGTCTCTTCAAGAGGTTATTGTCTTCTTCGATGCCGTTTTGAAGCAGTGCAAGTGATTCGCTCCTGCCAAATCATCTAGCATCCTCCTACAACTGTAATCGGAACATATTGATATTTACCTTGAAAGTTGCCTGTTTCACCAGATAATTCTGAGGAGATTCTGATGGCACCAGTGCCACGCCAGGTTTCTAATCCTGTTTTCTCATTGTGCTTAAAGATAACAGCAATAAAGTAACCTTGCGCTGCGCCAGTCAATCGTTCTCGATGGTCAGGAACAGTGCGAGATCTCTTGTGAAAAGGGAATGTAACAACAGACCCATCAATCTTCATTGTCATTGATCCACCTGAACCTTCTCCTTTAAGATCCCAAAGCGCATATTTGGCACCATCCCAGCCTAAATTCCCTTCAATATTTGCGTGTGCTTGACAACCTCTGAAGCCATACTCTGCGCTTGAAAAGGTTCCGATATGAGGTGAAGCAACTGCTGGGGCACCAAGAAACAGGAAGGCAGCAGGAATTAATGCGAGATGCCTTTTCATTGCAAGCAAATAAATCATTCCTTGCTTATATCATGGGTGACGACACAATGTAGCGAACTAGATTGATTCGTTATTGTTGCATTGGGCGTTCAGATGGTCTGCTCTTAAACAACGAGGGATAAAATTAATTTTTTTGCAAATAATATTTTTGTGAGTGTATATTCTAAGTGTCTGCTTAATGGTGTTGATGGTTCCATTCCATCTGTATTTACACCTGGCCAATCAAGATTAAAAAAACATGACAGACTAAATATCAGCATTAAACTAAGAATTAGCTACACATACTAAAGGCAAGCTGTGAAATTCCAATTATCTTGCAACACCGCAATATCATCTACACTTAAGCCATGATAGGTATCCCCCCTCGTACTCATCACAGTATCCAACGTATCGATTCCTTTTTTGTTAATGGGTTTCAATCCCAATGGCCCTACTATCGCCTGAGCAAGATTAATCTTATCCCTTTCAGTCAAAGAGTTGGTGCCATCATCGTCCCAATAAGAATCAAATTGTTCCCACCCATTGGACATCATAGAATATGAAGAACGCTTAGAATCTAATACAGACGTTAGCAAAATTTCGGAACGGTCAAACTTCTTCTCCTTCTCAAACGTAAGACCCGTTATTTTTTCAACCTGATCGAATAGACTTTGCGCAAACTTGTGTT
>NZVB01000013.1 GCA_002701375.1 Cyanobium sp. NAT70 | reverse complement strand
CGGGTCGGTGCCCGAGTGGTTAATGGGGGCGGACTGTAAATCCGCTGGCTCTGCCTACGTTGGTTCAAATCCAACCCGGCCCACCTTCCACACGCCCTTGTAGCTCAGCGGTAGAGCACTCCCTTGGTAAGGGAGAGGTCACGAGTTCAAGTCTCGTCAAGGGCTTCCTCAACCAAAACAGCGGATTGCGGTCCGAGGAAGTCTTCGGAACACTCTCCCAGCAACCACAAGATCTTCCGCTGAGGTTTTGAACGAGGAAGAGGAAGCGACTCAGAACGGCTGCGGTTTATCCATACACAAAGGCCAGCTCCTTCCCCCTGAATGACGTCTTCTCCAATGGCTCTCCAGCTGAGCTCTCCAGTCCGCAAAGCTGCGTGATCACGACGCAAGCTTGCAGCAGCACGAATGGTGTCTCCTAGATCATCAGGCCAAACACTGTCCCAGGGGAACGCTTCCCGACATGCTGGTTCAGGACCGCCAGACTCATCCCCGTCGGGACCACCAGCCAAACCTGTCTCGGTGCCGTAATACACGCAAGGTGCTCCGGGCTGCACGAACAACATCAGCAAAGCAAGTTTCAGCGCGCTGAGGTCGCCGTTGAGGCTGTGAAGGGCCCTAGGAACATCGTGACTGTCCAGCAAATTCATTTGGGACTGATTGACCTCTGGGCGGTACCAACCCGTCGTGGTGTCCCAGATCTCAATCAGCTGCTCACTCGTTAAGGGATTGAGCGGATACTCCGGATTGCGATAGCCCTGCCGCAACTGATCACCAGCCACCCAGCAGAGACTGCTCCAACCCATGCGGTAATTCATCACGCCATCAAAGTGCTCACCCCTCAGCCAGTTGCGGGCATCCCCCCAGATCTCCCCGACGATCCAGGCCTCGCTGTTCACGCTCCGCACCACCTGCCGGAACTCCACCCAAAAATCAGCTGGCACCTCTGCAGGAACATCGAGTCGCCAGCCATCGATGCCGCGTTCCATCCAATAACGACCAACGCCTAACAGGTGCTCTCGGACAGCGGCATTGGCATGGTTGAACTTCGGGAGATCCGGCACGGCCCACCAACAGTCATACCCGCAGTCCTCTCCCTTGATGGGGTACGGCCGCACCGGCCAGCGATTCACATGGAACCAATCCCGGTATGGAGAAGCCTCGCCGTTCTCCACAAGGTGATGAAAGGCCCAGAAGCCTCGGCCGCAGTGGTTGAAAACCCCATCTAAAATCAGGCGCATCCCACGCGCATGCACCGCTGCAATCAGGGCATCCAGAGCAGCATTGCCCCCCAGGAGAGGATCCACCTGGAAATAGTCGTAGGCGTGATAGCGATGGTTCGCAGCAGAACTAAAGATCGGCGTGAGGTACAGGCAGGTGAATCCCATCTCCTGCAGATGATCCAAGGCGTCGATTACGCCGTATAGATCACCCCCCTGAAATCCCTCCTCACGCGGGTCGCTCCCCCATGGCTTCAGCGCGAGATGACGCTGCGCCTCCACCCGCCCGCTGCGCCGGAATCGATCAGGAAAGATCTGATAAATCACCGCATCGGCCACCCAAGCCGGAGGATCACTGAAGGCCGTGACTGCTGCCAACCGTTTGCAGGATGCAGACCCTTCGCTAGCAGGGAAGAAAACAACCGGCCATGGTGGACCAGCCCCTTCTCCTTGCACTGGACCAGGGCACCAGCAGCTCAAGGGCTGCCGTGTTCAACGCCAGCGGTGAACTGGTGGCCACAGCAAGTGCACCACTCCCGATCCAATACCCAGCCGATGGCTGGGTGGAGCAGAACCCACTCGAGATTTGGAGCAGTCAGCTGCAAGCCCTAAGCAACTTGCACGCTGCCCTGAATGAGGAGCAACGCAGGTTGGTGGTGAGCTGCGGCATCACCAACCAGCGTGAGACCACGGTGTTGTGGCGCAGGAGTAACGGCGTACCCTGCGGACCAGCCTTGGTTTGGCAAGACAGCCGCACAGCCGAGATCTGCCGCCAATGGAAGCAGGAGGGGCTTGAACAGGCCTGGCGTCAGAGGACCGGCTTGCTCTTAGATCCCTACTTCAGCGCCAGCAAGATTCGCTGGATGCTTGATCACTACGAAGACGCCGCTGCCGCCGCTAGCGCCGATGATCTTTGCTTTGGCACGGTTGAGTCTTGGCTGCTGTGGCAACTAACAGGGGGGCAACGTCACGGGTCGGATCTCAGCAATGCCAGTCGCACCCTGCTGATGGATCTGGAACAACGGCAATGGATCCACTCCTATTGCGAGCAGACCGGTTTACCCATCAATGCCCTGCCGGAGCTGCTGCCCTGCCGTGGTGAGTTCGGTGTTCTCAGTCAAGGCCTTCCCTTCGCCGGCCTACCGATTCAAGCTCTGCTCGGAGACCAACAGGCGGCCACACTTGGCCAGCTTTGTCTGAATCCAGGCGAAGCCAAATGCACTTACGGCACAGGCGCTTTCCTGGTGATCAACACCGGCAACGAGATCCGTCGCTCCGACGCCGGATTGCTAAGCACCTTGGGCTGGACCGATGCCCGCGGCACCCCCACCTATTGCCTCGAAGGCAGTTTGTTTAATGCCGGCACCGTGATCCAATGGCTGCGAGATGGTCTGCAGATCATCGAGACAGCCGATGAGGTCAACCAACTTGCGCAAGAGACCTCAAGCTCGGGGGGAGTGATGCTGGTGCCTGCCTTCACCGGCTGGGGCACCCCCCACTGGGATCCTCAAGCAAGGGGAATGATCATTGGGCTCACCCGCGACAGCGACCGCAGTCAGATCGCCCGAGCAGCACTTGAGGGCATCGCCCTCTCGGTGGCCACCCTTGTGGAACTGGCAGAAACAGCCTTGGGCAACAGCCTTGGAGAACTCGCCGTCGATGGCGGTGCCGCCGCCTCCGATCCCCTGCTGCAAGCGCAAGCAGACTGCACTGGTCTCACCGTGCGTCGTGCTGCCAATTTGGAAAGCACCGCCCGCGGTGTGGCCCTGCTTGCAGGCCAACAGGCTGGTGTTGTCAACGACCTGGAGGAGCTCGCCCGCAAGCGTGGCGAAGGGGCTCGCTTGTTTCAGCCGCAATTGGACACATCTCACCGCACGGCTTGGCGATCTCGCTGGAATGACGCCGTAACTCGCAGCTTGGGCTGGAATGACTGAGCACGTGTTCGATCTGCTGGTCATTGGTGCCGGCGCGAGCGGTGCAGCCGTCGCCTACGAGGCCGTACAACGGGGCTTATCGGTCGCCCTCTTGGAAGCAGGAGATATCGGTGGTGCCACCAGCTGCCGCAGCACCAAGCTGTTGCATGGAGGCGTTCGTTATCTGGAACTTGCCTTCAAAACGCTGGATCTAGCTCAGCTCAATTTGGTTCGAGAAGCGCTTCTCGAACGGGGTCACTGGTTGCGACAGGCACCGTTTTTAGCCCATCGATTGGAACTCGCCCTCCCCACTGACTCTCTTTGGGGCCAGGCGTACTACCGAGCTGGTTTAGCGATGTACGACGCCTTATCCGGACGACAGGGGATCGGCTCCAGCCGCCGACTCAACCGCCAAGAGTTAAAGCAGGAGCTTCCACGGCTGAAACCCTGTCAAGGAGCCGTTGCCTACAGCGATGGTCAATTCAATGACGCCCGGTTGAATCTGCTCTTGGCTCTCACCGCCGAACGAGCCGGTGCGGTGCTGCAAACGCGTTGCCGTGTGGTGGCCTTTGAACGCGATGCAAGCGGGCGGCTCAGCGCTGCAATCAGCCAAAACGCCGACGGGAAGCAGCAACGCTGGCAGGCTCAGACGATTGTCAATAGCACCGGCATCGCAGCCGACACGATCCGACAACTTGCCGATCCGGATGCGGCTGCTCGGATGCTGACCAGCCGCGGGAGCCACATCGTGCTCAAGGAGACGCTCTGTCCGTCAAAGCTCGGGCTCCTGGTGCCCTCAACCGACGACGGCCGTGTGTTGTTTATGTTGCCGTTCTTCGGGCACACCCTGGTCGGCACCACCGATGAGGCCTGCTCCGCAGAGGTGGCGACAACCCCCTCACAATCGGAAGAGCACTACCTGCTCGACTACGTCAGGCGTTGGTTCCCCTCCGCCTCAACGATCACCGTGACAAGCCGCTGGGCAGGAGGGCGTCCCCTGCTGAAACCGGCGGGCATGGGCCTGGACAGCAGTCGAGTCGTTCGGGAACACGAGGTGGAAACACTTCCATGCGGACTGGTGAGCCTGATGGGAGGCAAGTGGACCACCTGTCGTCCGATGGCACTCGACACCCTGAATGCGGTTGCGCGACAACACAACAAGGCCTTACCAGCAGCGCAGCCGCGACCGCTTCTCGGTGCTGCTGCCGATCACACCACATGCCTCAACGGGCTGAAACAGCAGAAGTTCAAGCTTGAAGCGCTCCTACCAGACACCCCGCTGCGCGCCGAGCAGATCGCGCACTTGCAAGGGGGCCATGGACTCAATGCTCTGCCGCTGATGGAAGCCGCTGAGGGGCACGACCGCGAGCCGCTCAGTGCCGTGATCCCGGTCTGCGGAGCAGAAATCAAACATGCCATCCAGCACGAACATGCTCGAAACAGCAGCGATGTGCTGGCCAGACGATGCCGCCTGCAAATGGTGGATGAAACAGAAGCGGAACGGCTGCGTCCTCAGGTGAACCGGTGCCTTGAACAGGCAGGAATCAACGCGGGGACTTAACTCTGTCAGTCTCAACCTCAGCGGCCGTCTCCACCTCACCGATCAACCACCAATTGAATCCATAGGCGGGGAGATACACAAACCAGCTACGACACGCTTCTGGAAACTCACATCCCCACATCACCTCACGGGTGCGCTGTCCCTCCCAATCAGAGAGATCTAAACAAATTGAGGCGCCTGCAGCCGTGACGTTTCCAGCCACTAACACCGTCATCGCCTCGATCGAGCGGACGTAAACAATCACGCCAGGATGCGCACAGGAGAGCAGTCGAAAATCGCCATGGCTCAGTGCTGGTAACAATCGCCGGCAGGTGAGCATGCGTCGATGCCAATTGAGCAAGGACCCAGGCAGCTGCTTCTGCACCTCGACATTCACCACCCGATAGTCGTAACCAGGTGCAGTGATAGGAGGCAGCACCAGCAAAGGATCTGGAGCAGTGGAGAAACCGCCGTTGCGAGCTGGCGTCCATGCCATCGGCGTGCGATTCGGATCGCGATCCCGTAAGCCTGGCCAATCACCCATGCCCAACTCATCCCCGTAATAGAGGCAAGGCATGCCGGGAAGGCTGTACAGCAAACCATGGAGTAGCCGATTCGAACGGGGATCTCCGTTGAGAAGTGGTGCCAGTCGACGATTAATCCCCCAGTTCAGCCAATGCCCTTGTCCCTGCGGGAGCCCAACTCGAATGGTCTGGATCACCTCCTGGGGGATCAGATGGCCATCACCCAGCCAGAGCTCATCGTGGTTGCGCAGCGGTAAAGCCCAGCGACACCCCTGCACCGCTTCTTGAGCCTCGCGCAAACAAGCGCCAAGCTGCTGCGTCGTCCCACTCGCCACGGCCGCAAAAAGATGAGCCGTCAACGCGAAATTAAAGGCTCCATGTAATTCGTGATTCGACAGATAAGGGGCAGCCTCCTGAACAGGCTGAATGGCCTCACCCAGCAAAAGCACCTCACGGCCATGGGAGTCGACCCGTTGCCGCAGCTTTTGCAAAAAAGCATGCGTCTCCGGCAACCCTTCACAGCGGGTCCCTTCCTCTTCAAACAAAAAAGGGACCGCATCCAAACGGAACCCATCCACTCCCCGCTCGAGCCAAAAATCAACAACCTCGAGCATCGTCTCCTGCACCCAAGGATTGGTGTAGTTGAGATCGGGTTGATGCCGGAGAAAACGGTGCAGGTAGTACTGCTCCGCCACCTCATCCCACTCCCAATTGGATGACTCGAAGTGGCGGAACAGCACCGGTGCCTGGGCGTAGCGCTGCGGATCGTCACTCCAGACGTAGACATCGCGCTCAGGGCTACCCTTCGGCGCCCAGCGTGCCCGCTGAAACCAAGGATGCAGATCACTGGTGTGATTCAGCACCAGATCGAGGATGACACGCATCCCCTGGCTATGGGCTGCGGTCAAAAAGCGATGGAACGAGGCCAGATCACCCAGATCCGGATGGATTCCGGTGAAATCGGTGATGTCATATCCACCATCCCTCAGGGGTGATGGATAGATAGGCGTCAACCAAAGCGTCTTGACTCCAAGCCATCGCAAGTAGGGCAAACGCCCCGAAAGGCCTTTCAAATCACCGATGCCGTCTCCACTGCCATCGGCGTAACACCGCACGATGAGCTGATAGATGACGGTTCCGGACCACCAGGGCTGGGCTTCGGCCATCACCCGGAGACTGCTGAACCACTGCTAGACCCGACTGGCCTAATCGTCAGCCCTGTGGTCATCACCAAGCGCCGACTGGACCAATTACGCGACCCCGTTGAACGAGGCCTGACCCGATCATTGTCATGGCGCAGGCAGCAACTCAAGCGGTTGCAAAACCTCATCGAAAGCCATGAAACGGAGGTTTTAGAGGCTCTAGCTAGCGATTTAGGCAAACCGACAACAGAAGCTTTTTTCGAACTTGTCGCCCTGCGTCTGGAACTGAAACAGACCGGAAAAAATCTACGGAAGTGGATGCGACCGCGTTCCATCTCTGTTCCGCTGTCCCAGCAACCCGGTCAGGCCAGCCTCGTACCGGAACCACTCGGCTGTGTGTTGATCATTGGCCCCTGGAATCTGCCCTTCGCGCTAACGCTGCGCCCTCTGATCAGCGCTCTGGCCGCCGGGAACACCGCTGTGCTCAAGCCATCTGAGCATGCCCCAGCCATCGCCGATCTGATCGCACGCTTGATTCCATCCCAGTTCACGTCTGATGAAGTGACCGTGATTCAGGGAGATGGTGCCGTGGCCGCCGAACTGGTCGCTTTGCCCTTCGATCACATTTTCTTCACCGGAGGCGGAACGATCGGCCGCAAGGTGCTGGCTGGCGCCGCAACAAACCTCACTCCTGTCACTCTGGAGCTTGGCGGAAAAAGTCCGGCCATCGTGCTGGCAGGCGCAGATCCAGTCGTCAGCGCCAGGCGACTGATTTGGGGGAAGGGGTTCAATGCTGGACAGGCCTGCATAGCCCCAGATCACGCCATCGTGGACCCAGAGATGCGTGATCCGTTGCTAGCCGCCATGGCAACAGAACGAACCGCCATGTATGGAGAGGAGCCTCTGCTCTCAGGCCAATTAGCCCAGATCATCAATGACCGCCAATTCAATCGATTGGAAGAGTTGCTGGACGGGGCTCGTGCCGATGGTCGGATCTTGCTCGGCGGTGAGATCAATCGCAGTGACAGGCGCATCGCGCCGACCGTGATCAAGGTTGACGATCGCCATGATCCGCTCATGGCCGATGAATTGTTTGGCCCTTTACTGCCTCTGCTGAGTCTCGACAGCCTCGACAACACTTTGGCTGCCATTCGCCGCGAACCAAAACCACTGGCTTTGTATCTCTTTGGCGGAAGTAAGCAGCAGCAAGACCATGTGCTCAGCACCACCAGTTCAGGTGGCGTGTGTATCAATGACGTCGTGATGCAAGCGGGCGTGCCGAACATGCCATTCGGAGGCGTTGGTGCCAGCGGCATGGGTTGTTACCACGGCAAAAGTGGATTTGACACGTTCAGTCACTACAAATCAGTGCTTCGTCGGCCCTTCCGCTTTGATTTCAAGCTGCGCTATCCCCCCTACGCACTCGATTTGAACCTGCTCCGCCGTCTAGCGGGCTGAGTCGGTCACATCTGGACACTTCCCTGATGCAGCAAGATCTCTCGAGACTGGCGCATCTTGAAAACCGACTTACATTCAACGCAGCCAAGGGACAAGTATGCGTCTACCCAGTCTCGCCGTCCTTGTATTGACGGCCTTCTTACCTCTCAGTGCTACGGCCGCCACAATTACTGTTCAATCCGGTGAAACGCTGTCTGATATAGCCGAGCGATACAACATGACCGTCAATGAGTTAATGCGCCTGAATGGCATCTCCAATGCCAACCACGTGGAGGCGGGAGGTCGTTTAAGAATTCCTGACAGGAGGGGGCGAACCGGCGCTATGAGTGCCGGCCCTGGTCGACATCGGGTCATTCGCGGAGAAACCTTAATTGCGATTGCCGTGCGTTATCAAGTCAGTCCCAAGGACTTGATGGCAGTCAACGGCTTACGGAATGCCAACCATGTGGAACTAGGTCAAACCCTGAAACTTCCCAAAAATGCGGTGCTCAAACCAGCTCGCACCAAGCCCGCCCCGATCAAGGTTGTCCCGGGTGCTCTTGAACACACCGTCGGGAAAGGACAGACGCTGACGCAAATCGCCAAGGCCTACAAAGTTCCTGTCACGACGCTGATCAGCATCAACCAACTCGAAGATCCCAATAAAGTCA
Source organism: Cyanobium sp. NAT70 (assembly GCA_002701375.1). Classification (GTDB taxonomy): domain Bacteria; phylum Cyanobacteriota; class Cyanobacteriia; order PCC-6307; family Cyanobiaceae; genus Parasynechococcus. The sequence goes on along the minus strand of NZVB01000013.1, from coordinate 5,027 downwards.
AAATTGGCACTCGTCTTTATTTGACTGCGCCAAGCGGTCCCGAGGGGGCATCAATCGAGAGCTCATCAATGACGATGACGACGGTTCAGGACAGCGCCTCCTCACCAACAGTCATTACACCTGCTGCAAAGACGCCAAAGTCAACAGCTGTCTCCAAGCCTGCAACCACTCAAACAGTTGCGACCAAAGCCAAACCATCGTCTACAACAACAGCTCAATCCCCAAAAGCCAAACCAAAAACGGTCATTGCCAAAAAAGCCGATTGGCGAACTTATGGACCATTACAAGTGGATTGGGCGAATTGGCATTCCATGGACGGTAGTTACGTGGTGCCAACCCTCAATGCCAATGGGCAAGCCCTCTACATCGCGATCAACTGTTCAGCCAGAAAGCTCAATGCCACTGGTGCTAATGGTGGCTGGAAAACCTGGTCTTCGCCTCGGAACGGCTTCGAAAAAGACCTGATGAAAGATCGCTGTCAGGCCAAGGCCTGAACCAATCACACCGCATAATCAATCGTCCAGGGATCATCGAGATAACGCCTACCGCTCTCGCGCAGATACAGCCGCTGCACACCATCATTGCTTTCCTTGATTAGCTCGTCTTGAACAAGGCGCCGGGCTAGCCAGGTCCATCGTTCACTGCGACCAGGCTCCAACACCTCTAGCCGCTCCCCCAAGCGACGCATATCCGTACCCTCCTGGTCCGCCAAGTGCGTCAGCAGGATGCGGGCCTGAATCGACCAATCCTTGCGTTTCGGACGCTCGATGCAACGATCGCAATGGCCACAGGGATCCACGATTTCCCCAACCGCGAGGAGAAGGGCCTGTTCACGGCACATCTCCCCCTCCGCTACCGCTTCCATGCGTCGCAACTGCTGCTGCGCCAAATCCAAACGCCGCCGTTCATCTGCTGACTGACTGTCACGACAGGCCGCCTGCATCGCCCATCCAAGGCTGGTGCGATCGGAGGGAGAAAACAAAACCAGACACTGCGCCGGCAGGCCATCGCGACCAGCGCGGCCTGATTCCTGGAGGTAGCCCTCCGGCGTCGCCGGCAGATCGAGATGAAGCACAAGCCCCACATCAGCGCGATCCACCCCCATGCCAAACGCCACAGTTGCCACCAGCACAGGATTCTTCTGATCAAGGAAGCGATTGAGAGCACCTTGACGGTCCGCCGGGTCTAATCCGGCGTGATAAGGCGTTGCTGGCACGTTGAGCTCTTGCAACCGCTCCGCCCAATGCTCTACCGATCGACGCGTGCGGGCATAAATCAGCGACGCTCCTCGAGACGCTGCCAGCGCATCCAACACCGAGGGCATCGGATCACGGGTTCGACGACGCATGGTGTAGCGCAAATTGTCACGGCGAGCAGAACTGACCTGGACGAATGGACTGCGTAGATCCAGCAGCCGAATGATGTCGGCGCGAACCCGTGGTGCTGCCGTAGCACTCAGGGCCAACATCGGAACACCCGGGCAAATGCGGCGGATCAATCCCAAGCGTCGGTAATCAGGTCGGAAATCGTGCCCCCAAGCACTAATGCAATGGGCCTCATCTACGGCCAAAGCCACCAGCCGACCTTCGGCAGCATGCGCCTCGAGCATCTGCCGAGTCGCCTCTCCTTGCAACCGTTCCGGAGCGAGATAAAGCAATCTCAGCGTCTCGTCACGAAGACGCATCAAGGCCTGCTGACGCCGCTCCGGTTCCAAACCAGCATGAAGACAAGCTGCTGCGATGCCACGGCGCTGCAGCTGCAACACCTGATCCTCCATCAAGGCCACCAGCGGCGAAATCACCACCACCAAGCCGTTTCGAACCAGAGCTGGCAGTTGATAACACAGCGATTTGCCTCCACCCGTTGGCAGAACAGCCAAGGCATCTCGACCCGCCAGAACAGCCTCCACCACAGGGCGCTGTCCAGATCGAAACCCGGACCAACCGAAGTGATCCTGGAGCGACTGTTCCAGAGGATCCACGGCCCACCACTGGTAGTGGAGCCATGGTAACGAGCACTAGATCTAGCGTCAGGTCAAAGGTGGGGGATCCAATTGATCCGGAGACTCCTCCACCAGCTGCAAGCGAACCCGCTTGCCTCCGGCCAACTCTCCAAGTGAAACCCGCATCGTGGCGCCACTCAAAGACTGCAACGCATTCAACACATCCCTCAAATAAGGCGTACTACTTCCGCTTTCCACCCACAACCGCTCCTGCAAGCCTCCCAAGCGGCGCCAGGACGTATGCAGCTTGAGCACCGCCGACTCCAGCGCCTGAGCCTGACCCACCGCATCCGCAAGGAGGCCTAAGGCATCCAACCGCTGGGCCTCCTGCATCGCCTTCTCCAGGTCCAACTCCCCCTGCTGGAAAGCGCGAACGGCCACTCCAGCTTCTGTGGCCTTGGTAATCCAGCGAGCGGTGCTGGTGACGTCTTTAATTCGATCCAATTCAGGTTCTTCGCGCAGAACCCGCCTCAAATCATCTTGCTGCGGCTCCGGCAACTTAGCGAGCTCACGGACGAGCGGAGCCACGGCACGAGGGGGTAGCAAGTTTTCCTGGGTGCGCTGACGGATCTCTTCTGGCAGCAATGGGCTGGTGGCAGCAGTGAACTCATCCGTTAAACGCCGCACCTGCTTCCGAGTGATCTCCTGTCCCTCATTGGCCGCCTCCGAAATCATCACCTGCACTTCAGGTGCCGCTTGCGCGGTCTCCATAAAGGCACGCTTTGAGAATTGATTGACGCTCTCCTGCTCCAACATTCCTTCACCAACAAGACCATCAGCGGATTCCGCCAGCTGAATCAAGCCATAAGCACGCGTTTTGCTGATCTCACGCTCTCGAAGCCATTGCAAAAAGCCCGCTCCACGGCCTTCACCACCACGCTTTTCACGGTCGCGAACCGCGCAAAGGATCCGGCCCCGCCAGATTTCCGTTTGCAAATCGAATCTGTCACAAACCGCCCAGGCTTGCTCGAGCTTCGCGAGAAATTCCATCGTGCTGATGTCATCCCGTTCGGGATCCGGCAGATCAAGCTGCAATACGGGTTGATCAGGCACAACGGAACTGCTCAATGGATCGAAGGGAACGGCCGGGACGACATTCTGTGACGCTGTCCGTTCACTGAGATGCTTGGGAGATACGCTCACATGTGCATCCCTCCATGCCCAGCGATGGCGATCACCCGCGGCGCCAAAGTGCGCATCAAGCGTCCAGAGTCCTACTGGTTCAACGAAGTTGGCACCGTTGCGTCGGTTGACAAATCCGGCATTCGCTACCCGGTTGTTGTCCGTTTTGAGAAGGTCAACTACAGCGGTATGCAGGGTGTTGACGGTGGAATCAACACCAACAATTTTGCCGAAGCTGAGCTGGAACCAGCCTGAGGCATTTGCCTGAACTTCCTGAAGTTGAGACGGTTCGCCGGGGACTGGCTGATCGTCTCATTTCTTTTGTGATCGCAGATGTAGAAGTCTGTCGTGAACGAGCCATCGCTAGCCCCGATGGTTCAAGAGCTTTTTGTGAAGGTCTTAAGGGAGCTGAAGTCGGCACCTGGACAAGACGGGGGAAATATTTAATGGCTGAATTACTCCCTGAGCGAGGCACCTGGGGCGTTCATTTGCGTATGACGGGTCAGTTTCAATGGCACAGTGAACCGACTGAGCCCTGTCGTCATACCCGAGTGAGATTTTGGAATTCAAAAGATGAAGAATTGCGCTTTGTCGACATGCGCAGCTTCGGTGAAATGTGGTGGGTGCCGCCCAATGAACCGATTGAGAACGTGATCACTGGTCTGAAGCAATTGGGACCAGAACCGTTTAGCCCTGATTTCGACGCCCACCACCTCAAACGCAGACTCAAGGGCTCGACAAGACCGATCAAAACTGCCCTGCTTGATCAAAGCCTAGTTGCAGGAGTGGGCAATATTTATGCCGATGAGAGTCTGTTTGCCGCTGGCATCAACCCGATGACACCGGCTGGCCAGTTGTCATTCGATCGCTTGAAAACCTTGCATCTCTGTCTGGTCGACGTGTTGCAAACCAGCATTGGGGCAGGTGGAACAACCTTCAGCGATTTTCGAGACCTCGAAGGAATGAATGGAAATTATGGTGGCCAGGCCTGGGTGTACCGCCGCAATGGACACGCCTGTCGTCGCTGCGGCACCATTCTTAGCCGTGACAAATTGTCAGGCCGAAGTACCCATTGGTGTAGTAGTTGTCAAGCATGAATGGATCGAACAACACGTCGATTTATCTCTACTGAGCAACCACCAAATAGCTCCTTGCAAACAAGCTGATGCCACTCCTCTGGGATTTGATTGAGCCGAACATCAAAAGCAAAAGGGAGTTGCTGTTGACCTGGTGATATTTGCTTTCTCTTGCTTCTGTTGCTCCTGCTGCTCTGAACAAATCGCTTCAGCGTCCGTGAGCCCCAATGGCATTTGGCTCCTGCTTTGGCGTGATGGCGATACCGCTCGCAAAAGCGCTCATAACGCCTGGAACAGCCCTTCAGGCTTCATGCCAGTTGCAGGAAGCTGGGGTGCCATTCACTGATGCCATCACACGCCAACCTGCTGTAGTGGCCATAGTTGGAATAGGGGTCATAAAAGCCTTTCCTTAGCCCTGCTGCTTTGGGATTGGCATGGATAGTCCTCAAGGGGTTCAACTCCCTTCTGTGGTCTTTGGTGTGGATCGGCGTTGAGAAATACCTGGCCTCCCAGAAGTGCCCACAACGGCCGCTCAAGCGGTTCAAGGCCATGGCGGAATACCAGGCGAACCAATGCATCAACCTCGGCAAATCCTTTGCATTCTCTGGTTTAAGCAGCAAGTGAAGGTGGTTAGCCATCAAGCAGAGCCCATACACCCTCACAGCAAACTTCTGCTTGGTCTTTTTCAGTACCGCCAACAACACATCACGCCGAAGGGCTTTGGCAATTAAGAACTGCCGGCTATTGCATCGCAGCGTGATATGGAAACTGCAGCCAGATGGCAGTAAGCGTTTTGCTCTCACCTTTGCCCTCATTTACTCGAACAT
>NZVB01000012.1 GCA_002701375.1 Cyanobium sp. NAT70 | reverse complement strand
TTATTTAGAGATATATGCTCTGTGTATAACATAGGCTTAGATGCATGCTGATGGCCACTAAATGGTCTGAGAAATGGTGGGGGCTTTAGCAGTCTTGGCACGGCTGCAATAAGACTTTACATTCTTTATTCCCCAGGATTAAGTATTACTTTCTCGGACTCTAAGTTTCACTTAGCGGCTCTCTAAGTATTTCATTGTATAAAAAGAAGGGCTCGCCCATGCCAGAGGAGCCCTTCTTTGGAACAACAACACTAACTAAAACTGAGGTATCCCTCTGCCCTATTTATACTCTAAGTTGATGAAAGATTCTGTTCTCGTGCCTAAAGCAACAAGTCTTCTCTTCGAGCATATCCTCTACTGCAATTGTCTCAGGACACAGTCACTTAGCTTTCCGTTCTCCCAAAAGAAGAGAGCATTGGCCATAATCTTATTCTTCTGTCTTTCTATCTCATAAACCACAGCACAGTCTTCCTCTACAATCTCAGCCACTAAGCCTTTCAATTGGCCAGCAAGATGCTCCTGGGTAAAGCTCTCACTAATAGCTTTAAGTAGGAAGCCGTAAAGCTCTATCATCTCTTCATCTTGCTAGTGAAGTATTTATCCATGTTAGCAGCGATGGCTTGAGATGCTTAGGCTTTAGTCTGGCTGATTAATACTCTTAGCTCACTGTCTGGCTTCTTGTCTTTCATAACCAAAGAATCCCAATAGCCAGCAACGGTGAACCTTAAATATATTTTACTAATTTGGCTTGGTGATAAGCCTAAGTTACGTGCAACTAATGGCATCTCGACTCCAGGCATAATCAGTTCACTAATTCTATGGCTTCTAAATGTACGAAGTGGATAATTAACTGCTGCATTCTTTTGAATAGTGCTCCAATACCTTGTGAAGGTACTCCTATCAATTACTACGTCAGTCTGCTAAGTTCTGAATAGGAAGTCATCTTTCCCTGGATTCTGTATATACTTCTTCTGCAATTGCCTGAATTTCAAGAGGCACTCACCCCTGAACACCTGTTCTCTGTGTCCTCTCTTGGTGACGTTAGGGATTTAAAGCGTGTTAATTACTCTTTTGCGATTGGCAACCGTCTCTCCAGCTCTTACCTGGCTCCATCTCAAGTCAATGATTTCGTGTTGTCTACAACCTGATGCCTCTAGCAACTCGATGAAGATGGCAAAGAGCAACTTGTTAAAGCTAGAGGTTGTTCTCGTTGGTAGCTTGCCGCCTGGTTTTACTCCTTTCTTCTGGATATTCAACCCATTGTCTATCTCTTGATGGATGAGCTTCAGGTGGCCTTGGGCAAATGGTTCTCCACTGGTTCTATTCTCAACAGCTGATTTAAGCTTAGGACAGCTAATCGGTCTGCTTAATACCTCAGCATCATAAAGCCATTGCCACCACATTCTAATATAAATAATCTCTTGATTAATCGTGTTAGGGCTAAGTGGTGATTGTTAACCCTATCTAATCCATGAGTTTGTAGTGATGTTCTCTTGATATCAACAAGTCTCTTGAACCCATTAGAGGAGAACCATTCAATCCAGTGCCTTGCCAGCTTGTTGTAAGGTGTTAATCATGACGCAGCAACCTCTGCTGCTCGTTGTCTCTGCTCCAGATATTCCTGATGCTTGCTTATAAGCCTAAGAACTAATGATTGGCCACCATCTTTATTAGCTGGTTTAGTTTGAAGAGACTCATTGAGGTTCTGATTGACCCACTTAGTCATATTAGTCATATTCAAGGCACTTGGTTGAGCACCTTAACGAGAGAAAGCGGGAAGTTGGAGGCTTAAAAAGCTCCACATTGGGAATGAGTTCCCTGACTGTTGGGTCTTTGTAATCCTTTCCTTGCTTGGTCTTAGGCAAACGGGACAAAAGTTCTACTGACAGTACCGTAGGGTTACTCAGATGCCTGCCAAGCTCTTAGCATACCCTGAGTAAACCTAGAACCCTAGTAACGAGCGGTTAGCTTAGAACCCAGCCATAACTATGTAAGCCAATCCCGAGTAAATTCACACCGATATAGCAAACAGCAATCACAAACAAACCAACAACAGCAACAAATGCGGGCTTACGGCCCTGCCAACCTCGACTAAATCTGGTGTGCAAATAAGCCGCATAAACCAACCAGCAAATCAATGCCCAAGTTTCCTTCGGGTCCCAACTCCAGTAACTTCCCCAAGCCTCATTCGCCCAAACCGCACCGCTGATGATACCCACGGTGAGCAAAAGAAATCCTGCTGTAATGGTGCGATAACTCAGGCTGTCCAATTGTTCGGCGGTACTCAACGCGACAGATCTGAGCTGAAACGGAGCCTCACTCAAAGCTCCACCCGTCACCCCCTCTGCCACGGGCACTGAGGCGGCCTGGCGAAAACCACCACTGCCGATCGAACTACTGCGGAGCTGAAATGCTTCCCCTCGATCGGTCACCAAAACAGCCAGAGACAATAAGGAACCAACCAGTAGGGCGGCATAACTCACCATGATCACACTCACATGCATCACCAACCAGCTCGAGCGCAGAGCTGGTACAAGCGGCGCAGCGGATTGAAGCTGATCTGGCAACGCAAAACTTGCAAAGGCAACACAAAGCAAACCCATTGGAGTCGCTGCTGCCGCAACCAATGGTGAAGGCCAACCGCGTTCGACCAGTAGTTGAATGAGTGTGCAAGCCCAGGCGAGAAAGCAAAGAGACTCATACAGGTTGCTGATCGGGAAATGTCCTGACTGCCACCACCGCATTACAAGCTGTGCTGTGAGCAAAAGATTGGCGCTGGCGACTAGCGTTCGGACCAGAGGTGAAGCACCACGACTGGACACAGCCCAGAACGCCACAGGCATCGCAAGCAAGAGCAAGAGAAAGGCGATGAAACCAAGGGTGGTCACCACATCGAACGGGGAGGTCGCCAACGGATTAAGCCGTATTGCTGTTAATTCTGCCCGGCGTCGTCAGCGACTGGCCTGACGCAGAAGCAAACCTCCACCTGCGAGAGAGAGAACCACCGGCATCCAGGCGGCAACAAAAGGCGGAAGGGTACCCTTCACTCCTAGAGAACTAAAACTAAAGCTGATCACATAGTAAACAACAATGATGCCAAGTGTGAGTACAAAAGAGAAACTTCGACTGGTTCTGTACTTAGGTTGTGCACCTAAGGTGGCCCCAAAAAGCCCAAACACAAGACAAGCCATTGGGAAGGTGAATTTCTCCTGAATCCTGACTCTGATTTTGCGAACATCTTTACTGCTACCAGCCTCGGTATAAAGCCGTTCAGCTTGCAATGCTTCAGCGACTGTCATATTAACGGCATCTTTCTGAATTTTAGCCAAACGTAATGGACCAGATCCTAGAGGATAGAGATAACGATCGAACACAACTTTCGTGGAGCTTCCATTGGGGCTAAGAGTAAGAATTTGTCCATTAATAAAATTCCATTTAGCGTCACTTTGATTCCAAATCGCCTTCTCAGCCACAAGCATCTGAGTAAATCCAACGCGTGAAAAGTCAAGAACAGTGACGTCTTGCATTTCACCATCTTGAAACCTACGAGAGTAAAACAACTGCGTCAATCCGCGATCAGATTGATTCGAGCGTGAATTTGTAATCCTTCCAAATCTTGGATAAATAATATCATCCCCCTTCTCTGTAGCCAATGACCGACCAAGCGCACGCTGCAGCATAACTTCCGCAAACAGATTGCTTCGCGGCACAACAACATCGTTCAGAACAAATGTGAAACCTGTCATCAAAACAGACAACAGAATTGCCGATACGATCATTCGAACCGTACTTACACCAAGACTGCGAAGCGCTGTAAGTTCTGAATTAGACGACAATCGGGTATAGACGAACAAACATGCCATCAGTGTTCCCATTGGGACTGAAAAAGCAAGCCATCTTGGAGTACTAAACAGCAGCACTTGAATCGCAATACTAATGGGAAGATTTTTATCCACCATTTGGCGCACGAGTTCAAACATCACTCCACCTGTCAGCAACAGAAGAGTGAAAAGCGCAATAAAAAAAAGAGTTGGACCAAGCAGTTCAACCAGCAGCCAACGATCGAGCAGCGGCAAACGTTTCCAAAATGAGTGGAGAAATTTCACAACTGGAACGCCTCTCCGAGGTAATGGCGACGAACCAATGGGTCATTTGCTACCACATCAGATTGGCCTGAAGCTAAGATAGAACCATCATTAAGGATGTAAGCGCGATCAGTGATCGCAAGCGTTTCACGGACATTATGATCCGTAATAAGAATCCCCATACCTCGGACCCGTAAAGACTGAATCAACGCCTGGAGATCAGCAACAGCGAGTGGATCTACCCCTGCGAATGGTTCATCTAATAAAAGATATTGTGGTCCGTCTACGCCCACTGCCAAGGCACGAGCGACTTCGCAACGCCGTCGTTCACCTCCAGACAATTGATAGCCAAAACGATCCATAAACATCGTGAGATGAAAGTCATCAATCAGCTGGTCACGCCGCTCTCGACGTTGTTCCGGGTTTAAATTCGTCTGGTCTAGTGCAATTTGCAAATTCTCCTTCACCGTCAATTGGCGAAAAACACTGGGTTCCTGTGGCAGATAACCAATACCAAATCGTGCCCTCTGTGGCATCGAAAGACCATTGACCTCCACACCATCAAGATTGACGTGTCCACAATCTGGACGGAGCAGACCAATCACTAAGTTGAAGGTCGTGGTCTTACCAGCTCCGTTGGGTCCCAGCAGGCCTACAACCTCACCAGGAGCGAGTTCAAGTGAGACATTTTTAACCAAAAGCCTCCCGCCGATGCTGATCGAGACCTGCTCCAAGGAAAGACTCATGGAAGGAGAGGATCTGCATTTTGATCACGCGTTTCAAGTAACCAACGACTCAACACTTGTTCACCCTCTGCAGGCATGGCTAATGCCCGTTCTTCGTCAAGCCAATAGGTCACTCGATCAGCACTGAGGAGATTGCCGTTGTCTTGTACGACATCCACATCACCGCTGAGCACAATGCGTGCCTCTTTCGTGAAGTACTGAGCCTGGCGACTGGTGGCGACGACCCCACGTTCAACATGAACCAACCGGACATTGCCACGAGCTGTGACCACTCCAGTGGAATTGTCAGCCGTTTGCAGATCAGATTCAATCGTGATTAATCCCTCTTTCGAGGGATCAGGTTCGGCAGCAGCTGATGGAGCTGAACCCACCAGGACCGAAGCCAAAACCGTTAACAGCAAGGCCAGAGGATGGATCCTGCGCAACCCATTTGCAGCCACAGTCAACGGGGCATTATTTGACACGGACCTTACTGCCATGTCATTGGGCAGGACGCAAATCAGGGACAGTGCACAACTCGGGGTCGTCATCCTGTTGCAAACAGCGCAAACGTTCGTCAACGGATTGACAGAGAGCATTGAGGTCAAGACCCAGATCTGGAGTTCCAGGACGTCTAAGGCGGCCTAGAGCCTCACCGAAGAGAATCGTGGCCCCTCGCTTGTTTCCCCGTTCAAGATGAAGCTGTGCGACAGCGACCTGAAGAATGCCCTGCAAACTGCGCCGTTCCGGATCAGCTGTTTCATGCCAAAGCTCTTCGAACAGGTCGTGAGCGTCGTACCAAGCACCATTATTGAACTGTTGGATGGCCTGCTTCAGGCGAGGGTCCGCCTCCAGCATTAGCGCTTTGCCATCTTCTTGGCTGGCAATTTGCGCAACCGTATGGATTCCGGCGTGACCTCTAACATTTCACCGGGTCCGATGTACTCAAGAGCACGCTCCAACGTCATCTGTATTGGAGATTGCAGCGTGTCTAATTCTTCTGCACCAGCAGATCGCATGTTGGTCAACTGCTTGGCCTTACATACATTAATTTCGAGATCCTGAGGCCGATTATTCTCACCAATAATCATTCCTTTATAAACCTTTGTTCCTGGAGAGATAAAGAACTGTCCACGATCTTCTGCATTCTTCAGTGCATAGAACGTTGCGGTACCTTCCTCAAAAGCAATCAAAACACCATTTCTTCGCGTATCAAAATCACCAACCATTGGTCGATATTCAAAGAAGGAGTGACTCATAATTCCTTCTCCGCGAGTAACACGGATGAACTCTCCTCTAAACCCAATCAAGCCGCGTGAAGGAACAATGAACTCAAGCTGTGTGCGGCCATCCTGACCTGTTTCCATATTCTGCATCTCTGCTTTACGTGTGCCAAGTTTCTCAATGCAGCCGCCGACAGCTTCCTCAGGAACGTCCATCACCAAGGTTTCTACGGGTTCACAAGGTGTTCCATCAATGGTGCGGAAAATCACCTGAGGCTGAGAGACCTGAAATTCATATCCCTCACGACGCATCGTCTCGATCAGAATTCCAAGGTGAAGCTCACCGCGACCACTCACAGAAAAACGATCAGGCGAATCCGTGTCCTCAACCCTTAAAGCCACATTGGTGAGCAGTTCGCGCTGCAAACGATCACGCACCTGGCGACTTGTGACGAATTTGCCTTCCTTGCCTGCAAAAGGTGAATCGTTGACAACAAAAGTCATCTGCAGAGTGGGCTCATCAACCTTGATCAAGGGCAAGGCTTTGGGTTCATCTGGACAAGCGATGGTTTCACCAATGTTGACCGCATCAAAACCAGCCACGGCGACAAGATCGCCAGCACTAGCTTGAGCAATCTCAACGCGTTGCAACCCTTCAAAACCCAGCAGCTTGCTGATTCGACCCTTTTTGATTGCACCGTCATCCTTGATCAAACAAGCGCTCTGACCCTGCTTGATCACACCGTTATGCACACGGCCGATGATGATGCGTCCCAGAAAATCTGAATAATCAAGCGTTGTGATCTGCAGCTGAAGCGGCTTTTTCGCGTCGCCAACCGGAGGTGGTACATGACGCAGGATCGCATCGAATAGTGGACGCATGTTGTCACTATCTGTCTTCATGTCTGGCTTGGCGAACCCGCCAAGACCGCTTCCAAACAAATACGGAAAATCGCACTGATCGTCGTCGGCACCAAGCTCGAGAAACAGATCAAGCACTTTGTCGACAGCTGTTTCTGGATCCACACGGGCTCGATCGATCTTATTGACGAACACGATTGGACGCAGACCCTGCTCAAGGGCCTTTTTCAACACAAAACGGGTCTGAGGCATCGGCCCCTCATTGGCATCCACAATCAGCAAACAGCCATCCACCATGCCGAGGACACGCTCAACCTCACCGCCAAAGTCAGCGTGGCCTGGAGTATCAACGATGTTGATCCGTGTGTCCTTGTACGTGACCGCAGTATTTTTGGACAGGATTGTGATGCCGCGTTCACGCTCCAGATCGTTGGAGTCCAACACGCAGGTCGGCACCGCTTCGTTATCGCGGAAAATCCCGGATTGAGCCAGCAGCGCGTCGACCAGGGTCGTTTTGCCATGGTCGACATGGGCGATGATCGCGATGTTGCGAATCGCCTTGTGCTGGGCGCTCATGCGGTCTAACCGTTTGGATATGTGAAGAACGCCAGAGGCGCAGGGCGGAAGGTTATCTCAAGGTGAGACCAGATCTCAAGCTTGGGAGTCCCTTTATCAGATGTCTGATGGCCCTCGGGCGACTGGACCGTTGCCTGTGACGAGAACAGACGAGACGAGGACGGGCGAGACGATGACGATGACGATGACGATGAACCAAGTTCAGCAACGAGAGAGGCCAAGGCAAGCCCGCTCACATCGCATCGAACCATGACAAGGCGTGATCAGAGGGTCCAACCAAGGCCATGCCGGACGAAACATCGATCACAACGTGAAGATTGTTCAGCAGTGTTCCCCGTCATTCACCCGAACTTGTAAAAAATAAATCATTGCAGCAATTTTTTCCCTTATATTGAGAGGCATAGCTTGAGCTCAAGCCTGGCAAGTAGCAGACCTGATAGGCAATCCATGTTGATCAATTCATTCTTTGAACAGGATGAAAAGGCTCTAATATCGCCGGCCTACAAGAAGAATCGTGATCAGTATGCCATTCTAAAAAGAACCGAGGTCACCAACCTCTCTGCGTCTTGAACAGATCAGCCTTGGAACAAACGCTTTAACAGGCAAACGCAGAACTGAGACAGGGGGCGAGACGCGTAAGACAAGCATGCTGGCATGTTAAGAAAACTAATTTTCTAGAAGCACTAGATGCACTATCAGCACAAAACCAGTAACAAGATCTGAGTTTCAACGGCAACAATGTCACCTCTAGAGGCCTTCATCCGATGCTGGAAAAAGTCATTCACATACGGAGGCAAAGCCACACGTGAGGAATTCTGGTGGTTTTATTTGATCGATTTAGTTTCAATCTGGATTTTAGGAATGATTGCAGGGGCCGTCTCGGCTGCCACAGAATCATTTGCCTTGATGATTTTGGTCTTCCTTTACAGCGTGGCATCGATCTTCCCCACACTTGCAGTCACTGTGCGACGGCTACGCGATTCAGGCAAGGAATGGACGTGGATTTTCATTGGAATCATCCCATTTATCGGAGCGATCTGGATGATCATCTTGCTCTGTCAGCCTAGCGTACTGGCATAGAAGCTTGATCGCGAAGGCAATAACAATTCCGCGAAAAATCTTCAAAAATTCGCGGAATTGTTATTGCCTGTCCAAGACATAAAAGGATTGACTGTTGGCAAGAAAAACACGATGCATCATCGCCTTCCTCAGCGGTGCATCTGGCTCGTTCTTTCCGGTCCACGCACGCTCAAGCTACCGCGAGTCACACCTAGCTGATGATCAATTCTTTCTTGCCTCCAAACGTCACGGGATGGAAGACGGCCTGACAGCGCATCCGCATAAAGTCCCACCCTCCGCACGGTTGCCTCAGCATCCTCATCCAACAGTTCAATTCGGAAATTTCGCAAACCTGCATTCAACAAAGCAGGCAAACCTTCCACTCCCGTCTGGGCAGTTGCATTAAAAAGAGTGTTGCGACAGCCAAGATCTGCTCGAAGAAGATGTTCAACGCCACTACGGTCTCTCAAAGCAACGGTGTGTTTTTCGCAGGGGCGTCCACAGTCAATGTGGTCATGGCCGTCAGAAAGAAATGCACAAAAGAGACAATGCTCCATATGAAACAAAGGCATATGCTGATGCAGGGTCACCTCAAGACGAGAAGGATCGACATTGGCGGCCAGAGCAAGCAGCTGTTGAAGGTTTAGGTCATAACTGGCAGTGACCCGCGATAATCTCCAATGACGGCAATACCAATCAGCTGACAAGGGATTGGAGACATTCAGAGAAAAATCTCCAATGCAGGGAGCTAAAGGGGTGAGCACCTCCAATTGATCAACGTTGCGTACCAAATAGCCATCAGGACGAGCACGAATCAGAGGTTCCAGCGTCCAGCGTTCATCCGGCCGTGTGATACGAGCACCCGTGAGCCAGATGCCGTCAACAAAGCAACCACGAGCAATCGCAACCGCTTCGCGCAACTCACATGGTTGTTCCAAATCCGCCACAACTGATCGAATAGGACTGTCTGAATCACTCATTTCACATAAGGCCTTCAGCTGCTCAAGCGACCGCACTAACACAACAAGTGATGCAGTGTCCTCAGAGGGAGCTCGTTCCTGATCAGCAAAAAGCTGCGTGAGCAGTTCAGATATTTTCTTCGGCTCAGAAACAGAGGCAACAAAACCATCTGAAGCTTGGTCAGAGACACCATCGAGGGCCTCAACCAAGGCACGTCTCATTCGATTCAGTTCACCAACAGGAAGGAAAAGATCGTTCTGCAGCTTCAGATCCAGATCAACCAAGGTCCAGCCCGTTCCTCCAAGCCGACCCAGCTGAACGCGCAGACGGTCTGAATCCAAAGGGCGTTGGTCGGCTTGCTGCAAGGGGATGGCGCTCTCAATGCAAAGGCCTTGATGCACAGAGTCCACCACCTGTAAGCGAAGCGGTTCCTCCAGCCGACCTGTAACAACCAATGAAATGGGCCGATCCTTCACTGGTGGATCCATGTTGGACACTTTCTGCCAGTGCGTTTGCCATTTCGGATCACTCGTCAGCCAAACCGAAGCACCTGCTGAAAGCGACTCCGTCTTAATTCGACCAGGTCCAAGTCGAAGACGCCATCGTTCAAAACCAATACGCTCGCATTGCATGACTCGCCCTCCGATTTCCAGAGGTGGTTGCAGCGAATCGTCAGATAAAACCTCCAGAACCAATCCACAGCCAGGTCGCAACATCTCTCGACTGCGAATCTGCAACAAACCACCCCGATCAACCCGAAGCAGTTGCCCAATCAAAGGTCCCCGCTTCTTGCTCCAGCGTCCGTGCACCAACTGGCGATGGTTCACACCCTCAAGCCAACCTGTGGACAAACCTCTCGAAAACGCAAGCTCCAGCTGCCGATGAACCTGCGGCGGCGCGCTGCAATCCAAGTGTTTGCGATAGGCATCCGTCACGGCAGCCACATAGGCCGAGCTCTTCAGCCGACCCTCAATTTTGAAACTGGCGACACCGATCTCACGCAACCGCGGCACTAGCTCCCAGGCCGCTAAATCTTGCGGAGACAACAAATAACGCTGATCACCAAGATTACGGGCTTCACCATCGACGACAAGTTGATAAGGAAGACGGCAAGCTTGAGCACACTCACCGCGATTCGCACTGCGTTGTCCTAACGCCTCACTGGTGAGGCATTGACCTGAATAAGCGACGCATAGGGCGCCATGCACAAAGACCTCAAGTGGCATCCGAAGATGTCTCTGTTGAAGCTGTCGCTGTAAACGTTGAAGATCCTTCAGCGACAGTTCCCGAGCTAACACAACGCGCTGACAGCCCAGCGCCGCGGCCTGAGCGATGCCTGCAGCGCTCGTGATCGACATTTGGGTTGATCCGTGTAAGACCAGCTCAGGGACGAGATGTCGGGCCAGAGCACACAGGCCTACATCTTGGACAATGACTGCATCGACCCCCGCATGCTGGGCAGCGACAAGCAACTCGGCGGCGCGTTCCAGTTCATCGCTAAACACCAGCACGTTGAAGGTGAGAAAGCCCCTGACCTCGCGGTCATGAAGCCAGCTCATCACCTCAACCAGATCCTCCAAACAAAAGTTCTCAGCACGTTGTCGGGCATTGAACGCCTGCACACCGAAGTAGACGGCATCCGCGCCAGCACTGACTGCAGCCCGCATCGATGGCCAATCCCCTGCTGGAGCAAGCAGCTCAGGGGCCTTCAAGAGGGTCTTAAGGCGAGACGACGGGCTGATTCGAACAAACGCAACGCATCTGCAGACCCTTCAAAACGCCAATGCCAGGGTTCGTAACTCACGCCCTGTGGATTTCCCTCCGGAAAGGAAAGGATGAAGTGATAACGCGCAGCATGATCTTGGAGCCAACGGAAAGCTCGGGTCTGCTCAAAATCTTCAGACAAGTTAGTTTCGGGAGAATCTCCGTCGCCAAGATCAAGAGCAAAGCCAGTGCTGTGCTCTGAATACCCCGGTGGAGCACTGACGAGGGCCCTTTCTTGCGCCGTCTGATTGCGTGCTGAGGCAACGTCAAAAAAAATACTTTCCTGAAGTTGATGTGATCGATAACCGCTCAGGAGACGGAGATCAACACCGTCCGCAGCGGCAGCTTGTCGCATGGAATCAAACGCGATGCCAGCATCTTGATGAAGCTCGATGCCTGGCTCAATCACCATTAATTGAGCACTGATCACTTCGGCATAAGGGAAATGACCCAGCAAGCGACCGTCAGCATCAGGACGCTGCTCAAGGCCTGAAATCTCTAGGCCTGAAATCGTGGTAGGCGACTCCTGATTGAGTCTTGCCAATAACTCTGGGCCAAACAGAACGGCAGCAACACTGCCCCCACACACCAGAAGACAGGCGAGGAACAATCCAAAACCACCTCCGCGAGACGGTCGAGGCGGTGGGCTTGAGCGACGGGCCACCGGAATGTCCTCTCTCTGAATGCGTCGAGCAGGGACAGCCCGTACCACAGCGTTCGTGAAGGTTGTATTAATCGTAAGGGCGGGTGCCAGGGGGCTCACCTTTGGTGACCATGTAGTGGTAGCTTCAAAAAACAATCCAGCGGAGAGTGGCTGAGATGTTGCGTGTTGCGGTTGTCGGCGGTGGTCCGAGTGGATCCTGTGCCGCTGAGATTCTTGCCAAGGCTGGAATTCAAACCTGGTTATTCGAGCGCAAGCTCGATAACGCCAAGCCTTGTGGCGGTGCCATACCGCTCTGCATGGTTGAGGAGTTCGACCTTCCCGACAGCATCATTGACCGAAAGGTCCGCAATATGAAAATGATTTCCCCTTCCAATCGGGAGGTGGATATTCGGCTGGATCCACTGGGCTACGACACCGATGCCTACATCGGAATGTGTCGTCGAGAGGTGTTCGACGCCTTCCTTCGCAATCGTGCTGCTGAGCTTGGAACAACCCTGATCAATGGTCTCGTCCAAAAGATCGATACGGGTGCTAACCGCCAAGGCCCATACACGCTGCACTACGCCGACTACAGCGGCGGCGGACCGACGGGCGAACAGAAGTCATTGGAGGTGGATCTGATCATTGGTGCGGATGGCGCCAATTCACGTGTGGCCAAAGCCATGGATGCTGGCGATTACAACGTGGCCATTGCCTTCCAGGAACGGATCAAATTGCCACCGGAAGAAATGACTTATTACGAAGATCTTGCTGAAATGTATGTCGGCACAGACGTATCTCCAGATTTCTATGCATGGGTATTTCCAAAATATGACCATGTTGCGGTGGGAACTGGCACCATGCAGCAAAACCAAAGTCTGATCAAAGGTTTACAACGAGGGATTCGTGAACGTGCAACGAAACGTCTCTTTCAAGGAGAAGTGATCAAAGTCGAAGCACATCCAATTCCTGAACATCCACGTCCGCGCCGTGTCGTTGGCCGCATGGCACTGGTTGGTGATGCTGCTGGTTATGTCACTAAAAGCTCTGGAGAAGGCATTTATTTTGCAGCAAAAAGCGGGCGCATGTGCGCTGAGGCGATCGTTGAGATTTCTAAAAACGGGACACGCATCCCTGGCGAAAAGGAAATCAAATCCACGTATTTAAAGCGTTGGGATCGCAAATATGGTGCAACTTATGCCGTTTTAGACATCTTACAAAGAATTTTTTACCGAAACGATGCCGCACGAGAAGCATTTGTGGAAATGTGCGATGACAAAGATGTTCAAAAACTCACATTCGACAGTTACCTCTACAAACGTGTTGTGATGATGAATCCATGGCAACAAATTAAGCTCACTCTGCGCACTCTTGGAAGCCTGATTCGCGGTCAAGCCCTTGCACCATCAAATTACGGACCTGTCCCATCGGCTGTAGGTCGTTCAGATGGTGACTTCCTGGCAGAGGAAGCTGCCGAAGCAGTCAAAGCCAAAGTCAAGGGGAAAGGAAAGCAGGCCGCCAAAATCAACTAAACGTCTCTCCATCTTTTGAGGAAGATCAAAAACATCGTCACTGCCTGGATTGCAAAGCTTTCCCGGCAGCTTCCTTAATCTTCTCAACACCTTGTTGAAGATTTTTTCCAGGTGCAGTTTCTTTTCTCGTCGTCGACCAAACATTCACAGAATAAACAGCTGCACCTGCAATAATCAAAGCAGCCAAAACCAAACCAAGACCACTTCCGCCTTGTCGAATTACAACAGGTTGTTGTCCTAGGCGCTGATCTGAAGGGACCTGGTCAGACATGGCATCGATGATTAAATACAAGACACTGCATAGCTATTCGTTTCCACCATCACCACAAAGTGACAATAAATTCACAAACAATGCGAGAACTCAGCGACCCTGTACAGCAGAAAAGTCACAAAGCACAAAGGCCTGATTCCTCAAAACTGCAAGCAGATTTAAGCGATTTTCACGGACAGCCAAATCATCGCTCATCACCATGACACTATTCTCTCCATCAAAAAAAGCTTCCAAAGCAGGAGTTGCATCTTGCAAAGCTTTAATCACACCTTGATAATCACTGGATACGGCAAGAGGTGACAAAGTCTCAACAACAGACAACAAATCAAATTCACTAGAAGAATCGAACAAACCCTTATCAACAACTGCATCTGCCTTCAAACACTGCAATGGCAAATCACTCTTCTCAGCCAGGCGACTAGCCCTCTGAACAACAGCCATCACAGAAGAGAGACGACCAGATGCACGCAAACTCATCAGCAAGTTAATACGTTGACGAACATCTTCTGGATCACTTAAAAGCCGCTCGTCTGAAATGGAATCACCCGCTACTGCAGCGACAAGATCCTGTGCGAAACCGTCCTCCTCAAGTTGGGACACGATTCTCTGCCGCAACAATTGAATCAAGTCAGAGCAGAGAAGCTGCGCATCCACGTCAAAGACGGGAAGAAGCCGTGACCATTCCGCACAGGCCTCGCTCAAAAAATGAAGCAGGTTGAGATGCCAACGGCGATCCCAAAGAATTTGCAACAACCCATTGCCTGCACGGCGCAATGCATATGGATCGGAGGAACCACTCGGTCGTTCTCCCTTCGCAAAAATGCTGAGAAGCAACTCAAACCGCTCTGCCAATGCCACAACAGCTCCAGCATCACTGCTTGGCAGGGCATCTGAGGCCCCTCGTGGCAAATAATGCTCCACCACAGCCAAGGCGACTGCTCGAGGCTCACCCTCCTCCAACAAATATTTTCCGCCCATGAGACCCTGCAATTCTGGGAACTCGCCAACCATCTGACTGACCAGGTCGTGCTTGCAGAGGTGAGCTGCTCGCAAGGCTGGAGAATGCGTCTCCGACGGCAAACTCAAACCATCGAGAAGTTGCTTGGTCAATCGTTCAATCCGATCAGAGCGATCGCGCAAGCTTCCTAGGCCCTCAGCAAAGGTGACGGAAGCCAAGGCCTCTCGCCGAGAAGCACTGGACTGACGTCGATCAACATCAAGAAAGAATTCGGCATCGGCGAGACGTGCGCTCAGTACCCGTTCATTGCCACGAACAATCAGTTCTGCTGATGTTTTAAGGCCATTACTCACCAACAAGAACTCGGGTCTTAACACCGCATCTGCGCTCAAGCGCAAGGGATCTGGAGCAACGTTTGGGACATCCAGCGGAACATAACGTTGATGGGCTTGCATCACCGTGCTGATCACTTCCGGTGGGAGCTGCAAATAACGTTCTGCAATGCAACCGCAAAGCACGTGCGGATCCTCAACCAAGTCAACCAACTCTTCAAACAAAGTTTCAGGACAATTAGGGACCCCCATAGCCGTTTCAGCCTGCGAATCGATGGCCTGACGGATCCGCTCAGCACGATCCAGCCGGTCAACGACCACCCCAGCCTCAGCCAGAACGGTCAGGTATTGATCGGCATCATTAATCTCTAGACGGTCATCACCATGTAAACGATGACTACGGCTGAAACGCTCACTGCGCACGGCAGGATCGCCATCCAACAGGTCCACAGGGATCAGCTGGTTTCCTTGCATGGCCAGCAACCAGCGGATCGGACGACTGAATCGTTGCGATCCGGATCCCCAGCGCATAAATCGACGCCCCTGCAAACCGTCAATCCAGCGGGGAATTAGATCCTGAAGAAGGACACAACTGTCCTGCCCAGCAATCATCACGGTGGCAAACACACACGGACCTTTCGGTGTGTCACGCACTTCAAGTGCCGTCGGATCGACGCCGCAGCGCTTTGCAAAACCAATGGCCGCGGGTCCTGGCTGACCATCGCGAAACGCTTGTGCGACGGGAGGCCCCTTGCGCTCTTCTGTGAGATCAGACTGTCGTTCTTGCAGGGCCTCAACACAAACCACCAAACGCCGTGGTGTTCCAGTTGTGTGGAGATCGGCATGATTGAGCCGCAACTCCGCAAGATCACGGCTGACCTGATCTTTGAGCTGGATGAGGGCCAGACGGGCGAAATCAGCCGGGAGCTCCTCCGTACCGATCTCGAGAAGAAACGTTGAAGTCACGCCGCCAGCAGTGCCATATGTGACTTTATTGGAAGCCGTTTCGCTACCTTCAATTCATCGACACCGAATATGCGTGAGCGACGGGCAAGCGATGGCAACGCCAAGTGAACGCGCTCTCCCAAAGGCGGAGCAGCGCAAATTGGATAGCGGCCATCTGCGAGAGCCCTTAGGAACGGAACTAGCCAATGATCTGGCCTACTTCAGCGAGGACGCCCTCCAGATTCTGAAATTTCACGGCAGTTATCAACAGGACGATCGCGACAAACGGGAAAAGGGTAAGGACAAGACCTGGCAGATGATGCTGCGTCTCCGCAGCCCCGGAGGACGAATACCAGCACGATTATTCCTTGCACTCGATGATCTCTCGGAGCGGCTTGGCGACGGCACGCTGCGGGTGACGACCCGCCAAGCCTTTCAGATGCATGGCATCCCCAAGGCCGATCTCAAAGAGGTGATCGGCACCATTGTGAAAAGTCTTGGTTCAACCCTGGCGGCTTGCGGAGATATCAACCGCAACGTCATGGCACCACCAGCACCATTCGAAAAAAATGGCTACCCGGCAGCCCGTCGCCTAGCGGACGACATCGCCGACTTGTTGAGCCCGGAAGCAGCGGAAGGCTCCTACCTCGACCTTTGGGTCGATGGTGACCTCAGTTATCGCATCAAGCCGACTCGACCGGTTCGCCACGCTCGTAGTCGTCAGCTTGAGGGAGGTGTGTTCTCAGGCAGTGAGCAAGAACCTCTCTACGGCGACACATACCTTCCCCGCAAATTCAAAGTGGCTGTCACGGTGCCGGGTGACAACTCTGTCGACTTGCTGACGCAAGACATCGGACTTGTGGCATTCACCGATGTCAAAGGAGAACTGCGGGGCTGCAATGTTTATGTCGGAGGAGGAATGGGCCGGACCCACAAGAAAGAGGACACCTTTGCTCGCATTGCTGAGCCATTGGGATACGTCGAAGCAGATGAGATCTTTGACCTTCTCCAAGCGATCCTGGCGCTTCAGAGGGATCACGGAGATCGCAAATTACGACGTCATGCCCGCATGAAATACCTCTTACATGATCGAGGCATTCAGTGGTTCCGTCGTGAACTGAAAGCGACTTATTTCCACGGTCAGCTCAAAGGCATGCGCAATGAACCGAAGCCAAAACTTCTGGACTACTTGGGTTGGCACCGTCAAAGAGCAGGCCGCTGGTTTGTCGGCCTTCCCTTGATGTGTGGACGGTTGAAAGGAGATGTCAAAGCCGGCTTACGCCGCATCGTTGAGACCTATCAATTGGAAATCCGCCTCACAGCAAATCAAGATTTACTGCTTTGCAACATTGGAACGCCACAACGAGCATCGATCCGGGATGAACTCATCGCCCTGGGATTCGAGGTGCCCGAAGCTGCTGCTCCCCTGGCCCGTCACGCCATCGCCTGCCCAGCATTACCGACTTGTGGACTCGCCATTACCGAATCGGAGCGAATCCTTCCCAGTGTTCTTGAGCGTCTAGACGCACTACTTCAGCGGTTAGAAATCGAAAAATCATTGTTGGTGCGCATGACGGGCTGCCCCAACGGTTGTGCACGCCCTTACATGGCAGAACTGGGCTTAGTCGGTAGTGGGGTGAATCAATATCAACTTTGGCTTGGAGGGACCCCCAACCTGCAACGACTGGCACGCCCCTTTATTCAACGCATGCCTTTGGATGATCTTGAGCAAATTCTCGAACCGTTGCTGTTGAGTTGGAAACAAGCAGGGGGGCGTCGCAGCCTTGGGGATCACGTGCACAAACTCGGTGACGATGCTGTGGCTGCATTGCTGCTGGGCGACCCCGCATCGACAGCACCTGCGTAAACAGCCTGCGCGGCACCACTTTTCCATGCCCAAAGCTGATCCCCATAACTGAAGTGCCACCACTCGTTGGGATGTTGTTCAAAACCAGCACCCTGCATCACTTTGCGTAGCCAGTCGCGTCGACACTGCCAAGTCGCTTCAACGGAATGCGGTTTCAACCGAGCACTTTCCAGGTAATGATCTGGCTCTGATTCGACTCCGATGGCATCGATGTCTCCACCCATCTCAAGCGGACGTTGGTCATGAACTGAAGCAAGCGTCAGATCCACCGCCGCCCCAGTGCTGTGCGGCGGTGGCATCGCTGGATCCATGCTGGGAGACGCCCAGAATCGAGCCACGTCACGAATCACAGCATTCACATCCTCAACCTGCTCGGGAGCATCACGAGTTAAGCCGCGACGTTCACACTCCTCAGCAATGGCGTGATCGACCATGAATGCCTGCACTGAGACTGGTCTCCAGGCATCAAAAATTGCAAAACAAAGTGTGGGGTGGTCGACTTGCAGCGCCTGCTGCGCCTCTAACAAGCGCCGCACCACTCCAGACCGCAAGCGAAAGGGATCCGCTTCAACGCCATAAGGGGCACCTAAAGCAACGTACGGATGCGGGTGCAACCTCAACAAAGCATCAGGCAACGCTTGCAGTGGTTCATGACATTCCACGATCCGTCGGTCATTCCAAGGCCTCAAGGCACAACTGCGGATAGCAAATCCTTCCACATCCAGGAGCCACAACTCAGTTCAGTGGCGCTGCACCACTGAGTCGACGTTGCTGATCATCCAATGCCTTCAACAGAACAGGATGTTGCGTCAACTCGCCGTCGACACGAAGCAGTTCTTGTGCAGCCGAACGAGCATCTTCAAGAACTTCCGCATCATCCGCAAGACTGGCGAGGGCCAAATCCGGCAATCCAGATTGTCTGGTACCTAGGACCTGCCCAGGGCCACGCAGACGTAAATCCATTTCGGCGATCTCAAAGCCGTCCGTGGACTGCACAAGCACATCAAGACGTTGTCTTGCCTGAGGGTTAGAGCTGCCGTTAATCAATAGACAGAAGGAAGCAGCAGCTCCCCGACCCACACGACCGCGCAGTTGATGCAATTGCGCCAGGCCAAAGCGCTCAGCATGGTCGATCACCATCACACTCGCCTCTGGAACATCAACCCCTACTTCCACCACCGTTGTGGAGACAAGCACCTGAAATCGACCAGCAGCAAAACCAGTCAAAACCTCCCGTTTGTCCGCAC
This sequence comes from Cyanobium sp. NAT70, assembly GCA_002701375.1. Taxonomy (GTDB): domain Bacteria; phylum Cyanobacteriota; class Cyanobacteriia; order PCC-6307; family Cyanobiaceae; genus Parasynechococcus. The sequence goes on along the minus strand of NZVB01000012.1, from coordinate 36,423 downwards.
TATTGAGGCGGCCATGCAATAAGCCAACCGACAAATCTGGAAAGATTTGCGAAGCCAATTCCGTATGTACATCGATCGCGGAGCGCAAATCAAGCTTCTCCGATTCGTCCACCAGGGGGAGCACCACGTAGGCACGTTGACCTTTAGAAACCTCCGTTCGAATCAACTCATAAGCCTTCTCCCGCTGCGAAGCAGTGATCATGGAGGTGCGAACTGGAGTTCGCCCAGGAGGAAGCTCATCGATCTGACTCACATCAAGATCGCCATGAATCGATAGAGCCAACGTTCGCGGAATTGGCGTAGCAGTCATTGTGAGCAAATGAGGTTGGAGTCCCTTATTCAGCAAACGATCACGCTGATGCACACCAAAACGATGTTGTTCATCAACAACAACTAAGCCAAGACGCGAGAACACCACAGGGTCCTCCAACAGGGCATGCGTTCCTACCAAAATCTGAAGTGAGCCATTCGACAAATCATCCAAAACTTGTCTGCGACGCTGTCTCGGTGTGGAACCCGTTAGCAATTCAACGGTCACATGCAACTGGGGCATCCAGTGGCAAAGATTGCGAAAGTGCTGTTCCGCCAGCACTTCGGTGGGAGCCATCAAAGCGCCTTGCCAACCAGCCTCGATCGTGCTGAGCAGGGCTGCGATCGCCACAACCGTTTTGCCAGACCCCACGTCCCCCTGAACCAATCGCGCCATCGGTTCGACCCGTTGCAGATCAGTGGCAATTTCGGCGAAGACTCTCTGCTGAGCGTCCGTCCAGCTGAAGGGAAGCAGCTTGAGGAAGCGATCGACCAAACCATCCCGTAGCGGGGTGAGGGCTAGATCAGGGGCCGGCCTAGAGCGAAGCTCACGACGGCGACGAAGCAGTCCCAGTTGCAATAACAGGAACTCATCGAACACAAGACGGCGCCGAGCTTTGGAGAGGGCATTTCGATCAAGGGGGCGATGCATCCCCTGAAGCGCCTCACCAATCGGAAGCAGATCAAACAGGTGACGCTCCTCAACGGACAGCGATTCCGGCCATTGCTCGGCGAAAGGGAGCACCTGCTCAATCAAAGATCGAAAGCGGTCGGCTCCCAAGCCTTCCGTCAGGGCGTAAACGGGTAACAACCGACCGATGCTGTGAGACTTAATCGGAGCATCTGCTCGCTCCAGAACTTCAATCAGAGGATCTTGGAAGGCGATTCCATAGGCACCCTCTTTGACCAACCCACTCACGGCAACCGTCGCACCCACCGGGTAAAACTTCTGCTGGCCCTTCAAATAAGCCGTTGAACTGAAACGCTTGCCGGCTAAAAACCGAGAGACTTTTAAGCGTCCGGTGGGATCTTGCAACTGCAATTCCAGAATCGCCAGATTGGGATTACGGGGGCTAACAAAGCCGTTGCAGCGCCGAATAGTGGCAACAATCGTGGCGGTTTCGCCCACCACAAGAGCATTGATCCGTCGCATTCTCGAGTAATCGACGTGATCACGCGGGTAATGACGAAGAAGATCACGCACCAACAGCAAGCCCATCTGCGCCAAGCGAGTGGCCAGCTTCGGCCCGGCGCCTTGCACAGCCGAAACAGGACTGTCTAAACAAACAGCTTCTCGACGTCCACCATGCTTTGTCTCACCCTGGCGGAGTTTCAGTTTGGGTGGAGCCATGGGTGCAGACGGCTCTAGTCGACAGCGCAGAGCATGAAGCCACTGCCGTGTCTCAATCACAAGCCGACGACGAGCGGCCAACTCCAACGACTCATACTCGCTGAACCTTTGCTGCAAATCCTCAAGCCGCTCACGACTGCCCGTCGGCCAGGGGATCTCGGGCGGCATCGACAGCTGCTGATCCAAAAAGTCATGAAACCGCTGCCGACGACCCTGTAAATCTGGGCAGCCCCGATCGATCTCCACACTGAGGGCCTTCTGCAAAGGTCGCATCCATGCAAAGAGATGCTGCAGCTGAACCTGCGTTAATCCCCGTCCAGGGGCGGGGGATTCGAATCGGTTGGGCTCTGCCAATGGGTGCGAACCTCTTGATCGAGGGAACGGCGCTGCCAGTGCCGCTGCTGCCGCACCATTGTGTGCAGATCTCGATGCAGCTCGCGCAATTTGCGACGGCATCTGCGCAGACGAGGACTGTCGAACTCCAGTTCACTGATGCGCAGCAAGATGCACAACACATCAACGCCCTGTTCGATCTCTCCAATCGCCATCGGTAGACGCAAGCGGATCAGGTTGGAAGCTGTGGATTGCGTTTCGACCTGTCCATGCAAGACAGCTTCCAGCAGGGTCACAGGCAGCAACGTATTAGCAAGACCACACCGCAACATCTCCACATTGATGGCGTGAGAAAGATTGCGAAGACGTCGTGACAAAGCCAGATCAATCGCCTCCATCCAATCGAGGAGAGCATCCGGCAGTTCAGGCATAAACCCTGTGTGACCAGCCCCTGAATTGCTCTGCCCAGTTGAAGGAGATGGAATCTCATCCAATAGGGCGGTGTGCTCTAGGGCGTCTCCAGCGAGTTGAAAGAGCGAGCGCAGAACGTCAAGATCGCTTTGATCCTGTTCAAGATCCTGCTCCGCTACTGGAGGCACAGCAGCAGGATTTTGATCCTGATTGGAATCTTGTTCTTCGACAGGAACTGCCCGAGATGGATAGGTCTGTGTTTCTCCAACTGGGGGGTCAAGACTGAGATGAATCGATCCATACGGTTCCTGACGTTCTTGACGTTGGTTCGACTCCAGTTGGTTTTGCTGCTGAGACAGACCTTCGAGCAAATCACGACTTGCCTGTGCCTGACGTCGACGCGTTTCTTCAACCATCTGTGCAGCTAAAAGCCTTAAGTGCTCAACCGTGAGCAACACAGAGCAACGCTGAACCAATTGATCCACCGCTTCGTGAAAACGAAGTCGGGTGCTCTCCGACAAAGCGCCAAAACGACCTGGATCAACATCACTGATCAGACGGAACAGCGCCTGACGTGTTGCATCGCGCAGTTCGTCTCGCAGGATCTGTAGATACAGGGCCTGCTGCCGATAAATCAAGACCGAACGCTGCCGACACAGCGTTTGAAGCCGTGCCAGCTGTTCGGCTGGGTTGTGAACGGTCCAGCTGTCCGATTCAGGCACTTGGCTCAGCCAGCTTTCTTCATGGAAGCCACTTCAGCAGCAAAATCATTTTCTTCCACTTCGATGCCTTCACCAAGGGTGTAGCGGGTAAAACGACGAACCTGCACATTTTCTCCAATTTTTCCTGCAGTCTGTTTGACCAATTCAGCCACAGAAATCGAGCTGTCCTTGATGAAGGGTTGCTCGAGCAAAGCAAGTTCTTTCAGTCGCTTTCCAATCCGCCCTTCAACAATTTTTTCTTTCATTTTATCCGGCTTGCCTTCTAAGTCGTCGCGGCCCATTTCAATTGCTTTTTCACGCTCAACGATCTCATTAGGAATCTGATCTGTCGTCACGTATTCCACATTGGGACAGGCTGCGACCTGCATGGCCACATCACGAAGCAACTCCTGAAAGAGATCGCCACGTGCAACGAAATCCGTTTCACAATTCACTTCCAAGAGCACACCCACCCGCGCTCCAGTGTGGATGTAGCTACCAATCGAACCCTCAGCTGCAGTCCGGCCGGACTTCTTTTCAGCACTGGCGATACCTTTTTGACGCAACCATTCGACAGCTTTGGTGGCATCTCCATCAGTGGCCGCAAGAGCTTTCTTGCAGTCCATCATTCCCGCGCCAGTCTTGTCGCGCAGTTCTTTGACAAGCTTGGCGGATACGGCAGCCATCGGAAGCAAAAAAAATGGAACAGGAAGAACCGCCGTCTCGTTTTGCTGAGACGGCGGCGTGAACTTAGCGGTTCAGAGGGACTTAATTCTCGGAATCGTCGCCACCGCGGTGCTCATTTGAGCCATGACGTCCTTCGTTGATGGCATCGGCCAAGCGACCAAGCACAAGTTGCACAGAACGAACCGCATCATCGTTGCAAGGAATCGGCACCTCGCAAAGGTCGGGATCGCAGTTGGTATCCAGCATTGACACCAGGGGGATGTCGAGCTTGCGCGCTTCCAAAACCGCGTTGGATTCACGACGCTGGTCCACAAGAACCACAACATCCGGCAACCGGCGCATGGTTTTCAAGCCGCCGAGATACTTCTGAAGGCGCTCCAGCTCGCGGCGCAACACCGCACCCTCTTTCTTGGGACGCATCGCGATCGCACCGCTGGATTCCATCCTCTCAAGGTCCTTAAGCCGGTCAATCCGAGCCTTCATGGTGGTCCAGTTGGTGAGCATGCCGCCCAGCCAGCGTTGGTTCACATAGGCCGCACCACAACGGGCGGCTTCAGACGCCACCACTTCGGACGCTTGCTTTTTGGTGCCTACAAAAAGAAAGCGTTTGCCGCTCCTAGCAGCAGAACGTGTCCACTTGTAAGCATTATTCATGCAAACAGCGGTTTTAACGAGATCAATGATGTGGACCCCATTGCGCGCGCAATAGATGTAACGCGACATCTTGGGATTCCAACGACGGGTTTGGTGCCCAAAATGAGCACCCGCCTCCATCATTTCGGCGAGAGTGACAACAGCCATGGTTCGAGGGTTTCGGGTTCGCCTCCACCTGCTAGGGACGGACTTCGAGGCGGCCTAAAGGCGTTCATCGAAATCACATTCACCCGAAACGAGCAGGTGTGCGGTTTGAAAGGACCCCTTGAAGTTATCAAAGCAAGGGGCAAGAGATGCCCGCAGAGCTTGCTTCCCGGAACAAAGAGCGCACACCGATGCGATTTAAAGGCAGACGCAGCAATTCCATTGCCGTTCCTTGATAACCGTTTCGGATCAGCCAACGCAGACAAGGCCTGAGGCTGTGTTCATTGATGAGGCCGCCCAAAGTGAGCAATTCCCAAAGAGTTCTATGCATCCAGGTGAACTGGATAATGAAGCGCACTCGACGAGTGGGATGCTTTCTATAGAAGACAAGACCCATCCGGGCTCGTTCTCTCTCGACTCGAATCAAATCAGGAATCTGATCGAGTTTCAGAGCAGGATGCCAGTGATATCCAACGGCCTCCGGGCACTTAATCAACTGAACACCCATACGACGTAATCGTTCCCCCAACTCAAGATCTTCCCATCCATAGAGACGAAACCCGGTATCAAACAAGCCTGAACGTTCAAGAACATCCTTATCAATCGCAACATTACCAGTCGCAAAATATGCCCAAGACAAATCGCGTAATTTGTGCCGCTCAGCTGTTGGTTTATCGAAATCTGCCGTGTTAATCACCGCTCCATAAGTGAAACAAAGCTGATTACCTTGCTGTTGCCAGCCATGCTTCAGTGACTTGGCATGGTTGGCAAGAAAAGACTCAGTCACCACCAGATCGCTATCGATAAAAACAATCACATCTCCTCGGGAATGCTTCACACCTCGATTGCGTCCTTCAGCAGGCCCCCCGTGTTCCTGCTCAATCAAACGAACATGGGGAAAGCGAGCCACCTCACTCCGCAGCCACTCTGGGGTTCCATCGACAGATCCATCGTCAACGACGACCACTTCGTAGCGCTCCAGATAGCCAGCAAGCGACTGCCGCTCGAGCGCAGCGAGGCATTTTTCAAGGATCGGTCGCCGGTTATAGGTCGGAATCACGACACTGGCGAACATCTCAGAGCTCTCGAAAGCGGCGGATCAAGACAGCCTACGAACAATGAAAAAGGGGAACACGGTGGCTCCCCTTGAACAAACGTGATGGCCGAAATTCAGCCATGAACAAAATCAGTGAAATTTAGTCAGCGGCTCCGCCGTTGTTGGCGGTACCGGTCACGCCATTGCCAGCACCTTCACCACGGCCGTCATTGCGCAGCTTGCGCTTCTTGAACTTGCGAGCGTAGGCGCGATTTCGCTCCTGTTTCTCCTTTTTGAGATTCCTGCGCTTGGCCATGTCGCGGTTGCTATCAAGTCCTGCAGTACAGACTACTAAACCGTCGACAACAACGTTCCATCCTCCATTTGGATCAAACGATCCGCCACATCAAGGATGCGAGGGTCGTGGGTGACCATCAAGACAGCGCAAGATTGATCTCGAGCCAATTTGCGCAAAAGCTCCACAACATCACGTCCCGTCACACTGTCCAGTGCAGCGGTGGGCTCATCCGCCAACAACAACTGGGGATTTGCCGCCAAAGCACGAGCAATCGCGACCCTTTGTTTCTGTCCGCCTGAGAGGTCATGAGGCAACTTGCTGAGCTGATCGTCTAACCCGACTGCCCGCAACCACTGCCGCGCTTGATCCCTACGCGCTCGGTAAGACAGGTCTGGGAGCAAATCAGCACCCATTTGAACATTTTGCTCAGCCGTGAGGCATCTCAACAGGTTGTGTCCCTGAAAAATCATGCCGATACGGCGACGAAGCTGCTGACGACGTCGACGTCCTGCCCCACGAAGCTCCTGCCCAAGAACAGTGACATCTCCAGACTGAATCGTCCGCAAGGCTCCGATCAACGTGAGAAGAGTTGTTTTGCCACAACCAGATGGTCCTGTCAGCAGAACCACTTCACCTTTGGCGATCGACAAGCTGATATTTTTTAGCACCTCACGGCGCATCGAGCCGCGGCCAAATGAATGCGTTAATGACTGAATATGAACAGCTTTAGTACTCATCAAAAAATCTCCGCCGGATCTGCATCAATGAGACGACGCATGGCCAAAAATGCTGAAGCCATACACATCAATAAAATCATCACAAGCACAGTGACTGCCCGCGTAACATTCATTCCAACTGGCAGGCGGGTGGCATCACGAACAAACCAATACAGCCCTTGCCCAGCCATGTAGGCAGGTAAATAACCCAATATTGCCAAGTAAAACCCTTCACGAATGACCACTCCGAGCAAATGAGTTAATCGATAGCCCATGGCCATCAACGTGGCGTATTCAGGCAAATGTTCACTGACATCAGTATAGAGAACTTGGTAGACAATTACACAACCAACAACGAATCCCATAGCCGCCCCGAGCGTAAAAATAAAGCCAATCGACGTACTGCTACGCCAATAATTTTGCTCAAAATCCATGAAGCCTTGCTTGGTCAACACCAAAACATCTTCAGGCAACTTGTCCCGCAGTCGATCACGGACTTCGATGGGATTTGCATCTGATTGCAAACGAACCAAGCCTACCTCGATAGAGCCAGGAGGCTTCTGAGGCTGGAGGTCTAGAAAAGTTTCAGTGCTGGTCAGCAAGTTGCCATCAGCACCAAAACTTGTTCCCAGATCAACGAGGCCAACAACACGAACGCGATTCCCCGCAATCTCAGTCTCAACAACGCGACCCTCTCGATACCAATCAGCGATGGGACCAAACTCAGGGCGAGACAATTGATCGAAAAGAATGCGCCCTTTTTGTTTGAGAAGCTGACTCTGACTATTTAATTCAGAAGTTATAAAAAAAGGGTCGTCCGGGTTGTAGCCCAAAGCAAGAATGGCTCGATTTTTTCGGGTTTCTGGGTTACGCCAGAGCATTAATCCCCAATGCACGGGTGTAATCCCTTCGACCTGTGGATCTGCCAACGTTTGCACCAATCGTCGCCGAGGGAAACCCGCCATTCGTACAGAACTGGCCGAGCGCGGGCTGATTAACACCAAGTCAGCATCAAACAGTCGATGCACGGTGATGCTGGCATCAAACAGTCCATCACGGAATCCAAGCTGCATAAACATCAGAATTCCAGCGAAACTGATCCCAGCTAGCGCCACCAACAACCGAACGGGCTGACGTGTCAGCAACAGCCATGACAGAGGAATTCGCCGCCCTTGCCAAAACCAATTCATGACGCCGGATCAAACCGGGCGATCACCTTCAAACCGGATAAACGGCTCACACGCTCCGCATCGGCGGTCGATAGCGCCACATGCACCTCAACAATCCGTGCGTCCGCATCACCGGTGGGATCCGTTGACAACACCTGACGTTGCTGTACCTGGGGACTGATCCGAATCACTTGGCCCTTAAGCGCATCCTTAAAACCACCGTTCTCACTCGTCAACGTGACGGTCTGACCAATGCGCACTCGCGCAACATCGGACTCATAAACCTCGACACTGGCCCGCATGGCCTGGGAGGCTCCAATCTCCATCACACCATCCGACGACGGTCGCTCCCCAGTTCGAGCATTCAACTGAAGAACAAGCCCCTCAATCGGAGATTTCAACTGACTTTTGGCCAGCTTCACCAACAATCCTTTGCGCTCAGCCTTGGTCTCATCGCGCCGTCCCTCCAGCCTCACAAGCTCCTCCTGTTTTCCTTCTAACAAGGTCAGAGATGCTGCACCCCAATCGGCTGCGAGGCGAAATCGACTGATCTCTTTTTTTTGCAGTTGGATTTCTCGATGAATGCTGAAAAGGCGTGCATCGAGCACGTCTAGATCAGCCAAGAGGGCACTGCGGTGATCAAACTCCGCCAGCACTTGGCCTTCGGCAATGGTGTCTCCCTCTTCGACAAAAAGGCGGGAAATTCGGGGTGATCCAGCCATACCAACGGATGGAGCCGCCAGTTGAATCACCTCCCCTGCTGGTTCGAGTTGGCCCAGCGCTGCGACCGCCTCATTCACAGGTTGTTGAGCTTTAACAGCAACCGGAGGTTGAGATGTTGTTTCTACAGGGCGGTTCTGAGTCATCCACCACAACAAACCCACGAAAGCAACAATCCATCCACTCAAAAAGAACAAACGATGCCGAACAATTCGTTCAGCAGGCCCTGAAGCGGTCACTGGAGTGGGGGCGGGTCGTCGAATAGAAGATTCTCGATGTAATGGTCCGCCCAGATCGGATCGAAAGCCTTCTCCAGGACACGACGCGTCTTGTCGTTGCGCTTCTGCTGGAGGCAATAGTTGAGTTGTCCCTGGTGCCGTTCGATCGTAGAGACAGAATCAGGGGGATCGCAGTCGGTTTGTAAGACCGCAGACCTCAAGACATCGAGATAAGCCATCACCAAATCTAGAAACCACCGCTCCTCCTCTTCACTGTCCGGGCGGATAAAGCGAACATGGGAGGAAAAAATCGTTCCCCAACCAGGCAGGGTTCGAACCTGTCGAAATGGAGGTTGTGGCACAGAACCGAGTTGCTCTTCCATGGCAGCTGGGAGGGCAGATGCAACCGGAGAGAGATCGACAATGGCCGCTGAAATACCGGCCGGACCGGCCACGACATCGGCCCCGAAAATCGGTAGATCAAAGCGAGGATCTGGGAACCAAACGCAATGCAGAATTTGCAAACCAAGCCCTAGCCGAGCGATCTCGAGATGGAGCTTGCGCAGTCCTCGACAGCGATTGAGCTCATTGCGTATGAACAGATTTTCACCGTCAAGCGAACCAGTAACCCGCTCTAAATCGGGTTGAAGCTCCAGCCGCTGAAGGCCAGGAAGGTCAGTCCAACTGGCGCGAATGCGATCCGCCAAAGCATTCACGAGTGGATGCAGGCCCTCAGATGGAGTGGACATCGGAGGCTGCATTCAGGCGAGCAGGCACAGAATGGAACTTTGCCACGCAGTTCTGAATTCCCTCGCTCTCGGTCCGTTGCTGAATCACTGGTCTCTGGGAAACGGCGTTCGCTGTGTGGAGGCGACCATGCCAGATGCCTCGTTGACGTGTCTTGATTTGTGGTGCCGAGCCGGCAGCAGCAGTGAACAGCACCATGAAGAAGGAATGGCTCATTTCCTTGAACACATGGTGTTCAAAGGCAGTTTCAACCTAGATGCAGGTGTATTCGACCGCGAAATCGAAGCTCTTGGTGGCAGCAGCAATGCGGCAACGGGGTTTGACGACGTGCATTTCCACGTGATGATCCCTGCCGACAAGGCACCTCGAGCGCTGGACCTGCTTTTAGACCTTGTTCTGGAACCGACTCTTGCTGAAGACCATTTCGTCATGGAGCGGGAGGTGGTGTTAGAGGAAATAGCCCAATACGCCGACCAGCCTGACGAACGAGTGCTTCAAGAGCTGTTGGCCCGCGCTTGTCCAAATCATGCCTACGGCCGCCCCATTCTTGGATGGCGCTCCAGCCTGCTGGCGATGGATCCAGGCAGCATGCGGGCCTTCCATCAACGACGTTATCGAGGCAGCAATTGCTGCCTTTCCGTCGCAGGAAAGATCGAACCCGACCTGCGCCAATCGATTGAGGCATCAGCACTTGCTGGCTTACCAGCAGCTCGTGACACGTCATGCGAACCGAAAGAGAGACCTCTCACGGTCGAATGCGGGCGACATGAGATTCAAGTGGAGCGATTGGAATCCGCTCGCTTCCTGATGCTCTGGCCGATGGCGGCAGCAGCGATGCAAACGGAGGTCATGGGAGCAGACCTGGCGACAACACTGCTGAGTGAGGGACGACGGAGCCGTCTTGTCGCACAACTTCGCGAGACCCTGCGGATTGCAGACACTGCCGATATGGATCTCACCGTGCTCGAGCAGGGGAGTTTGGTCACCCTAGAAATCTGTTGCCAAGAGGATGATTTGCCTGCCGTAGAACAAGAGGTCAAACGGCAACTCGATCACGTTTGCGACACACCCCCGGAAGACTGGGAGCTAAAGCGAGCTCGCCAACTCGTAGGCAATGCTCTTCGTTTTGCCTTGGAATCCTCAGCCCAGGTCGCTGGACTGGCCGCCGGACAAACTCTCTGGGGACGAGCACAAGACTTGCTACAACCGCTGAATGAACTGGAAAGCTGGACCACAACCCGCTTACAACAAGAACTCTTCCCTCAATTGCAAGCGCATCGTGCCTGCACGTTGATCGCTCGTCCGGGGGCCATCAGCTGATGGGCGGTCCAGAGCTCCTGCTCGAACCGATCAACACTCCTGGGGTGTTGTCAGCGAAGCTTTTGCTGGAGGGTGGCAGTGCCCAAGATGCCCATGGATCGCGAGGAAGCCATCAATTACTAGCGTCATTGATGACTCGCGGATGTGGTCCTCACGACCACCTCCAGCTGGCGGATCTTGTTGAAGGGCGTGGTGCCGGACTGCGCTGTGAAGCCCATGAAGATGGGCTGTTGATCAGCCTGCGATGCGCCAGCGATGACGCCACTGATCTGCTGCCACTTTTGGCCTGGATGGTGGTCGATGCCCACCTCAGGCCGGAACAACTCACCCTGGAACGAGGCCTCAGCATCCAAGCGCTACAACGCCAACGTGAGGATCCCTTCCAAATCGCTGTAGACGGTTGGCGTCAGCTGGCTTATGGCAATGGGGGCTACGGCCATGACCCCCTAGGCGTCGAAGAAGACCTGCGCGCTCTGTCACTCGACCAGCTTCGAACCCTGGCGGATGGCCTCACGAGCAGACCTTCAGTGCTCGCAATTGCTGGGGTCTGGCCCAGCTCACTGGATGCTGCATTGCCATTCCTACCCGGGTTTCAAGACTGGAACGCAGCGACTGATCAGCAATCTCAAAAGCAAACGACAAGTCAAGCGAGCGTCTGTTCATCACCACAGAGATCTGACCAGACACTCATCACCCAGCCCATAGCAACGGAACAAGTGGTGGTAATGCTGGGCCAGGCCACGCTGTCGCATGGTCATCCCGATGATCTCGCTCTCAGGCTTTTGCAATGTCATCTGGGGATGGGAATGTCAAGCCTTCTGTTTCGACGCCTGCGTGAGGAGCATGGTGTCGCCTACGACGTGGGACTGCACCATCCAAGCCGTGCTGGATCTGCACCATTCATCATGCACGCCTCCACAGGGTCGGAAAGAGCAGACATCACCCTGCAATTGCTTGCGCAGAGCTGGTGGGAATTGGCCTCTTCGCCACTCAGCGATGAGGATCTGTCCCTAGCTAAGTCGAAATTCATTGGACAGATGGCTCATGCGCAGCAGACCAGTTCTCAACGTGCTGAACGACGTGTTCAACTGCGCGGACTGGGGTTAGCCGATGACCATGACCAACGTTGTCTCCAAGATCTGGAAGATCTCGGTGCTGCAGATTTAAAACGTGTGGCCGCAGAACACTTGAGTCGACCTTGTTTGAGTCTCTGCGGCCCTCAATCCAAGTTGGATGATCTCAGTCGAGCATGGGCGTCCGAGCTCTCTTAATCAGATTGTTCGACAGGATCAAGACGATCGATCGGAATCAGAAAGGTGCCTCGGCGAAAGCGAACGGCGACAACATCCATCGGGTGCAGGCCAACAACATCTCCAATTTCTCCTGGACTAATCAGATCAGGCGGCCGCAGCATCGGCATTGGATCTGCCGTCTTCAGATAACGAAGCGGCTCCTTCAGTCGCAATTTGTCTCCAATAACCGGCACGGGGACATCTATACAGAGCTTGCATTCTCAAGCAGGATGAGTCGAGTTGATCGTTGCCCGTGCGGGCCCTCGCCACTTGGAGTGGAGCACTGGCTGGTTTGTTGCTGATCTTGATCGGCGGACTGTTGCCAGCGGCGATCCTTCTGCCGCCCTACTTCATTGATTTGCCAACCACTTGGCAGGTTCCTGCCCTGCTGTTGTGTGCCTTGGTCTGCGGGCCAAGAGCTGGTGTGATTGCAGCTGTGGCCTACTTGAGCATCGGCTTGATGAACCTTGAGGTCTTTCATGGAGGCGGCGGTCTTGAATACGTGCTGGAGCCAGGTTTCGGATATCTGGCCGGCTTTGTCCCTGCCGCCTGGCTCACAGGGCGATTGGCGCAGCAAAACGGCATGGGTGATCTTGTTGCCCAGACCGGTGCAGCAATGGCAGGGCTTGTGATTCTTCAGCTTTGCGGACTGCTCAATTTGGGACTGGGTGCCCTGATCGGCCGCTGGGAGATGCCTCTGCCTCAACTGCTCTTCCAGTTCTCCATTGGGCCGCTGCCAGCACAATTGCTGCTCTGCACAGCCATTGGCGTTTTGGCTGTGATGATTCGTCGTTTTTTACTGATCGAGGAATGAACGGTCGGTTTTTCGGACGCCTTCCTGTACTGCTCTGCGCAACAGCCATCGTGCTGATTGATCAGATCAGCAAAATCTGGATTACATCGACTCTCAGCCTTGGCAGGACGATGAAAGCCCTACCTGGACTGCTTGATCTGCATCTTGTCCACAACACAGGAGCGGCATTCAGTCTGCTGAGTGGAGCCACACCCCTCCTCGGTCTGCTCAGTCTGATCGTCAGCATCGTGGTGCTGATATGGCTGAGTCGGCAGCAACGAATTCCGTTCTGGCTAGGGCTAGCCGTCGCCTGCTTATTAGGAGGAACCCTGGGCAACGGCCTCGATCGCTGGCGGCTTGGCTACGTGATCGATTTTCTAGACCTCGTTCCAATCAATTTTCCAATCTTCAATGTGGCCGACATCGCTATCAACTTTGCATTGATCTGTTTTGTTCTCAATGCCATGACTAGTCACGGGGCATCACGCCGTGGCTGATCAGCCGACGGACAGTCAAGTCCCTCACCTGATCGTTCATCAGCCTGACCAGCCCGATCGAACCATTCCCTTGCATGGAGATGGCTATCGACTAGGCCGCGAGGAACATCTCGAAATCCCTCTGCCTCATCCTGCAATTAGCCGACTGCATGCCCTGTTGCAACGGCGAGGAAAGACTTGGTTTCTTCTCGATCACCACTCCACCAATGGGGTTTGGTGGAGTGGTCGCAGAGTGCAAGAACTGGAATTACGCGATGGAGACCGAATCGCTCTTGCACCAGCAACAGAAGCCGGTGCCCCCACACTGAACTTCAACAACCCAAATGACCAACCAAAACGCCTGATCGCCAATCTGACGGGTGGTCTGGTCTTAAGTGCCATTGCAGCCGGCAGCGTTTTACTCCTACTGGCGAATCTCAGCGTTCCAGTGCGTGGACGTCTTGCCAGCGTGCAGGGCCCAATCGCGATGTTCAACCGTAGAAATCAGCCCATCCAATCGATTGAGTCCCAGCGCCACCGCGAGCTGTCCTCGATCCAGGATTTCTCTCCATGGCTTGTCAAAGCACTCCTATCCAGCGAGGACAACCGCTTCTGGTGGCATCCAGGCATTGACGCCATCGGGACGCTGCGTGCGCTCATCACCAATTGGATCGGAGGAGAGGTTCTAGAGGGCGGCAGCACACTGACCCAACAATTGGCTCGCAGTCTCTACCCGGACCTGGTCGGCCAGGGAGACACGCTGAAACGGAAATGGCGCGAACTCTTGGTGGCGTTGCAACTGGAAAGTCGCTTTAGCAAGTCAGAGCTCCTTCTCAGTTATCTCAACAGGGTTTACCTCGGCGTTGGATTTGGCTTTGAGGATGCGTCCCGTTTCTATTTCGACACGTCCGCCAAAGATCTAACTCTGGAACAAGCTGCATTGCTGGTCGGCCTCCTGCCATCGCCGAATGGCCATGACCCATGCCGTTACCCACAGCGTGCGCTGGCAGCTCGAAACAAAGTGCTGAACAAAATGGCCAATGAAGAACGGCTCTCCAGTGATGCTGCGCGTCAGGCCAGACGACGCCCCATTCAGCTCTCCGCAAAAGCCTGCAGCAATCTCAGCGGAGTTCATGCTCCTTACTACAGCGACCAGGTTCGCCGTGACCTGACAGACCTTGTCGGACCTGACGTCGCAGCCGAAGGAAACTTCTTAGTCGAGACCTATCTCGATACTGGACTGCAAGCCGTCGTGGAACGACAACTCAAGGATCTGCTCCAATCCAGTGCAGGTCTTGGCGTCAGCGAAGGAGCTGCAGTCGTACTCGATAGTCGCAATGGTGGTGTCCTTGCGATCAGTGGCGGACGCGACTACCGCTTCAGCCAATTCAACCGAGCCACCATGGCTCTACGCCAACCAGGCAGCACCTTCAAGCTGATGACTTACCTGGCAGCTCTTGAACATGGGATCCAACCAGGCTCACGCCTGAATTGCGAACCCCTCCAATGGCGTGGGCAGCGATTTGAAAGCGAGTGCAAGGGAGAGCTGACGTTTACCAGTGCCTTTGCATCCAGTAGCAACACCGCAGCCCTACGCCTCTCAAAGCGAATCGGTCTTGAGCAGGTTGTACGACAAGCCCGTGCCTTGGGAATCACAACACCGCTAGACCCAGTTCCAGGGCTTGCTCTCGGACAAAGCGAAGTGAGGCTGATCGAATTGACCAGTGCTTATGCCGCGGTAGCCAATAACGGATTTTGGAATCCACCGACAACGATCCGTCGCTTGGTCGATGCCGAAACCTGCAAAGAAGACCAGGCCTCCCAATGTCGCAGTCTGACGGCAACCAACTTGACAACCTCCCGTCGGGTGATGTCAAAAGACTCAGCGACCAAGATGCAGTCGCTTCTGCGCGCAGTGGTCCGACGCGGCACGGGGAGAAGCGCCTTTCTTGGTGGACAGGAAGGCGGAAAAACAGGCACGACCAATGATGGGCGAGATTTGCTCTTCATCGGATACGAACCCTCTCGCCACTGGGTTCTTGGCATTTGGCTGGGCAATGATGACAACAGCCCAACTGCCAGTTCCAGCGCTCTCGCCGCAGGACTCTGGAGTGACATCATTCGAGCGGCTGGACCTGGCAGCCAGAGCCAATCTTGAAAACCCGAACCAAGCTGTTGTTTGGATGCGCCGCCTGTCTTGTAGCGCTGGTGATCTTTGGCGCTGTGCTGCAAACAGTGCGCACATTGCTTTGGGATCTGAGTTATTTCTTGCCGCCTTGGTTACTCACACCGGTCCTGCTTCTAGCGGTTGGATTGATCATCACACTGATCATTCAAGTCGGATGGCCCTGGTGGCAAAGCTGGCAACGGCAGCGAAAGCAAACACCAAATCAGACCATCCCGAACAACGACATTCCCAAAAATCGCCGACAGGCCGCCAACCAAAGTCTTCATGACCTCGAACAACTGCTGCAACGTCTGCAGGACGATGTCAGCCGTGCAGGGCTTCAACAGGAGCGTGAGCGAGTCGAAGAAGAACTCAGCCGTGGAGATTTAGTTGTTGTGGTTTTTGGCACCGGTTCGAGTGGAAAGACATCACTAATCCGAGCACTCCTTCAGGAAATGGTGGGTGAGACTGGCGCTGCCATGGGATCAACACGACAAACCAAGTCGTACCGACTTCGTTTACAGGGCCTCAATCGCAGCCTTCAACTTGTTGATACCCCAGGCATCCTGGAGGCGGGTCGAGAGGGACAAAGCAGGGAAGAAACAGCCCGTTATCGCGCCATTCGTGCAGATCTATTGTTGGTCGTTGTGGATGGCGATTTACGTGCATCAGAACTGAACCAACTCCAATCGATCTCAGCCTTGGGGAAGCGACTGATCCTTGTATTAAACAAACGCGATCTTCGCGGTGTCGAAGAAGAAAAACGATTACTTGAAGTACTCCGATCTCGCTGTAGTGGATTGATTCAATCGAAGGATGTTGTTGCTTGCAGCGCAGCCCCGCAGTCCATTCCGCAACCTGGTCGCAAGCCATTTCAGCCTTCACCAGATGTCAACGACTTACTGCAGAAATTAGCAGCTGTTTTACACGCTGAGGGAGAAGAATTGATTGCCGACAATATTCTTTTGCAATGTCGACATTTAGATGAGCGAGGTCGAAACATGCTCAATCAACAACGATTGAAAGAAGCACAACGTTGCATTGATCGATATAGCTGGATTGGCGCAGGTGTCGTTGCAGCCAATCCGTTGCCTGGCGTGGATCTACTCAGCACTGCGGCAGTCAATGCTCAGATGGTGATGGAACTCGCCGGTATTTACGGGATTGAATTAGCCAAACAACAAGCTCGCGAGTTAGCTCTTTCGGTAGGACGCACACTCGCAACTTTGGGAATTGTCAAAGGGGCCGTCAATGTCATCGGAACAGCCCTAAGTTTAAATCTACCAACATTGCTGGCTGGACGGGCGATTCAAGCGGTCGCAGCCGCTTGGCTCACACGGGTTGCTGGAGCAAGCTTCGTTCGATATTTCGAACTTGATCAAGATTGGGGTGATGGTGGGATGCAAGAGGTTGTGCGTCGCCAATTCGATTTAAACCGGCGTGAACTATCCCTGAAACGGTTCCTTGAGATCGCGATGAGACAAGTGGTCGAACCGTTGCAACACCCGAAAAAACGTCAGTTGCCGCCACGCCCAGAGCCTCCTGTGGTGGAGGACGCATCGGACCGCGAGCGTCCAAGACGGTGATCAGGATCAGATAAAAGATCGCGATCAGAACTGAAATAGCACCAGTGATAATCGCGACAATTTTGGAACGCTCAGGAGGAGACATGACTTCCGTCGACGCAACCACATTTTGATTGGGGATGACCTCAAGTTGACAGGCCATCCTGCTGAACCAACATCAACGCGTGAATCCCGAAAAACTTTCAAGAATCAACGGGCTCATTCCAGCGAGAGTGTCCTTGAGTTCCGGCGTTGGATATCCATACACCGTTACAGACTTAATTGTTGCAAGCGAAAGAAAACGTTCTGCATAGCGTGAACCGAACGTTTGGATATGCCCCGCAGCGGTGTCTGAATTGGCATACCGCTCATGCAAATGCAATTGAGTACGCTCGGCATTAACAAACCATTCAAAATTAAGTGTATCCGCTTCAGCTGCCTGAAAATCGCTGGTCATTTCAGAGGCCAAAGCAAGCAACGGATCATGACGATCAGGTTGAATGTCGCATTGGATAATCCAAGACACCCATGTAGGAGATGAAGACATTTTAAAAAGGAAGGAGACTAAAGGTGAAAATGAAATTAATGGCCTGACTTGATCAGATCAGAACATTTTTCAGCAACGACATAACATGTGAGCATAGGATTACGACTAACGTGGTCAGGGAAGATGGAACAATCTGCAACCCTTAAATTATCAACGCCATGAACCTTTAAACAAGGATCAACAACGGCATGGTTGTCCGACGAAGGACCCATTTTGCAAGTACCACAAGCATGCCAAATCGTTGCAGAACGATCAGTAACATACTTCTCAACAACGCGATTGTCTGCAATCATCTCATCATTAAGAACAGCAATCCCATCCGAAATCTCCTTCAACTCACCAGAGGTCAACAATTCATACCCACGACGCACACCCTCAACCATTTTACGAATATCTTCTCCATGAGAATTCAAACGATGATCAATTCTCGGTTGCACATTAGGATCCAGGGAATCCAACATAACGCGACCACGTGATTCAGGCCGATTAATCACAACACCAGCGCCAAACATAAGACCTCGAGTTGGGTCTGCGCCAGGGAATCTCTCTGCTCCAAGCTTACCTAGGCAATAAATTTGCATATCATTTACGGTTGAACTTCCAGACGCAGTATATTCAATCAACATCTGAACGTCAGCATCAGACTCACTAACGATTCCTGGCTTAGGATAGGAGGCAACAACAGCCAATGAATGATCAATTAAATTACTACCAACACCTTGTAAACCCAGCACAACAGGGATTGCAAGCCGATCCAAATCATCCTTAGGGCCTACGCCGGAGCGCAATAAAACAGCTGGGGAATTAATTGATCCACAAGCAACGATCACTTCACCAGCGGAAAGGGTTTCGACCTGGCCAGAAGCATTAATCACCTCAACTCCGGTCGCCTTCTTACCATCAAAGACAACACGATTAACCATGGTGCGATCCATGATCGTGAGATTGCTACGATCCTGTGCTTTCAGTAAATAAGCAACAGAACTGGATACACGAAGAACCCCATCCTGTCCACGATTCATCGGAATCGGCCCAACGCCGTCGTTCCCTGCCGGATTGTTGTGGTCAGGGATCCACTGATAACCCAAATCCATTGCGGTTCGACGATAAGCACGTACGCAATTCGAATATTCTTCAGGCTTAAATCGAACAATTGGAATATTGCCATTCGAACCATGAAAAGGTTCATAACCAAAATCAACATCTCGCTCGATGCGGCTGTAGAGAGGCAAAACATCCTTCCAACCCCAGCCCTCGTTTCCTAAAGCTTCCCATTCACGAAAATCTTGCTCAAGCCCACGCAGAGCAATGGTCCCATTAACAGACGAACATCCACCTGTTACTTTTCCTCGCCCGTATGGAAACTCACGACCGGGAATCACATCAGTGATGTAATGCCAGTCATGAGCATCCACAGAAACAGCCCTCGAGCTGTAGAGGTCTTCTGGTAACTCTTCTAAAGAGCGGTAGTGAGGACCTGCCTCAATCAAGAGCACACGTACACTGGAATCCTCTGAAAGAAGAGAGGCAATGGCAGCACCACTGTTGCCTCCTCCGGCGACGATGTAATCAAAAGTGGACATAATGCTGTTCAGAGAGGTCTTAAACGAAGAAAAAACTGTTAAAAACAGACCTTGATCAAATGCAAAATAACATCGTTTCAAGTCGCCTGAGTTAACAGAAATGGACCTTCTAACCTCAAAAGGTCATCTGAAAAGTAGCCACAACCCAGTTAAAACAGCAAAATTACAAAGTTTAATGAAGCCAGTGTTGGCAAATCCGAACATCCACGCTTGTCAAGCGATAGCCAATCAAAAGACTGTTTAACAATAAATTCAATATTGACAAGGTTCGCGATTTCAGGCATTACTAAGATTGAGTATAAAGCCATTTTTTACAACATGGGTTTCAATTATCCGATTGGACCTCTTTTCCCAAAGAAGCCAGGAAGCAATGAGCCCAACATTATTTTCTCTTCTGACCTCGAATACAATCAATCGACAAATAGCATCGAGTCTGTCAAGGGAACAGATCAGAACAGCAAAGGCGCAATCAATACAGCCCTCACCATCACAACAAAACCATTTGAAGTCAAGGGACTTAAGAATTATTTGACTGGTTTTTTTGAAGAGCAGGTCAATGTTCAAGACTATCTAACGGGTGATCTGGGCAAAAAAGATTTATATACGGAAGGGAATTATGGAAATTTAACCGATTTAGAAACTGCTTTAAGCAGTAAAAAACCAGACGGATCAGCCATTTCAGCCGCCTTCCAGGACACTGGTTGGTACATGTACTGGGCCAAGCTTGTCGCGTCACTCGGCATTAAGCAATACCAAAATACACCAAGGAATGAACTATTAGGGGCTGCGCGATGGCTTGGTTATACAGGACCATGGCATGATGATTGGAGTAAAACAGGAACACAGTCATCAGAAGATGGTCAATCCATCAATCTTTCTGAGAATGGTGTGATCGGAGATGCCTTATACAACCAGTTAATCCTGGCGGAGAATTATAATACAGAGGGAATGTTCAACAAATACAATAGCCTAGATGCCTCTCAATCAGATTTACTCCATTCAGAATATAACAAGGACGACCTTCAAATTATTATTGATGAAATCAAGCAAGGAAAAAGTCAAAGTGACGCGAGTCGAATCTGGTATGGGTCCCTAACATACAGTTACGGCCTTGTTGATAAGTCAGGTCAGGTCACGCCTAGCTTCCCTGGTCCAGTTCTCGTCACAAAGCGAGATGATGATATCAACATCAAATTTGACAACCAGATCGAAATTTTCCAAACCGATGAGTATGGGGAAGATCGAGCTCTCGAATTAAATGCGTATGCAACGGGAGTGAGCAACAAAACAGGGGGGCATTCTGGAAGTGATGGCCATGCTGGCAACACCAGCACCAACATTCATTTGCACGGTGCTCATACACATCCAGGCGGCTTTTCAGATAACATTATTGCTCGTTATAGCACCGGACAACACTGGGAAACCAAATTTGAACTGGCCAAGCAACATGGCGAAGGCTCATATTGGTATCACCCCCACTATCACCCATCTGTAAACCAACAGGTTTATGCAGGGATGTCGGGTCCTATTCAGATTGGCAATCCTCTGGGACATGTTCCTGGTTTTGAAGATGTGCCCCGAAATCTTGCCGTTCTCAAATCAAACAACGTCAAAATTGACCCTGAGACAGGTGAAGCGAAGATATCTTATATCCCCAATGGATACAATGTTGTCTCAAACAATATGGCTCTGGTAACCGTTAATGGTGAATATCAACCGGAAGCCAAGGCGACAGAACCAGGTTGGCAAGCGATTGCACTTAATAATCAAACCGGTCAAGCGTTTTACAACATCCAATTTAATCACAAGATCGGCGAAAGCAACGCAGAAAGTGATTTCACCGTTTTACCCATGTACGTGTATGGAGAAGATGGTTGGCAATACCCTCAAATTCAACGAGCCGAAGGAACACTGGGAAGTTCTCCCCTAAATGATAAAGAACCTAAACAATATTATGCAAATCTAGAGGACACACTCACCATTGCTCCAGGCAAACGATTTGACGTTCTCGTCTATCTCCCCGAGGGGAGGACAGAGATGTCCTCGATCATGAATTTTACAAAAACAGTTGATGGTGAATCACAACCACAAAATTTCGTCATCGATAATATCGGCAAGTATCCATTTCAAACAAGTTGGGAACCAAACCCCAAGACAACATCATTTACAAAAGGGTTTGGCGCATTAGCTGCCTTTGAGGTGAGTGCGGGAACAAGCAATACAACACCCCTGAGCGTCCAGGAACAAAGCGAGGCAATCGATCAAGCCAATCGCAACACACCAATCATTGAAATTACCCCAAAAAATGATAATACAAAAAATGCAGTACAAAGAATTCGATATTTTGCCAATGAACAACAACAACCTCTTTGGCAACCGATTCGTCGACGGCAATCGCATTGGGTTCAAAATGCTTTGGTTGGTCCAAAATCAGAATGGGATCGTTACACAACAGATATTATCAATAATTTACCAACAAAAGATGTTGATGGGGTTGCAACTCCTGGCTCCTATTCACGCTATCAAACGCTTACTGGCACCAACAATCTAGGCACTAAATTACCTGCCAAAACAAACCTCACAGAGTGGCTGAGTTATGACAATCCATTCCTGATCAATGACTCTCTCTTTCCCTTCGCCCCCATCACGATTACCCAATTAGAAACTGTAGAAGAATGGGATCTATGGAATTACAGCAAAAATTTCTTCAATAATAAAAAAAGCTATCCGGCGCCTCCTCTTGCAGGTAGTTATCAAAAATACGTCGCCCATCCCTTTCACATTCATATCAACGATTATCAGGTCAAAGATCGTGATAGTGCCATGAATTATCGCGAGTCATTACAAGATGTCAGCCCCTTAAATTCTTCAGGATATGCCTATTATCTTGAAAATACATCCGTTGATGAAACCGTTGAAAAAAATAATATCGATAATATTATCAGCAAGCCTCCATTAAAAGGAGATCTACTTGTCCTTGATCCTGCGTTGGATAGCGAATCAATAAGCTCAATGAATGTATCAGCTGCAAATTCACAGACCGTGAGAATGGCATTTGAAGATTTTAAAGGAGTGTATGTTTATCATTGTCACATTTTACCTCATGAGGATCAAGGCATGATGATTGCCTTGATGGTGGTTGATAATACAGATTCAAGCTGGATTGCTCCTTCTCTGATCATTGATCGTGAAGGTGAGCTCGATGATAACCTTTATAATTACTCCGTTGATGCATATCTAGCTCAGGATCTAAAGCCTTATACAGCCACATTCTCAAGCCAACAAGAAACCATTGATCTTCTTACCCTTTCAAATGGTGATTTAAATCGAGATGGTATCCAAGATCTTGCCATCGGATCCAGCGGTGATGGGATGATTAGAATAATCGACGGTAAAGAATTACTTGAAAACAACAAAAGTGTTGAATTATGGCAATTTACCCCGTTTAGAAGTGATGAAGCACCTTGGATCTTTGCCAATGATTTCAATGGTGATCAACACTACGAAATTGTCACCGCAGGTTTTGAAACGAAACCTGGCAAACAAATCAATCTTGACCAGCTGAGCCTGAAGGGATTTACGCTTGATAAGAAAGAACCTGCCTTGGAGTTTGAATTTAATCCATATGAATTCATCCAGTGTGATCTTGACTCTACAAAACCAGTTTCAAATCTAAGCAGGTCAGATCTATCGGTTGCTTATGCAGACACCAATGTCGACAACTTTAACGATATCGTCTTGGCTTATCGTGTCGATGAAGGTGTCCGCGTATCAGTGATTGACGGTGCCTCCTTAGCATTGAAAATTCAAACGGGTGAATTTGAAGGAGGATACAATCCTTTAAGTGATCTACTGGCCGATGCGATTGTCAAATCAGATGAATTATCAAATGCTAGTCAAATTAATCTTGAAATTGGTTGGAATAATTATGGGCAAGGAGCCTTATCCAATATCTTGCTAAGTGGCACCAATGGCAAAAGCACTTCAGTATATGAAATGCAGGTGCAAGCAGGTCATTATATTGCCTCTTCACTATATGAGCCCTTCCATCTTGAAAGTGAAGATGGTGTCGAGCAGGTCAGTTGTGATACCAAAGAAAACTCCGTTGTTCCATCAAGCGATCTTGATGGAACATCGCAATCGATGTTTGAGACGAAAAAAGAAGCGGAAGCCGCAGCCCCCAATTTCGGCTGTAGTGGTGCGCATCAAATGGGCGACATGTGGATGGTTTGCAGCGATCATGCATCTGAAACCACAGAATCAAAAGATAGCCATGAACATCATCATGGAGGCTCCCATTCCGGTCACGCGACATTCTCTCTCACACTTCTAAAAAAGAATACTCTCAAAACAAATCTGAGTGCTATTAGTAAAGATGCTGCCTTTGTTGGAGCACTTGCCAATACAACAACAACATTCTGGCATGACGGAGATGATCCCACCTTATTGATCCCTCAGGGGAATGATTACAATGGCCGTGGAGTTACGGGTGGTTCGAAAAATATTTTGCGCAGTAAGAATGAATTACCAATTAAAGTGAATAGTCTTTCGCTCGACGCGATTGATAGCGATTTTCTCAAGACAAAACCAAATGATGCGCAAGCACGTGTTGATCAAGCTAATTTATTACAGTTAATCTATTCAGGTGAAATTTCTAATCCAACGGTAACAGCCATTCTGTCCGCTAGCAAAAAGATGACGAATGGTGATAGTGCTGGTCTGATCGATCTCTTGCTTGAATCTGGAGAGACAGCTCAAATCGAATCTAATTTTGGTGCATCCCTTAATTCGCTTGATGCTAACAAAGTTGTCAAAAAAGTATTTAACACATTGTTTGGCAAAAAACCAAGCGACAAAAAAATTGATCAGTTTCTAGATGAGATCAACCAGGACAATAATCAAATGCTCCCCTATGAAATCCTCACACAGTGGAACTTTAATGACAATGAGCTTTTGTCATTGAACTACCTTGCTGCAGGCATGAATTGGAGCAATGTTCAACTCGGCTATCAAGCTAATTACAAAGGTTCTTTTGCAATCGGATTGAATCCTCAGCAAAACAACTTCAACTTGTTCAACAACACTTTATTAGACGATACTAATTATGCATCCCTTGCAGATGCGCAAGCTGCCTTCGAAGCCTATAAAGAAAACTCAATTATGAAGCTCAAAGGCACTCGAATCACAGATGCATCCGCAACTGAGCAACTGGTTGCCACTAATCAAAAACAACTGAATGGCGGTTCAGGTCGAGACCAATTGGTTGGATCAAAAGCAGACAACAGCATGTATGGCAATCGTGGTGCAGACGTTTTGATTGGACATGGTGGCAGCAATCTCTATAACGGTGGTCCTGGTAGAGATCTTGCCCGCTTCGGCGATGAAAATAATAGTGTCGATCTCAGGCTAGATACACCACAATCAACAGGAAATGGCTTGGATCTTTTCGAATCGATTGAATCGCTAGATGGTGAAGGTGGTGATGATAATTTACATGGAAATAATGCAAGGAATGATCTTTATGGGCGTGATGGAAATGACCAACTTTATGGTTATGATAAAAAAGATCGCTTAAAAGGTGGTGCAGGATCAGATACTCTTGACGGCGGTTCAGGCAATGACACCATTAATGGTGGATCTGGTCCCGATATTCTAGTGGCATCAACAGGACACGATAAAGTCAATGATTTTGAAATCGGACAAGATGTCATCCACATTGAGTCAGGACAATCTAAACCTGGACCAGATTACAATTTTGCGAGCCAAGGCAATGACCTAAGAATCTCATTCGGTTCCGATAGTTCCATGTTATTGAAGAATATTAATTTGTTGGATTTTGTAGCGGCAACGCCAAATCCTATACAAGTCATTTGAATTCATTTACAGCATTGAGACTTGACTATCTGTTAAGTCCAACTAAATTACCTTCAAGCATTTAATTCGATGTCTAACAAATCACGCTACGATTATCTGGGGGTGATTGCCGCCTCATGTGCTTTGGGAATCGGCATTGGTCTGGAACGTTCTGAGTTTGCCGTTCTTGGCGATTTGATGGTGCATTCCAAATGGATTCTCCCTGCCAATATCGGCCAATTGGTTGGATTGAATCTGGCTGGCTACATGGTCGGGGCGATCCATCAAGCAAAACTGCAACGGGATTCCGATTCTCTTCGAATGATTCGATGGGGACTCTTCGTTTGTGTCCTTTCGTTTTTTGTAGAACCGTTGCTACCTGTCATGGGATGGCAAGTGTTATGGCGCTTGATTTCAGGTTGGGGTTGT
Organism: Cyanobium sp. NAT70; assembly: GCA_002701375.1. Classification (GTDB taxonomy): domain Bacteria; phylum Cyanobacteriota; class Cyanobacteriia; order PCC-6307; family Cyanobiaceae; genus Parasynechococcus. The sequence continues at coordinate 10,904 of NZVB01000012.1, read as the reverse complement.
GGCCATCTGGTGACCGGATTGCCCAGTTTCGGCGTCAAAAGATTACTGGACAATCAAAAAAGAGCGGCTCTTGGCTTTACTTTTGCAGGTGGCGGATTAGCTGCCGTCATCGGTTCCTTACTTATTAGTAAGTTAACAGGAACGTCGACTCTTTCGTCCTGGTTCCTAGTCGGAATCCTGTCGATACTGATGGGGATACCGATCTATCTATTAATCCAACGAGAATTAGCAGATATCCATCAAAAACGTAATAACGATTCTCTTGATCTTAAACAAGAAGCCCCAGCAGAAGCTCAAAGCCCGCAAGAGCAGGACTCCACTAAACTTATATGGAGCCCTGCCTTGATCTTATTTGCAATCACAACCTTTTTCTTTGGGGCAGGACAAGTTTCAATTTTAACCTATGAACCGTTATTTTTAACATCCGTATTTAAAATCACAGAAGTCGATGCCAGCGCTGCCTATACATTGGTTGGATTTGGGTATACAGCAGGTGCCATTATTGGTGGTTTAGTTCCTAAAAAATACAGTACTGACTTCCTCCTTCAAATCTCAGCGTGGGTAGGAGTTGCTGGAACTGCCTTATTCATTACCTCTCCAAATCTAACCATTGTCACGATAGGAGGAGTTTTGTTTGGATTGTGGAATGGTGCTTACATAGGATTATTGGTTGCTCGCCTGGGCGAAGTCCTTGGTCCCATTATTGTACGTAAAGGCTGGGCTCTATTTAGTTTCGTACTAAGTATTGGTTTCATCTTGCTCACATTTATCAGCGGGTTCCTTGCAGACATTTCGGTTCAACTCATCTTTTATGTTGGCTTAGCCTTGGTCATCATCCATGCCATTTTAGAAAACATCACGGCATTGATGTTAAAAAAAGAAGGATTTTGATCCATGACGTCTTTCCATTTACAAATCATTCGAACGTCAATTGCTGTCCTCGTCACTAGCTCCACCTTGATTAGCTTTCAACTGTTTGTTGACAATCAGGCTAAAAGCCAAGAGTTGAGTGATCATCCAAACGATCTCCCGATCTTAGAAAATAGTCCAACGAAGTCAATTAATAATTTCATTGGAGATCCAGATTGGCTAGACCTTGGATTGTCAATACTAAACCAAACAAATGGCACTCCAAATGCTCATGACAAAAAACTAATCACATCCTCTACATTGGCAACATTGGATGCCAAAATATGGGCAGATCATTGGATTTCAAATGGCAAAAAAAATGGTTTCAATTTGCATATAATCGGCACACAACGAGGTGGTGACATACTTTCCAACGAAATTCCAAATAAACTAAATACTCAATGGGGTTTTGGCAATGGCCCGATCGGAAGACTTAGTTTGCTGTCTCTTGAGTACACCAATCACGATAGCTTCTTATCACAAGTCAAAGTCGGCAAACTGAAGCAATCAGTCGACTTTACGATGGATCCTGTAATGTGTTTTTACTCAAATTTTGGTCTTTGCGGTTGGGCCGAAGCAACGCCATCAATGATTCAAATACCTGGTAATCCATTCAATACTTATGGCGCGATGATGCGTTTTGGCGATCCAAATCAAGTTGCGGTTAAATATGGTATTTATCAAATTTATCCAGAATCGTTCGACACAAAATATCATGGGCTCGATTTCAGAATTAATAACAATGAGGGCTATGCTCAGTTTCTACAACTCGACTCTCGACTCCCCCACACACCTTTGATCCCTGCTCGTCGCTCGGAACAAGGGAATTCGATTAGGAGAATCTCAGCAGGCGAAAAAGCCAATATTCTCTATCGATCTCCCCTACCACCGCCAGTGTTTAAGTTAGGAGGTTGGCTCGGAGGTGGATCCTACGAACGTGTGGATGAAACAGGCTACGAATCCAGCAACAATGGTGTTTACTCCATCTTGAGTCTTCCCATTAATCCAGGCAAGTTGGCAATGGATGGTCGCTTATTTGCTTCAACAGGTTTGGGTTTATCGCAATCTGTACAAGATTTTCGTAACGGTGGCAATGCTGGAATTGTGCTTGCTGGTGTTTTACCCTCTCGTCCATTCGACACTCTTTCTTTTGGATATAGCTATGCAACGTACAATCATGATTATCAATCGGCAATCTATCGGCACGGAACTGAACATGCCCTGGAACTCAACTATAATATCTCCATCACACCTAATTTAGAATTAATGCCTAATCTACAACTGATTATGCAACCCGAAGGGGACGAATCAGCGTCAGCCGTTTTTGTCGGAGGACTACAAGCAACTTTAAGCTTTTAACGGAAACAAACGCTGATCGCTTAAATCGAGGCCAGTAACTGTTGGGCAAGCTGAATGATCAGACGTTCATCAGTATGAGGATTACCAAAAACAGCCTTGAGATAATATTGATCTTGGTAGAAAGGCCGTGACAACATTATTCCCTGACGTAGTAGTTTTTGGCGCGTGTCCGCTGTCCATGTCACAAGCTGGTCTGACAGCAATCCACAGGGACGAAACGAAACAATATGAAGAGGCCCCGATCTCAACATAAATTTTTCGTCATTCAAATAATGACGAAACAAAGAAGCTCGTTCAAGGGCACTTTGTAAAACATGTTGTATTCCTTCCTCACCGAGTTGTCGCAGACCAAGCCACAACTTGAGAATTTCAGCAGCGCGTGTGCCTTGCAGACCAATTTCACCACCATGCTCTCCATCCCGTGATGTTTCCATATACGGCAATCCAGTGCCAAATACAGTCTTCAAATGGGAGGGATTAGCAAGCAATAACAAGGAAGATGTTTTGGTAATGCCGAATAATTTTTGAGGGTTAACAGTGACAGAGTCTGCCTCTTTCAAACCTGGAACCAGTGTTGAGGTATTGGGGTTAAGTGCAAAGCAGGCACCGATTGCTCCATCCACATGCAACCAAAGGCCATCGCGATCACAGAGCGCACGCATCTTGGGAATGGGGTCCACCGATCCAGACACGGTGGTTCCAGCTGTCGCCACAACCGCCAAAACCGGGCGTTCTTGTTGATGCAAGTGCTGAAGCAGCCAATCCAGTTGAACCAGATCAAGACAACCCTGATCATCCGTTCCAACCAGCTGCAGCGCATCCTCTCGAAGGCCCATCACCTTGACTGCCTTCTGCAGGGAGACATGGGCGTCCCGACTGGCCACAATGCAAGCGTTTGGATCGTGCTGTAAACCAGCCGCATGCCGTGCTGCGACAAGGGCCATCAAATTACTGAGCGTGCCTCCACTCGCCGCCACCCCAGAAGCCCCCTGCGGCAAACCAAGTCGTTCAGCGAACCAACGACACAGTCGACGCTCAAGCAACGACAGGCTGGGAGACAGTTCTTCCGCCAGAAGATTGTTATTCAACCCTGCACAAACCAGATCCGCAGCGATCGATGCGGTCAATGGTGGTGGGTCCAAATGGGCCAAAGCCCCAGGGTGATTGGGTTGATAGGCCCGGTCCATGATCTGATCGAGATCCTCAAGCAACTGTCTGGCGTTCCGACCAAAACGTTCAGGGGCAATGTCCGGCAAACATCCCAACGAGGGAAGCGGATGGCGGTTGGCTGCTGTGGAGAGCCATCGGCAGAGATGAGCGGAGACCTGCTCAAGGAAATCGACCAATTCGACATCGGTCCCATACGGGGAAGCGAAGGCCGGGAGCCCGTTCAGGACGACAGCGTCGGGCTTTGCTCGCAAGGACACGATTCAGTCAAGCTCCATTCTCCCTTGCGGTGGCATCGTTCAGAACAAGCCGATCGGACGTCAAAGGCATGAAGCCATCAGACCAAGCTTGGCAAGCATGGATGAAACGATTGCTGCATCGAGCTGAACAGGTTGGCCGTGAGGGAGAAGTGCCTGTGAGTGCCATAGTCCTCAACAGCAGAGGTCAGTGCATCGGTCGAGGAAGCAATCAACGTGAAAAACATGCTGACCCACTGGGCCATGCCGAGTTGATTGCGCTCAAACAAGCAGCCCATCTCCGAGGAGATTGGCGATTCAATGACTGCACATTGATCGTGACTCTCGAGCCCTGCCCCATGTGTGCCGGCGCTTTGGTTCAAGCCCGCATGGGATGCGTGGTATTTGGAGCACACGACAACAAACGCGGCGGTTTGGGAGGAACGGTTGATTTAGCCAACCATCCCAGTGCCCACCACAAAATGGAAGTTATCGGTGGCGTGATGGAAGCAGAAGCTCGACAACTGCTTGAGATTTGGTTTAAGCAGCGGCGGCAACGGAACCGCTAAAACGCGGCAATTCGGTTTCGAACAGACTCAGCAATCTGTCGACATTTTGTGGAGTGGAGTTATAGCCCATCAGGCCAATTCTCCAGATCTTGCCCGCCAAGCTGCCAAGTCCACCACCTACTTCAATGCCATGTTGATTGAGCAGGTGAGAACTGAATGCCTTGCCATCAACACCTTCAGGAATTTTGACAGTGGTCAGCGTCGGCAGCCGCTGCGGTTCTGGGACAAGCATGGAAAGGCCAAGACTTTCCATGCCAGCCCAAAGCGTTTCAGCGTTTCGACGATGACGGGCCCAAGACTGCTCCAAGCCCTCTTCTGCCAAGAGTCGGAGAGCCTCACGCATCCCAAAATTCATATTGACCGGTGCCGTGTGGTGATAAACCCGATCGCTACCCCAGTACTTGTTCAACAGCGAGACATCCAGGTACCAGTTAGGAACCTTGTCCTTACGAGCATTCATCTTTTCCTCGGCACGCGGCCCCATCGTGAAGGGTCCAAGCCCAGGAGGACAGCTCAAGCCCTTCTGACTGCAGCTATAGGCCAAGTCCACTTTCCACTCATCGATGTAGAGGGGAACTCCACCAAGTGAGGTGACCGTATCAAGCAGCAACAAGCAATGATGTTTGCGGCACAGATCACCAATCCCCTCAATCGGCTGACAGACGCCTGTCGAGGTTTCTGCATGGACCATGGCAAGGATTGCCGGTTTGTGCTCGATCAAGGCTGCTTCGAGCTCCTCCAAGCTGTACCACTCCCCCCAGGGCTTTTCGATCGTCCTGACATCGGCGCGATATCGGCCAGCCATATCGGCGAGACGCAGTCCGAAATACCCCTTCACCGCCACCAAAACCGTATCTCCTGGCTCAACGGTGTTCGCCAATGTCGCCTCCATGGCAGCACTGCCTGTACCGCTCATCGGCAAAGTGAGTCTGTTGTCGGTTTGCCAGGCGTAACGCAGTAAATCCTGCACTTCGCCCATGAGTTCGACGTACAGAGGATCGAGATGGCCGATCGGCGTACGGGATAAAGCCTTGAGAACAGTCGGATGAGCATTGGACGGGCCAGGTCCTAGAAGCAGTCGATCCGGGGTAGCGATAGGGGCTAGAGCCTTGCGATGACGGCCGTCGACAGAAAGAAGAGGGTGCGTCGTCACCAAGGCCATGAGCTGGAGATCTGGCTGAAGAGCCTACGCAGTCGCCATCCCGGACGGACAGGTTCTAGAAGGCTTTGAAATGCTGACTGTAAAAAAGAAAGGAGTTATCGCTGTCGCATATTCGTCTCGCCAAGCCCACGCGCCATATGGTCGAAGGGCTGACGCACCGCGTTGAGTCGCTCCGAGGCAATGCCGCCAGCCTGAAGGGCCTCAATCAGCACGTCACCTAACAACACGATGCTGCGCACCGTCGGTCCAGTCGGCACACCCAAGCTCTTGTAGGTGTCATTCAGACCGTTCAAGACCCTTTCATTGAGAATCGTCGTATCGCCAGCCACCAGTGCGTAACTGGCATATCGAAGGAAATAATCCATGTCTCGCAGACATGCCGCCAGCCGTCGTGTTGTGTAGGCATTGCCACCGGGCAAGAGCAGTTCCGGTTCATCGGCAAACAGTCGCTGACTGGCCTCCCGAACGATCTCGGTTGCATCACGGTTGATCAACTCGACTGCAGCGATCCGCACTGTTGACTGATCGAGATACGTCTCGATGCTCTCAAGAGCTGGTCGATCGAGATAGCGGCCGAGTTGGTCGTATCGACCGATCAACCCTGTAATGGCATCGCGCATGATGCTGGGCTCTCCAGACATTCCCACTGCGGAAGGTAACACCATCGAATTGCCAAGAAACCGCAGTGCAGCTGAGATTCCATGAAGTTGACAGAAACGGTTACGAGCTCACCCCCTATAAGCAGTTGTGATGCCCTCAAGCGCGAAATGTATTACTTGATACATAATGGTGCATTCCGGATCTTTACGGTCCTCAAAACAACGCCGGTAAGGGCGAAGAATTTCCCATGTCCAAAACTCCCCAGGATGTTCTGCGTCAGATCAAAGACAACGGAATTGAGTTCATTGACCTGAAATTCTCTGACCTCCATGGGAAATGGCAGCACCTGACCGTCTGCTCAGACATGGTGGATGAGGATTCCTTTCAAGAAGGCCTCGCCTTTGACGGATCATCCATCCGGGGTTGGAAGGCAATCAACAAATCCGATATGTCCATGATCCCTGACCCAAATACAGCCTGGGAGGATCCATTTTATCGCCATAAAACATTAAGCATGATCTGCTCGATCGGCGATCCCAGAACTGAGGGTTGCCAGCCCTACGATCGTTGCCCCAGGTCACTGGCTCAAAGAGCGCTGAATTACCTCAATTCAACAGGAGTGGCGGATACAGCATTCTTTGGTCCTGAGCCAGAATTCTTCATTTTTGATGACGTCCGCTACAACTCAAGCGAAGGAGGGGCCTTCTACAGCGTTGACACGATTGAAGCGCCTTGGAATACAGGGCGACTCGAAGAAGGTGGCAATCTTGCTTACAAAATTCAGCTGAAAGAGGGCTATTTCCCTGTCAGCCCGAATGACACAGCACAGGACATCCGCACGGAGATGCTCAGCACCATGGGCAGCCTTGGGGTTCCAATCGAAAAACATCACCACGAAGTAGCTGGCGCAGGCCAACACGAACTGGGAATGAAATTTGCCCAGCTGATTGAGGCTGCAGACAATGTGATGATTTACAAATACGTCGTTCGAAATGTGGCGAAAAAATATGGCAAAACAGCCACATTTATGCCCAAGCCTGTCTTCAACGACAACGGCACCGGAATGCATGTTCACCAAAGTCTCTGGAAAGACAACCAGCCCCTCTTCTTCGGCCAGGGAACATACGCGGAGCTGTCACAAACCGCTCGTTGGTATATCGGTGGCATTTTGAAGCACGCACCAGCTTTCCTCGCCTTCACCAACCCAACTACCAATAGCTACAAGCGCCTCGTGCCCGGTTTCGAGGCGCCGGTCAATTTGGTGTACTCCCTAGGCAACCGCTCCGCTGCCGTCAGGATTCCTCTCACGAGTGGCCCAAAAGCTAAGCGGCTTGAATTCCGTTCCGGTGATGCGCTGGCGAATCCTTATTTGGCCTTCAGCGCAATGATGATGGCAGGTATCGATGGCATCAAAAATCAAATCGATCCGGGTCAAGGATGCGACGAAGATCTGTTTGAGATGTCTGCCGAAGAACTAGCCAAAATCAACACTGTTCCCTGTTCTCTCGATGCTGCGTTGGATGCCCTTGATGCAGATCGCGCATTCCTCACCGAAGGTGGTGTGTTTACTGACGATTTCATTGACAACTGGAAAACGATCAAGATGGAAGAGGTTCAGGAACTGCGTCAACGCCCACATCCCTACGAATTCACGATGTACTACGACGCTTGATCAACAACGCCTATTAATACTTGGGTATTAGACAAACCCCAAAATGGTCCCCGATTTGGGGACCATTTTTTATGACTGGACCTCGTGCCTCCAGGTCAATCCTGATCTGCATGGACTCGAGATCATTCACCGTGCAGGACAAGATAAATTCTTACAAGTGAAAGAACTCATCACGACAGTCAAGAGACTGCAAAGACTAAGAAACCAATCAGCGACAAAATAGCTATTTCAGAACAATAACAATCTAGCGGGACAGATAACTTAAGCCGCACATTACTGATAAAACTCTTGACAACCATGGGACGTATTATTGAGAGCCAAAAAGTAGGCTAACAAGAGTCGAGCTGGCCCTTATTTGAGATATACTTGTCTTTTGAAAACAAAAATTTGACATATCTACTCATGTCGGGATTACGGATACCTTTCAAATAACAAGCGATAGCCATGCAAAACCCACCAAAGCAATACAGACTGGCTTAATAGTTCCACTTTCAGGCCTTCTACTGCAATCACTCTGATTATTTCAAGCCAAAAACTCTTCTTACCCAAAACCGCTGACGCAACCAAACATATTGATGCACAGACCCATCCTGGGAAGTGATGAAATCCATAAATGTTGGCTATGCAAACACGGAGACCACAAGAACGCCATCTCTTCATGGGTTGAGCATGGTCTGGAAGCTCTGAAAAAGCTGATACCACCTTCTGCCTATCGAATGTCTGGCAACTGATAAAATACTGGCTATCTTTTTTGATGGACCAAACATTAGATTGTCCCGCAATCAACGTCCATCGGCCCAATACTCAACAACAAACAAACTCGCCTATTCCTTGCTTTAAATGGTACAAAATATGCACACTTAAAAGACAGGATGAAGACTAAAATAACAGCCATCAAGATAGATACCTCTGTATCAAACAACTAAACCATTCATGATGATGGCCGGCTAGGTCAAATTTATCAGGACGCAAACAAAATATTCAACCATGAGCCGATCATCTCAATGCTAGAAGTATGATTGTTCACCTACCCTACCCCTCTATAGCCATGTGATGGCGGGGCGCAGGCATCGTATTGGAGCAATGGAAACGATCAAAGTTGAACTACGGGCTGCAAAAATACCAGGATTTCCTGGCTTATTTGCAGACCACTATTGGCTTCTTGTTATTCGTGGCATGAAAGAAAACGGGGCCCAGACTTGTGACCGCTGGGAAGTATGGCAAGATGCTCGCCAGAATGAATCGAGCTGGGGACATCTTCATAAGAATCTTCTAGCGCCATGCCAGGGTGTTGGCAATGGTGCATCTCGATTAATACAACAATGGATGGGTGATGATGCGTTGTCAATCGTTGAGAGAATCGAATCATCCCCAAGTAACTACCCATTCATTGAAAAGTACAGATACTGGCCAGGGCCAAATAGCAACACCTTTGCTCAATGGATCGTTCGTGAAAAAATGGATCTGGGTAAGCGAGCGATTGGCAAAAACTTCCGTAGTCCAAACATCGTTCGGTGATGGTGTAATCCATGCACCTTTGATATCCAGAATTTCTTAGCTCGGATAAAAAAGACACATCCAAACCTGTGAGGTTTTGTCTAGCAAAAGACAGCACCTCACAGATTTGGATGTGGATGAATGCGGATCAGAGTCAGAGACCAATGATGGTGAGAACAGCTTCGCCGTTGACGCTGTAGTTGGAGCACTAAAAATAGATTAAAAGAGTCTCCAAGTCGACCGTTCAAGCTATCGCTCGTGCTGAACTCCCGACGACTAGAATCGGACTCTGCATGTCATCAAGTAAGACAACAACCAGAGGTGCTCAATCAGCAGTCCATAACTTGTCCCAAAGATTCCATCCAGTTTTATTAATTCTTGGTTTGATTTTTGCTGTTTTAGGGTTCAGCTCTGGCTTGATAGCATCATAATACTTATCAAGAACTTTAAGCGGAAACCATCCAGTGACTGCAGCAGCAGTTTTGGTGGCTTTAAACAGCCAGAACCCGCCATTGACAGCTGTTAAATCATCGAAGGAGAGTTCAGCGTCGCAATCGTCTTCGTTAAAGACAATTGTACTCTGATTCATCATCGCGTAAACACGGGCTTGTTCACGGGTGTTGAGATTGATGTTAGTCATGAGGCATGAAAAAGTGAATTAAATGACGTTGGGATTAATGCCGCCGCCGCACATACCATGACTTAAATCATCGACCTAGCGAATGATTCGAATCCCTCGCTAATGTGATTCTGAGCACAAAAATAAGGCAGCTTGAAATATACTTTCCAGCTACATATCAAGTTCTCAGCCAACACTCATGCACACATGGCAAGCTACAGCACACAGGCGTGCAAATTTTTTTCAGTGATGTGGCTGATAAGTCAAACAACCATGCTTTCGAGATGCGCGAGAAAATGATCCATGCTGAGAGAGGTGACGCCTGTATTCGGCATCGAACTGATGAATGAGGAGATCACCAAGTAGCTCGTAGTGCGTCTGGAGACGGTGAAGTCTGATCTGAAGAGCATCAGATACAAAATCTGCGGATCAGACAGGCTGAAGTTGGCATTCATTGTGTGAGAGAGCCTTAGAGGTGAAACCACCTGACAGAGCTCATCCACAATTGGAAACGGGGCACTTGCTGCCAAAGAACCAGCACAGTTATCAATAAAGCCTAAAGTTGCATAACGCAATAACTGTCCCAAAACATGTAAACGGACTCGAGTGATACTGCGACGTGGAAAATTTGTTCAGAGTGTACACACAACTTCAGAAACAGCCACATGCCTGATACACCTATTCGCTTAAGCCTTGCAGCAAACGCCAAGTATCGCCACTAGGAATCAGAGCTGCCTATCTCAGCAACAGAGATCAAACGTATCGGCAACTTAGATGGTGAAGCAGTTCACTACAGCGGAGCAGACAAGAATGCAATCGCTCGACCATTAACAATACAGTTGAACACAGCCAAACAACGAGGAATTCACCCTAACCAGGACATTGTCGAAGAGCACCACTCCCTTGATGGGTTGTTGTCGCCTGACGAGAGGATCGAGCTATTCGAATAGGACTCCATGATTTGGTTGTGGTCATCTACATGCACTGCCCTGCCTTGATCTGCGCGACCCTCTTCTCTTCACCTCTGCATGAGTGTTAACTGAGAAGACGATGTATAGCGCCTAAGTGTTTACCAGAACGCCTTTTTATCGTGCGCAGAATCACAAGAATTCAG
>NZVB01000011.1 GCA_002701375.1 Cyanobium sp. NAT70 | reverse complement strand
GATCCTCTGGTCGTCTTGGTAAGGCATCTGACGTGCTAATTGATATAAATTCATCTAGACCAAGGTCACTTAATATCCGATTGACATAACTTCTCATTTGTAAACGAAGCTGTCGCTCGTTAAAATTTGGAATTCCGCTATCTCGGAGCAACCCAATCATGTCATCGATTGTGCCTTGAATTAAATTCTGAATTGCGTTCGTAGCGGACTCTGCTGGGCCGGCGAAAGGGCTATTCTGCTCAAGTTTTATCTAACACAGTTGATTACCTGATTGATTCTGGCTTCGATATATCTCTACTATTTACCGGAATCAATCACCACTATGAGAAGGCTGATTGGGTGACGTATCCAGTATCATATCGGAAAGTAGATTTAAATAAAGATAATCTCCCACTAAATAAGACAAGTGACAACGATATATCAATCGATATATGTAATTTTAGTAAAGACATAAACGATTTGATGACTATCTATGAACAGTTTAACCAGAATAGGACTGGTACTATTGTTCGAAATCAGGTTTATTGGCAAAGTCAACCAAAATGGCGAAGCCAAACCAATGACTTATTTTGGTTGGCAAAAACAAAGGATAACGGTGAAGTTTTAGCCTACCTGAAAGGTGATGAAAAACATCTTCTAGAAATCGGATCTAGGATTGACTCGCCATTGGCAACATCCGCCCTAGATCAGCTAGTTACCCATTTCGTACACAATCGCCTAGATAATGGGCAGGAACAGATACGAGTTAACCAATGTCAGGAAGTTGAAGGAATATTGGATCGATTAGGCCTACATTCCTATATTTGTCAAGATGACCGTTTTATGTTTCGAATCACCAATTTTTCATCTCTACTGTCCAAACTAACGCCTCAACTAGAAATGCGAATAGCTAAGTCTGATTGGAAGGGATGGAATGGTTCCATTCGGATCTCTTACGAATTGGATTCTGCAACAATGACCATATCTGATGGTGAAATCAGCCTTACAAAAAATGAACCATCAATAAACTTAGAACTCAACCACCTACAAGTATTGCAATTAATTTTTGGTGAATTGCCTGCTGTTGTCTTGTCAGATCATCCCATCCTATCAGTTCTGTTTCCGCCTGATCACTTAATATATTGGTCGCCTGATAATTTCTGAGTGGTAATTGCGCAGATAAAATTACTTCAAAACTAGGTAGTATACTTCAAAAAAAATGAAAATTTACAGGCCCAAAGCACCAATTGAGATACCCTCTAAATACATCGCCCGTCCATTACTATAGTCTTTTTCATTGTCATTGACGAAAGCATTTACCCAAAATAGACACGTAGGTCCCAAATACCTCTGTTGATTTCATTAATATTTTGACTATTTGACACAAACAAGATTAGTCGTGGGTTTATCTAGAAATTACCCTCTCCCTTACCAATTCAACGGATCAAATTTTTACGGTCGGGTTGATCCGACTCTTTGTAATTTTAACAAATTCTTTTTCTCCTGTAGATTTATAGCTTGCTTGTGTAAGTGAGCTAAAACTCTCTCAAATAGCCAGCGGTCCACCCACCGTCTACCACTAGAATATGCCCATTGACGTAGCTACTTTCCGGGGCAACCAAAAATAATACCGTATGAGCTATCTCTTCGATTTCGGCTGGGCGCCCTAGTGGAATATGGCTCAGTAGGCTCTTTTGAGATTCATGGAATTTTGCATCGCTGCTATAGAACAGCTTTTTGGTTCCTTCGGTTAATACTGACCCTGGCGCTACACCATTGACCAGTATACCACTAGAGCCTAGTTCAATAGCCATAGACTTGGTTAGATTGATTACTCCGGCTTTAGCGGCTGTAAATACACACTGTAACCTTAAGGGAACCAGCCCAGCTATTGAAGCTATGTTAACGATTCTTCCTTCCTTTTGTTTGATCATTGGACGACTAGCCAACCGACTCACGTTGAAAACACCAGTTAAATCAACATCTAATATGCGTTGCCACTCACTGTGTGGAAATTGGTCAATATTAACTCGATGATCTAATGTGTTTACTCCAGCGTTGTTCACCAAAATATCAAGCTTACCAAAATCAGTTAAAATTCGATTGATACTAGCTTCAATTTCCTCTGGTTTTGTCACGTCCATACGCAGTAATTGACAATGCGATGAAAACCTACAATTTAATTCTTCAGTTGTTTGTTGAAGCCTTGAGTCGTCAATATCAGTTAGAATCACTGTAGCTGAGTTTTGAGCTAGTTTACATGCAATCGATTTACCGATACCTTGAGCAGCACCAGTTACCATTGCTACTTTTCCTTCTAAGTCAACTCGCATGAAAATATTAGCTTAAGGGTTAGGAGGAGATGTACAGATTAGAACTTCCATAGTTTCATTTCCAGTGTTTTCAATTCCGTGTTCGCACCAAGGCGGTAGATGAACAAACATTCCAGCTTTGACTAGCACTTTTTCCCCAGCTAGAGTCATTGTTCCTTCGCCCTTCAAAATAACGTAACACTCCTCGGTATAATGTCCGCTAGGTTCCAAAACAACATGAGGTGGGATATAGAACATCACTAAACCTAAGTTTTTGGCAGGTGCATTCGGATTAGCAGGATGTACGATCCGTACACCTAAACCTTCACAGTCAGGATATTTGACGGGGACGCCTTCCTGAGCAGTTACGATATTCGGCAAAACTTTTTCTTTGGGTTTAGGAAATGGTGGTTCGCCTTCATAACCTTGGAACATTGTAATTTTGGCCATTGCACACTCCTTTCTTTTCATGGTTTCCTGTTGATAATTTTAACTAAATAGCCTCTCGTGCTAGGTGCGGAAACAATTGATCGTGTATTTTGATTGGTTGCCAAAGGTGTTTCATTCGTTCTTGGTTGCTAGTATCAATCATGGTAGGGTAGAACATGCCAGCTCCCGTTTTTATATTATATCCACCAGGTGAGTGAATACTTAGATACTGGCGAGCTGTTTTCAGATCTTCATCAGTTTTTGCGTGGCGTGTGCAATTCATCGTAAACATTCGTCGACGTGTACCTCCACCGTAAGATGCATGATATAGGTCGTGATTAAAGATCACAATGTCGCCAGGCTGACTTTCGATAGTAATATTACCAGGGAAATCCATTGGTGAAAAACCGAATAAAATCATAGATTTGTTGATATCAATTTGCCGTTGACGAATGAAATGGTCTGGCTTATGACTACCTGGAATCAGACGAAGGGCGCCAGTTTCTGAAGTTACTTCATCCAGATAAAATGCTATTTTCACTGCGAATAACTGGCCCCAGTTACCATCTGGATGCCAACCAGTATTGCCTGTGTAGTAATTCCCATCGCCACCACAATAATTGAAATCATCTCCTAGTAGACCTCCAACTAATCCTTTAAGAGCTGGATGATCTAGGAGCGCAGACATGTCGGATCGGTGTTCAATTGGACCACCAAACATTGTTCGATTACTACCGTCGTGTTTGTCTCCACCACCATGATTTAAGATTGACCATTCAAATCCGTCGATAATTTGATCTATCTCAGTAGGAGAAAAAAGTTGTGGCATTACCAAATAGCCAAAAACATCAAAGAAATCTATCTGTATTTGAGTTAATTTCATACACTACACCCTTTAGGATTGAATTCAATTTTTTGATCTTCTCGTATGTTAAAATCATTATCTCAGTCTAGGTTAATTTGGCAGATTTTTCAACCATCAAAATAAATAATATAAACCATTGAGCCTCACCAACCACTTATTGACTTTCCGATGGAAGTTATTTGCGCGAATTCAAAGGTAGGCCAATATCAACTTTGTCTAAATCTAAGAAGACAATCTGAACGGATACTGTTTTGATTTTTATGGATAAAATAGCCTAGGATAGTACTAAACAAATGAGTTGAATCACAATCCACTACAAGCAGAGGCCTAAAGTTAAATTCTTATTTTTCATTTATTTAGCTTTCGATCAGAACTGCTTACAAAAAATATTGATACAAGATTTGCTTGATTTCTGCTGAATTCAAAAACTCTATGTTCTTCCTATTTCCTATATTGTCATCCATTACTTGGCGAATAGAGGTCGTAGTTCAGCCACTCGTGCAATCAGAAAATTTAGCCTAAAATTTTACCAATTGAACTGTACTGCATAAAAACTAAACTCTATTTTTATAAGATAGAGACGTCAAATGTGAAAGGTAAACCGATAAACTTTAGACAATCATCAGTCTGGTCAATTCGTTATTCTAGTACTATTTGGGACTAAGATAGAATTTTTAGGCTTTATGAGTATAGTTATGGTGCTAATATCCGACTTAAATGAGCTGCATAATCTAGACGACTATCCGGATACCTAACAATCTTTATTTCTTTAGCAACTTTACTGAATTGGACCGTTATTTCAAATTTGTTATTTATTTTTAACTGATACGAGTATTCTTCGGGTGAGGCTTATTACAAGTTCCAACTTTTCAATTTCGAATGAGCTTTCTGCTACATGCGTGGTTATACCTAAAGACAAATACACATTGCATCATTAATGGAGGTGGAACTGCTGTGCTTTTTTTTTCATATTCTCAGTATGGCCAAGATCTATATCTAATCAATAGTATCTTTCCCAGTAAGACAGATGGTTTCTTTGTTGACATTGGAGCTTACGATGGGGTTACTCTTTCAAATACATTTGTACTGGAGCAATACTTGGGTTGGAACGGTATTTGCGTGGAACCGAACCCACAAATTTTTGAAAAGCTTCAGGCTAATCGTAGCGTTATATGTCTACCTACTGCACTCTACAAAGAAAGTGGATTAAGTTTAAGTTTCCTTATTGATCAAAGAAATGCAGGTGTTCTCTCTGGGTTTACAATTCACCATGATCATCATTCACCGGAGGGCACAGAAATAGTTTTGGAAACTAGCACCTTGACGAGCTTACTTGATGATCTGCAGGCCCCAAGTTACATTGAGTATATTTCTATTGATACCGAAGGATCAGAACTAGAAGTGTTGCAGGGAATAAATTTTGACAAATATCAATTTGGTTATATGACCATTGAACATAACAAGGTTGAGCCAAAGAGATCTAGGATTAGAGATTTTTTAAAATCCAAGGGATATTATTATCACCGTGAAAACGGAGGTGATGATGACTTTTCCGGTAATTCTTATAAGAAATTAAGACGCTTTATCCTGTTAAAATCGGAACTGAGAAAAGCAACCGAGTTGCAGAAAAATGAAAACTTTCTAGATGCCGCTAGGATATATTGGAAGATTCTAAGATATTTTCCTGAGTCTTATGACGTTTTACACAGGCTTAGTATTACTATGGTGCAAATGGGATTTGGAACGCTAGCAGTTGATTTTATCCGAAAAGCACACGACTTGGCTCCGGACAACAGGGAAATTGCTTCTAATCTGAGTAAAATATCTTCATACTTCTCATAACAATTACTTATAATACACTTTATATAACTAAATCTTTTTCGATTATACGATTAATGACTCTGTAACGTCTTTAGTTGTTGGTTTTTATTCTAATTTTTAGGCCAGTTATGGTACTTCGCCAACATGATATTCTCTGCAGAAACTGAAAAATAAGGGTTTTTCGAAATTTTATTATGAAAGCGACACCCTATGTTAGTTCCTGCGTTACCATAAATTCGTGTTGTGGTTCACTGATGCTATATGGCTCAATTCAATTATTTTGAAAAACAATTTTATCTTTTGGATATTCCACCATCAGAGGAATGGAACGAGACCAGTCAGACCAAGAAATTTCACCAGGGTACCCTTCAGCTGTACCCGTAATAACATTAATGTCCGGTATGTCCACGTATTCGCTGGAATCATCCCAAAAGTTGTATAGATTTTTGATGTTATTGGAAAAGCACGCTAGATGCTTGGCAAACGCTGATTTTGACAATACCAAATTATTTGCACTTAAAATTGTGTTAATGTCATCATTTAAGCTACCACACTGGAGCCGAATATCTAATATTCCTTGATACTCCTGAAGTAACCGGGTTGCACAAGGGTTCAAATTATGACTTTCAGAAACAAGTACAATCTTTTGACAATTAGCGTGTTCGATAGTCTTTTGATAGAAAGATAAGGGTGGCTGAAACCACCCTTCACCGATGTTGGCTGCAAATACATCTCCTGACCTTAGGTGGATGACAAGTGTATCCTGAGTTATATCTTTGTCTTCTTGGAATCTTAGAATTTCTCTAGGTAAGGGCTGTAGTATATCTCTGATCTGATTTATAGAAGCTGTGATTCCCCAATTGTCAAGGCCGTTAAAACGAAGTTTCAGGTTAGGGGTGTTGACCGAAGTAGGGTTCTGAAGACAGTTTACTGTATAGCCAATTTTGGAAAAATCTAAAAGTCCATGATTAGTTAGCAACAAACACGAGTTCGTCATCTGAGTAGTGAGTATAGCGTTGGCTAATGTTCTCAAGTTGTGTCCAATCCTACCCTCCCAACTGTGAATTTGAAGAATACAGCTTGTCGGTGACTCAAGAAAGTTACCACTTCTTCCTCTATCAAGAAATTTCAAATTTTCATAAGTAGCATTTGCAAAATCCCCTATAGATGATTGTTGAAAATCAACTATAGCTAATAGAGAATTTGTTATATCCGCTAAACTAAATTTTATTTCTATATCATCTACGTCACTAGCGTTAATCGATGCAAGTATAAGTTCGTAACAATTTTTAGCCTGGGATAATAACCCATCTCTATGGGCTGATATCCCTGTTTTCAGCGCATCCGATATGGTCTCAGGGACTTTATTCATCTGAATTTAACTCCAGAGTTTTTTGAAAACCTAAGTTTTCAAAACATCAATATACAACCTTCTTCTTAGATAATATACACTTCAGCTAATTCATTGTAAAGAAGGATATGTCAATGTTCTCCAGTATTTTTCCCCGTATTAAGACCAAAGAGTCCGCGTCAAGAGTGATTTTGCAAATCTTCTTATTTCTTATATCTTCTCTGTATTCTAATTTTTTTAATAGAGTAATTTGATATCTTATTATGGATCATCTTATAGATTTCACTTGTGGCAATTAGGGCTTGGATTATCAATTTATTTATTTTATTTATTGGAATCCGTAAATAAAATTGTTGTTGCTTCATCCTGTGAGTGTTATAATTTTCCTCCCTTCGTATGACTTAACGGGTTAAGAAATTGAAAGCAATTTACCAGAAAATTCCACAGTTAATTGCTCGGGGCGAAGTTGGTGCTTACTGTACGGTAGTCGACACGAGCGGTTCTACACCGCAAAAATCAGGAGCGAAGTTACTGATTTTACCTAGTCTCGAGAATATTGGTACGCTAGGTGGTGGGTGTGTAGAAGCGGAAGCTCGACAAAAAGCTATTGACTCAATCAGCAAAGGTGGTCGTCACCTTCTTGAATTTCAGCTGGACAATGATTATGGTTGGGACGATGGTTTAATCTGTGGTGGGCAAATGAAAATTTTCATAGATTTGCCAAAAACCCAGGTTGAATATGACTTATTTACCACTTTACAAGATCTCTGTGACCAAAAAACCCCCTTATTTATTGCTACCATTGTTGAAAGTAATGTTAATTCTCGTGTTATTGGTCAGAAACGGCTAGTTTCCAAAAGTGGCCAGACCGTTAGTAACTTTAGTGCTCCTAATTTGGCATCACAAGTAGATAAGATCGGTGCTGATGTCCTTCAATCTAATGTGCCAAAACTGTGTTCTCTAGATTTCGATCAAGGTGAAGCTCTTGTTTTCGTTGAACCAATTCAACCTCGGCCGACTTTACTAATTGCTGGCGCGGGGCATATTGGTCAAGCTTTATGTCATTTGGGTAATTGGATTGATTTTGACGTAGTGGTTGTTGACGACCGGGCGGATCTTGCGTCTCGTCAGTACCTTCCTGATTCTCACCAAGTTATTGTCGGAGATATAGCCACGGAATTGGGCCGCTATCCTATTGATGAGTTGACCTATGTAGTGATAGTTACTCGAGGCCACAACCACGATGAGGAAGCCCTTCATGCTGTGGTTAACTCGAATGCCCGCTATATTGGGTTGATCGGGAGTCGACGGAAAATCAAACTCATATTTGATGATCTGGTGGAACTGGGTGTTTCAACCGATCGATTGAACACGGTTTTTGCCCCCATCGGTCTTGATATTAGCTCAAAAACAGTGCCAGAAATAGCTGTGTCTATAGCTAGCCAGCTAATCCAAGTCCGTAACACTCACATAGGTAGTAAGCATAATCATCAACCTAAACCAATGCCTACGGTCAAAGCTGTTGGTTAAATAGACTCGTGATTAAAATTGAGGAAAAGCCCTATACTGCCGCAGAGATAGGAGAGGTTGCAGGTCAAGTAGTTGAGTACATCAGTCAACAATCTAACCGTAGTTCGTTAACTTATTCGTCCTCCGATGTTTACTGGGTTATTCGTGATTTATTAAAATATGCTAACGGTCGAATGCAGGGTGAATTCGTCTTAACAGCTAAGAAAAAAGGTGAATGGCAAATCCATTATAGAGACCAGAAAAGTGGAATAGAACGAGCGAAACGGAAACGTCAAATTGAAATTGAAAAGACTGAGGAGTATTTAAAACAGCAGAGACAGATCCGAAAAACAAGGACTAATCGGCCCGAATCTTTACCTACCCTGAATCAGTCATTTCCTTCAAACTCAGACTGATTTCTTTATCTTTATCTTTATCAAATGCTAACGGAGAATCGCTAGCCTGCCATGGACTTTATGTCTATGGTTTTCTGATTTGGTTATTGAGTTATCTTCAGCAGAAATTGTGTAGAAGTAGACTCCATTTGGCAAAATCCGACCTTGCTGATCTCTGCCATCCCAAACTGTCTCATTATAACCTCG
>NZVB01000010.1 GCA_002701375.1 Cyanobium sp. NAT70 | reverse complement strand
GTAACCTTCTCTGTCTGTATAGCGGTATGCACAAGAGGCTGTAGGGGCTATTGTAAACGCTCTAGACATATTGAATCGTTTAGCTACTTTAGCAGCCTCCTTGTAGCCTATTTGAATTGCACCTGCAATCATGTCAGAAGGTAATAAATAATTTAATTTAATACCTAAATTAACTTTGCGTAAAGATTGTAAAAAATCCTTATAAGATACATTTTCAATTGCTAATAAATTAGATAAACCTAATACTCCTAAACCAACTTGGTTATCTTGTTTTTTATAAATACCTGATTTATGTACACCAGTTTTTTGATACAAAGCACATAAAAATTCTATACCATGTACCATTGCACTTGGAATATCAGCTATAGGTGTAGCAGATAAATTTATGTGACTTAACAAACAAGTGTCTCTACTTTTTAAAAGTATTTCTTGACATACATTGTGATAAATTCTTTCACCATTTTTATCATATTGTTTTTTAACAATCCAAATGTCTCCCTTTCTTGCACCTTCCATAATTACTTCAAGTAATTCTTCATTCTTTAAAATTTCTGGAGTTACATTTACTGCACGTTTTACCCAAGGAATTTTAGCTCTGTCATAGTTTATAAATTCAACAATGTCAGGATGATCTGCATCAAGATGACATACTATAGCTCCATTACGATATGTACCCCCTCTCCTCAGTATTTCATTAAATTTGCTATAAATTTCCATAAAACCACAAGGTCCACTAGCAACCATGCCATGTTTGTTTTCTGTACCTCTTGGTCTTAGTTTAGAAAGATGAATACTGACACCAGCTCCATAACGTAAAGCTTTACTAGCAAATTGCCATGATCCTTCTAAACCATCTTTGTGCTCGTCCATAGTATCTTCAACTACCATGACGGTACAACTTACTGGATAGCGTCTTACAGGATCATTAATCCAACTTTCTACACGCCCTGTCATTGCAAGGCTTGGTGTAAAAAATTCTTTTAGTTCTGGTTTTCTGAGTTTCATAAGTCTTTTAAAAATGGAGGAACATAGTTTGGACCTTTTTGAACTTTACCGTTCTTATATGTAAAAGGTAATTTAGATTGATTTGAAGCATAAAGCCTACCAAAAGCTTCATCAACATCAACGCCCATTAAATGTAACAATCCGTAAGTTACCCAAATTAAATCAAGACTTTCCTTAATTATGTGGGCACGATCATCTTCCCAAAAAGCTTCAAGAAGTTCACTAAATTCTTCATCAACTAAATCTAATTGAAATTTTTGAAGATCATTAGATGCTTCAGATGTCACATTCACACTCTGAATTTGACCTGCTTGATTCATCCAAATTTTTACAAGGTGGGCATTGGTGGATTTCATTTTGTTCTTGAAGCAAGGACTTGTATAAAGATACACTATGTTCAGAGAATTTGTTTTCTTCTCTTTCAATTAATTTATTAAGATACCAACGTGCCTTTTTTAAATCTTCCACACCATTTTTTTGTTCATAGCGTGTAAGATATTTAATCACATTGCCCTCTAAAAAATCAAAAGCATGACTTTGAATGTAGTCAATACACTCAATTACATCGCTGTCGTGACCGTAGTAGGTCGGATTGGTGGCATCCATAACGTAATCAAATCATAAACATACTCCGTATCCCTAAGAATACGAGCAAGACGGGCTTGCTGCAATGCAAGCTCTTTACTTAATCCTTTTTTCTTGTATGTATTTTCTACTGTTTGCCAAGCATCACAAGGATTAAAATCTTTAACAGGAATTAATTTTTCTGCTGTTTTAGGTCCAACTCCTGGACAACCACTATAATTATCTACTGCATCTCCTATTAAAACTTGTCTATAAAAATACAAATCAGCTTGTTGTTCTGTTATTTCTTTTATGTCACCATCATCACTTAAATGAAATCCTGGAATTTGTTTTAAATCTTTATCTCCTGACCAAATAACTACATCTTTGTCTTTGTTTTGTGTAGCTAAAATTCCAAGTACATCATCAGCTTCTAACTTAAACCAACATTCACTATCATATTCAACTTCTGCACATTTTCTTGCCTTTTTAAACCCAACAGGCTTTATTCTATGTTTAGACTCTCTACGGTTTCCTTTGTATGTCGGATCTATTGTCTTACGAAAATTATCTGCTGCTGTCCAACATAAAGTTGTACGCTTTGCACCTACTAGTTTTTGTTTACTTTCTATTAAATTATGCAGTACATATTTAACTTCTTTTAAAGGTAAATGTGTAGTAATTACATCAGGTTCCCATTCTATTTCTGTTTCGCAAGAAGTTACAGCTTGGTATAAAAGCATATCTGCATCTATTAACAACCATGTCATAGTATTTTTGCAACTATTCTAGGGTACTATTTTTAATTAAATAATTGTAGGCTTTTAGGACACCTTCTGCATTGTCACCTAGTTTACCTATACCCAAATTACAACTATTACATATCCATCCACGTTCTTTTAAAGTTTTATGATCGTGATCCCATGTTAATTTTTTATCTGTTTTACCACAACAAGCACAAGCTTGTCCTAGTTTAGGTAATGTTCTGTTTTTCTTTATTCGATTATATTGTTTTAAATAAATACTTTGACAAGCTTTACATTCAGGTCTAGTGCCAGATCCGTTTGAATAAAATTCATTCAACAATTTTTCTTTCTTACAAATCTTACAAACTTTAATGACACTCACCCCAATTGTTTCCTATTTTATATTCACTTTCAATAGGTATTCTCATTTTATATTTTTTACCAGCAAGTAATGAAGCATTAGTTGCAATCTTAGCTAATTTTTCTGCATAAGGTTCTCTTACTGCAAATTGAATTTCATCATGAACGTGCACTAAAAAGGACCAATCTTGCCCGTAGACAAGACCAGCCCTTAAAAGTTCTTCATAGCAAATGTTGTACCATGCTTTACTAATGATCGCACCCATGGATTGTAAGCAAAAATTTAATGCAGAATGAGGAGATCGTATCTTGATCGGTCTTCCATCCAATCCTTTAATTTTCCCCTCTGCCTCTGCTTTTGCTGTTATCCTTTTAGTAAGTTCCGCTAAAGCTGGCATATTTTTATAGTATGTTTGCTTTAGCTTTTTACCGTTTTGCCCAGTTATCTTACCTAGTTTTTCCGCACCAGCTCCATAAATTAGCCCGTAGAAAAAAGTTTTAGCAAGATCTCTGGAAGCTAAACCAGCAGCTATCTGGTTTGCTTTATGGATGTCTCCCTCAATGACTTCTTTGGCAAACTTACCTCCATCAAATGGCTGTAATACATGAGATAAACATCTCGCTTCAATTCCAGAGAGATCCACGCCAACCTGCTTGGTGAGAACTATACCAGGGTTCTCTTTATTTACACGCCTCATAGAGGTGTACAGTTTTGGTAAAACGTCAGGTCCAAACAGAGTTCGGCACTCCGTACCCAAGAAAGACCTGACAGCAGGTACTTGAGCCATATTTGGATTGACATGGGAGGCTCTCATTGTGGCACATCCGCAAGTAATCACGCTTCCGTGTATGCGGTCAGACTCAACAAGTTTCAACCAAGCATTTGTGCCAGTACTTAATTGGCTAAGTCTTTTTTGAAGAGTAAGCAAAGATAAAAAACCTTCAGCTCCAGGTATTTTCTTAAGAACAGTTTCATCAATTTTAGGTTTCCCTGTATTGGTGAAAACATCTGCATCCCAGTTCAGATGGTTCTTAAGCACCCAAGCTATATGATCCCTTGAATTTGGATTCAATGGACTCAAACGACACATAGTTGCTAAAGCTACATATCCTTTGGAGGAATCATTGCGTTTAGGAGTGAAAAGACCTCCATTAACATAAGGAAAACTTTGACGTAATTCTTTGTCAATGTCCTTCAGTTGCGAAACAATTTTAGCTTCCAATTCCATTGCCCCCTTACAATCAAAATGAAAACCAGATTGTTCCTGTAATGAAATCAGACTTGCAAATCTCATTTCAAGATCAACAGCCGAGGGGATTGCGTTAATCTTAGGTTGCAACCTACGCCAGAGCATAGCAGTAACATCGACATCTGATATACATCTTTCACCTAATTCGTGGGTAAATTGTAAGAAATCTTCAAGATCAGCGTGTTTTTTATGAAACCCTAACCTATATCCATATGCTTCAAGCTTATGTTTGCCATACAATTTCAATGGCATATCTTTCCATTTTCTTTTGTAGTCAATATCCAATATGTCAGGATACATCATTCTTGCCAGTATTAAAGTGTCAAGAATTTTACCTTTAGGTTTAAAATTTGGGTAAATATGCTGTATGCAAGGTATGTCATATTGAATAATATTATGTCCAATTAATACATCAGCTTCTTCTAATATTTTTAACCAATCTTTTGTATAAATTTTCGTAGATCTACTATCATTTATTCCACAACAATGTATTTTAGTAACTTCTTTAATTTTTAAAGCATCTGTTTCAATATCAAATACTATTGTTGATGTAGAATCTAAGCTTGTTTGACTCGCAGTACTTAAGGAAGTCCTGGAGTCTGTCGCTGGTAAGTGAGTGGAAGGATTCATTGCTTTTAAAAAAGGTTTGTAAGGGTCGTGTAGCTTTTTGACTTGCAGCTAATACATTTAATTTTCGTGAATTAACACGGGTTAAATGTACATCAAAAGTCGGGTACAACATCACCATTTAATTCCTCCACATTTTGTTCAAGCATCCTACCTGTGTGCTCATCATAATTTACCTTCCCCGTAACACCCGTCCAACCAGTAAAACGGTTTTTGAGGGTACGGACGACAGTTCCTTCTCCACTTTCTGTATCCTGTTGGTCACGTTCCAAACCGATACAAATGTCACTAAGGCAAGCGATAGCTGAAGAACCCCTAATCCCACTAAGACTTGTTTGTTGCCCATCTTCATAACCTTTATTTCCTTGAGGTCGCCTCAAGTGTGACACAAGAATCATAGAACATCCAGTTTCTTCTACTAGTGATCTTAATTTTGTAACACATTTGTCTATGGCTTTTCTCTCGTCAGACTCATCCAAACCCGATACGAGTATTGATAAGTGATCGAAAATAATGAACCTGCAACCCATGCTAACAATAAGATGCCGTATACGATTAAGCATGGTATTAACATCAAGAGAGCCAAAGTGGTCGTAAAGATATAGCCTACCAGACCCAAGGGTTTTACTAAATGCATTTTTGATTTCTTCATCGGTGATGTCTCCACGGTGGATGTGTATAGGATAGTTAAGATTGATACTAATAAATCTTTGAGCTGTGCGTCTGTTATTTTCCTCAAGGGCGATAACTCCAACGGTTTGCCCTTGGCGTACCAATAAGTCATACGCAATTTCATTAACAAAAGTTGATTTGCCAATACCTGTGCCTGAACAAACTAGTACTAATTCCCCTAATCGGATTCCTTTTAACTTGTCGTTTAAAAAAGAATAAGGGTACTCATAAGAGTGTACTTCAGGATCTTCTAAAACTTTATCAAGTAGTTTAGAAGCGTTAACAATTCCATCAGGTTCATATTCAACAGCGTCATAAACCATTCTCATAATGGCTTTATTATCGTTAGCTGTTAATGCTTCACTAGCATCCTTGTAACCTTCTACTGTACCTATCTTGCCTCTACGAGGTGGTAACAGTTGTATGTCTCTTTGAGCAGCTTTCTTACCATGCTCATCATTGTCATAACATAAGATAATTGTTTCAAATGTAAGAACCCAAGGTAACTGTGCCTTTAATGTTTTGTTACCTGATTCAACACCATTTGGTAATGAGACACAAGCCCAAGATCTATTTCTTGCTTCTGCATATGACAATGCATCATACTCTCCTTCAAAAATTACAAGGAGTTTACCTCCACTTCCCCATTTCTCTTGTCCAAGAAACCTTGAATCAGGATTAGATCCTTGCATTAAGAATTGTTTGTTTGGTTTCCTTATCTTGTAACCAGTTAATCTTCTTTGGTTATCGTAGATAGCCCAATAATATGCAGGTTCTCCTCCATGCATTCCCTTTTGGTATCCAAAAAATTTACAGGTATCAACGCTTATATTGCGATTTTTAATAGGTACATAATTACCTATTACAGGTTCTATTTCTTTTATTGAAGAAGTCATTGGTTCGGAAAGAGTAGATGGAATGTATGTGTTGCAGCCAGGAGTGAAGCACCAGCCATGCCCATCCTCATATACTGCTAAATTGTTTTTTGACCCACAATTAGGACAAGGCTGGTGTATTACAGACAATTAAAAACCTCCAAAGATTAAAGTCCTTGGAGGTTTGGTAACCCTTTCCCTTACCAACCGAACTATAACATAGTCAACCAGCTTTTGGGTAAATTAGGACCCTCCGTCCAAGGAATGTTGTGCTTTTCACACCAGGTAGCATATGTCATGCGACCTTTACTAGTTAATTTTCGATGTGCCTTCTGAAAGACCATACGAATATCAACTTCAGGATGCTGCTCTTTAAATAATTTAATGAGCCTTCTATCTTCTGCATCAAAATAGCCTTTTACTTCTAAAACTATTCCGTTGTCAAGAACAAAATCTGGTGTATAACTTCTAGGAATTAATATGTTGTATTTACTTTTTTCATACAACCAATTAACTCCTAAAGAAGTCATATCCTGTGCCACCTTAGATTCAAATCCAGACCTAAAACCATCAACAGTTCGTTTACCGTATTTATGGAATCGTCTGGGCATAATCTAAAAGTCAGGATCGGGGATCTCACACTCTGGAACACTAGCAGGTTTTTGTACATTTGGCTTGGATTGTTTAAAACCTTCTGTAATTTGAAACTCTTCGTCTAAGTTAAGATCACCAGCATCACTACTATCATCAAGCGTTACCGCTTTAACAATCTGTATTGCTTGTGGTCTAATCCTCATGCCTCCCTTTGGGCTGCGTGGTGAGTAACCCATTAGTAATGTTGATACGTTTACCTCAGTACCTTCCTTCAATACCAATCCTTTATCAACTGGTACAAGTTCACCATCGACAACTGGAAATGGAAACTCCTCATACTTAGGTTTAGCAGTAAGTCTTACGGTAATTGTACCGTCATCATTCTGTATCCAAGGCTCATCATAAAAACCTTTCTTGCCAGTTTGATCTCTGTACCAATCACATAAACCTTCGTACTTTTCTTGTAGTTCATTTAAAAGTTTATCGACATCTTTTGTAACTGTTACTTTGATGCGAAAATCACTTGGTTCTCCTTGATACTTTGGAGTATCAAAAAAACTAGGAACAAATCCTGTTAATGTTCCTGAAAACTTTAATTTAGTCTTAGCCATAATCTTTTTTGAAAGGACAAACAAATATTAATTAAAGACGAAAAAGATGGAACATATATTAGGACACTAATATAACTGTCCTTTAAAGAAAGATGTTGTTACTGTTCTGTTAATGCCACATTATACTTAATAATGTATATATATTTATTACTATGACTCCTGAAGCAGAACGTTTTAACGGTTGGGCAGCAATGATTGGTGTAACTGCTGCTATTGGTGCTTATGCACTTACAGGTCAAATTATTCCAGGTATTTTCTAATGGCACATAAAGGTAAAGGTTCTTGTAAAGGTAAAGGCAAAGGAGGCTACAAAAAATGAGTAGACCAGGCTTGTATGCCAACATTCATGCTAAAAGGAAAAGAATTGCTGAAGGTAGTGGTGAAAAAATGAGATCAAAAGGTGCTAAAGGTGCTCCTTCTGCAAAAGATTTTGCTAAATCAAAACTTACATCAAAAGCTTATTTAAAAAAGAAGAACAAATAAGTTTTTCTTATGTAATGGTTGTTACCACAAATTACATACTATAATGTAATTGCACGTTTATCCTTTCGGACGCATGAAGCTCAATCAGGAAACGGGGATTGAGTTACAGGAGGTTACGATGAAACGAATTAAACTTGTTTATCGTGGAGTTGTTTACTACATTAACAACTAAGTGGTCAGGTGCTCCTCGTGTTCATTATGTTTCCAATCATTAATGATCTTCGAGGTAGCATCATTCTTTTTATCGCTACTCCAACACTCTTTCTTTGCTATCTCATCTATCTGAGAAAGTTGAATAATTAATTTATCTGCCCTTGATGAACCCATCTTCTTCTTCATCTTCAGGAGGCAAATCACCATACAACGATATTATCTCTCCATTTTTACCTAAAAAATAACATTTGTTATCTATAATTTTTCTACGGTCATCTTGTAATAAATCTATAAATGCACTAAGCAATGCTTGACAAGTACCAGCTTCAAGTACTGTTCTATGTAAACTAGTTTGAGCTTCCATGACCTCTGTAACGTCTTCTGCTTGCTCTTCTTCTGAATCAAGATACTCAAGTGCCCTTTTAGCTCTAGTCTCTAGGACACGCATTCTACCTAAAAGCATTGGAACGTAGTCACTAGCTACTTTACGAAGTGGAGCATAGAAACGATCTTTTGGAGTTGATCTTTTAATAATTGACATAAGCCCTCTGTTCTTTAATCAGTTTATACCACAAATATCGGTGTGGTGGTCGTAAAAGTACTATCATCAAAAAGTTGATATATTTTATTAATATTGAGAATCATAATCAATAGTAACAAAAAGTAATAATGTAACAATATGTAACATTCTCATCAATCTCATTTGTTGTTGCAATTGAGAATCATTATCAATTATATTTGATAACAAAAAAGAGCCTTAATT
>NZVB01000009.1 GCA_002701375.1 Cyanobium sp. NAT70 | reverse complement strand
TGTGCTCTCTAAGGCGAAGCAGAAGGTTCCACATCGCTTGTATGCGGTGTGCCTGATGGCTAATCACCTGCATTTGCTGCTGCGTCCTGATCATGCAAGTGAATTGCCAAAGCTGATGCATTGGTTTGGCTGGTACTCAGCCATGGCTTTGAACCGTCTTTCTGGCCGTTGCGGTCACTTCTGGGAAGCCAGGTCTTACGCCACCGCGATTGCGGCTAAAGACCACAGGCACGTGCTGAAGACGTTGCGGTACATCCACGCCAATCCAAAGGCAGCAGGAATCAGAAAAGGGTTTTATGACCCCTAGTCCAACTATGGGCATGACGGAAGGTTGGCGTGAGATGGCATCAGCGAGTGGCACCCAAGTTTCCTGCAACTGGCATCAAGCTTGAAGGGGTGTTCCAGGCGATATTGAATCACTTGGCTTCGACTTTGACGATGGCAGGCGTTCGACGCTGACATTTAAAAACGCATTAAAGCGTGTGCGGCGCCCTATTAATAGTGAGACAGTTCGTCGTGCTATTAACTTAGAAATCTTTTTCCAGAGCGAGTTCCAAAAGATCTCAGACGTTTGCCGAGCAGCACCAGCAGTTAAGCAGGCCGACATTGAGGATGGCAAAAAGTATCAGCGTTGCCAGATTGTATTGAACAGACTGAAGGAGCAAGACCTTGGTCAGTCAAAAGAATCTGATCTCAAGAAATGTTTGAAAGGAAGGCAGGGGCTGAAGAACAAAGAGATTACCAACTGCATTGTCTTATGCACTGAACTTGGTTGCATGGAACGGGTCAAGAGCGGGCAAACTTACCAGTTGAAATACATCAAACCCATACGGTATTGATGAAATCAAAGGTTGGTGACACAATCTCACCGACCTTTTCTTTTAACATAGGTCGGCGACTAAATACCTTACCCTTTTTATCAAAAGAAGAATAATAATATGATTTTAAGGCTATGACTAGGTTCTCAGCGATTGCCCTCGTTTCAAGTTTTGAAAATCATCACCGACCTTCACCGACCTTTTGATAATCAAAGAGTTGAATCTCTCGTTAAATGACAACAAGGACTTGCAATTATCCGCCTAATGAATTAGATTAAAGGCATGGACAAACGCAAGTAAGTTCATACATAGAGCAGCGGGTGGTTTCGTCAATCGCTACATACTGCGGTTCAACCTAAAGTGTTTCACCACCTACCGCTCTTAAAAATATTTAGACAAAACAGATAATGTCCAAGTTCACATTCAAGCCAACGCCAGAACCACTAACGCTTCTACAAGGCGGGCTTGCGAGCAAAGGACCGGGGCGTCCACGTAAGGCAGCAGACGCCATCGCACAAGAGAAGGTTGCCGACATCAGCAAACTTCGTGACTTAGGCGTGGACTTCAGCAAGAACCTAATGACCAACCAAATCGAGTTCGTAGGTAGTGGCGGGAGTATCCAAGTCATTGAAGGTGATCGGTTGTCTTGGCTTGGGTCAGACCTTGCGATGCGGTTCGGTCAGTCATTACCCGATGCTCGGCTTAAGCCCGCCGTTCAGTTCCTTGCGAATGAAAACGCCTATGACCCGCACATCCAGTTCCTTGAGCGTTGGGCTGAGGAGCATGAACCGTCAGAAGGTATTCACTCCATAGCCACTGACTATCTAGGCAACACCTCCCCCATCGCCAACGCAGCAATGATGCGAATGATGGTGGGTGCTGTTGCCCGTGCGTATCAGCCAGGGTGCTCGATGTCTTGGTTGCCGATATTGATATCAGCCCAAGGTCGGGGCAAGTCAATGTTCGCCAAGAGCCTGGTGCCTACTGACTTGTTTGCCGAAATGAACTCGGACTTACACACGCTAGTTAAAGAAAGTTACCGACTTCACGCTGGCTGGATTCTGGAACTGCCGGAGATAGACCAGTTCTTCAAACCTTCCCAAGCAGAGGTTCTAAAAAATCTCATCACACTTCAAGTCGATGAGGTCAGGCGTCCGTATGAATTGCCGTCAAAAGCCAAGCGTGGTTTCATCTTCATCGGCACAAGCAACGAACACCAGCTGTTGGTTGACAGCACCGGCAACCGTCGCTTTGTTCCCATCCGCATTCCAGATACCCACGAAATTCCGTGGCGTCAGTTGAGAGAAGAGCGCGGCGGACTATGGGCAGCCGCTATCAAGCTTTATCGGGAAGGGGAACAATGGGAATACAACACAGGGCAACTAGCGGAGATATCCGTTTATCAAGACGATTTCTTAGAGCGAGACCCTTGGCACGGGAAGATTGAAACCTATGTCGCCAACAAGCAATATCCAATTACAGCTGACATTCTTGAGAATGCGATTGAGATTTCCGTCAGCAACATTCACAACGGACATCAACGAAGGTGCGGACGAGTGATGCGTGCCTTGGGATTTGAAAACTGCACTCGCAAGATGAACGGAAAGAGCCAACGGTGTTGGGCGCGAACAGCAAAGGCAACAGAGCAGCAAACCTACGAATCAGATTTCTGACAGCGGCTACGCCGTCGCCCCCGTTTTTTAGGACATTGGCTTTGCCACCAGGAGGTTCTGCGATGGAACAACAGATCAACTAACCGCGCTAAGGTATTGAATATGAATTAGCCACTTAAAATATATACACATGTTTTTGTATGCCCCACTGCACATGACGCTGCTATGGGTATGATTTAGAAACCACACATAGAACCTATGATCTTCAAGACGAAGCTCCCTCTTATTGTTCTAGCGATGTTAGGGTTTCTTGTGGTTGGGTGCCAGGAGGAATATGAGGAAGTGACTGGTCCTGTTACATATGAAGAGCAAGATTATGAAACGAGTAATGATGCTCCTATGCCTGAAGTTTTTACCTTTGAAATACTTGAGCAAGGAGGACGCCAAATTACAAAATCGGAGCACGTCCAAGCTTTCAATTCTGATGGGTGGGTTTTTCTTGCGCAGCTCCCTTATGACCGATTGATGGCTAAAAAAATAGGATGTGTTGACGAACGCTGCATGTATCTGACAAAGAGTGATAACACGGGAAAGCCATTAACTCCGAAAATTGTGAAAATCCTTCAATTGGATTGCAAGACAAAGGAGTTAGACCTTTACGATTTCTATGAAGGCGAGTGGATGGGATGGAGTTCGCCAGAAGGGTCTGAAAGAGACGCTGATTTTGAACTTATTTGTCCATGACCTCTTTAACATTAGACCAGAATTAGTCATAAAAAGCATGGATTAAAGATGCAATAAATACAGCGGCGCGACAGTTTTTTTAAAGCATTGCCTTTGGCACCACGAGGTTCTGCAATGCAACAACTGCGATACGAGCATCCAGTACGTCCAGGAGCACTACTTCCACTACGACGCGAAGAAAGCGACTGATGCACTCGCGACTGGTCGAGGACAACTCAAAGGCGCAACCGTGACCAATTGGATGCGAGACCCATACATCCATGACTCATAGGGCACGCATCACTTGAAATTGGCAAAATTTTTTAATCTTCGAAATAATCCAACCCCAGACTGGTCCACCTATAGATTGCGATTCATGACAATCCTTTAGAATTTGCCTGCCGGTTCTACTCCATGACA
This sequence comes from Cyanobium sp. NAT70, assembly GCA_002701375.1. Classification (GTDB taxonomy): domain Bacteria; phylum Cyanobacteriota; class Cyanobacteriia; order PCC-6307; family Cyanobiaceae; genus Parasynechococcus. The sequence goes on along the minus strand of NZVB01000009.1, from coordinate 12,115 downwards.
CTCGACCACAAGGCAATAAGCAAAATTGAAATTTCAACTGGGCATATCAAATCGCGATATTTGCACCTTGACACATAGCACAAACAAAGAATAGTCAAAGCAAGAAGTGAATCAAAAAACCAGTAGAGACCAAATGCGGACGATCTACTCAAGGCAAGTGCAGCGACAAAATTCGTGGAACATTTCGTTACATACAGGGCACCGCAAAGGTTTTATTGATACTGCCTAATCACAGATAGCATTGAGCAATTGCGATACCCCTTCTTCAACTGTTGCAGTTGGGCGTGCGCTTACGACAACTCCATCAATTGTTGAGTCCCTACAGTTTGCGGTTCGCCATGCGCCCGGGGGAAACGCATGCCCATCATCATATTTAATACGAGTCCTAAATCTATAAATTCCATTATCAATTCTTTTTTTCTCATAAAGGTAAAGAGACTCAGTAATACCAGGCGGCACTACTCTTTTGAAAATAAATTTCCCTCTTCCATCTTGGGCGAATACAGCAGAAGAAGCAAGACCAAAAAAGAGATTCCAAGAGAGCACACAAAGCAGCGGAAAGACCTGTAACCGAGGGTTCTGAAGTTTCAATCTGACACTAATTGACATTCCATAATTCTAACATTTTATCTCTAAATAGAAAATGCAGTCATAGTCTTCATGAGGCGTTGGCGCAGGGGCAGGACTGCACAGCGAACCAAGGCAACGACTCATAATTAATATCAAGAACGGCGGGCGAGGCAGCGGAAAGCATTGAGCGATCTTAAAATCAAAAATCGCTCAATCTTATCAATGCAGTACTGCATTGATAAGATAATAAAATTTACTCTTGTCCTGTTTGCTTGCGCGTAGACCCACATGATTTGGTCTCTGATTTCAAAGCCAGCATCTTCTACTCCCGCCGCAAGTCGGTGATAGAGGCGGGAGCCACCAAAGGCAAGTAGATAACCACCTGGCTTGAGAACACGGAAACATTCCGCAGCCCAATCCTCACAAAACTGTTGAAAGTTTTTGTTCTCGTCTGCGGTGGTCATTCTCATTCCCGCACCTAAGCCTTTGACAACTTGGGATTTAGTTTGCTTGGTCGATTTAAATTTGTCCCAATCCTTGCCCATGAAGGCAAGTCCATAAGGAGGATCTGTGACCACGCTATCGACACTTTCGCTGGGAAGTTCACGCAGTTCTTCTAGACAATCACCGTTAAATAATTGCATACCATATAACTATTACTTGCCAAATATTAGCTACATTTATTAATCAATAATCCCGCAAATAGAGAATAGGATGGCTAGGATATTGTTATGCATTAGATAAAGCCAAAGCATACACAAAGACAAATGACACTTTATTTTTCAAATACAAATGACACTAACAATTCTCCCTCCCGAGCTTCTCAATACAAGCAAAGCAAGTGGTAGCGATAACAAAAAAAGTTTGACACGATGGAGTGGACAGCGTCCACCCTTGCCGATCAAGAATCAATTTTACTGCGACCTTGTGGGAGCCACGAAAAAGGAAATGTGGGACTGTTCTGGCGTTGGGCTGTTGAAGTTGAAGCCAACGGTGAACTAAAGTTCTCTGGCTACGATTACTCCAAAGAATATCCAGGCAACCTCCAGCCACGTCTTCCAGTTCTTCTTCTGATAAATCCGTCGTAGCAGATTTCATCGATTGAATGTCTTCTGCGGTAATTGCAAAGCCAGTTTATTTGGCAATTGCGAGAGCTGCATCGGCATCAGCTGCACCCTTGAGCTTCTCCTAAAGGCTTGTGTCAGCTTTGACCTTTTCCAGGAAGGACTTGAGTTGTTCTTCTGACATCAGGCTTTAGTTGGGTTGCTTTAGGCATAACACAAGAATTGAATTAAGTCGTTCATGATATTTAGTGGAGTAATGGTGCCAGAAATTGGAGGCTGATTGATGGGATTAGTCGGGCTATTGAAGAAATAAAAAGCCCCTGCGGTGGCAGAGGCGTTGATGAGTAGATTTACACCAACCACACACTATCTTTGGGAAGATTCCAAACAATTACCACAGACCACAGCTAAACACTGCAATGCAGGAGTCAAAACCCCCAGCCACGCTTACAAGCTCATCATCTGACAACTCCGTAGCAGATTGCATCGATTAAATGTATTCTGCAGTGATTGCAAAGCCTGCCTCTTTTGCAATCGTAGTAACAGCATCGGCACCAGATGCGCTCATGAGCTTCTCTTGAAGGGTTGTGTCTGCCTTAACCTTTATAAAGCGATGGGTTGTGCTTCTAGCATCAGTTTTTAATTGGATTAATTAATTTTTATCGCAAGAATCAAAATGGTGCTTATGGCCTTAGTGATGCAAATATGCATAGGGTCTAAAGGTGATTTATGGGATTGTAGGTATGAATGAGGCAAAAAAGACTCCCTGAAAATGCAGGATCTTTGAGGGTATGCTTCCATTCAGTTGGATGAAGTTCTAGTCAGCAGGCTATTCGAAGCACCCCGCAGCAAATGTTATCCCGACTGCGTTACCCCCTCCGATAATCACGGCGGCTGCTAACGTCCCTCCAGATATGTTCTCGAGGTCTTTTTCGCTCAATTCTGTGAGTTTATCAGCAGTGAATTCAAAACCGTATTCTTTAGCTATGCCCACCACATCCTCAGGAGACTTTGCTGCATTTAGGTTCTCCTGGAGGCTTGTGTCTGTCTTGACCTTTTCCAGGAAGGTCTTGAGTTGCTCTTCTGACATCTGCCTTTGGTTGATTTTTTTAGTTGTAGCACAAGAATTCATTTTGTGCATTCATGACATTTAGTAATGTAATCATGAAAGCCGCTTGAGGGTGATTTATAGGAATATGGGCGTGATAAACGATGTAAAAAGCCTTAGCAAGCGTAGGGGCTTTGGGCTTAACAACGAATTAATTTTAATCAGCATAATTACACCCATAGGCTTTCTAATAGAACAAGAGCAACCCACACCACCACCACCCCAGACACACCAGTCACTTTTTCATACTCATCTCCTGATATCAGTGCCGTCGATCGCATGGATTGAATAGTTGGTGCAGTAATCGCAAAACCAGCTTCTTTCGCAATAGCTAAAGCTGCATCGGCATCAGCTGCGCCCTTAAGTTTCTCCTGAAGGTTTATGTCTATCTTGGTCTTTTCCTGGAAAGATTAGAATTGCTCTTCTGACATCAGTCTTTGGTTGGATTGCTTTCGTTGTAGCACAAGAATTTGATTTTGAAGCGTATTTATGTAATAGCGGAATAATTAAGACAAGTATTGAAAGCTAATGAAGTAGGGATTGATATGTAAGGACTTGTTGATGTGATTGAACAAATAAAAAGCCCCTATTGGTGCAGGAGCTTTTGAATGATTATAAATGGATACAGGCCCCTAGCAATCATCATCGACACATTTCCCTACCAACCAATTTACATTTAAATGCCAGGTAGCAGTCATGCCACCACATCGACACAACGTCCGACTAGCAGCCAGCCTTGCCTTTACAGGTGTCTGATCGAGTGCAATTGCAAAGGCGCGTATCACTACCATAATAACTTCCCCCTCCAGAAATGTTTTCCAAATCAAGCTCAGAAACCTCCGATGTATCGATCAATTCAAAATCATCTCTGGAAATTGTAAAACCAGCACTCTTGGCAATCGCACTAATTGAATCAGGATCAACAGCGCCCTTGAGTTTCTCCTGAAGGCTTGTGTCTGCCTTGACCTTTTCTAGGAAGGCTTTGAGTTGCTCTTCTGACATCAGCTTTTATGTGAATTACCTTAGTTGTAGCACAAGAATTTAATTTCAGCATTTATGATATTTAGTAGTGCAAATGGCACCAGATATTGGATGGTAATTTGATTACTGAGCTTTTCAATGTGACCTAACTAAGTATTGACGAGGATTTGATGTTCAACCTGGTCCGTTTAGCCAGTTTTTCTTGGTCGCATTCTTTTTATTTCAACTTGCCCCATCTATTCTTTTTACTTGTCATTGCATCTTCGTCATCGACTGAGCATCCTGCATATGCCGATGCACCAATTACTAATCAGAACCAATTTCATTGCTATATGGCTAAAGACTGATTCGACTATTCGACAATGAAATCAAGCTTGTAGCCAAGAAGTGTATTGCACTGTGAAATGCCTAGATTTAATCCAAGAACTTGATACTCAAGAATTAAGGGATCATTCCATTTCTTTCTAGCATGATAAACCAGACCTTGAATGGATTCCCTAATGTCATTCTCTTTGATGAGGCCTTCCTGCGCTAGGCCACACAATGTTCCTACAGCTCCAACCATATTTCCATATAAATATCCTTGTCTAAAATTGCCAGTCCGGAGCAAATAAGCCGCTCTGTCTTGCATCTCAGCTGGTAGCGGTAGTTGAGCATAGACTGGGCTTGAAAACAAAAAAGGTAATCCAAGTAAAGGAAGAAGTTTCATAAATTATTAAATGTTCGGATCTATTGTAACAAGTAAATCCACTTTGAAGCAATAGCGTGTTAATGCAGCCACTCAAGAGTCCTAATAATTATTTCAAGTAGACAAATATCAATGCAACGACAGGGGAATTAAGCGTGCCTTGCTACATCAATCAACGCAGAGAACAGCAGTCATAAACAACATCTGAATTAGAGAAGGAAGTTGTCTTTGGTCGGATTGAACGATAGGACTTGATCATAAAGAACAGCAAAATCAGCAAGCTTATCCCTATTAATATCAACGAAAAATCCATTTGATCGACTCTGGATTTCCCCGGGATTCAGCCCTGTAAACTCACGATCTCCAATCCAATGTAAATCCTGGATACCTGACTTAAAAGGATCACCATCCAAATTGGAAAGATCAAAGACATCCACATTTTGCATTCTCACAACATCAGGCTTGTAAATCGGTGATTCATCAATATCCAAATACACAACTGTGTCGACACCAGGACCACCATTAATCCAATCATGACCATCGCCAGGAATAATTTGATCATTACCATCTCCGCCCTTGATCAGATCATCACCACTATTACCAGTAATCGTATCATTTCCTTTCTTCCCTTTAATGTGGCTGCGATTGGGTGTGGCATAAATCTGATCATCCTGATTAGATCCTATCCGAGTCTGATAAAAGCTATTATCACCCTTCCATTTTTTCGCAAACTTGAGAGCCTTCTCTAAATTGAGCTGCAAGCCCTGATCACCAATTTCCCCTTGAAATCGTAGGTTTGGAGTAGCAGACGCCAGCAAAACTTGGCGAATTTCGGATGCACTGAGCTTCGGATTAACAGCCTTGACCAAAGCCGCCGAGCCCGAAACAACAGGAGCAGCCATCGACGTGCCTTGCGCGTAACCATACGTACCTTGATCAACAAACTTACCTTGATAGTGATCCGATGTAATTCCGCTGGGCAAAGTGCTTAAAATCGCAAAATGAGAATTACCGGAGTTATTCCCGCCGGGAGCAGCGAGATCAGATGTATGACCAATATTTGTGTACGGTGATAAATTTTGCATCGCATCAGTTGAACTGACTGAGATGGCGTTATCAAAAAACGATGCGATAAAGTTTTCCATACTTATTGATTGATCTAGATTATTCATTTGCTTCCATTTATTAACCTGTGTAGAATATCTACCGTCATTACCAGCTGCGATAACAAGTAGAGAATCCTGGTGTTTAGCCCGATTAGCTACTGTAATGAAATCATTCAATGGGCTTTGTTTAATCTCAGATGGTGCATCATCAGTCAGTTGCCCCTTACTGGTCATATATCGCATTAACCATGCCGGAGACATCTTGTAGGATGCGCCAAGAGATAAGTTAACAACATCAGCACCATTATTGACGGCATAAAGAATACCTTCTGCAACCCTTTCAAGACGACCATCCTCAAGTGAGACGTTTACAGGCATGATCTGGGTTTTCCAAGCCACGCCTGAAATCCCAATCTTGTTGTTGCCTTCGGCACCAATTGTTCCAGCTACATGAGTACCGTGAGCTTGGTTTGGATTCAACGGATTAGGATCATTACTGCCATTTCCTCCCTCATCGTTCATATTCCATCCATTAACATCATCAACAAAATCGTTGCCATCATTATCCTTATTATCATTAGGAATCTCTCGTTTGTTGACCCAGATATTATTTTTCAGATCAGGATGATTGATATCAACTCCTTGATCAACGACAGCAACTACAACCTTGCTGGCATTATGTTGTATTTTCCATGCTTCCGGTGCCAGTATATCTGTGTTAGGAATAATACCATTAACCTCAGGAGCAAATAAATTCTCGTAATCTGAATAAGCCTGAGCGTAATCATTAGAGTTATCGAAAAACGCTGTAATGCCAGTATTAAACAAGTACCATTGCTTTGCAAGATATTTGTCATTAGAAATAGTTCTTGTCTTCCCAAATGTCTTCGTATCGATGATCAGCCTTGGTGCCTTGGGTTCAGAGGGGGGTGATGCGCCAACATTCCTAGAAACCTTAATCCAATAATCACCGGGAGCAAGTCTCGAGAAAATAACCTCTGATTTGTCCCCAAATTCAGTTGAATTAGCGATATAAGGTATAAGCTTGTTGGCGTAAGCCAGTTCTTTTTTTCCCGTCAAAGAATTGACTGATCTAACATCATCCCAATTATTGAACGTTAGGTATAAATCAAGATCATGATCAAGCTTATCCAGAGCAATAAAAACATTCTGCTGCTTGTCAATACTAAATTGATAAGCAGATGAATCATTATCAGACTCGAAGCCTAACAACCTATCATTTAACTTAACCTTCAAAGTCTCATCATCGCTAATCTTACCAAGATCGCGAATAGAGCCACGCTTAAGGGAGGTGATCTCAGGGAACTGGCTTTCCTTCATCGAACAACATTAACTCTTGCAATCATAAGTTAAATTTGGATAAGATGATGCAGCATAGCATTAATTGATTATTTAAATTAGATCTGATCACCTCAAGCAACTTGTAAGAGGCGCTTTTGCATATATTTTACCATTTTCAGCAAGAAATCGGCAAGCTCTATGTACCGCTGGTAAAGAAGTAACCCCTTGGAAGATTGCATCACCTTGTCAAGGATGCCAACAGAGGTGGAGCCATTAACCATCGCTAAATCAGCCAAAGCTCATAGAGGCATCAGCCCAGTGATCTAGCGAAGTTCCGCCATCTTGTCGACACTGGAGCCGATGGTTTCAACGGTGAATGACTCCATCCCATACTCATTGAAACCAGGATTGAGCCTGAACAGAAATGCATTCACCCATGCTGTTTCCCTGTTATTCGTTTCATGGCCACGGTCCACAAATCCAGGTTTCTGCCGGAAGAGATGCAGAAGAATATCAACGACATCCTGCGGTGAGAGGTTTTCAGGATCGATGAAGGGAAAAAATTCCCGGATATCCATCCAAGAGATGGAGGCCGAGTAGTCGAAATCATCTGTTCCCATAGCTGTGGCCCATGCATGGCTTAACAGGGATGGTAATCGGAGTGGTGGCAACCTCGTTCAAGGCACTTGCAAAGCGCTGCTTGATCAAACAACCTCTCAAGGCAAAGCGCTTGTCTGGTTGTCGAAACACTGATTTGATCCAGTCGATAAGACAACAACTCCATTAATGATGGCTTGCTAAAAACAAAATGAACACCCCAATCCACCATTCAACTGTCAATTCAAGCTCAATACGAATACCAATATTGAATGGCTTTATTTTACCGATTAAAAGCTAAAAAGTCATCTGTTCAAGGATGACTGAGCTGAAGTCAAGGCCACCCGCCAGCACAGCCAAAGGTGAGGTCAGCTCGCCAGCAAGACCTAACTTTTGTCCTTGCTTTTCAGTTGGCGACTCAAAACCATTTGTTTTAAATTTATTTGGATTAATATTTCTCCTTGATCTCCACTGTCATCGAATAGATGCATGACGTCGTTCACATGATTAATACCAATGCAGCCATGGGTCAACTGATCAATTTCAAGTAGATTTTTAGAGCCAAATGAATCACCAGCTTTGCATTTTCCCTAAGCAATAAGTCTTTTTTTACCAGCAGATCCAGGTAATTTACCACGATAATTTTTATATATAAAAACCTTTGCAGTTCCCTTTCCACTTACCTCCTAGCCACCAATTCCAAGTCGACGACTTGCTCCCAGGTTTTTGCTCTTTTTGAGGACCGAATTGTCCGTTCTGAAAAAAAGCTCCAATAACCAGACACGTTCTAATCCAAAGCCGGAACCACTGCCTACATTGAATTCGCCAGCCCCTTTTGGTAATTCCTTCGAATAAAGCTGAATGGACAAGCGCCCTCAGAAGTATTTGTATCTATTTTTCTTCCGACGTCGTCTCTTAATTTTATTTATAAAGTATTTTTGCCATTAGCTTGAAATAATAGATCCGGTACTAAAGCTGAATGTCCCAAAAAACTCGATCAAAGATGTGATTAATCTGTCAGTAGAACTATGACAAAACTGTATCTCGAAGCAGATCTGATCTAATCATCGCATCCTAAAAGCTGAGCTCATCCTGCTCAGTCTGTTCAACTGACGCGTCGCATCATTCAGCTCTTCCTTCCTTGGTTGAAAAATCTGAAGTAGTGGAGCCAACCGTTCTTCTTAAGGCATTCTCGACCGAATTAGCATCGCTGCTGGTCGATCAGGCCTTCACAGCTTTTTGATCGGCATGAGGAAATGAGGTGGAGTATCCCTCTACCACCTCATTTCCTGCTCACCCCCTCACCGACCAAAGCTCAGAGGTCACGTCATCGTTGGGCAAATCCTCATGGTTTGGTGGATTTTGTCAGCACCACAAGAAAAACCATCGACTTTATAACCCATGATCCGCAAAGTTTGATCCCAAAGAAAGTTGTGACTGTGTAAACATAACCAGTCAAAGCCGTGTGCATATACACGAAAGAACAATATAGAACTGCACTTCTTTAGAGAAAGCCTAACTCAATCTACAAGATTAAATCAAGAAAAGTCTTTACGATCAACCAAAAACCAATCCAATAGATCTTGAAAGGAATCGATACCATCGTCAAACGATGCTATCGACAGTTAAAACGGAGAGGGTGGGATTCGAACCCACGAGGGTGTTACCCCTACACGATTTCGAGTCGTGCGCATTCAACCGGACTCTGCCACCTCTCCCAACGACGCCAACATTGACGCGATCTAACTCTAAAGGGCCGGCTTCAAACTGCCGAAACTTCCCGCGAAGCCTCTCACCGCCCTGATCTGACCAGCACCTTGTTGCAGAAGCCAGCGACGTTGATCACGTGATGGCTGAAACCAAAGCCAGGTTCCAGTCCAACGTCTGCCAACCACTTGTCCTGGTCTTTGTTGCAGAGCCGCAAGGGACTGTGCAGTCGCAATCAACCTCCAACGCTGACGACCGGCACGCAGCACGATCGGCTGGCCCAATCTCGAGGCCAACTTCACAGATAAGCCTGAACTGGCCAAACGCTGACCTGGTTGGACCAGCAATCGCCCCTGCTGAGACGAAGCAACGGTATTGCCAAGCTTGCGCCAACACGACATGCCATCCCCGACGGCAGGGTCAAGTAACAAAATCCAATCCAGCCGAGCGTGACCATGCGCGGCTGCCAGCTTTGCAGCCATCTGGCAACTACGGGGGCCGGCATAACGACTCACCATGGCGGCACGACCATGATGTCGAGCCAGAAGCCAGCGATGTTGTCCGTGGTATACCGCCACAACACCGTCACCCAATTGACCTAATCCGTGCAGCAGCACACCAATTGGAAGCAAGATCCAACTCAGCCCTCGCCAACGTTGAGCAGATGGGACAAGACAGGGAATAAGACCAAGGGCGAATAAGCCAACAAGCCAAGGCTGAGGATGTCCCGTTAGCAGGTGTGCTGATGGCCACTGACTAATCCAACGCACCAGAGCGATCAGCCAACCGGCCATGCTTGAGGCAGGCACGATCAGCCAGCTCAGCACGGAGCTTGGACAGATCAAACTGATCAACGCCAAAAGCATGCAAAGCAACGTCAGTGGAGCCAAAAGCGGTGACACCAGCAGGTTGGAGATCACCGCATACAGGGGTGCAGAGCCAAAGTGCAGCAGCTGTAGAGGCAGAGTCCAAAACAACGCTGAACAAGGGATCGACAGTGCAGGTGCCAAGCACGCCAAACAACGCGGTAGCCATGTCTCGAGAGCGGTCTCAAGAGCAGGGGCGGTGATCACCAAGCCAGCCGTCGCAGCCGCACTGAGCTGAAACCCAATCGAGCCAGCCCAGGCTGGGTGAATCAGCAACATCACGCACAAGCTGAACAACAACACCCCAAAGCCACTTGCACGCTGAGACGATTCGCGAATCAATAGTGCGATCGCTCCCATCAGAACGGCCCTCACCACAGAGGGTTGAGGACCAGCCAAAAGCAGAAAAATCAACAGCGAGGCAGCCGCCAAACTGAGCCGGAGCAAACGAGGCCAACGACGACTCACGGCGAGGCTGGCAGCCAACAAGACCGACAAATGAAAACCCGATGCCGCCAGGCAGTGAGAGAGGCCCGCGATACGAAACGCCTGACGCAGCTCATCCCCAACTGGAAACTGAGCACTGCCGAGAACCAGAGCAGACATCAGGCCTCCTCGTTCCTCGCCAGCGATGTCGTGAAAACGTTGAGCGATCCTGCGTCGGGCCGTCGCAATCGGTGTCCAGGGTTGGCGTAAGACCGAAAAAGTTTCAGCGTCAAGACGGCTCCAAATGCCATGTTGTGCCAAACGTTCCGCAGAGCCTGGCAACAACGAATGAGGACCAGAGATCGGTTCTCGCAGTTGGCCTCTCACCTGGACGATCCAACCCTGAAGCGGACGCTTTGCACAGGGTCGAAGCATCAACTCCGATCGGCCAGAACGGCGCAACCGATCAATCCGAAAAACATCAAGCCTTGCTACACAACGATCATCAAAACGGCGTGCATCAGCCAGGACCTGCCCAACCAGCTCAACAGTCGAGTCTCGTCGTGTGGCCAACAAGTGCGAGGGATCTGAGCTCGACGGGAGAGGCGCACCCCAGATCAAACCGCGCAACAACAACAGAGCAAACAGAACGACGGCAATTGCCTGGACAGACCAACGACGGTTCAGCTCTGATCAAGCGGCTATGTCAAGCATTCCCCCGATCCAGCAAAGGGAAACCAAGGGCTTCGCGCTCGGCAAGCCAAGCTTCTGCAACCTTGCGAGCAAGATTACGGATCCTGCCAATTGTTGCTGTTCTTTCAGTAACAGAAATCACACCACGTGCCTCTAGCAAATTAAATGTATGACTACATTTAAGAACAAAATCAAGAGCCGGAGCAGGCAATTGATTTGCAATCAAATCGGAAGCTTCGTCTTCATAAAGTGCAAACAACTGCTTCAAACGTGTTGGGTCTGAGCCTTCAAAGTTGAAATGACATTGGCCCTTCTCAAACGGCAACCAAATATCACCATAGGAACAATTTTCGTTCCAAGAAAGATCCCAAATACTCTCGACATCCTGCAAATACATCGCCAAGCGCTCCAAGCCATAAGTAATCTCAATCGAAACTGGCTTACAATCAATACCTCCACATTGCTGGAAATAAGTGAACTGGGTCACTTCCATACCATCCAGCCAAACCTCCCATCCAACACCCCAAGCGCCTAAAGTAGGAGATTCCCAATTATCTTCAACAAAACGGATATCGTGATCTTGAGGTCGAATCCCAAGAGCCTGAAGTGAAGCAAGATAGGTTTCTTGAATACGATCTGGTGAGGGCTTAATTAGAACCTGATATTGAAAATAATGCTGAGCACGATTGGGATTATCCCCATAACGTCCGTCGGTTGGCCGTCGACAGGGCTCCGGGTAGCAAACAGCCCATGGCTCAGGACCAATCGCGCGCAAAACGGTGTGAGGACTCATCGTCCCCGCACCTTTTTCCGTGTCGTAAGGCTGCAATTGCACGCAACCCTGTGCAGCCCAAAATTGATTCAACGTACTAATGATGTCCTGGAAAAACATATGGTTGTCTCTCTTGTGAAAAAGCCCTGGTATGACTGGGGTTTTGGGGTGATGACTGACTTGGACACTTATTGGACACCCCTGAATTTGAGGCGTTTTTCGGAGTTGTCAGCCG
>NZVB01000008.1 GCA_002701375.1 Cyanobium sp. NAT70 | reverse complement strand
CACAGGCAAGGGTGCAAAGGTGCGGTAAGAGCGCACCAGCAGCATCGAGAGGTGCTGGCTCGGTAAACCCCGGCTGGGAGCAAGGCCAAGGAACGACGGTTGGCCATCAGCCCCGTTCCGCCTAAACGCGCCGCTCGAGGCCGTCGGTAACGACGGTCCCAGATAGATAACCACCCACCCTCTCTGGAGGCGTGAACAGAACCCGGCTTATGTCCTGCTTTCACTTCAATCACTTTCTGGCATAAGCCAGTCAAAGCCAATTAAGTTTTAGACAACGACATTGGTTATTTAATCGCGTAGAAAAAAGTATTTGGCTTGTAATAACCAAACTGCTGGCCGTGACAAATCATCAAACAGACGTCGCGAAAACCAGTCTCTCGCATCATGTCCAAAACATCCCAACCAAAAATCTGATAACAAAGAACACCATCACCTGAAATCGGATCGCCGTGATATTGAGGCGGCAGCAAATGCTTGATCTCGCCATTCTCAATCACCGCCCGCACAACAGTATCTTCACTATTCAAATTCACTGGTGCGGACCAAAAGAGACGTCCACCTGAGCGCAAGACCCGAAAAGATTCTTTGATTGCGCTGGCATAGTCAGGCACATGTTCGAGAACATCAAATGAAAGAACAGCTTCTAAACTTTCGGAATCAAAAGACAGTCGACATAAATCCTCATTACGCACACCTCGTTGATTGGTGTGACCAAGCGGGACACTATCACCTAAGAATTCGCTTCCAATAAGCCGGTCAAAACGAGGCTTAAAATATTTAAACAGCGGCGTGACCTGCTCAGCAATATAAAAGTAGGAATCTCCATATAAATCCAAACAACTTTCAATCACGTGCACAGAGGCTCTCAGCCTGGCATTCATCCGCGTTTCTGGACATCGCAACACCTCTCTCCAGTTCACCACGGGACCAGAATGATCTGAAGTTGTAGAGGCCGCAAGTCTGATCGTGAAATCAACCATCTTCCCTGCCGGATAAGAAAAGCCAGGCAGTGTGAATTCAGACGCTCCAGGCGGGATTTCAGACAACGCTTGTTTTCGCTCCTCCTCTTCCAGACGCAAAAGATGACGACAACGCCGTAGATAATTCTGATAATCGAGCAAAGACTGAAGTCTATATATCAGCATAAATCCAAAACTTTTGAGTTTAGATTAGCACAGAACTGGCGATTGAACAAATCAGCCAACAAATCAATGCGATTAAATCGAGCCAAACAAGCCCAATTAGATCAAAACATCGTCACAAGAGATGACTATCATATCCAACCAAGAACAAGGAACATCGGCCTAACAGCTTATACGCAACAAGAAGAACAACCAGCCAGAAATCGTAGAATTAGATAGATCTCAGCATGGCTCATGGCTTAACAAGACACGAAATGGACTATAGATTCAATCCTGATCCATAGCATCAAGCAGAGCGGTTAAGTCATCAAGATTAACCTCAAGATTTTGATAGCCTGGCATACGATGCGAAGACTGAACTGCCTTTGCAACAATGCAATGATAACGAATATCTTTTGCACCACAAACACTACGGTAGCCTTGATCAAGATGGCTGCCGCAAAAAATCTCGCCAACATCGCTGCAGTTTTGAGTCCAAATCAAATTAAACAAGGCAGCACCGTGAACACCCACAACTTTAGACGCCTTTGAAAACACGTAAATTTGATCTGAAAGGCTGAATTCGGAAGGATTGAAAACAATGTACTTCCTTTGCAATAACATTTGCTTCACAGGAGCAAGATTGGCAATATTGCGATGACTGGCATCCTCTCTCAGCAATGCCAGTCGCGGTGCATTGTCACTACATAAGGCGCGTGCATGCGAAGTTGGAACAACATCTCGATATAACCATTGATAGAAATCTTGGTTAAAAAGACGATCAGAAAACCCTACATCAGGAGCAGCATAAGGGAACGGTGCATATGTTGAGTTCGCGAATGGAATGACTAACTTTTTAAATTGGTAAACACCCCACCTCAAATCCAAAGTCTGTCCGAGATTCAAATAATCTAAAAATTGATCTAAGCGTGAACCAGGCAGTCGCGGACCAAAATACGTATTCTCACATTGAAATCTGCTGTTCCCTTTAAGAAATGACATCGCCCATTGCCGCCATAAAAGATCATGAACAAGGTGAAAGATATTTGTATAAAGTGGAGAATACATAAACAAACAAGATGTTCCCGTTTGGATAGGTTTTTCAAGAAAAGGGCTTTTAACCACTTGCCATTGATTAAGAGATGACGCAAAAAATCTTCTCGAACCTCGCAAATTTGCATGCATCGTCGTTTCCTTATAAATTTCAGACTTACGGTCACTCCAAACAATTCCCTGAGGCATCAAAACATTAACATTGCGTAAGACTGCATATTGAACGACTGTTTGCTGCCTTACTGTCGAAAGAATGAAATCTCGTTCTACTTGACCATATTGCGAAGAAAGCTCATCATTTTGCTTTGTCCCATGTAAGCAGCCGCGCTTCCATTGCGTAACTGGAAGCTCAATCGATTCCCGGACATATTGATTGAGCGATACATGTTGCAAGATTTCAAGCTGATCCTCTCCCAAAAAATGTGAGAGTGCTTGCCGACCTGAATCACTCAGCTGGTTCACCTCAGCAGGAGTGACGGGGAAAAGGCCCTGATCTAAAACAGGGCGTCGGAATAATTCATACCAGCTGAGATTAAAATTTTTCATCCCTGGGAGATGCTGAGAAAGGAATCAACACAGGAGAGCAATAATCAGAGGTTGGATGGGAACATGCCATGTCCTGTTCCCCCATAATCACTCCGAACAACATAACCCAGACATCAACAGGAATGACCAACACCAGCCCTCTGCCTACATGGATCTAAGCCGAAGACATCTAGCCTGAACGATCTGCAAGAAGTTGATAATCCCTTTCGAAGTCAGACTTCAACTGATCAACATGATCTTCCTGAAAATCATCTACTAGAAGTTTAGCTGAAACATTGCGCTTGTGATTTAAAATCTGGCTCTGATCAACCTCCTCCTGTGTAATCAAATCCATGCCTTTCAAGGTTTCTAGAGACGAGGCCAAGTGATTTAATGAGAAGCATGTCATCCCATCGATACGACGACCGAAACGATTGTGAAAATAATTCGCCTGCGGCTGAAACAACTTAACAATGTCGCCAGCTTGCCATTGTGGAACTTGCTTGCAATCAGCATAAAAATCCGATTGCAACACATCAGCTAAAGACTGAAATGACATGATTTCGTCTTTGTAAGTTTGAATCATGCTTGCCTCTAATGCCCAAGCTCTCTCTTCCCTGACAGATTGCACAATAAAATGCGCAGCAGAGCGAAAGCGATCCAATGGATCCCTTAAGAAAGCAAATTTAAAATATGATGTAAACACTTCATCCCCCACCAAAGATTTAACCCACAATGGATGGCTATGCTTGTCTAATTTAAATATTGGCGTCCAATACTTTTGATAAAATTCGCCGATCTGACATCCCCCAATACAAATATCATTCCATGCCATCCCACGGGCCAACAATTCAGAAATAGACGTACCCGCACTCTTCGGTATATGGAAATAAATAAATTTTCGCGAATTTGAAATAAACATCCCGAAATGTCTTTGTTGAAAGCCTTGACAGCTTCTTTTTTAATCATTTTATAGTCTACACTATCTTAATCGTCAGCCTTGCCATTGGACATAGGGCGAAGCTGCGCCAAGGCCAACACATGATGTCCAACACAACAAACGCACACCACTGGTTCACTCATGAGTGCACAGAGCCCTTACGTTGATCTACCCAAACAAGCGTTCTGGAAATCCGGTGTCGTTCAAGAAAATCCCTTCCATGTGCAGGAGATTATTCAACCGAAGTTCAAAGTCGAAAAGCAAACAAAAATAGCTACAGCAGGCTCATGTTTTGCTCAACATATTACAGCCCATCTCAAAAGGCATGGTTTGCAGGTCCTCGATGCAGAACCTGCCCCAAGCACATTAGCAGCTGATCAACATACAAAATATGGTTATTCCATCTACAGTGCCCGTTATGGCAATATCTATACGGTTAGGCAACTACTACAACTTTGCCAAGAAATCTCAGGAGAGAGAGAACTAGCAAGGTTTGCTTGGCAAAAAAATGGACGATTCTTCGATGCTCTTCGCCCTGGCGTTGAACCCGATGGCTATGCATCGGCGGAGGAGGTGATCAGCAAGCGTCAATCCCATCTCAGCAAGGTTAAGAGTGTCTTCGAAGACATGGACTTATTTATCTTTACCCTGGGATTGACTGAAGCGTGGATCGATCAACAAACGCAAACAGTCTTTCCAACAGCTCCAGGAACAATTGCAGGCAATTTTAATCCTGATCAATATTCATTCAAAAATTTTCAATTTATTGAAATCCTTGCTGATTTCAATAAATTTCAACAAGAACTGCAAAAGATTAGACGAGGACGCCCTCTAAAAATTCTGCTCACGGTGTCACCAGTCCCTTTAACCGCAACAGCCAGTGGCAAGCATGTCCTTGTCTCAACAACATATTCCAAAGCTATTTTGAGAGCAGTTGCTGGTCAACTGTCTGACAACCAGCCACACATTGACTATTTCCCATCGTATGAAATTGTCAACAATCCAAGGCTACATTCCATTGCCTTTGCTGACAATCTTCGCACTGTTCGTTCCGAAGTTGTATCGATTGTTATGCAACATTTTTCAAAGGCCTACCTGCCTCAAGAGTCGGCCAACAAACCAGAGACGCCTCTAAAACAGCAAGCCTTCAATCCACAATGCGAAGAGATGCTGCTAGAGACATTTTCCAATAAAACACAGATCAAACAAGAGCCGTCAAAATCTACAAGGCCAACCATTATTCAAGTCATCGGCAACAGCTTTCTGAACCCATTTAAGGCATGCCTAGAACAACAACTCTCCTCCACATCTCTACAATCAAAAGTCGCCGTAAATTATTTTCCCGTTTCGTGGATGACTGAAAAATGGCATCAAATAAGCTGGGTTTGGCTCACTGATTATGATGATTATCCAATCAAGTGGGGGCAACCCATTACCGTCAAAGATTTACTGAAAGAACATCAACATCGCCTCGCCAACATCAATTATCAACAAGGAATTCCTGAAGCAATGTGTTTTGTTGGGATTTTTGGCCTCAATCGAACAGCGATCATGGATCTCCATCCCAACCAGAAGCCAAATCAACTCGACGACCATGGACGATACATCAAACACTTCCGTGCCAATGGAATTCCAATTATTGAAAAGGAGTCTCAATGCAACCCAGCATTTATCGAACGTCTGACCACAAGAATAAAGGCCTGTAAATTCCATATTGAACAGATCTTATCTGCATTTGATGCAAAACAGATCAGAATTTTTGATGGTCCCTTGATGTCAGAAACGTGTGGCCGCTATTGGATGGGCGATGACTATGTGGACTCAGGAACACAAGCGATTTACAATCAAATCATCTCAAATATCATCAACGAACATCTGAGTGAACATATCAACGATGGGATCATTACTCTCGTTGACAGCAGCCATTATGCCAATAATGGATTTACAAAAGCGGCATTCTCAAAAGGAAGACCTGAAGACGATATGCACCCGCAAGGAACGATTTATAACACTGTGATCAATCCATTCATCAACCATCTGAACCACCACATTTCAACCCTTCCAATTCAAGGGTCCCATTAGGATATGTTGTGCAGGAATCAATGCATCGCTTCAAGAAGTGCAGACAAATCATCAAGGTCAACTTCAATATCTTGATATCCAGGCATCGGATGCGATCCTGGTACTGCTTTTGAAAAAATACAATGATAGTCAATCTTTTTTGCACCACAAATACTTCGATAGCCTTGATCAAGATGGCTCACACAAAAGATTTCACCAACGTGCTGGCAAACGCGTGTCCAAATCAAATTAAATAGGGATGCACCATGAACGCCAACAATTTTACGTGCCTTGGAAAAAATAAAAATCTGATCAGTCAGGCTGAAATCAGACGGATTCAAAAAAACATAATTCCTTGCAGACAAGATCGACTTGACTGCCTTCAAATTAACAATATTTCGATGAGAGGCATCCTCTCTCAACAGTGCCAAACATAGCTCGTCTTGTTGACAAATCGCCAGTGCTTCAGGGGTAGGACTGACATCCCGACACAACCAATGATAAAAATCATCATTGAAGATACGATGTGAAAAGGCAAGTCTAGGAGCAGCATAAGGAAAAGGATCATAGGTTGTGTTTGAAAAAGGAAAGATCAACTTTTTGAAGTGATAAACACCCCAAGGAATATCAATCGTCTGCTGAAGATCAAGATGAGACAAGAATTGTCTCAGCAATGAGCCAGGTAAATTGGGGCCAAAGTAAGTCTTTGAAAACCTGTAATTCTTTACATGCTGCAAGTCCGTCATCGCCCATTGCTTCCATAAGAGGTCATGCACAAAGTGGAAGATATTGGTGTACAACGGACTATACAAAAACAGACAAGATTCTCCCGTCTTGACAGGTTCTTCCATAAAGGGACTTTTAATAATGCGCCATTTGTTTAATGATGATGCAAAAAAACGTCTTGACCCCCTTAGGTTCGCATGCATGGTCGTCTCTTTATATATTTCTGATTTTTTATCGCTCCAAATAATGCCCTGAGGCATTAACACATTCACGTTTTTTAAGACAGCGATTTTGATCTCAGTATGTTGCTGCACAGCAGCAGTAATATACTTTTTTGCAGCAAGATGTTGTGGGTTGTTGGGTTGACTAGCATCACCATCACCAATCAAATGCCCAGGTTTCCATTGCACGGAAGGAAGTTGAATCGTTTCCTTCACATAAGGATCAAGAGAACAATGCTTTAAGCTATCTTGCAGTCCATCATCAAGAAACTGCTGAAGCTTCGCCTGCCCTTCATCGGTAAGCTGATTAATCTCTGAGCGACTGACGGGAATCAAACCTTGATCTAAGACAGGCCTTCTAAAGAAGTTATACCAAGTGAAATCAAAGTTTTTCATCTTTTTATTGACTCACATGATAGAAGCAAGTGACAAAAAGGCTAATGGTTGCTGCCTGCCAGATGTTTTTGATCTTTTTAGCTTAGCAGCGAGCAGACCAGTGCTTGCCAAAGCAAAGCGAATACAGTGATAGGCTTTTGAGAAAGAAAGAGTCCATGCAGGATAAACACTTGCAGCAACAATCACCAGCAAGACGTCGATCGCAACTCCAAGACTTTGTAGAAAAATATTTTAGGGATTACAACAACACAAGTGAACCATCAGATCCAACAAGAATGTCTCAATCGCTACTGATCTATCTCGACGAAGCTCTCACGCATTCTTCCGCCAATGAACATCAAAATCATGAAAAATTGGAATTTCTTGGCGATGCAGCTCTTCGACTCGCCGCCAGTGAATTCATTGACCAAGCCTTTCCCGAGATGAACGTCGGTGAACGCTCGATGTTAAGAGGCTATCTGGTGAGTGATAAATTCTTAGCAAGTGTTGGGGCTGATATTGACATCCTTGATGTAGTGGTGCTTGGCAAACAGGCATGTTTTGACGAAAATGCTTACAATACTTTTCGAGCAGAGTGCACTGAGGCCCTGATTGGAGCCCTTTATCTTCATCATCATTCGACAGAAAAAATCCACACTTTCCTGAAGAACTACTGGAATGAAACTGCCATTGAAATCCTAAAAAATCCCAAGCAATACAACAGCAAATCGGCCCTACAGGAATGGAGTCAAGCCCAAAACTTAGGATTGCCTGATTACCACACAGAAGAACAAAGCAAACAACATGGGGATCCACGCCGCTTTCACAGTCAGGTTCGTCTTGGTGATCAACTCAAGGCAAAAGGCTGGGGACGATCTCGCAAAGAAGCTGAGCAGCGAGCAGCGCAAGCCGCTCTTCAGGAACTGGATGAACTGTGATCGTTGAGAATGCTGCCACAACGATCACAATGAACGGCGTCCTCACGATGACCTTGTCGGCCGCAAATATGACAACGAATTCCCTGCGTCGTTAAATGTTGGTGTCGCACACCTGAATACGTCAAAATCCCGGTTGGTATGGCAATAATGCCGAAACCAAGCATCATCACAACCGCAGCAAGCAAGCGACCAAATCCAGTCTGTGGCACATAGTCTCCATAACCCACCGTGGTCATCGTCACGATCGCCCAATACACACCGTTTCCAATGGTTTTAAATTGTGTTTCTGGATTGACACTTTCAACAACATAAATGCAATAGCCCAACACCACTTGCAACATGAAAACAAAGAACAAGTACACAGCAATTGTTCTTGCACTGCCTCGTAAGGCCTGACCCAACACTTTCGCCTCATCGATGAAGCGCAGCAATTTGAACACACGTAGGATCCGACCAAACTTGAACACCCAAAGCAAAATCTCACTGCGAAACCGGGGTACAAAAAAGAACAGCAACGTCATCAGATCAATCAGGCCATGAAAACTAAATAAATATTTAAAAGGGCGCTCGCTAACGTAAAAATTGAGGAAGAAATCAACCGCAAAAACGAATAAACAAATGCTTTGTAAAACATCAACCCAAACGATGGATGTTCCACGTAATGCGGTGTTAGAAAAAGGTTCTGGCTCATACAACAGCGCAAGCACACTGGCCAGAATTGCCCCAAACACAATGATGTTGTAGACCCGTCCTGACAGGGTGGTGGTCTCCAACACCATGCTTCTCAACCGAAAGCGGAGAGACCGTTTCCGTGGCTCAGCGTTCACGTCGGCTGCAAGTCACGTAATCGCATCGTGACCAGCTTGTCCCAATTGCCTCCTTCAAACAGCACAGCCGCGTTCTCGCCGCTAATGCGCTGCACAAAACCGACATAACCGTTGTAGATCGAGCGAGAGTCCTGAACCATGACGGTCGAGCCTGGGAGGATCGGTGCGGCAGATGGCGCCATAGCTCAAGCCCGAAGCGTCTCCGATCATTATCAGCAGAACGCCCTGCTTTCGTCATGCCTGTTCCCGAAGCCTGGCTCACGGTCGGCAGGGTTGTCGGGGCTCAAGGACTCAAAGGTGACGTCAAAATCAACCCCAGCTCAGACTTTCCCGAACGCTTCACGCGGCCAGGACCTCGCTGGCTCCGCTCTTCCAGAGAGGACGAACCCTTACCCATAGAGCTGATCCGTGGACGTCAGCTGCCAGGACGATCCGTTTTTGTGGTGCATCTCAAGGGAATCGATGACCGCAGCGCCGCTGAAGCACTGATCGGCCGTGATCTGCTCGTACCGTCTGATGACCGCCCAACGCTGGAGGAGGGGGAATTTCATCTGCTCGACTTAATTGGCCTGGAGACCCGCCTGCACCGTGATGGGCCAGCCATCGGAACCGTCACCGATCTAATCAGCGCCGGCAATGACTTGCTTGAAATCAAGCTCTCCACTGGACGTCACGTCCTGGTGCCATTTGTGGAAGCAATCGTTCCGGAAGTGGTGTTGAACGAAGGCTGGCTCCTCTTGACGCCACCGCCTGGTCTGCTGGATCTCTAATCCCCATCGACAGGACAGGGGCAAACAGGCGATCCTGGGTAGCCCTGATCTGGGTCTGCGTGGCCACCACTCCTCTGATTCCGGTGATCCTCTGTGGAGGAACGGGGACACGCCTGTGGCCGTTGTCCCGCGCCAGTTATCCCAAGCAGTACTGGCCCCTAAGCGGCAATGGCGAGGCAACCTTGCTTCAGCAAACCCAACAGCGTCTGAATGGTCTGCGAGGGCTGGCCTCGCCATTGCTGATCTGCAATGAAGATCACCGCTTCATTGTCGCCGAGCAAATGCGTCAAATCGGCGTCGAACCGAACGCCATCCTGCTCGAACCGATCGGACGCAATACCGCTCCCGCCGTCACTGTCGCTGCCCTGCAGGCCACCGCCCATGGCGATGACCCCTTGCTGCTGGTGCTCGCCGCTGACCATCTGATCCGCGACGCAGAACACTTTCGCGACACGGTGGAAGCGGGCCGGCAACCGGCCGAAGAAGGTCGATTGGTGACCTTTGGCATCGTGCCCACCGCACCTGAGACCGGCTATGGATACATCGAGGCATCTAAGGCATTCAGCAGCGACCAACTGCTTGATGTGCCGATCACCCGATTTGTTGAAAAGCCTGATCAAGCCACTGCCGAACAATTTCTGACGACCGGTCGCTTCACCTGGAACAGTGGCATGTTCCTGTTCCGAGCCAGCGCCATGTTGGCGGAATTGGAACGGTTAGCGCCTGAGGTGGTGAGCTGCTGCAGGGCTGCTTTGGAGCAGGACACAGCCGATCTGGAATTCCTAAGGCTCGAGCGCGAAGCCTTCGCGAAATGCCCCAACATCGCCATCGATGTGGCCGTGATGGAAAAGACCGATCTTGGCTCTGTGCTGCCCCTGGATGCCGGATGGAGCGACGTCGGCAGCTGGAGTGCCCTTTGGGAAACAGCTGATCGCAATGCAGAGGGCAATGTGTTGCAAGGTCGCGTCATCGCCGAAGAGAGTCGAAATTGTTATTTGCGTAGTGAACACCGGCTGGTTGTCGGACTCGGCGTCGAAAATCTTGTCGTCGTTGAAACCGATGACGCCGTTCTGATCGCCGATCGATCCCAGGCCCAAAAGATCAAGACAGTCGTTAAACAACTCGAAGCAGATGGCAGCCCAGAAGGAAAGGCCCACCGCAAGATCTACAGACCCTGGGGGCATTACACCTCTGTTGTGGAAGACAGCCGTTGGCAGGTGAAGCGCATCTCGGTCAAACCCGGCGCCAGCCTGTCGCTGCAGATGCATCATCACCGGGCAGAACACTGGGTCGTTGTGCGCGGCACAGCGGTGGTTGAGCGCGATGGCGAACAGCAGCTGCTCGGTGAAAATCAGAGCACCTATATCCCCCTAGGTTGCCGCCATCGGCTCTCCAATCCCGGCAAAATTCCGGTGGATTTGATTGAGGTGCAGAGCGGCGAGTATCTCGGAGAAGATGACATCGTGCGCTTCGAAGACCGCTACGGCCGCAGTGATCTATTAATGACCAACAGCCGAGCGACGCAGTGAACGAGCGAAAGTCTTGCCTTTAACACCTCGCTCACTCTTCAAAGTGCATCATTCCACGGTGACACTCTTGGCCAAATTTCGGGGTTGATCCACATCGAGCCCGCGATGAGCGGCGATGTGATAACTCAGCAACTGCATCGGAACAACCGTAAGCAAAGGGCTGATCCATTCGCTCACCTCTGGCACTGGCAACAATTCATCGAACAGACCAGTATCAGGCCCTTCTGGCGCCACGCCAATCAGTTGTGCATCCCGTGCTTTCGCTTCTTGGGCATTGCTGAGAACTTTGTCAAAAACCACGCCAGGCACAGCAATCGACACCACAGGGACTCGGGCATCAAGCAAGGCGATCGGTCCGTGCTTCATCTCGCCAGCTGGATACCCCTCGGCATGGATATAGCTGATTTCTTTGAGCTTTAAAGCGCCCTCTAAAGCAATTGGATAGTTAATGCCACGACCCAAGAAGATCACATCTTGCGTTTCAGCGAAGCGATGCGCAAAAGCCTCACAGCGTTTGTCATGCAAATCCACAAGCAGCTGAAGTTGTTCTGGCAAGCGCCGCAATTCCGACACAAGCGTTCCGATCTCGTCGCGGCTGCGGCTGTTGCGGCGAGCAGCGAAGGCCATGGTGAGTCCATAGAACGCCAACAACTGCCCCAGGAAGGTCTTGGTGGCCGCCACGCCCACTTCAATGCCAGCACCGATGTCCAGAATGTTGGGCACCTGACGGGCGAGAGAGCTTTCCGGTCTGTTGGTCACCCCCAACTGTCGAGAGGCATAAGCAGGATCAGGATGATCGTTGCGGCGATGGGCCTCCATCGCCAAAGCGGCAAGGGTGTCAGCTGTTTCACCCGATTGGGTCACGCCAATGGTCAAGGTGTGGGGAGCGAGCGGTGGCGGGGAATAGCGAAATTCACTGGCGTAATGAACCGCAGTTGGGATCCCTGCAAACTGTTCCAACAAGTGAGCGCCCACCAACGCTGCATGTCGACTCGTTCCACAGGCGAGAATCTCAACACGCTCGATGCCGGCATAAAAACTGGGTTCAAACGGCAGTGCCACTGGTGCATCAGCCGGAAGACCCTGCGGCAGATGACGGGCCACCCACAGTTGCGCGGTCTCTGGCTGCTCATGGATCTCCTTGAGCATGAAGTGGCGGTAATCCCGCTTATCAACCATGTGATCCGTCCCAGACAGGACGGATGGCATGCGTTGACGTCGTCGTCCGTTCTGGTCGTAAAGCTCAACTCCTAGTGGAGACAGCAGGGCGACCTCGCCATCCTCCATCGGCAAGATGGTGCGAGTGAAGCCTGCAAGAGCTGGTGTGTCACTGGCGCAGAGAAATTCCCCCTCACCCAAACCAATCAGCAAAGGTGCCGCTTTGCGAGCCACCACCAGAGCTCCGGGTGCTCTGTTCCAAATGACAGCGATGGCATAAGCACCCTGCAACTTGGGAAGCACCTGCTGAACGGCCTCGAGCAACAGCGGCCCGCCCAGCTCACCTCCATCAGACACCAAGACCTGCAGGGCCGCGTCGATCAAATGCGGAATCACCTCTGTGTCGGTTTCCGATCGGAACACAACCCCAGTGGCTTCCAGGTCTTCTCTGAGGCTGCGATGGTTCTCAATGATGCCGTTCTGAACCACCGCCACGGCAGCATCACCGCTCAGATGCGGATGGGCATTGCGCTCCTCCGGCTTCCCATGCGTCGCCCAACGGGTGTGACCAATCCCGCACTGGCCAGGCGCCCCCTCACGCTCAACCCGCTCCGTGAGATTCGCCAACTTGCCCCTGGCACGTATGCAGCGGAGATGCTCATCCGTGGCATCAACCACGGCAAGACCAGCAGAGTCGTAGCCCCGATATTCCAGCTGCCGTAATCCCTCTAGCAGCTGAGGCGCGGCTTCACGAGAGCCGACCAGAGCAACGATTCCGCACATAGAAAAAGCCCGGCTATCGCCGGGCTGAGCTTATGGGTTTTGAATAAATTTTAGAGATGATCAGTACGCCAGTCCCATGCTGCGGCTGGTTTCATCTCCGAGGTAGACCCGAATGCTGAGGAAATCGGTGGGACAAGCCGTCTCACAGCGCTTACACCCCACACAATCTTCAGTGCGAGGAGAAGAAGCAATTTGGCCAGCCTTGCAACCATCCCAGGGAACCATCTCGAGGACATCGAGAGGGCAGGCCCGCACACACTGGGTGCAGCCGATGCAGGTGTCGTAAATCTTGACGGCGTGGGACATGCCCGTTGGTGATCGAAGGCTTGGGGCCAAACGTACCTGCCATAAGCCCCATGCATGCGTGAGCCGTCACCGTTGTTAACGCCGAGTGGCATCGAAATGATCCTGAGGCGTGCCCGTAGGATGCAGCGTCCCGTTGCCACGGCCATGTCCCAGGAAGCGATCCTCGAGAAAGTGCGTTCGATCGTTGCGGAGCAGCTCAGTGTCGACGGCGCCGAAGTCAAGCCGGAATCCAACTTCCAGAACGACCTCGGCGCTGACTCTCTGGACACTGTCGAGCTCGTCATGGCCCTCGAAGAGGCCTTTGATATTGAGATCCCAGACGAGGCGGCTGAGGGCATCACCACTGTCGGAGATGCCGTCAAGTACATCGAAGACAAGCAGGCCTGAGGAACGGAATGGTGGACGGTCTCCATCGCGTCGTGGTCACGGGCCTCGGCGCGGTCACACCGATCGGCAACACGGTTCAGGACTACTGGAGCGGCCTGACATCCGGGACAAACGGAGTGGCGGCTATTTCTCTGTTCGATGCATCGGCACATGCCTGCCGATTCGCAGCAGAGGTGAAGGATTTCAATCCTGCCGGGATGATTGAGCCGAAAGAAGCCAAACGCTGGGATCGGTTTTGCAAATTTGGCGTGGTTGCAGCCAAACAGGCGCTAGCAGATGCTGGCCTCGACATCACAGATGCCAATGCTGAGCGGGTTGGCGTGATTATTGGCTCTGGAGTGGGCGGACTCCTCACGATGGAAACTCAGGCCCATGTGCTGGAAGGCAAAGGCCCGAGCAGGGTCAGCCCCTTCACGGTGCCGATGATGATTCCCAACATGGCGACTGGCTTGGCCGCCATTGCCCTGGGCACCAAAGGACCCAGTTCTGCCGTGGCAACCGCCTGTGCCGCCGGCTCCAATGCCATTGGCGATGCCTTCCGTCTGCTGCAGCTGGGCAAAGCGGATGCCATGGTTTGTGGTGGAGCGGAATCGGCGATCACACCTCTTGGTGTCGCCGGCTTTGCCAGCGCCAAGGCGTTGTCCTTCCGCAATGACGACCCCGCCACCGCCAGCCGTCCTTTTGATAAGGAACGCGATGGCTTCGTCATTGGCGAAGGAGCTGGCGTTCTGATCCTGGAAACCCTCGACCATGCCAAAGCACGGGGGGCAAGAGTGCTCGCCGAAATTGTGGGGTATGGCATGACTTGCGATGCCCACCACATCACCTCACCGACCCCAGGCGGTGTGGGTGGTGCCGAAGCGATGCGCCTCGCTCTGAATGATGGCGGCATCGATCCCGGCGATGTGGATTACGTCAATGCCCATGGCACCAGTACGCCGGCCAATGATAAAAACGAAACGTCCGCCATCAAGAGCGCTCTCGGAGAAAGGGCTTTACAGATTCCAGTGAGCTCGACTAAGTCGATGACGGGCCACCTTCTCGGCGGTTCCGGTGGCATCGAGGCTGTGGCTTGCATTCTGGCTTTAAAGCACAGCGTGGTTCCCCCCACGATCAACCACATCAATCCAGATCCTGACTGTGATCTGGATGTCGTGCCCAACATCGCCCGTGACTACAAACTGGAAACGGTGCTTTCCAACTCCTTCGGCTTTGGCGGCCACAACGTCTGCTTAGCCATCCGACAGATGTGCTAAGCGGAGACTCCGCCCCCATCGGTCAGACTCCCCCGACATTCTTCAATTACCCCTCATGGTCGCAGCGCCCGCTTCCCTCGACACACTCTGCATTAACAGCATCCGCTTCTTGGCGGTTGATGCAGTCAACAAGTCCAAGAGTGGACACCCTGGACTGCCGATGGGTTGCGCCCCGATGGGCTACACCCTCTGGGACAAATTCCTCAGGCACAACCCGAAAAATCCCAAGTGGTTTAACCGGGACCGCTTTGTGTTGTCAGCAGGGCATGGCTGCATGCTGATCTACGCGCTGCTCCATCTCACCGGCTACGACTCGGTGAGTATTGAAGACATCAAGCAATTCCGTCAGTGGGGATCCAAAACACCAGGTCACCCCGAAACATTTGAAACTCCCGGCGTGGAAGTGACCACTGGTCCTTTGGGGGCCGGCATCTCCAACGCTGTGGGTCTTGCCATTGCCGAATCGCACCTGGCTGCAAAGTTCAACAAAGCCGACGCCAAGGTTGTTGATCACTACACCTATGTGGTGATGGGTGATGGCTGTAACCAAGAGGGCATTGCTTCGGAAGCCTGCTCCCTGGCAGGTCACCTGAAATTGGGCAAACTGATCGCCCTCTACGACGACAACCACATCACCATCGATGGCCGCACGGACGTGTCCTTCACGGAGGATGTGCTGAAGCGCTACGAGGCCTACGGCTGGCATGTCCAACATGTGCCAGACGGAAATACTGACGTTGATGCCATCGCCAAGGCGATCGAAGCCGCCAAGGCTGTCACCGACAAGCCATCGATCATCAAAGTGACCACCACCATCGGTTTTGGCTCCCCGAATAAGGGGGACACCGCTGGCGTCCACGGGGCACCTTTGGGTGAAGAGGAAGCGGATCTAACCCGTAAACATCTCGGCTGGAACTACGGCCCGTTTGAGGTGCCTCAGGAGGCCTATGACCAGTTCCGCCAAGCAGTAGACCGTGGGTCCAGCCTCGAAGCGGAATGGAACCAAACCCTGGCTGCGTACCGCACCAAGTACCCCAGTGAAGCGGACCAGTTCGAGCGGATGCTGCGCGGTGAATTGCCGCAAGGATGGGACAAGGATCTGCCGACCTACACGGCAGATGACAAAGGTTTAGCCACACGTAAGCATTCCCAAATCTGCCTTGGCGCGCTCGGCCCCAACCTGCCCGAATTGATCGGCGGTTCGGCGGACCTCACCCACTCCAACTACACCGACATCAAGGGCGAAACGGGGTCCTACCAACCCGAAACCCCTGAGAAGCGCTATCTGCACTTCGGCGTGCGGGAGCATGCGATGGCGGCAATTCTGAACGGTATCGCTTATCACGACAGCGGTTTGATCCCCTATGGCGGCACCTTCCTGGTGTTTGCCGATTACATGCGGGGGTCGATGCGCCTCTCAGCCCTCAGCGAGCTGGGCGTGATCTATGTGCTCACCCACGACTCGATTGGTGTGGGTGAAGACGGCCCAACCCACCAGCCGATCGAAACAATCCCTTCACTGCGGGCCATGCCAGGGATGTTGGTGTTCCGTCCCGGCGACGGCAACGAAACCAGCGGTGCCTACAAGATTGCGATCCAAAACCGCAAGCGGCCCAGCTCCCTCTGCCTCAGCCGTCAAGGCATGGCCAACCAAGCCAACTCCTCGATCGACAAGGTCGCTCTTGGTGGCTACATCCTTGAGGACTGTTCTGGCACTCCAGACCTGATCTTGATCGGCACCGGCACCGAACTTGACCTCTGCGTGCAAGCAGCCAAACAGCTCAGCCAAGCGGGTCACAAGGTGCGGGTGGTCTCCATGCCCTGTGTGGAACTGTTCGACGAGCAAAGCGACGCTTACAAGGAAGAGGTTCTGCCTAACGCCGTGCGCAAGCGGATTGTGGTGGAAGCTGCCGAAGCCTTTGGCTGGCACCGCTTCATTGGCCTCGATGGCGACAGCATCACCATGAATCGCTTCGGCGCCTCTGCCCCTGGCGGCACCTGCATGGAGAAGTTCGGCTTCACCGTGGAAAACGTCGTCGCCAAGTCCAAAGCTCTACTGGGCTAAATCGTTCAAACTCGACTCAAACCACCGCTTCCAAATAGAGAAGCTCAACAGAATCAACTCCTCTACCAGAATAGAGGAGTTTTTTATTGCAAGGACGACAAACTTCCCAAGCGACGATCAAAGAGGAATGACCTGAAAAAGATAATCATCATGGATAAAGAACTGACATCGCTCACCACAATGCAGGACAAGCCACGTGAGTCCAATGACTTGTCTTGTTCCCTCTACATGCATTAAGTTCGAGTCCAACATAACGGTGCATTAAAATGGCTCAAAAGTTACCCGATACACTTAAGCCAGTCGGAACTGCTGGCGTTGAAGCTCTTGGCCACAGAGAGTATGTTGGCGGGAAATTTTACGAAATCGGCAAATTACAATTTGACTTCCTAGTCAGCATGGGCATGAGGCCTCGCTCCGTGCTTCTTGACATCGCTTGCGGCTGCTTCAGGCTGGGATTATGGGCGATTCCTTTTCTGAAAAAAGGCCATTACCTGGGCATTGAATTAGAAGAATCTCTCGTCAAAGCTGGATTCGGACATGAGCTGTCTAGAGAGATGGCGCAATTAAAAAAGCCGAACGTGATCGTCAACGGAGAATTCAACTTTTCTTTACTAAACTCAAAGGCTGATTTTGCCATTGCACAATCCCTCTTCACTCACCTATCCCAAGAAGATATGATTCGCTGCCTGAAAAACTGCAAGACAGCACTAAACCAAGATGGAAAATTTTACGTTACATTTTTCATTGGAGAACAAGAGCAAATTTACGACGAGTCGCATGCACATAGTTATACAGTCGTTACCCATCAACTAATCAAACAACTCGGCAGAGAGTGCGGCTATCAAACCAACATCATCGGAGATTGGGGTCACCCACGCGGCCAGCAGATGGTTGAATTTTCTCTGCTGGCCTAAGACCTCATCACGTCAGATTGGTGAATTCAATCATTCCGCCTTATCCAGCTTCACCGGCGTTAGTTCAGCCGCTCCTTTGGCATCAAGCACTTTCTCTAAACCTTCGATGTCTTGATCGGTAATTTTGGTTTGCATTGGGCAGTGCTTTG
>NZVB01000007.1 GCA_002701375.1 Cyanobium sp. NAT70 | reverse complement strand
TCGCCGCTGAGAAGGGCCACGCGGCCGTGGTGGCGGCCCTTCTGGCCGCCGGAGCCAACCCCAACAAGGCGAGGACGGATGACGGAGCCACGCCGTGCTGGATCGCCGCTTGGAATGGCCATGCGGGCATGGTGGAGCAGCTGCTCGCGCGCGGAGCCGACCCGAACAAGGCGAGGACGGATACCGGAACCACGCCGCTCTACGTCGCCGCTCAGCAGGGCCACGCGCGCGTGGTGGAGCTGCTGCTCGCGCGCGGAGCCGACCCGAACAAGGCGAGGACGGATCGCGGAACCACGCCGCTCTACATCGCCACTCAGCAGGGCCACGCGGGCGTGGTCGAGCTGCTGCTCGCAAATGGCGCCGACGCTAACAAGGCGAATCTTGAGGGGGGCACTCGCGTCTAACTCCGAAAAAAAACGTCGTATTTAGTGCGGTATATAACGAGAAACCTAAAAAAATATTGCGTAAGACAAAAGAGGAGTCGAGAACGACGCGTGACCACACACAGATCCGATGTCATCCCGGAGACCGTACCTTTTTTTTCTGCTGACGTAAAGAAAACGGGCAACTACCTTCGCGATGTCGTCGTACTGCATCGACGCGAAAAAACTGATCGGTGCCGTCGTCGTCGTCGCCCTCCTCGTCTGGTTCGTGGTGTACCGGCGGAAGTCGGACCCCGCGCCCGCGAATGCGCCCAAATGTGCCGAAGCAGCGCCCCAAGTGTCCAAGGCCGTGCAGCTCGTCACGTATGGGGGCCTTAGAGCCTTTCTTGACCAGCCCGACGTCGTGCTCCTCATTAGCCCGCAAAGGGAACTTGGTTGGATGGAGATGTACTTTCTGGAGGCCGCGACGGATGCTGAATCAAAGTTTTACGAGGACGGACCGAAATTCGGTTTGATGAACCTCGGTAAACCGTACGGAGTCAACGTAGATGACAAAGATAATCTATCGGGGATCGCGCAAGATGTGCTGGACACGCTCGGCATCGCGGACGTGCAGAGAGATCAGGATGGGCGCCCGCTTCCGACGATCCTACGCCGCACAACAACCGGGTCATATGCAAACGATGATCAAGTGATCAACACGACGCAGTTCGTATCGGACCGACCCCTGCAGTCGTACGAAGAGAATCCGCTGTTCGACTGGCTGCAGACGCTTCCCTGGTACGGATGACCTTGGAGGTGTAAAGCCGGAGTGAGTCTACATTCCGGAGACTATACCTTTTTTCCTTTTTTGCGTGAAGGAAAAACCTAAAAAAATATTGCGTAAGACAAAAGAGGAGTCGAGAACGACGCCTGACCACAGATCCGATGTCCGCCACCGACAAACAGAAGACCCCAAAGGAGGAGAAGGAGCAGAAGGAAACGGGGGGCTCGTGGGGGCTCATCGCAGTGCTGTGTGTGTTGGTTCTGGCGCCGATCCTCGGCATGGCACACGCGTGGTTCGAGTCACGCCCGGACTCGGGAGGTCGGTCGAAACCGCGAACTAGTTTAGGGTTTGCTCTAGTAGTCTCAACCATATTTTACTATACTGTACTCGGTGGGCGAATTAATTAACTAACTACAGTAGTAGTTGAACTAGCGACCGAATGCCGTACCCTCCCTCCCTTAGTATCTCGAAGGATTGAAGCCGCTTACTTTCTTTTTTTTCGTTACGCGCGCCGCTACGCGCGGCGTGCCGCCGCGTGCCACATGTACGAGATCAGGATGGCGTCGTCGGCGAAGATGGCGGCGCACAGCCCCGCCCACAGCGCGGCGTCGCGGTGCTCGCCCGCCGCCATCGCGCGCCACACGGCGCGGGTCTGCCACGCCGCGTTGAGGAGCACCGCCGGCAGGTACGAGACGAGGGCGATGCGCGCGAGCGCGCCCGCCGTGCGCTCGTCGAGGCGGCGTAGGCCCAGGTAGCTGTTGACGGTGAACGGGATGATCGAGAGGCCGCAGAGCACGACGAGGTTGCTGAAGATGGAGTCGGAGTCGTCGTAGTCGACGCCCAGGTTGTACAGCGCGAGGGCGAGCACGACGAGGTGGTGGAGGCGCGTGTTGGGCGGCAGCCGCACGCGGCACAGCGCGACCACGTCGTTGGCGGCGTACAGCGAGCCCACGCCGCGCGCGAGCTCGGCGTGTATCATCTCACCCTTGACGATGCGGTGCTGCACGACGTAGAGCGAGGCGGGGAGTGATCCGGCCAGCACGATGCTTTTGAGCACGTTCTTCACGCAGTACGCGCGCGCGTTCGCGGAGAGCGCGTCGAAGCGTCCGACGTACTGCTGGCGGAGGAGGCGCTCCACGGGCGCGTACAGCGCGTTGATGAGGAGGAGGCAGGCGGCGAGCCACAGCACGGCGACGACGACCATTTCCAAAAAAAATCGACGCGTAGAACAAAAAAGCGAAAAACCGCGCGCCCTCTTCCGATGCCCCCCAAAAAAACGAAAGTGTCGGCGGGCGAGTCGAAGTCGTTTCTGCGGTCGGTCGCCGAGACGCAGATCAAGGCGGAGGAGGACTTTTACAGCACGCCGCTTCTGTGGGGCGGCAGCCTGCTCGGCGTGCTGCTCCTCCTCGCCCTCCCCGTGTACGTGCTGGTGTGGTGCAGAGGGAGCGACGACGAGGCCAAGAAGGATGAGCAGAAGTCGGAGGAGTGCACGAAGCGACTGCCCGACGTCATGCTCGCCGCGCTGCTCGGCCTCGTGCTGCTCATCCTCGTGCGCTTCGTGTGGGTCGTGCGCAACCCCAAGGCCGCCGCGCAGCAGTCGGTGGCCTTCATGTCGGTCAACCTCGCCGCCGACGCGGTGGGCGGCGTGCTGCAGAGCTTTGGTCGGCTGCTGGCGTGGATCGCCCGCGGCCTGTTCGGCGGCCGCGAGTGATGGCGGCGAAGACGAAAAAAATGGGCGCCTACAGAAACGACCGCCGATGATTTACAACGTTTGGGACCCCGCGACCTACGACAAGATCCCCTACCTCTCGGTGCCGCACTGGGTGCTGGCGCGGTGGGACCTCGAGCGCCGCGAGGGCACGTTCGACCACCTGAACTGAGCCTGAGCGCCCCCTCCTCGACGACGACGCCGCTCGGTTTTTTTTCTGGCGTGAAGACAACAAGAACGAGGATTTGGACGAGGATCGGGTGCGATGTCCCAGCCGCCGACCGCGCTTCCCGGGTTGGAGGAGTCGCTCCACGCCAAGTTCAGGCACATTTTGGAGAGTCACGATCTGCTCGCGACGCCGCCGCCGGCCGTTGCCCCGCCGGCACCGGCCGCGCTCCCGCCCGCGCTCCCGCCCGTCGCGCCGCCCGTCGCGCCGCCCGTCGCGCCGGCCGTTCCGCCGGCGCCGCCCTCGAGCCCGGCGCCCGCCCTGCCCCCCATGCAGATGCAGCCTTCGGGCCCTTCCGCCTACCCGCCCATGCCCGCCGCGTCCGTGGTGGTCGTGGAGTCGTCGTCCTCGTCGTCGGCCGCCGAGCGCTGGCTCGTGCCCGTCGCGGTGGCGCTCACGGCGTCCGTCGTGGTCGTCTACCTGCTGTACATGAGTCGGGAGCGCGAGGCCGCGCGCAAGCTCGAGGAGGAGGAGCGCCTGCAGCGCGAGGCGGAGGAGGAGGAGCGCGAGCGGAAGGCCAATCAGAAGGCCAAGGATGAGGCCGAGAAGGCGCGGCAGCACCTCGACGAGGGCGTGAACCACGACGCGCCGCCGGCGCCGCGGCCCGACGAGATGCCGTCGATGCCCATGCTCGACTCGCTCGACGCGCAGTTCGCCCCCGCGCTGCTCATGGTGGAGGAGGGGTGGGGGTGGTAATAGTTTTCTGACCCTACGTAAATACTTCATCCTATAGCCATTCCGATGAGAAAGGCCAAAATCGCGCTGATGGGCCCCGGGGCCCACAGGGCCCGTCGACGGCGCTCGCGGGTCCACAGGACCCCGGCACGTTCGCCCACCCCGGGGCCCGCAGGGCCCGCGGCGTTCACCGCGCTGACCACCGGCACGCCGCCGATACGGCGCGGGCCCTACGGGCCCCGTCGCCGGCGAGCCGCGCTACCGCTCGCTGCTGCCGTTGTACCTCGCGCGCGCCGACTGTGTGCTGCTCTGCTGCGACCCCGACACCTCCGCCGCCGCAGGCCTGTGGCCCTGGGCGCGCGAGGCGAGCGACTGCCGCTCGGTCGTGGTGGTGGGCACGAAGGCCGACCTCGGGCCTGCGCCCACCGCGGTGCAGCTGCAGACCTCGGCGAAGACGGGCGAGGGACTCGACGCGCTGCTGGAGGTGTGCGTCCGCGCCGCGCGCCCGGCGGTCTCCGCCGAGCCGCCGCCTCCCGAGAGCTCCGGCGGCTGGTGGGGCGCCTGCTGATGGCCCTCGGCGCTCGCGTTGTCCTCCGCCCCATTTTTTTTCGACGTTCAGAAGAAGCACGCGCGAACAGGAGCGGCGGCGGGAGCATGGCGATGCTTGACGGCGAGGTGCTGCAGGCGCGTCCCTTCGCCTCCACCTTCGCGCGCCTCGCCTCGCACGGCGACGGCTCGTGCCTGTGGCACTCGCTCGCCGCGTCGCTCAACTGGCGCGGCTACCGCGACCTCGCGCACACGCCGAGCGTGCGCGCGGGGCGCGAGCTGCGGCGGCGCGTGGTGACCCGCGAGCACTGGGCGGACTACGCCGCGCGCGTCGGCCTCGCCGACTTCGGCGACGAGACGGGCTTGGACGCCTTCGAGGAGGCGTGCGACGTGCGCCGTCCCGCCGACAACCTCACCTTCGCGCTCGCGGCGCACGTGCTGCGGCTGCGCATCGTCGTGCTGGTGAGCCCCGACGAGATGTACGACACCGCCGAGCTGGTGGAGGCGGACGCGCCCGTCGCGCTCATCGCGTGGCTGCACCGCGAGCACTTCGAGCCGATCGTCTCGCTGCGGCCGCGCCACGCGCCGGCCGCGGCGCACGCGGTCGAGCGCGCGCTGCGCGCGCTGCGGCGGGAGGGGGAGGCGAGCGACGCGGAGGAGGCGGACGCGGCGATCGAGCCCTCGGCGCGCGGCTACGTCGGCCTGCTGCACCCGCGCGACCCGATCGTAGGCGCGCTCTTCGACCTTCGGCGGCAGGGCGGGTCGGGGGTGGTCGCGCGTTCACAGGAGCCCTAGATTGATGGTGCCGAAAAGTAAGAAACACAAATCTCGTTCCCGGACCGTTCCACCCCCACGCCGACCAAACCCTTCGCCATCATGGCCTCCGCCTCCGTGCTCGAGCAGAGTTACCTCAAGTTCTACAACGACGACCAGCAGCTCACCGACGCCAACCTGAGCAGCTCGGGGCAGATCGGCGGGCTCGCGAAAACGCCCGCCGGGCCCTCGTACGCGGTCTCGAAGCAGTACCTCGACGACTCCCTCGCAGGCATCGAGCCGAAGGAGGCGTGCGATCTGGTCTCCTACGTCACCTCCTTCCCCTCCGCAGGCACCTCCATCCGCTTCACCGACGGCGCGCAGACGACGATGCAGAAGACGACCGTCACGCACGCGGCGGCGTACGCCGGCGCGACGGTGGCGACCGCGCAGACGGTCGAGGTGGTCGACGGCGCGCTCACGCTCACGAGCACCGCCACCGCGCTGCTCGACGCGGGCGCGCACTACCGCTTCACGCCCGCCGCCGGCGACGACGCCGCCTTCGACGCGAAGGTCGCCTCGATCTCCATCGGCACCGTCCTCGACTACACGTCGGTCGCGACGCTCGCGGCGGGCGCGCTGCAGGCGGTCGACGCCGCCGCGACCGAGCTTCGCCTCACGACCGACGCCGCGCTCGACCTGGGCGACGACGTGCAGTACGCGCTCAACTCGCGCCTCTTCCGCGCGCAGTCGCTGGAGGAGGGCGGCGCGTACGTGCTGACCGGCGCCGCCAACGACGTGCAGGCGCTGCTGGGTCTCGCGGACGACGCCGCGCTCGACCTCGAGCGCGTCGAGTCGACGACGGTCTCCACCTTCGCGCTGCAGCTGCTCGACGGCGCCGCGAGCTCGACCGTCTCCGGCCTCACCGTCGCGCGCCTCGTCGACACCGCGACCTACGCCGTGGTCGCGCACGCCGACGCGCAGGAGCTGCTCGCGCGCATCGACGAGGTGCGCGCGGGGCTCGCCTCGGGCGAGACGCGCGCGCTGGCGATCGAGGGCACGGGCGGCGGCCGCGCGGTGCTCGAGATCGGCGTCGACACGTCGACGCTGCTCGCCTCGCTCAAGCCCGCCGACCGCAACCCGTCGACGGGCGTGCTCGCCGAGGCCATCACGACGGCGCAGAAGCAGCCGGGCGCGGTGTGGTCGTCCGATCTGGGCGATCCCGCCGCCGCGACCTACACGTGGACGGCCGACGGCTGGAAGGACGGCGTCGCGCCCGAGGGCACCGTCTTCATGCAGACGGCCACGCTGCGCTTCATCGGCGCCGGCGCGCAGCAGAACGCGACGGTGACCGACCGCCTCGAGGGGCGGCTGCGCTACGCGGCGGCGGGGCGCGAGGCGGCCTCCACCTCCTTCACCGAGCAGCCGTCGCGCGTGCTCTTCGTCAACGTCGGCGGCGGCACGCCGCTCTCGGACAACTCGAGCCTGACGGGGCAGACGACGTCGCACGCGGCGAACGGCGTGTGGCTGGTGAAGCGCAGCGCGGCCGACTCGAACACGCTCGTGTACAAGCGCCCCGCCGACTGGGGCGGCGACGACCTCGTCGACAACTACTGGGTGAGCGCCTCGCCCGTGGGCGCGTCGGCGCTCTACGCGCCGCAGCCGCAGATCCGCATGTACTACTACGGGCGCACCGGCGGCCTTGACGGCTTCTTCTGGGGCGACCTCGGCGAGCAGGCCGAGTTCGAGCAGGCCGTCGCCGCCGAGGCCACGCCCGCGGCGTTGACGACGGCGGTGCCCGAGGGCGTCGACGCGCGCATGTACACGGCGCCGCGCGACCACGCCGCGGCGCTCACGCTGCCCAGCGGCTCCGGCGCCTCGTACACGCTGTACGGGCTGCACGCGTACGACGGCACCGTCGGCTTCGGCGCGCCGGTGAAGATCCCCACCGACGCGCTCAACGTGGCGGCCGGCGCCGACTTCCTCGACGGCGGTAAGCCGCTCGGCGAGGACCCCGTCGTCGTCGGCACGGCGCTCACGCTCGACGTCGCCAAGCTGCGGCCGCACCTCGTGCACGACACCTTCCGCCTCGTCGCCTTCTACGGCGCGGGCGAGAACGCGCCGGCGGCGCACGCGGCGAGCGCGACGCGCACGCCCACCGCGTACCCGTTCGAGGACGGCGTCACGCTGTACGGGCTCGACGTCGCGCGCTCCAACACGCGGCCGGCGCCCGCGCAGGGCGTGCAGTGGACGCGCCGCGGCGCGTCGAAGGGGTCGTACCTGACGATCTCGGGCGGCGTCGGCGCCGACGCGCAGACGGGGCTCGGCCGCGGCCGCGCCTACGTGCTGTCGCGCGCCGTGCCGGCGACGGGCGGCGAGGCGCTGCTGATGCTCTTCCGCTCCTCGAACGTCGACTGGTCGGCGGTGGACGACCGCACGCTCGCCATCGACTCGGCGACGCAGCAGATGGTGCTCGCCGAGGGCTCGCAGCGGCTGGCGTCGACCGGCTACGCGGGCTACAGCATGCTCAGCGCCGACGAGCGCGGCGTGCAGCCGGCGCACATGGCCGGCTCCTTCGTGGAGTACCTGGAGGAGAAGATTCTGAAGGTGGCGCTGGGCGAGGAGCAGAGCGGCGAGGGCGCGCTCATCTCCGAGGCGTCCTTCGCCAACGCCACCATCCACGAGTCGCTCAGCGTCGGCGGCGACTTCCAGGTGATGGACGGCGCGGTCACGGGCAAGTCGCTGAACCTCGACATCGGCGCGCACACCGATGCGAACGCCGACACGAAGTTCCTGAACCTCGGCACGTCCTCCGACTCGGTCTTCTCCGTCTCGGGCGCCGGCCACGTCTCGGCCAAGAAGGTGACCGTCACCTCCGACTGCCGCCTCAAGCGCAACATCGCCATCGAGGCGGGCGACGGCTGCCTCGCCGCGCTGAACGAGCTCGACTGCCTCTCCTACACCTTCGACGAGGCGCCCGAGAAGCGGCTGCGCGGCGTGAGCGCCCAAGCCGTGCGCGAGGTGCTCCCCGAGCTCGTCACCGAGGACGCCAACACCGGCATGCTCAGCGTCGACTACTCGGGCCTCGCCGCCGTGCTCGTCTCCGGCATGAACGAGCTGTCGCAGCAGCAGCAGCAGCTTCGCGAGCTGCTGCTCGCGCAGCGGGCGTCCGCCTAAGCACGCGCGAACGCGTGCGTGCCCACACGTTGCTCCCTTTTTTTCTTTTTTTCGCATGGTCCGTCGCGTCAAACGTCGGTCGTCGCTGTGGCGTCGTGTTACGCATAAACCGCCAAATTGGGAATGCCTTCCTCCAAAATCGTGCTCGTCTCGCGCCGCGCGTTCGCGGGCGCCCCTTTTTTTGCCCGGGCAGGGGTAAGAAAACCATCAGACTCGATTCGGACATCGACCCCCCAAAATCTCAAACTTTCGATCGCCATGGCCACCTCTCTCCTGAAAACCAGCGAGCTCATCTTCTACGACTCGTTCACGCGCACCGAGGCGGGCGCGTCGGGCGTCGTCGCCTCCGACGCGCAGATCGGCGGCCTCTCGGCGATTCCGAAGTCGGACTCGTACGCCGCCTCGAAGGCGTACGTGGACTCGGTCGCGGCGAACGTCGCGCCGCATGAGGGCGCCGACTTCCTCTCGATGGCGACGGGCGAGCAGGCGCTCTTCGAGGGGACGAAGCTCTTCTTCTCCGACGGCAAGGCGGAGAGCGTCGGGATGGACACCGACGGCGCGTCGCTCAAGGTCCGCGACGAGGCCGACGGCCGCCTCCTCCTCGACACGCTGCGCCCGACGCTGAACGGCAAGGACGGCTGGACCTCCAACTCCTCCTCCGCCGCGGCCTTCACGCTGACGCACGCCGACGGCTCCGTACTCACCATCGCGTCGTCGCGACACGTCGGCGACGCCATGGCGCTCTTCGACATCAAGGCCTACAACGACGGCCTCGACGCGTCGGACCCGCTCGCGGTGCAGATCGAGCAGAGCTCCGAGATGGGCACGGCGTACGCGCCCCTCGCCGCGCGCGCGATGTTCAGCAAGAACAGCTACTGGACGTCGGACGCGGAGGGGCACGGCACCGCCGACACGATCTTCGAGGTGACGAGCGCCGAGGAGATCACCATCGGCGAGCAGACGCTGTGGAAGGTCGTCTTCGCCCTCGTCGACGGCGGCGCGCTCGGCGGGGTCGTGCACGCGGTCGACGCGGCGGCGCCGCCCGCGATGCGCCCCGTCGACTTCGACAGCCCCTCGCCCAACGTCTTCGCCGGCGCCTCGGACGGGCTGAACGACGGCGCGTACGAGTGCACGGCGCTGCGCAGCTTCACCGCGCTGCGCGCCAACAACCGCTACCGCCTGCTGCTCACCAACTGGGGCGGCGAGGCGACGAACGACATCACGAACCCCACCACGGTCGGCTCCTCGAACGCGCTGAACGGCGTGTGGGAGGTGATGGTGGAGGGCGGCAAGCTGCAGTTCCGCCGCCCCGACGACTGGGGAGGCGCCGACGAGAAGATCGTCGCGGGCGCGTGGTCCGACGCGCCGACGAACCCGGCGGGCGGGCTGTACTTCTACCAGGAGGCGTCGCTCGCGCTGCAGTGGGCGCCGGCGGGCGACGCGGCCTCCGCCTTCACGCTCACCAGCGCGCAGGGCGTCGCCGCCAGCGCCTCGCTCGCCGGCCTCGCGCTGGACGGCTCGGTGCTCGAGATCCAGCACGCCGGCGGCACGATCGACGTCACGCTGACGAGCGTCGCCGCCGCGCAGTGGACGATCTCCGCCGCCGACGATAAGAAGCTGCTCGACGCGGGCGTCGTCGGCGGCGCCGTCAGCGCCACGCTCGCCTCGTGGTACACGGCGGAGGTCGACGCCAACGGGCCGCACAGCATCGAGATGGACGGACGCGCCGAGACGTTCTCCATCGCGCCGACGACGCAGGATGCGCTGGCGGCGGACTCGGTGCCGGTGACGAGCGCCTACGTCGGCAACGGCGCGTACATCGCCGTGTGCTCGGGCATCGGCGCCAACCTGAACCGCGGCCGGGGCACGGCGTGGGTGATGAACCACGGCGGAGAGAACACGGCGCGCCACGTCCGCGTCGCGGGCGCCGACGCGGACGAGCAGCGCATCTTCATCTTCAAGGCGGCCAACACCGACTTCGACACGATCGACAACGCCACGCTGACGATCGACGACCAGGGCAAGCTGCAGATCGCGCCGGCGGGCATCACCCCCAACCGGCTCGCGCCCAGCTTCCACTCGTGGCTCGACTCGAAGATCGGCGCCGGCTCGATGGTGAGCGGCGGGGCCGGCGGCGGCGGCGGCGGCGGCATCACCAGCTCGGCGAGCGGCCGCAACCGCATGGAGGTGGCGGACAAGGCGGAGTACCTCCTCTTCGACTTCATCGGCGACAGCGACCGCATCACCGAGAAGACGATCGCCGCCATCCGCGCCAACGGCGACGAGGTGGGCGTGATCGTGGAGGAGGGCGAGCTGGAGGAGCCCAACGACCCCAACAAGGCGCCGACCGAGCCGAACCAGTTCGACACGCCGGCCGGCGGCTCGCGCATCATCTCGGGCGCGAACGGGCTCGAGATCCGCGAGGGGCAGATCGGCTACTCGACCCCCACGCTGCCCGGATCGACGGAGACGGGGTGGACGGCGCTGCCGGCGGACGAGCAGCTCGACTTCCCGTCGCAGAACTACTTCGTCCCCGAGCGCACGCTCACCGTCGCCGCGCTCAGCAGCGGCGGCGAGCTGCAGCTCGCCAACGCCGGCGGCGGCACCCACGCGCTCAACGCGGCGAAGACGTACCGCGTCCGCGTGCGCCACGCCGGCGTCTCGATCTTCGCCGACCAGCAGTCGGGCATCGTCGCCGCGCTCTTCGGGCAGGACGGCAAGACGTACATGCGCGAGCTCGTCGTGCAGGGCGACGTGAAGGCCGAGCAGCTCGAGCTCACCTCGGACATCCGGCGCAAGACGAACATCGAGGTGCAGGACGGCCAGGACTGCCTCACGCGGCTCGGGCAGGTGGACTCGCTCACGTACAACCTGGCCTCGCGCGGCGAGGAGCGCCGCTACCGCGGCGTCTCGGCGCAGGCGGTGCAGGAGGTCATGCCGGAGCTCGTCTCGCAAGGCGACAACGGCGAGCTGAGCGTCGACTACGCAGGGCTCACGAGCGCGCTGTGCGGCGCCGTGGGCACGCTGAATCATCGGCTGGAGGAGCTGGAGATGCAGAAGGCGCTGGCGATGTAGGCGCGGGCGGGCGGGGCGGGCGGCGCGGGCGGCGCGGGCGGCGCGTAGCGGCG
>NZVB01000006.1 GCA_002701375.1 Cyanobium sp. NAT70 | reverse complement strand
GAACACCTTTCTGTCAATACCTACACAGCATGACTTTACCTACACAGCAAAAACCGTCTACCTACACAAATACCTACACAGAATTTTCGTATTGTGCCGGTTCTCCTCAGCCCAGGTCGGTGTGGGGTATTGCCAAGAAAGCTTTCAATTAAAGAAAAGCCAGCTTTCACCGGCCTTCGACGTCCTTGTTAAAAACGGAGAGGGTGGGATTCGAACCCACGAGGGTGTTACCCCTACACGATTTCGAGTCGTGCGCATTCAACCGGACTCTGCCACCTCTCCCAACGACGCCAACATTGGCGCGATCTAACTCTAAAGGGCCGGCTTCAAACTGCCGAAACTTCCCGCGAAGCCTCTCACCGCCCTGATCTGACCAGCACCTTGTTGCAGAAGCCAGCGACGTTGATCACGTGATGGCTGAAACCAAAGCCAGGTTCCAGTCCAACGTCTGCCAACCACTTGTCCTGGTCTTTGTTGCAGAGCCGCAAGGGACTGTGCAGTCGCAATCAACCTCCAACGCTGACGACCGGCACGCAGCACGATCGGCTGGCCCAATCTCGAGGCCAACTTCACAGATAAGCCTGAACTGGCCAAACGCTGACCTGGTTGGACCAGCAATCGCCCCTGCTGAGACGAAGCAACGGTATTGCCAAGCTTGCGCCAACACGACATGCCATCCCCGACGGCAGGGTCAAGTAACAAAATCCAATCCAGCCGAGCGTGACCATGCGCGGCTGCCAGCTTTGCAGCCATCTGGCAACTACGGGGGTCGGCATAACGACTCACCATGGCGGCACGACCATGATGTCGAGCCAGAAGCCAGCGATGTTGTCCGTGGTATACCGCCACAACACCGTCACCCAATTGACCTAATCCGTGCAGCAGCACACCAATTGGAAGCAAGATCCAACTCAGCCCTCGCCAACGTTGAGCAGATGGGACAAGACAGGGAATAAGACCAAGGGCGAATAAGCCAACAAGCCAAGGCTGAGGATGTCCCGTTAGCAGGTGTGCTGATGGCCACTGACTAATCCAACGCACCAGAGCGATCAGCCAACCGGCCATGCTTGAGGCAGGCACGATCAGCCAGCTCAGCACGGAGCTTGGACAGATCAAACTGATCAACGCCAAAAGCATGCAAAGCAACGTCAGTGGAGCCAAAAGCGGTGACACCAGCAGGTTGGAGATCACCGCATACAGGGGTGCAGAGCCAAAGTGCAGCAGCTGTAGAGGCAGAGTCCAAAACAACGCTGAACAAGGGATCGACAGTGCAGGTGCCAAGCACGCCAAACAACGCGGTAGCCATGTCTCGAGAGCGGTCTCAAGAGCAGGGGCGGTGATCACCAAGCCAGCCGTCGCAGCCGCACTGAGCTGAAACCCAATCGAGCCAGCCCAGGCTGGGTGAATCAGCAACATCACGCACAAGCTGAACAACAACACCCCAAAGCCACTTGCACGCTGAGACGATTCGCGAATCAATAGTGCGATCGCTCCCATCAGAACGGCCCTCACTACAGAGGGTTGAGGACCAGCCAAAAGCAGAAAAATCAACAGCGAGGAAGCCGCCAAACTGAGCCGGAGCAAACGAGGCCAACGACGACTCACTGCGAGGCTGGCAGCCAACAAGACCGACAAATGAAAACCCGATGCCGCCAGGCAGTGAGAGAGGCCCGCGATACGAAACGCCTGACGCAGCTCATCCCCAACTGGAAACTGAGCACTGCCGAGAACCAGAGCAGACATCAGGCCTCCTCGTTCCTCGCCAGCGATGTCGTGAAAACGTTGAGCGATCCTGCGTCGGGCCGTCGCAATCGGTGTCCAGGGTTGGCGTAAGACCGAAAAAGTTTCAGCGTCAAGACGGCTCCAAATGCCATGTTTTGCCAAACGTTCCGCAGAGCCTGGCAACAACGAATGAGGACCAGAGATCGGTTCTCGCAGTTGGCCTCTCACCTGGACGATCCAACCCTGAAGCGGACGCTTTGCACAGGGTCGAAGCATCAACTCCGATCGGCCAGAACGGCGCAACCGATCAATCCGAAAAACATCAAGCCTTGCTACACAACGATCATCAAAACGGCGTGCATCAGCCAGGACCTGCCCAACCAGCTCAACAGTCGAGTCTCGTCGTGTGGCCAACAAGTGCGAGGGATCTGAGCTCGACGGGAGAGGCGCACCCCAGATCAAACCGCGCAACAACAACAGAGCAAACAGAACGACGGCAATTGCCTGGACAGACCAACGACGGTTCAGCTCTGATCAAGCGGCTATGTCAAGCATTCCCCCGATCCAGCAAAGGGAAACCAAGGGCTTCGCGCTCGGCAAGCCAAGCTTCTGCAACCTTGCGAGCAAGATTACGGATCCTGCCAATTGTTGCTGTTCTTTCAGTAACAGAAATCACACCACGTGCCTCTAGCAAATTAAATGTATGACTACATTTAAGAACAAAATCAAGAGCCGGAGCAGGCAATTGATTTGCA
Organism: Cyanobium sp. NAT70; assembly: GCA_002701375.1. GTDB lineage: Bacteria > Cyanobacteriota > Cyanobacteriia > PCC-6307 > Cyanobiaceae > Parasynechococcus. The sequence continues at coordinate 6,461 of NZVB01000006.1, read as the reverse complement.
ATCAAATCGGAAGCTTCGTCTTCATAAAGTGCAAACAACTGCTTCAAACGTGTTGGGTCTGAGCCTTCAAAGTTGAAATGACATTGGCCCTTCTCAAACGGCAACCAAATATCACCATAGGAACAATTTTCGTTCCAAGAAAGATCCCAAATACTCTCGACATCCTGCAAATACATCGCCAAGCGCTCCAAGCCATAAGTAATCTCAATCGAAACTGGCTTACAATCAATACCTCCACATTGCTGGAAATAAGTGAACTGGGTCACTTCCATACCATCCAGCCAAACCTCCCATCCAACACCCCAAGCGCCTAAAGTAGGAGATTCCCAATTATCTTCAACAAAACGGATATCGTGATCTTGAGGTCGAATCCCAAGAGCCTGAAGTGAAGCGAGATAGGTTTCTTGAATACGATCTGGTGAGGGCTTAATTAGAACCTGATATTGAAAATAATGCTGAGCACGATTGGGATTATCCCCATAACGTCCGTCGGTTGGCCGTCGACAGGGCTCCGGGTAGCAAACAGCCCATGGCTCAGGACCAATCGCGCGCAAAACGGTGTGAGGACTCATCGTCCCCGCACCTTTTTCCGTGTCGTAAGGCTGCAATTGCACGCAACCCTGTGCAGCCCAAAATTGATTCAACGTACTAATGATGTCCTGGAAAAACATATGGTTGTCTCTCTTGTGAAAAAGCCTTGGTATGACTGGGGTTTTGGGGTGATGACTGACTTGGACACTTATTGGACACCCCTGAATTTGAGGCGTTTTTCGGAGTTGTCAGCCGTCACACATTGTAGTTACCGACTGGGTTCGGCTCCTCGAGTTGGACACCCATCGGACATTGGACACCTCGAGTGATTCTGCCCAAGTCTCCCCTGGTAGGCAGTACAGACGTTCGTATTCATAACTGCTTCTGGGTTTCGGTCGCGCAAGCATTCGCGTTTTTGGTTGATGTTTCATTGAAGCTGGCTTCTACAACCACTCCTTCGCCCACTCCTGGAAATCAAAGTCCTGCGCCCACTCCTGGAACTCAATCAAAGAGAGCCACTCCCACTCTCTCACGAGATGTTTACATCTCTCATACGCAATTTCTTCGTACTCTCGGTATTGCTTGGCCTCTTCTGTTTCGTCCCAATAGGTTGCCCAATCTGCTTTGTATTTATATTTTTGGACATCATAATATTTACCCGACAAGATATTATTATGACTTAGACACGTCATATACTCCTGCCCCTTCTCCGCGTGAAGTAGGATCTTGGCGATAGCTAGAACGAAAACTAAAGAAACAGTGCCACCTATTGCAAGGAAGATTCTACCCAGAGTGCTCTTAGGAATTTTGTTGTCAATCTAGTTTGTTTTCTCATAATTAAAATGCGTTAGCAGGTCCTGCGCCAGTGTTCGCATCGCTTCTTCAACTGAAGTCCGGTCGGTAGTCGACCTCGCCTGAGAAAGCAGTAGCTCGACACACCACATTGATTGGTCGGTAAGTACCCAAAGAATTCGCAGGTACTGCAGGCCTTCTCGCCCTTCCAGCCCTGGAGGTCGCCTTCTTCAACCCAAGGAAGCTCATCCATCGAGATAGTACAGATATACCACTAAAAAGCTGTGCTTCCCCATTGCGGTGATTGAGCGCTGATTTCTTCAGGCGCTCTTTCCCTCTACCGGGGGGTGTGAGAAGCAGAAGAGCGAACGACGATGGATGCATCGCAAGGCGGGGCATTCAGTCCATCACCTCCGAGACATAAAACCCAATTACTTAAAAACGAGGCACAAGCCTTTTTAAAACATTATGCTTGCTCATTGGAGGACATCTTCGTTGCGCATGAAAAGATTGATGATGCCCAGCAACAAATCATCAAGGAGATGTCATATACGATCAACAAACTGAGGGAAGCATCTGAAAAGCGCAAGTCTAAAAAACCTTAGCGAATGGACTGTACAAGAAGAAGAGAGATTAAGTTAAAATGAAGTTGACATTGAGATTGAATCTACTCACCTTGTCGTCAATGCCTTCTTGTAAAACATCTTAGGCTTTGATTGAATCACAATTCGATAACTTTCTTAGTTTGTTTGGTTGATTGTCCTCTCATTTCGAGAGGATTTTTTGTGATTTTTTCTCTTACGACAATCCTTGCTATGACAATGGTCTCATCAAGCACTTAGAAAAAACCCCACTAACCGCACGACTCACTATAAACAAGATAAATAAATACCCTAGACGGAGGAGGACAGACAGAGAATTAAAAATAGAAAATATAGAACAATCGAAATTCAGGCAACATTAAATTTATTGGCCAGATTCAATACGCCAAGGAACAAATGGGCTATCTTTGTAGATATACTTCAAGTTACCATAGTGATCTTCAGGGCAACCCTTGAGGCACTGAGCAAGCATTAACGTGTCACCAGATTGACTCAATATCTTATCAACCTTATCAACCTGATGAAGCAAGTAAGTGGATTGGTATTTTTTGACAATACCTCCAAACATCGATGGTCCTGAGATCATGAAAACATTGTGTTTGGCATCTCTACTTCTTTCGTATCTCCTGTGCAGGATATTGCTAATCGTCAAATCAACCGCTTCCTTCAGAGCAGGATGCCCCTTTACGCAAGCAATAAAACCCTGAAAAAGATTTTCACAAGGCCTTAGGTCATCGTACACAACTATCAATTCACTGTCGCTACAAATAAAGTCTTTAAGATTTCCAATCAACTTGATGTCCGCATCGGCGTATATCCCTCCATTTTCATACAAAACAATGTATCTCCAAAGATCAGCCTTAACAGCCGGAGCCCAAACATCACGAAAGGCTCTATAAGCCTCTTTAGACTGGTTTTGCATAAACTTGTCAAGCTGCATATCATCGTAAAAATAATGTTTAAATCCCTCCTGATGCAACCAGCTTTTGACACAATCTTCTGCGACAACGCGGTTCTTATGGGTTTGAAAAATTTGCTTAGGAATTTTCATCTGACTTTTTTTAAAAACCCTAAGCTCAATATTGGACTTCTAATGCAGGCTTTAGCGTTTCGTCACTCCGCTTATTGTCACGCCAGGACACTCTGTATCAGATTCAACCACTCGACCGCACAAGCATATTGCAGGCAATCCAGAAGGTCTTGCTAACTGTTCATTTTTTGCATGGGAGAGACTCAAGCCAGCCTTCGGACTCACTTCAAAGACTCCGTATGGCTGTAGAAGTTGGACTGAGGGGGGCCTGAGGAGTCACGGGGAATGAATTGCTTGCCAGGACGGTGCGTGGTTTCTTCTCTGCCTGCTTGTAAGTCTGGCGTTCTTATCTATCGCTTAGTCTTGCTAACAATTGTGCTCGCCCACCTGCATCACATCAGATAAGTCCTTTGAACTTGCGACTTGCGTAAGATCGGTAGTGTCTATCCCGTCGCACTACATTTGGATTCAACAGCACACCACCCCGCTCAACGGGGGTAACTCTAATCGTCTGCAAATTCCTGTCGATCATTTCACCTCGCCCCTTGCTTCCCATTACATCGTTATACACTTCACCACCGGGAAACAAGGTTCAACTTCCATCCCGTGCCGGTAATACGAAGTGGTTGCAACCTTGCTTACGGGATACCAATCACCTTCGTCAGACAATAAACCCCATGCTGCTAGTGCTGCTAAACCCGTTCCACCGATACCTACGACGTTGAGACCACTTGTCTAGACAGTTTCATACCGGAATGGAATGTAGGTGCTCAGTGTTGTCTTGTTAGTTCAGTCGGTCTAACATCAAATTAATAATGCTTTGAGTTATGAAATGGCAGACTGCTTGTGTTTGGCTTTTGTTTACTCTCTCTCTTCTCTTGTGTGGCGGAAATAGCAGAGCGGCTGGTTACACTGAAAATAAAAAGCATAACTTCCTGAGCAGCTGCATTCCAAAGGTTAAAAGAGATTCTGAGTCTCCTGGCTTTTCATCAAAGTATTGCAATTGCCTTTGGCATTTTGTTTCAGCAGATATTCCGTTTGACGAGTTTGTCAAGCTTGATAACGGTGAAGCAAGTGTGAAAACCAATTGGGCTGTGAATGGAATTTACAAAAAATGTGGTGCGGGTACTGACGAGGTGCCTGAGCATGCACAATGAAGACAACAAGGTTATACAACCATCTTTTTCTCTTTCTTTCTACAGATGGATTGGATGGCTTATAATCCCTTCCAGCGCAACAGATTTCAGCGGTCAAATCGTAAAAAGAGGTCGTTTCTCTTACATTTTAGAAGGGCAGACGTAGTACGACCACTAGCTGAGCATGTAATTAGAAGCCATGATGTCATTCAAATCAAGGTCATTAATCACAGGGCCAGCCGCCGTACAGTCGCAATGCAAACCATTATCAGTTCTAAAAGTGTCCCAGATATTATGTCTGGTAGCTGTAATCAGTCCTTGCTTACCGGATAACCAGGACCGTCATCGGTTTAGTATTTGTCCCATACATCCATTGTAGAAGTATCTAATTAAACTCTATTGATAGCGCAGTCTTACCTAGAGACTATAGGCTTGCAAAATAGGACATATTGTGGTGGATTATTCTTCAAACAATCCTTGAGTATGCAATGGCATTTGTATCACCACCGTTCATGAGAATGTTATACATACATACGGCTATCGGGTGCCGCATGCTTTAACTGCTGCATTACAAGCAGGGAAACTAAATACAATCACCAATGAATACAGGTCGTGATTGCATATAGTTAGTGACACCCATTCTTATCGGGCTATTTCATATCCCGTGCCCTAGGCAAATCCTTTGATATCAAAAGGCTTTGAACCAAAGTGTAACGTATCCGTGCCGACGAATGCTACTACTGACGACCCAGCGACTCACAATCGCAGTTATATCAGGGGATCTGGCCCATTGCACCTACATTATTTAATTACATTTCGCAATTAGGCGGTACTTATGGAGAATGGCGCTGTCTGTTTTCTTGGAATAAGTAAGCCGAAAACGAATCGCCCATAAAGAACGTGCGGCTGTTCTGTTTTATTTAGGACACAGTCAGCCCCCGTTAGTCACAGCAAGTTTCGTTGCGCCCTGCTTGTAAGTCAGTCGTTGAACTGCTGTTTAACTGTAGTTACACGGTAGATACACCGTAGTAAGCGGTAGTTATCGGTAATTATCAGCGGTAGGTAGGACTTTCATCGCCGCAATCATCCGCGTTTATCACCGAAAAACTCTGCCATAAGGTCTTCCTCGCTCAGTCGTTCGTAGTTTTTCCGCAGAACTGCCTCCGTATGACCCAGGTTCTTGCTGATTAGGTAGGGTGCATACCCATATGCTAGCCATCTTATGGCGCAGAAGCTCCGACAACTACGAATCGTGTAGCCATTGCCGTCCATTCCTACATTCCGCAGCACACCACGGAAGTATCTGCTTAATTGTGAGTAGGGATAGGGCTTATCAGTTCCTGGATTGCCGAAAACTAGGTCGGTCATTTGCATTTTCCGCAGACCTACTCGCTTTCTGTAGTCACTGACGTAAATCATCCACAATTTTAAGACTAATCCCGCCTCACACTCAGTCTTTCTACTACCTTTCCCTGTCAGATTCCGAATATGTAAGCTGCAACGCCGTTCATCACCGTTGGATGTAACCATTTTGCTAGTCACATGAGCGATATCCCGCCATTCGAAAATGTTTGTCGCCTGTTGCGGGCGTAATCATGCATCGATCAGCGTATCAAACAAGGTATTAAACATCTTGCGGAAGTATTGCTGAACAGGCAGAAGTCCTCTTAGTTCTCCTTGGGTTTCATTCGACATCCGTAGTAGCTCGTGCGATATCTCGTCGTGATCTTCAATAGTGAACGCAACATTCCGCGTTCTCTCTTCCTCATGACGGGTTGAGATCTCCATCAAGTTCAAGTCTACTTAAGTTAGCTGTTTTTTTCGCAGATATTTCCAGAACGCACGAACCTGTCTTATTGATTTGTTTAATGATGAGCACTTGAGAGTTCCCTCCTGACCAGTTGTTATCTTCAAGGATTTATCCCTACGCCATTCCACGAATCCGTCCAATGTATGGGATTGCACGTCAGATATATGGGAAATGCATCTATTAAATTGCCTACCATTCAAATACTCCTGGGCAAATATACCTGACCACAACTCGCCTTGGAAGCCACGCAAAATCAGCCGCGACGGCGAAGCCGCATCAGAAATCTGATTCGTAAGTTCTCTGCACTGCCGCCTTTGCTGTTCACACCCCTCACCTCTGGGTTTGACCTGGTGCTTTCTGGGGTCTGGCTGGTAGCGAGGCATCGAACGATTCTGACCAGCTGCCCTGGGGCATGTCGCTACAGTCATAGTTTCTGCAATAAAAAGCCCCGCCAAATTGACGGGGTTGTTTCGTATTCCTTAGATGCGCCATTTTAATTTCCAGGCCAAGGTCGGGACTATTTCATTTCTAATGAATTTGTGAGACTTATTAAACAGCTT
>NZVB01000005.1 GCA_002701375.1 Cyanobium sp. NAT70 | reverse complement strand
GCTCCTGTGATCGGGAAGGTCGAGACGGTAGAAGGCGATGCGGCGTGTGAGATTGAAGAGACAGGGAGTAAGAAAGATGCGGTCTTCGCGTTTGAGGTCAGTTTTGACCCAGCAGGAGATTTAGAGCAGAAATACAACTATGAATTTGCGGCATTGGGTGCACTCAGCCAGAGCGGTTACAAGGTTCAGACTGTTGCGTTGACGAATGGCGTCACCGTTGAATCGTCACAGGATGGTGGCCAATCCGGGACGTTGATTGTGCCTGCTGGAGTGAACGATTTTGAGGTGGATATTGTTGTGAAATCAGCTGATGTGCTGACCGGAGACGAAGGCCTGGAATTGACGGTGAGCAATGAGGGGAGCCGGGTGTCAGGTGATGCCGTTTTGGATGAGGATGACTGTGGGCCGACTTCTGGTGAAGTGAAGTCTGTGACTGGGGAGGCGGCCTGTGAAGGGGAAGGGCTCTTGCAGCGCAATCAGGCGACGTTCACGTTCGATGTCGACCTCAGCCCCGCCGGTGTTGATGAGATCTACGACTACTTGTTCAAGGGATCCGGTTTTGGTTCCGGTCAGGACTACTCCATTACCGATGTTCTGCTTAGCCCGGCATCAGAGGTCAGTGTGCTTACCCCCGGTCGAGGCCGAGGAACGATCGATGTGGCTGCTGGTGTCGACGATTTCACAATGGCTGTCACGCTCCAGTCCGATCAACGCCTCACTGGTGAAGAGGCGTTGAAGTTGACGGTGAGTAATGACGCGTCAAAAGCGGCCGGCGTTGCCAGCCTCGCGATCCATGATTGCGACAGTCCCTCCTCTGTGCTTGATGTCGATGGACTCGGCTACTGCGAACTCGCTGATCCGAATGCGGGGAAGGACCTTGAGTTCAGCTTTGCGGTGACGTTTGATCCTGGGGCTCCAACTCTCTATGGCTATGAGCTGGGTGTGGAGAACATATCGCTGCTGGCTGACTATTCCATTCAGCCCATCGCCATCACTGATCCGGATGGCGCGGCGATCGATGTGGAGGTGTTGCGTGGTCACAACACGTCCGGCCTGGTTCGTGTTGGTGAGGGTGTTGAGAAAGCTCTGGCAACATTTCATGTGCTAACCGATGGCGAACTCACTGGTGAGGAGGCGCTCACCCTCACCGTGGGTGAGCCGGATGCCGGTGGGGGCGTTGTGCCTGGCACCGGCGTGGTCGGAAGCGTGTCGGCAGCCGATGGCAGCGGACGCTGTGACCCTGGAGTGATTGACGTGGATGTCACTACCTCCTGCAGCTTTGATGCCGGTGATGCGGGGGTGGAAGCTGACTTCAGCTACCAGGTGACCTTGGATCCCGATACTTCCGGTCGTCATGCTTATCGCTATGCCTTCACGTCCGCCGGTTTCGAGGGAGGCAACTACGACATCAGGATCACCTACAGCTCCCCGGACGGAGATGTGGTGTCGAAGGATCTGGATAGGAATCGACGCGAGGGGGTGATCCAGGCTGGTGAGGGTGTTTCAGAGATCAACATTGATGTGTCGGTCACTGCCGATGCGGTGATCGATGAAACCGAAGCGCTCACCCTCACCATCAAGGAGAGCAATGGGCCTTCTAGTGCTGAAGCCACGGCTGTTTTATCCACTGAGGATTGCATCCCGCAATTGCCTGATTCCAGCCTGATTCTGTTGATGGACAATTCAACGTCGATGCTTGGAAGCGATCCGTCCACACAAAACTCTTCGACGGCATCTCGACTTGAAGCGCAGAACAGAATTGCTTTCTATGCTTTTGAGCAGGCCGCCGAGCGAGCTGGATATGGTTTCCGGCGCAAGGGAGACGATGCCTTCCAGAGCTTTGGAGATGCGTCTACCGATGCGATCCTCAACAACTCCACCAGTTCCCTCGCGAAAACCCTTAGGCAGTACGAGCTGGTCGATAATCCGAACGACGGTCGTCAGGCCGGTGATCTTATCGTCAATCAGATCACCTTCGGCTATGTGGTGGATGCCGATGAGTCTGTGATCAGCTCGGACGGTATCGGAACTGTGCCTGTGCAGGGATCCGCCATCGCTGAACGAATCCTGCTCACGACCACGCCGAACAGAATTTACGGAGACAAGATCGAGGGCAACGCGACCTGGGTTGAGCGTAATCTTCCCGAGCCGCAAGCCAAGGACTTGTTTAAAGGCAAGGGAACCGAGGCCTCGAATCTCTATTCAGGAACCGAGATGCTCGGCGCACTCGATGGGCTACAAACCCTTCTGGAACGCCGTTTGCGTCGTGGTGACATCGACCCTAATGAGAGCACCTTCGTGGTGATGACCACAGACGGTCGGCCAGAGCGACGCTCCTGGTGGGACAACCGCAAGGGGAAAGGTGATGGACTGGCTATTCCTATTCCGGACTCTCTCGGTGGTGATGCGATCACCGCCTCCGGTCTGCTTTATGACAGCTCAGGTGCCTGGCATTACGTGCCGGACGACAATGGGGTCAACCAGTGGCCAAAGACTCGCCGACGGCTCAATAACACCCTGGATCGCATGGCTGATGAGTTCATCGACCCGTCCATTCAGCTGCAGGTGGAGGCGATTGGTCTTGGGGATGACGAAGGTGTTGCCTATCGACGCATTTACACCAACTTGTTCGATCGCCAAACCTTCGACAACAGCGATAGCAGCTGGACTTACGAGTTCTTCAAGAGCTTCAATCTTCCCGATTTCCAAGGTTGAAACGTTGATTGAAATGGAGAGATAGGCCACGCTCTACCTGGAAAGGTTGATCAGCGCTGGTCTACTTCTGGCTCGCTTTGACGATGATGCGATCACCACCGTCCTGGTCGATGGGCTGAAAGGGCCCTATCTATTTGTCAACGCCAACGATGGATATCTCAGTCGACGGTTGCATAACGCGATGAACGGGTTGAATGCCGCGATGAACGGGAGAACCTTGGCTGAATGAACCCGAGACAATCCTCCTCTTGGTCGTGTTTTTTATGACATCAGCCGTACGCATGATCCATAGGCTTTCAGAGCTTGATCGCAGGTGAAGAGCAGCAACGGTTCAACCCTGCTCTGGGCCACCAGCAAACGATCGAAAGGGTCGCGGTGCCCCTCGATGGTTTTAAGTTGGGCCACTTCCAGTAGGTGTTCGTTGCTGATCGACAACCATTGAAAGCCCTGTTCTGGAATCTGTTGCTCCAATTCCGTCAGGTCAACGCTCAGACGGCCAAGATTCATCTTGATGGCCATCTCCCAAAGCGACGCCTGACTGATCAGGACTCTGTGCCGATCTGACTGCAGTTCAGTCACCAGGCCGGTGGGCAGGCGCGGATCATCCTTCAGCCACCACAGCAGCAGATGGGTGTCCAGCAGCACACGACTCATGGCTGTTCAGTGCTGGATGGCTCAAGGTCGCCGTCGAACAACCGATTAAGAGGCAGGTCGAAATCGTCTCCGATGCTGATCTGATCACGCATGGCCCCAGGCGGCTTTAACCCTTTTGGGTGAGCGTTGATCGGCACCAATTGCGCTGAAGGCTTACCAGCGCGGGCAATGACGACCGTTTCTCCGGCCTCCACCTGCTGGAGAAGACGCGACAACTGGGTTTTGGCTTGATGCACGTTGACAGTCGTCACAGCACGTCTCCGCAGACTCAACCAAGCTTAGTTCGACTTAGCTAACTCGCTGGTTGGGCAGGGTTTGTCTCCGGTCAAGCCGACAGTCCACCAAATGGATCAGGCCTTCTGACCAATCTGCGGCTCCGTGCCAGCGATCAACCGTTGGATGTTGCTGCGGTGTCGCCAGAGCACCATCAGGCTGGCCACCAAAGACACCACCACATAGGCGCTGCTGCCGCCCGAAATAACCATCAGCACCGGCAGGCCGATGGCGGCCACCACGCTGGAGAGCGACACGATCCTGAAGATCGAGATCACGGCCATGAACAATCCAAAGCAAGCCAGCCCCACCGGCCAGGCCAGGCCCAGAAACATCCCGAAGCCGGTCGCCACCGCCTTACCACCCTTCCAGCCCAGCCACATCGGCCAGATGTGACCGGCCAGGGCCGCCAGTCCCGCCAGTACCTGCAGCCAGGCGCTCATCCCGAAGCTCTTTGCCAGCAAGACGGCGAGAGCCCCCTTGCCCACATCCACCAGGAACACCACAAGCGCAGGCGCTTTGCCCACGTTGCGCAATACGTTCGTGGCACCGGTGCTGCCCGATCCGTAGTCGCGCAGATCGATGCCTTTGAGCCATCGTCCGGCGAGAAACCCGCTTGGGATCGACCCCAGCAGGTAGCCGACGGCTAACAGGAGCAGCGCTGTCAAGATCAGGGTCACAGTCGCCGGAACTGAATCGTGCCGGAACTGAAGCACAGCTCACCGCCTTGAGTGCGATCACGACACGGAGATGTCAACACAGATTGGAGCAGCTGATCACAGCAGCAACAGCTGGTTCAGCATCTTGTGCTGGTGCCTGGGAGGGCTGATCGCTTACAAGAAATCATCGTCTTCGAAGCGTTCGCTTGGCCCTGCCGCAAAGGCCAGCCAGAGCGGGAACTGCAGCACGGGAATCTCGATTGTGCGTTCGGCTGCGTCGATCAAGATCAGCGGCACTTCTCCGCGTTCCTCTAGCCGGTCGGCGCGCTCCACCAGCGCTTCTGGTCGTTCAAACAGAACGATGCCGCTGTTGGGGCCGAAGTCTTCTCGTCCGAGGCCAAGCGCATCCTGGAGGCCTCGTCGCCATTCCCCAAGTCGCTCTGGTCCACCGGCCAGTACCAAACATTGGAACTGCTCTCCATAGAGCTCTCCAACGATGGCAATCAGAGCCGCGCTCACGAGGATGTTGCGAGGACGAGTCCCCCGGCTGGGCTGGGCTCCGCGCCCTCCTTGGTTGAAGAACCAGTCTTCCAACAGTCCAATATCCCGAGCGTCGATGCTGCGACGCAGGTTCCAGGGATCGGCATAAACATCTGGTTGCTGTTGGAAGCGTTCCAAGGCATCGCGGATCAACCGCGCATCCGGTTTGAACGTGTCTGCGACGGCGACGGCCGCAGCGATTGGTGCATCGGAACTGGCTTGACTGGAGGCTGCCTGTTGATCCAATTGATCCAACGGTGAAGGTTGGACCACTAATGGTTGAACCACAAGCTCGAGGCTCTCCACTGACTGAACCAGGTCTTGCAATGCGCCGCCCAGATATTCCTGGAACCCTTTGACTCGCCTGGCGATCGCATCGGATTGGCCTGCAAAGGACGCCTTCAATTCGGCCTCGAGCTGCTGCTTGCGTTGGGTTAAGTCTTGGATCTCTTGGTCAAGTGCATCGCGGCGAGCCTGCAGATCTTTCAGCGCGAGTTGGAGCAGCGGTTCAGCAGGAGAAGTCTTGGTCTGTTCGGCTTCAGGCGCATCAGACGTGCTGCTGGTCTGCTCGGCAGGGTTCAGATCGGTGTCGTCGGGCATCTCTGCTTTGCCTGATGTCGTCACATCACCCATTCAAGTCAATCGGCAGGGCGTTCACGATCAGCCGACCCATGCCAATTAGGCTTGGAGCTATTTCGTTACTTTGGCGTTTCTTTTTTGTTCCTATACCGTGCCTTAAGTGGCTTGCCGGGGATGCGGACCCCTGCGCCGAAACCGACGCGCTCAACTGGACGCTGCAACCTCTAATGATGGCGTCGCTATCCATGTCAAGACCTCGGTTTGATCAGCGGAGTTGTGGGAGCGACTGAATTGATTCGGCATTAGTCCATATAAAGCCAGAAAAGAAACAGAACGCTCAATCAAAGTGAAAAAAATTCTCTACTCGCTGATTGCCGGCGGCAAAGATGACGATCATTGAGTTCTTGATGCAACCAAGGCTATGCCGACCGGGAATAATCGCAGGGCTTCACAAGCGCTCGTACCAAAAATCTCTTTAACCAATTTTGGTCTGCCTTGGTACTCTGTTGACGAAGCGAATTTCGAGAAATACTGCAATAAGGTCTTGGAATTTATCAGCAATTCAAGGGTTGCTACGGTATATTTTCATATCGGAGATTACGTTTCTGACACACACGGCGCCTACAATTACGTCGATCCCAATCCACCCTCCGAGTCCAGGAAAAACGGAAGTGAAGGTCAAATAACGCCATGGATTATCACTTACTTTTTGAATAAATTGCCGGATTCAGTGGAGGCAGGTGTTATTCCATATGCAAATCCCAAATATCCCTGGCATGTTTATGATGAAGCAGGGATGGGTGAAGATTTGGATGCTGTTGATGGTGGATGCGGCGAGAGTCTCCGCAACTGCAAAGACAACATCACCATTGGCGATGGAATTACGAAGGCCTTGGATAATATGCACCAGGTTTTCATGATGATTGAAAACTTGAACGAGAATGCGGAAACGACGAATCCAGGCGGGAAAAAATTTACTCGCCTGGAATTTGACCACGAAGGTGGTGGTGAGTACCAAGAAGATACGCCCTATGGGACCAAGAATAAATCATCTCAAACAGGGAAGTATCTCAAGCCCGAGAACAGTGTTGGAGTTGGGTATCTAAAGTGGCTGTGGAATGAATACATGCCAAAAGAGGCGACGAAGTATTCTCATGAAGAGGCAAATCCTGATAACCTATCCGATTTTAGTAAGCATTACCCATGGGGGTTTATTAATTATCGTACCAGTGCATGGCAGAAAAAAAGCGCTGGCTCAATTGACGCTTTTGCGGAGAACTATTGGTTCGGTGAATTAGAATTTCAGCCTGGAAGTTTTTCCATCAACAAGTCTGTAAAAGGGAAGACACGTAATGAAATGCTCGTAGAGTTTCCTGCGCTAGAGACCATGACGGAAGCTCTAGGGGACGACCCTGCAGCAACGCTAAAAAACTCGAACAATGCTATTCAAGGAGGTGGAAATAGTTTGAATTGGTTCGGTTTGAAATCATCGGTTAAGGGAGATAATGATCCCGAAAATATTATCTTTGCTCCTCAAGCGATTGACACTGTCTACCGCTACTATCGAGACCATCCTCAAGAGCTGGCTGCAGTCTTTGCAAATCATGACTATCCCTCAGGAGGGAAGCCATCAGAAGTCTGCGTCAAAGATCCGGAGAATTGTCCTGATAGCTGGGGTCCGCCACATCTGGACGAACCGTATTATCTGCCAGTTGATATCACGCAGCACGGCGCTGATGCCAAAACTCCACAGGGTGGAATCCCAACATTTTCCCTTGAAAACCTTTCAAGTACAAATCAAAAGAGGGTGCAAGAATCTCCCCGCCTCAGCGATCGGATTAAATCCAATGTTGCTGACAGTATTATCACATCAACTCTGAACGATATAGAGCCAAGTTCAATGGAAGATATCAATTCTAAAGCAGGAACATTTGATGGACTTAGCGCCTTAGATTATAATAATTTTATTGCTTTTCTGAATGAAGCTGCAGACATTATTGCCAGCCAATCAGATGATCTTCATCCTGAAGATGTGACACTCGCAATCTACGAGGCTCCCTTCATCCCGATGCCATGGGTTGAAGAAAAAGTTTTGAACCATTGGGACTCAAACACCATTCAGGGAAACAGTCGTGATAATGACAGCTTGATTGGCAGATCTGGCAGACAAATATTACTCGGATTGGCCGGCGATGACTTCCTGGATGGTGGAAAAGGCTATGATCACTTGGCTGGCGGCAAAGGCGCTGACATCTTTTATTTCAAGCCTTCGCGACAAACCAGAAAAAACAAAACACACGACACTATTGCTGACTTTAATCATAAAGAGAGCGACAAGATATTGATTGATCATAAATCATCTTTCCAAAATCAGAAAGGCGTCAAATTGCTGAAAACAAGAAACCGCAATGTCTCCAAGCTCGGCACGAAAGAAGCTAATTTCATTTATAATAAAAAGACTGGAGATATCCATTTTAATGCGAATGGCTCCAAGCCAGGTCTTGGTCGCCAGGGAGGCCTGCTCGCCAATCTTCAAGGAGCCCCCAAATTGAAGCCGTCCAGTATCGATTTTTACGATCCTGCTGCAGAGCAAAATCCAATGCTCCCATCAAATGTCTTGCTATAAAACATCGATTTACCTCAATATTGTCTCTTGATCAGATCAAGGCCTAGTCGTTTTTAAGTTTCACTCCACTCCATGGTGGTGCCTCAGTGGTCTAACTTTTGCCTAGCTCTCAACAATTAGATCACGGGTTTGGGTGGTAGGTCATCGTTCAACTTTCCTGAAACTGCAACACATCTAAGGCTTTGCGCTACGCTCTGTTGGTGTAAATCAGATGTGGAAGGGGTCAGCTGATGGCTTGTGCCCAGCTCACGTCAGCATGGCTACATCGGAAGCCTTCGTTGGCTGCTTGAAAAGTGTCCATGCATTGCTTTGATTGTCATGCCCACTTGATGCAGCACGTTACATCGAGGACCTCGAAAATACTCGATGTGAGCCGGAAAGGTGTAACAAGGATTTGGTGGTGATTCTTGCTGAGAATTGGGACCTTGTTGTTCTCTTGAAATTGATGATTGATCGGGGGTGAGTTCTGTGGCTTGATCTAGACTTCCGATCCCTTTGATGTGCTCTTCTGGACCTTCTTGATTGAAATGGAGTGAGAAGGAGTGAGATATACCACAAGAGATGGGGAAACTAATCGCCAATCTCACAAAGGTTAAGGGCAGAAGCAGGCCGCATGCCTGCTGCACTTGTTTTCAAAGATTGTCTATGGCGACCAATGCCATCTGCGATCCCAGCATTAGTGAGTTGGGTCAACGCTCGTCAGGATGGTGGGAGTTTTGGAGGATTACCTCGCGCCATTCAGGGCCGAATGCTTTGCACAACTTCTGTTCTTTTGACTTCAAATAGCGCTTGTATTGCACTGATTCGTACCCAAACCATTGGGGAGCAACCTTCTTCACAAATTCCATTTGTTTCATAATCGAATTTTGGATGGTCGCAGCTCTTACATCAGTTCAGCCTGAATAATTCTCTTTTTTCCCCATGTTTTTCCGTCGTGAGCAGAGATTCTGTTAAGGATTGCTGTTTTTCTTGGGTTGTTGCAGGGGGGCCAATCTGGTTTCTAATTGCTCTTTCAGCTCCTTTGGGCTGAACAGGATCGGCAGGAAGTGAATGCTTTTGGTTTCGCGGAAATAGAACAGCCCAGGCAGCCAGCTTGCGAATAAACGCCAGGCCAACCATTGGTCATAGGGGAAGCGGCGCAGTTCACGGCCGTTTTGCCACACGATTAGAGCTCGCTCTTCAAATTCCAGCCTCAGGCTGACCGTTTGAATCAGTAGAAACAGACCAAACAGGCTGATCACAAACGTTGGCCAGGGGTGCCATGGCAACGGCAGCAATGCCAATCCCAGTGCAACCACCCATAGCGGCAGGCGTGGGTCGGGTCGCAGGGTGACGGAGTCGTGAGAGGAGCTCATGCGCCAAAAAGTACCTGAGTCAGAACGACATCCATGATCGCTACAAGAATCAGGATCATGACGACCGCACCAGTGGTGCTCGTGCCCACTTCTTTGGGGCCACCGCGGGTGGTCAACCCCCAGCCGCAGGAGATCGTGGCGATGATTAATCCAAAAATGAGTGCTTTGACAAGCATGAACGGCATGTCCTTGGGATCCATCCATGTGCGTACGGAGGTCCAGAACACTTGAGGCGGAATGTTGTAGAGCTCTGTGCTTGTGATCTGACCACTCCAGATCGCCACGATGAAGAAGAAAAAGCACTGCACTGGAGCCATCACCACCATCGCGATCATGCGAGGCACCACCAGGTATTCCACTGGATCGGTTCGCAGCATCGTGATCGCATCGATCTGCTCAGTCACCTTCATCGTGCCCAGTTGAGCGGCGTAGGCGGTGGCGACTTTGCCTGCGAGAAGACAAGCCGTGAGCAAGGGGGCGATCTCCCGCGCAAGTCCAATTGCCAAGATGCCGCCGACGGTTGATCCAGCCCCTTGCCGGGTTAATTCAGCGGCCACCTGAATGTTGAAAACGGAACCGGCGGCAATCGAAATGATCAGCACGATCAACACACTGCCTGGCCCGGCCTCCATCAGTTGGTCGAATAAATCAACCGTGTTGATGCGACCTCGCAATGTGGCGGCTACGGCCTGACCACCGATCAGCAGACTGGCGCCTAATCGTCTTAACCAGCGGGGGGATGTCACGGGGCGGTGGCCTGCAGATGAGCGCCTCGGTCAGGCCAGCCACGCATCACCAGCAAACCGCAGATCACCAAAATGGCTGGAAGCAATCCCATACAAATGCGAATTGCAAGTAGTGCCGTGTCCGGTTGCTGGATGAAGCTAAGCGCCCCACTGCAATCGCCCTTGCTGGAAATGTAACCAGTCAGCGAGAGCAGGGTTCCGAATACAGACATGGTGAGTCCAATGATCAGCTTTTGGCCAAACACCATCCAGGCCGTATAGAGGCCAGCAGGTTTGCCAGGGTCGGCATCAATGGCATCCGGTAGAAGCGACCAAGGGATCAAGTAGGCGGTGGCGGCGCCAAAACCGACCAACATGATCAGCGCGACCAAAGGAATCAGTTGGAGGGTGCTGGGTGCGTCGGGCAATGCTGGATAGAGAAGCGAGATCACGCACGCTGCGATCCAAAGCCCAGCTCCTCGTCGCAACGTGGTGACCCGGCCGATGCGATTGCTGAGCACACTCCACACTTGCAGCCCCACCAAAGCGGCAACTTGAAACGGAAGCAGCAGCCAGCTGGCCAGATTGGACGGCACCTGAACCACCTGCACCATCCAGATCAACGCAACCACTTGCATGAGCTGGAGGCCAAACCAGAGCAACAGATAGAGGCCAAGCACGCGCACGAAGCGGGGGTTGGCCATTACACGTCGCAACTGCTGGCTCAAAGGATCACGATTGGGAATCGGACGTTGAGCTGTTTTGGCGAAGGGCGCCAGGCCCCAACAGCAGAGAAGCGTGGCAACAGATGCGATCGTGCCGGTGATTTGCCCCATGAGCAAATAGCCATCGGACCCCTGACTCAGCACAATCGACGCCACGATCAAACCGCTGAGTCCGGCCAGGATTGAGCCTGTGAAACGCGCTGCATTGAGCCTGGTGCGCAATGCCGTCACTGTGGTCAGTTCAGTCGATAGCGCGGCATAAGGAAGATTGACGCTGGTGTAGGCGGTCATCAACAGGATCGCCATGACGATGTAGTACCAGGTCTTCTCCAGCGCGCTGCCAGGAGGCACCCACCAGATCGCGGCGAGTGTGATCCCCAACGGCAGTGCCGCGCTCAGCATCCAGGGCAGGCGTGGTCCCCAACGGGTGTTGGTGTGGTCGCTCAACCAGCCGATCAAAGGGTCGTTGAGGGCATCCCAGACCTTGATCACAGTGAGCAGAGATCCGGCCACAAAAGCAGGTAGTCCTGCTGCACAGGTGAAAAAAGGAAAGAGGTAAAACCCCAGTTGGGTCGCGGCAAGTCCTGTGCCGGCATCACCAAGGCCGTAGGCGACCATCAGCCGTTGGCGGGAACCCTGTGTCAGCGTGTTTGAGGAAGTCAGAGGGAATCAGGACTTAAAATCTTCTTAGGATCATCTGTCAATGGCGATTAGAAGATGGATCGCTTAGAACAGATTTTCGAAGTGTTCGAAAAGTCAAGCACTGAGTCGGCCTGTAGATGTGAGCCTTGTTCCTGTTTGTTAAACGGGCGCATGGGACATGACCGTATTTAAATGAGTGGCGGATCATTTTGAATGAAGGGAGAGTTTAAATTAGGATCCTCATTCTCCTGGCTTTGATAGACATCGTGGGCGGCGATAATTTGATTCAGTAATATCATTTCTTCCTCCTCACTGACTCCGTCTTCAAGGGAAAATTCATTCGCATCATTGTATTGGCTTAAGTTTTGAGGATTCGTGATTGGATCATTTGGTGAGTATGCTGGCATAAAATCATTGTCTTTCGGAACACGATGTTTGCTCGATTTCTCATTATCAGTGGATGAATCTGTATTTTGAGCCTTGCTTAGATCGGTACTTAGGGGTGACCAATTGAAACCAAATGAGGAAGGTTTAGCATAAAAGACGGAATCAATTCGCTTCCACTGCTTCTTATTTTCTGCTTTTTCATAGAGAGGGTCATTCTCAAACACAAGGAATGTTTGATCTGAATTCTGATCGTTAATTTGATGAACAGCTTCTAATCCATCAGCTGGCTTCGTGGAGGCTGTGAAGGCAGGTTTAGAATCACGCACAAAATTACGATCTGATAGTTCAGACTCTTTGTCGATACCCGCATAGCGCACTTCTCCCGAGTTCTTGTGTTCATAAACGTAGATATTTTGTTCCTTGCCAGATGCTTGCATTGGCGCAAGAAATGCAACACCATCGAATTGATATTGGGAGGGTTTTTTGTACATCGCTAAGCTTTCTCTGACACTGCTTGTATAAATCGGCTT
>NZVB01000004.1 GCA_002701375.1 Cyanobium sp. NAT70 | reverse complement strand
CTGGAGTCGATTCTGTTCCACAAGAACAGATCAAATCCAATTCAATTCAGTTCAACGAACTGAATCACAACGCCTCCACCACACGGTGGGGGCTTTTTGGTGTTGATTTGCTTGGTGAAAGATGGGCATATGCCAGCTCGATGAATGATTTTGTTCATCGAGGCGTGACTAGTAAATCCCAAATCAATGATCAAAAACTTTCGCAGTGATGAGTTTTCCCTCATTCTTACGCGACATGTTAGAAATGTGATGCAAGCCAAAGATTGTCTCGTCAACGAAAATCAACAGAGGTTGTTGTTGTCTATGTCCTTACGCAAATATGGGTGGCAATCACTATATTCTGGATAATTAAAGTTTTAGCAAGAAGGTGGGCGAATCTCTGGGTAAACCATCTTTAGCGCTTTCGATTTTAAGCCTAGCAGAAACTTTTTTGAGGGCTTGAAGGCGCTAATTAGGGTAAATGGTCCTGATTTCGTATCATTTCCTTGCCACCCCTGCCAACTAGAAGCATGGCTGCGAGCGAGCTTGAGCGTATTTCGGGATGGCATGTCAATCTTTCTAGGAATCTGATTGACTTGATTTCCGACTTGAACGGATTTGCCTGCCAACAAATTCATTGCTAGGAATAATAAAACTGAACTTTTTGCGAATTTGCTTCTGGACAGTACTTTGTTCTCGATGCAGATTATGAATAAAAAGGTGCCTCTATCCACTAAATGGTGTTAGAATTTAGTTTCGGTGGAGATCAAGTGGCATTAGCTATAGAAATGTTGATCATGTATTCTGAGGCTGATTTATGACGTTTTGAAGTTAAAAATCAATTCGAAAAATATAGTTTAAAAAGCAGAGAGGTTGTGTCATTGGCTCTTAAAGTGAGTTTTGGCAAACAAGCGCAGCCTTAGGCGTGCGCCGATGTACTTTTCAACTCACAGGAAGGCTTCCAGTCATGGCTTTGACTGTCGCGCATCGTGGTTCATTGTTTCACCTGTTGGCAGATCCACGGATCAAGAAAGACTGCGTTGAGTTCCTTGAGGATGGGATCTTACTCGTGTCAGATGGAGCCATCATGTCGATGGGGCCTGCTAACGAGCTATTGGGTCAGTTGCCTGCAGAAACAGAAGTTGTTTATCATCATGATGCTGTTCTTGTACCAGGATTCTTTGATCTGCACGTACATTCGCCTCAGCTAACTACAGTTGCGATCTATGGAGAACAGCTATTAGGTTGGCTCAATACAATTATTCCAGAGGAAGAAGCTTATAAAGATCCAGAGGTCGCCTCAAATCGTGCAGATCTCTTCATCAGAGAAGCATTGCGGAATGGCACAACAACAATGGCAGTGTATGGATCCTGGGCCAAAGAGTCTGTAGATGCATTATTCAAAAAAGCAGACTCTCTCAATATGCGTTTGGTTGCGGGAAAAGTCATGGCAGACCGAAACATGCCAGAGGGAATTTCCCTGACTTCGCCGGACCAGGATTATGAGGACTGCTCTTCTCTGATCGAGACATGGCATGGCAAAGGACGTCTCTCTTATGCAGTTACTCCACGCTTCGCCATCTCCTGCACTCGTGAAGATATGAAAGTAGCCTCTCGATTAATAAGTGAACATCATGACGTCTATTTTCAAACTCATTTGAGTGAAAACCCAAAGGAGGTTGAATTTACACTAGAACTATTCCCTGAATGCAAGAGTTACCTCGAAGTTTACGATTCATTTGGACTGCTTGGAAAACGAAGCATCTTTGGGCACTGCATTCATCTTGAGGACAAAGACTTTAAAAGAGTAGCAGAAACAGGATCTATCTTATGTCCAAACCCTCCCTCAAACTTCTTCTTAGGTAGTGGCTTGTTTAAGTTTGAAAATGCAAAAAATCGGAACGTCCGCGTCGCTCTTGGTACAGATTTTGGAGCAGGAAATACACTCTCAATGCTGAGTTCAATGGAAAACGCTTATAAAATGGCCCAGCTTCAAGGCTATTCTTTATCTCCCTGGGAAGCATTTTATTACGCCACTCTCGGTGGAGCTAAAGCACTTTCGATTGATGACCGCATTGGTAATTTCCTACCGGGGAAAGAAGCTGACTTTGTTGTTCTTGACAAAAAAGCGACCCCACTCATCGAGTGGAGGATGGAGCATGCGCGATCACCAGCTGACGTGATGTTCGTCTTCATGATGCTCGGTGATGACCGGGTTGTACGCAGCACATATGTTGCAGGCCAAGCCGTACATCATCGCGACGATCGGAAGGATGATTGAGGCGTCCAAGACACAGGTCATGACCTTCGAAGAACTGGTGACTATCTGGCAGCTTCAACCTCATCCTGAGGGTGGCTGGTACAGGGAAGTCCAGCGCAGCGCGATTCAGATTCAACGACCGGATGGCGTTCAACGCAGTGCAATTACCGCGGTGCTGTTTCTTCTCCGATCAGATGATCTGAGTCGTTGGCACCGCGTTCAAGGGGGGGACGAGATCTGGACTTTCATCAGTGGTTCCCCCCTGAGCCTCTTCCGACATCCCCAAGACGCAACAACCTCTGAGGAGCTTGAGCTTTCCAACGTGAATCCCCTGGCCTGTGTGGATGCTGGTGTCTGGATGGCAGCACGGAGCCATGGAGACCACAGTCTGGTGAGTTGCTGCGTTGGACCCGGTTTTCAGTTCGATGACTTTGAGATGCTGCGGGACCAACCTCTTGCGGAACACCCTTGTGGGATCAGAGCAGATCTGCTCTGAAGCTCCGATAGACCAGAACAAAACAGACACGATTGAGTTCAAAACACTCAATCCCAAGCCCTTTTCTCCCCAGGGGGCTGTTATGGAATGAATCATTTTCGATCAAATGCTGCAAGTTGCCGAGATCTTGCGATGCAAAAAATCAGGGTTTTGATATGTCGTGACCATTCCAGTTGATATGACTATCTGAAAATGATTCTATTATATTGAATCAATTGTAGCAAGTTCACTCTGCCGTGTCTGATCATGATTCAACGTTGACCAATGAGTGGCGACCATCTGGTAATGGGATTAGAATTCTCGTGACGCGTTAAAGGAATGACATCAAGCACGGATAAAGATGATTCAGGCTTTATATATATTATCCAGTCCGAAATGGATCACTGTGAATTGGAGGTTTACTTGGAGATCCAATCTCAAATTAATGATGCTCAGAAGGGCTTTGAAGGATTTATTAGTCAATCACTGACCCAAGAGCCTTTGGACAATGGCCTTACACGTGTGACAACCAAATTAAAGTTTGACACGATAGAACATTGTTTGTCCTGGCTAGATAGCAAAGTGAGGCGATTAATTCTTAACCAGGCTGAAGATATAATGGGATCATTTGAATTTGTATCGTCTGTTGAAAAGCAAAGTTTTGACAGTTGGGTATCAAATCTCCTTCCGCGAAAGCCATCATTATGGAAAATCAATCTGCTTGTGTGGTTGGCACTCTATCCGTCTGTGATGGTTCTTATGATTGTTGGCAAATCAACCTTGGGGCAATTGCCAATTGCATTTCAAATGCTTGTAGGTAATGCAATTACGGTGGCATTGACAGGTTGGTTACTTGTTCCTTGGCTGAGCGAACTATTTAAACCTTGGTTGATGGCATCAACATTTCGTTGGAATCTTTTGGGTTCAGCGATCGTATTTGCGTTGTTAACAATGTTCCTAGGGCTATTCAGTTTTCTCATGAGTTTGAGTTGAACAGCCGTTTAAAATGGTACTATTTTAAAGGGCTCGACTGAAATTAGTTTCAATATAATTCGCAAGCTGCTCTCAGGGGCATCTAGGGGTAACAAATATAGCCATACACTTCTCTCGATTGGAAAGATTGAATCGTGAGCTGGCGATCAAGATAAGCTTGAGATCATCATGCGCAATCGCTTTTGAATTAAATCACAATTTCAAGGCTCTGAGTTTTGATCATACAGTAAATCTGACAGCCAATTTTCAGTTGTAAGTCTTTCTGCGCTCCCATTGTGATTTTTGACCATATGATTGTGCCCACATCAATAGCCACAAGGATGTTTGAATTTTGCTCGACAATTCTTCTTACGACTCCTAAGAGATGATTACGGGTACTGATATTGACAATGATATTGCTACTGAGCACCACGTCACTGGCGCTAAATTGAATATACATTTTTTGATTAGAAGCTTGATTAATGGATGGCAGTTGAATTTTTTGACCACATATTAAAGCGTATGATGACTCACCATCCTGTTCAAGTGAATCAATATCGAGTAAATTGATAGGCCCTTTTGCAGATTTCCATATGTCTGGACCATGATTTTCAATGATATCTGCGGTAAGCCCCGTCGACAATACTTTTCCATGATCTACAACAATTGTATGGCTCGAAAAACGTTGTACTAATGATTGATTATGACTAATGAAAATAGTAGGTATTTGCCACTCCTCAAGAATACGGTCGAAGTAATTTAAAATCGAATCTTTCAAGCGATCATCGAGGCTGGCAAGAGGTTCATCCATTAAAAGGGCTTCTGGGGAGCTAAGTAATGTTCTGCCGATCGCAACACGCTGGCATTCTCCTCCCGACAAATGCTTTGGGTATCGTTTGAGAAGGTGGCTGATTTCTAGGACTTCACATACCCGTAAGAGGTCTGTACTTGATTGATGGCGAGAAAATCTACGAATTCCATATTGCAAATTTGACTTGACATCAAGGTGTGGGAAAAGCAAATGATTTTGAAAGATAATACCAATTTTTCGTTGGCTAATTGGAACATCAATATGAGAATAACTGTCGAAGAGGGTTCTCTTGTTTAAGATCACTTTGCCATGATTTGGTTTTGTTAGGCCAGCAATCATTGAAGTAATACTTGTTTTTCCACTGCCCGAAGCACCAAAAATCGAAGTAATTTGATTTTTGATTTTGAAATGAATATCTAGTTCAAATCCAGATTTGAATTGATGGCACAAGTCAACTTCAAGAATTGTCATTTCGCCAGCCTCTACGCTCCAGGATTTCTCCACAAATCAATGAAATAGAAGATAGGCTGATCGCCATCAAAACAAGAGGCCAGCCACTTTTGATGCCTCCAATGGTGTTAGCAAGACTATAAATAGCTAAGGGAATTGTTCTTGTTTGGTCAGGGATGTCACCAGCAATCATAATCGTTGCCCCGAATTCACCTATACTACGTGCAAAGGCTAAGAGACAGCCTGCCAAGATTCCATTGGATGCAAGGGGTAAAGATATTTGCAGGAACGTTTTAAATTTATTGATACCGAGACTTTCAGATGCGAATTCTAATTTTGAATCGACGGATGAAAATGCGCTCCTAATGGATCTCACCATAAGTGGATAGCTAACGACGGCGGAGGCAAGTGCAGCACCCAACCAATTGAATGCAATTCTAAAGTGAAATGTATGTGCTAGAAAAGAACCTACAGGACCGTAGGGACCGAAACAAACTAACAGCATATAGCCAGTGACAACTGGAGGTAAAACGAGAGGTAAATTAACCAAATTTTGAATCAGCCATTTCCCTCTGAAACGTCGTTTTGCTAATATATATCCAATCAAGACTGCGCTAGGCAAACTAATAATGACTGCTGTGATAGCAACCTGAAGACTTAACCTAACAGCGAACCAATCTTGTGTCGACATGAACATTAGTGTGTATGAATAATAAATCCATGTTTACGAAATACTTGTAATGCTTCGTCGGAAACCAAGTAATCGAAAAAGAGAGTGGTGTCTGAATTTTGGTTGGAATTTTTTAATAAAAGCATTGGATATTCAATTATTCCAGAGGAAGAGGAGCCTAGAGTTATCAGTATATTTGTAGAATTGGAAATGAGTTGATCTGTAACGTAGACAAAACCAGCCTGAGCTCCGCCATTCTCGATATATGCCATCGTGTGTCTAACATCAGATCCAATAATAAACTTATGTTGAAGTTGTTGCCATAATCCATGAGACATCAAGGCTTTTTTTGCATAGACACCTGCTGGTACCCCTTGCGGATCTGCAATTGCAATGTGCTGGATTTTTGGATTTAATAAATCTTTTAGCTTGCTGGGCTTATAAACTGAATCCAAACGAGCTATCACTGCAAGTTGATTCCCGAGAATATTATTGCGTTTAAGGATCGCCTTTTTTTGGGCTACTTCATGCGCCCAAGCTTTGTTTGCAGATATGAATATATCTGCATTGGCACCATATAAGATTTGTCGTGCCAGTGTGGAGGAGCCAGCAAAATTGATTGTAATATCAGTGTCATATTCTTCCTCGTAATCGGCCTTGATTTCGTTGAGTACATCGGTCAGGCTTGAAGCAGCAAAGACCATCAAGTTGTTGCTTTTCTTATTTGCATCAACGCAACCACAGCAAAGATAAATGCTCATAATGAGCAACAAACGGATTCCCTTTGTCTGAACATATATTTGACGAAAAGCTGCTTTGATATTCATTTCAAATTCTTTTTTCTTTGATGCTTACAAGAAGCGCACTGTAGATGGCAATACAAATTGTGAGTAAAAAGATAAAATTGCGTGCGTTCCACCACGGTTCTTGAATCACCATGGCTTGTCTTAGTGGTGTGACTGCCATGGTGAGTGGATTCCACTCCGCCAGTTTTTCCATCCATGCAGGCATTGCTTTTGAGGGGACTAAAGCCGTGCTCGTGAAAAAAATAGGCATATTGGCGATGTGAATAAAAGCAGACATTGCTTCTTGACTATCCGTTTTACAGGCAATCAAACAAGACAAACAGCAATAGGCAAATCCAAATAAAATGAGGAATATCGATGAAGCTAATGTATTGACATTGAGATGAACTATTGCTCCGAGCAATATTCCCAAAATGATTACAATCACTGCTTGAAAAATGACACGAAATAGGTCGGCAATGATTTTACCGGCAACAAAAGAGCTGAGCTGTTTTGTCGTTATGATCATTCTTTCCAGAAAGCCAGTCTGACTATCACGAATAATGCTAATCCCAGATTGTGATGCGCCAAGAAGAACCGTCATTCCACAAATTCCTGGAAGTAAAAAGTCAAGATATTGTATTTTTCCATGATCACTGCTGATGGGAAAACGTTGAAATAAAAAGCCAAAAAATGTCATCCATATCAAGGGCTGTAAAAAGGACAAAAACAAGATAACGGGACGTCGTCTTATGTGGAGTAGCGTTCTATTAAAGACGGCGTTAAAGATTATTCTTGTCATGATCCTCGCCTCCGTCCCCTGCCCGTTCCTCGTCTACCGTCTTTGACCTTTATCTCTTTAGGACTTTGATACTTAAAATCTGTAAGTTGCCGTAAAGCATCATATAAACCTTGGTCCATATTTTCAACAGTTTCGATACCGTAATCATTTTCTTTAAGCTTACCGATCAATTTATGACGCTCTGAATCATTTAAATATCCCCTGATTTGCAGCAGATTTTTATTTATGTTGAAGGTTTTCAATGGCACTACATTGGCTACAAGGCTCTTAAGTTTTGAAGTGTTAATAATGGGGGTTTTGAACTTCACCAGAAGTGAAGTTCTCTCTACAGATTGGAGTAGATGCTTAGTCTTACCCTGGTAAACAATATGTCCTTCCTCAAGGACAATTAAGTTGTCTGAATATTTCTCTACAAAACTTAGATCATGACTTATTATGATGGCGGATTTATGCTCATCTTCGACAAGATATTTGATATAAGACCAGAACTCATGCTTACTACTTGTGTCTAGATTATTGGTGGGCTCGTCGAAAAGCATCAATATAGGCATTTTTATTAAGCCAATGGCTAGATGCAACTTCTGTAAATTTCCCCCTGAATATCTAGAGACTTTTTTGTCTGCTTGCGCTTCAAGATTCATTAATTGCAATAATTCACGCGTTCTTTGGAGGCGCGTTTGTTTTTTAAGTCCATACATACAACCAAAGTAATCAATCACTTCTTTGCCGGTCATTTCTAATTCCGTCGTCGGTTGTTGGGAAATGTATGCACAGTCAGGAATTAATTTGTCTATGCCTCGCTGTGCATTGATGCCGAGCGTATCAATCCTGCCACGATCAATTTTTATCAAACCGCAAATACTTTTTAATAAAGTTGATTTGCCCGATCCATTTGATCCAACGATAACTGTAATGGCAGCTTCCTTTACTTGTATAGAGATATTGGATAATGCAGGTATTTTCCCTTTGAGGTATGTGCAATCAACATCTTTCACGTTGACAATTATTTTATCGTGGTTCGAATTATTATTTAATTTAATTGGCATGTACGATTGATTGTGCCGACATGCTGGCCTGCTATGGCAGCCTCAATGTTTTCTGGTTCAAGCCCATTGACAATTTGAAACTGAGTCACCAAGCGAGATGTTTTTAAAATATCTAATAAAACAGGGTCGAAAGGCAACGTTTTTAATTGCCTGGCTTCAAGATCACTCACGCTGATTTCATCGATAAATTGTGCATTGCTATTTGCTTTTGGATCTTCTGTATAAAGTCCTTTGACATCCTTGACTAAAACAACTGATTTGCAACCAAAGCATTCCCCTAAAATAAAACATCCTGCATCAGTACGGTGCTTGGGAATCCGACCTATTTCAGGGGGGTGTTCCCAAAGAGAATAAGGTGGTACACCATTAAAGATGACACCTGGTGCTGAGTGGATAAACAGAGGCAAAAGGTGCCCAAAAATCTCGGGCGGGATGGCAACAACGCCATGCGGTGCTAGCAAAGTGCCAAGAATATGGGCATTGCCAAGAGCATCTGCCACACTAACTTGCGCTAACACTCCAGTTGGTAATCCTAGGTCCAACCCAATAGACATTACATGGCGAGTTCTTGAACCTCCGCCAACTCCCAAGATTAACTTTTCTGTCTCTAGCAATTTTCCAATGGTATCGACCACTGGATGAACAATTTTGTGCCCTGCCTCAAGAACGGATCGTGCCCCAATTTTGACGACGTGAACCTTTGGAAGCATCCGAACAATTGGTGTTTGCTTTTCGGTGCTTTCCAGGAGTTGTTTGTCGACCAAGCTTTCACGCATCAACATGGAATTCATGTGATGCCTTGCATCTTTGTTGGTGATGTTTGAATTCATGGGTTTTAACCGACGTAGATTTCTGTTCCGACAGGCTCGCCATTGAGAGCCTTCGTGAGGTTGCCTTGTTTGAGGCCATTGATGACCCTGATGGATTTACGATGTTCAGCATGTTCCATCATCTCCAGAACGGCCCGTTCAACAACAACATCTTTGAGGTTCATTGCTTTAAGTTCAGAGGTGGATATTCTTGGAATAAATTTTGCATTCTTTTCTTTCTTTGGATCTGCTGTATACAAACCCTCTTCATCCTTGATGTAAATCATTGACTTGGCAGCAAAAACTTCGCTGATTAGATAGGCACCTGTATCTGTCCGGTTAGGTGGGATGCGCCCGATAGCCGGATTACGCTGCCAAAAAGTGTATGGCGGCATTCCAAAAAAGATAACTGCTTGTCGCTCTGCAAGGTAGAGAGGTAATTGAGGAAACTGAACAGGTTCAATAAATGGGATGCCTTGATCTGCCAAAAGGTAATGCAACATACGCGCATTTTGCATGCTCACAAATGTTCCAAGAACACTGAGAACTCCTGTTGGCATGCCTAGATCTATGCCAACGCTGTAAGCATGACGAGCTCTTGTTCCCGCACCAGTACCAATAATCATTTTGTGGTAAGGGATACATTGTTTCAATTCTTCAATGATTGGGAAAACAGCCTCTCTCCCTCGATCTATAAAACTTTGTCCACCTATCTTGACAACATTTGCAGTTGGCAAAATTTGTATCGTCTCTGGCTTCGAGGTTTGACTAAGGAGTTGCTCATCTGTCAAATCTCCCTTGACAAGAGCCTCTCCCAGTTATGTTAATAATTCGTTTGCCATTTTTTTGGGTTAGCAAAAGTGATCAAGTTCTACGCCATCAAGAATGTAGCTTTGCTGAAAAGTTTCCTCATACTCAAGAGAACCATAGCGACGCAATGCCCATTCCCTAAGCTGCTTCATACATTCTTTCTTTGTTGATTCCTTGATTTCTTGGCCTGCAAGTCCTTCTTTGCTTTCCCAAGATTCAATCGAACGTTTTGGTGTGTATGTTTCTTGCCATTTGGTTACCGTAATTGGACTGATACGAGTTGCTTGTTGCGCACAGAATTGATCAAGTAGTTCCTTTCTGTGTTCTTCTCCCCGACGACTAGGATGTCCTAAGGAGACAAGGATTTCACGCATTTTTTTTCGCATGACATCTTTAAGGGTATGGTTATCTCGAGATACTCTACCAATCAAGAAGAAACCTCCATCGTGTACCCTTCTGACTTCGTTGATAACATGCTGTGTGGATAAAAGATGAACGGTCCTTGAGCTAAACGTCACTGAAACGCTTTGATTGCTAACAGGCCACTTTTGATTTGCATCGGTGGCGTGCAATGTTGGAATGGCTGCCGTCGAAACAATTACCCTTTTCTTGAACTCCTGTAGCATTTCGTTGGAAATGTCGATACCAACATAATCATTGACCTTCTCAATTACGAATTGTCCGATTTGGCCAGTTCCAGCACCAATTTCAAGGAAAGAACGTCGCTTGGAATTTGAGTAAAACTTAATTAATTGTTCGGAAATGGTCGAGCAATCTTGCTCCTTGAGTCCAGCTCTATGGTCGAAATTCTTTGCTTGATGGTCAAACGAAATCTGAAGTGTCATTTTTAACACATTCCATCAACTTCAACTTAGCGCTTGCAGCCAGAGGCGGGATCGCTTTGAGATTGATTTAATGATTGTGTCAGTAAGTGCCTGTTGCTATTGTTGTTAGAAAATTTGAACGTGAACAAGTTGTTTTCAATTGTTTTTAGCCTCGTGTTGTTATTGGCGGCTTTTTATGTCGTTTTGTTTGGCATTTTGGCTGGCCAGTCTTCATTGACATTGATGTTTGGGAGTCCGGTTTGGCTTACTGTGCTTCTATTGTCTTTTACTTTGTTGTTGTTAGCCAGCCTTGAAGGTTCTCAGATTGCGATTGTTAGTTTGTCTGACCGCAGTGTAGAGCAGCTTTCTGAGGTTAAAGGAAAGTATCCTTCGGCATTTTCGACGTTGCAATTGCTAGGCTCAAAAATGCGTTCACAGCAATACCTTGCTGGCCGTCAGTTTTTTGTGATTGTGACGGTGTTTGTGATTGCTCAGATTACATCGTTCCCACAGCTCAGTTATTTGCCTTTTTCGAATGTTCCTGTTAGTGATCTTCCTGATTGGATTAACTTAATCTGCTTTAAGCTTGGCTTCCTAGGTGCCTTGATTGTCCTTTGGACAGCGCAGCTTATTCCTCAATATTTTGCCAACCGTTATCCAGATTTATTTTTGAGTTTTCCTGGTAATTCGCAAATTGTTAGATTATGTCTGCTGATTGAATCCATCGGGCCTACCAAACCAGCTAACTGGATGAGTTTTGTGATTTTGAATGCTGTTAAGAAACATCAGCAGGGTTAAATCTGTTTTAAGGTTAGTTGTAATCCTTGCGAACTGATTGTGTGTTCCTAGAGTGGTTTTCCCAGTTTTTTGTGGTCTTGTTCTGAAACGATCTCGTTTGATAAGGTCAAGTTCTCGTCAGGCCTTTGAAGTGGCAAGCAGCCTTTTCGCGTTGATCAGTTCTGGCTGATCCGAAGCTGGAGAGATAAGTCGACGCTTTTTCGCGATGAATGGAATTTCGCAAAGTTTTGTTTTGATGGCTTGAGGAGTGTGTTTTGGACAGCGCTAATAGGCTGGTTCTCGAAGGCTTTTTTGTTGTAACGAGCTTTGTTTTAGGCTGGGATATGAGACAAATTGATGTCTAGTTGCTATCAACAGGGTGCATTGGAGCCTGTTCCTGTTATGACCTGTGGCGACATCTTTCGCATTATTATTGCTCTATTTATTCCTCCTTTGGGGGTTTTTACTCAAGTTGGCTTGAAGGGGCCGTTTTGGGTCAACCTTGTGATGTATCTTTTTGCCGTTGGTGCATTGGGCTTTCCGTTCTTGGCAGTGATGTGGCCGATTGCGGTCATTCATGCCTTGTTTGTGATTTTGAGTCGAAAATAAAATCCTGAGACCACATCAGCACTGTTTTTCATCAGTGCTGATGTGGATGGCGAGATGATGCTAATGAGTTTCTTAGATCTTTCCTGTGACCCAATAACGGACCCGCTCAGGATTTTGCTTGAGGTAAATGTCTACTGCTTCTGCTGCTGTGCTTTCCTGAGCTTGTAACAAGAGCTGGTCTAAATCTTCATTGGGCAGTTGGAAACGGCTGAGGAATTGAGTCACCTGGGGAACTGTTTGATCCAGACCGATACGCGCTAGGGCATGGATCCACTCGGTCCCTCCAAAGGCTCTTTTAGGATCTTTGAGAAAACGAAGTTTGTAACGAGCGAACATCCAGTGTGGTGTCCAACTTGTCGCGATCATCCAGTGTTGCGATTTAATCGCTTGAGATAAGACCGCAGCCATCGCTGCACTGCTCGAAGCTACAAGCTCCATCGGCTTCAGGCCGTAAAGTTTAAGGGCTTCAAGTGAGGCTTGATTGAGACCTGAGCCTGGATCAATCCCTTGAACGCGATTATTAAAACGGGCTGCGATGGCTGGTTTGGCGAGTTGTTCGATACTGTCCAAAACATCGGTTGGCACGTAGTCGGGCACAATCCAACCGAGTCGTCCGGTGTACATCGGTCCTAAATCGAGGACGCGGTCTCGAACCCTGACCCAATAATCCCGGTGGGTTTTTGGCAGCCAGGCCATGAGCATGAGATCTAGGTCACCGCGTGCGAGCGATTCGTACTGGATCCCGATATCGGCCATCACCCTTTCCACGGGAACGTTGAGTTGGTTCTCAATCAGGTTTGCCGCCATCAGACTGACGACTTCGGCATCGGACCAGGCAGTCCAGCCCAGCTTGAGTGGGCGACTGCCATCGTTTGCGCTATTGGCTCCGCCAGGTGATGTGTTGCTGGTGGCGTTCTCAACATCGCTGTTTGAACTTGTTGCGATGTTGTGTAAAGACACACCAGCCAGGCCAACTCCTGCGGCCAGAACGGAGCGTCGTCGCCAGCGTTCTCCTGAACTCATCCCAGCCTCCAGAGATTAAGCATGTCTTGTAAGCGTTCCGGCACTGTTTCCGACGGTGGAGTGCTCAGACTTTGCGTCAGCCTGTCGAGGATCACGGCCAAAATCACCACGGCCATGCCTCCTTCAAATCCAAGGCCAATATTCAGCTGCTGGATTCCTCGCAATACAACATCTCCCAATCCACCCCCACCAATCATTGAGGCTATGACCACCATCGAAAGCGCCAACATGATGGTTTGATTGACGCCAGTCATGACGGTTGGTAAGGCGCTTGGCAGCTGAACTTTGCGCAAGAGTTGTAGTTCTGAGCATCCAAATGATCGGCCCGCTTCCATGAGGTCATTTGGAACTTGCCGAATCCCTAAAACTGTGAGGCGGACGACGGGCGGCATCGAGAAAATTAGCGTCGCAATAATGGATGGAACTGCACCAGTGCTGAAGAGCATCACAGCTGGGATGAGATAAACAAAGGCGGGCATCGTTTGCATCAGATCGAGCAAAGGACGGGTGATTTGCCAGATCAAGCGTTGCCGTGCAGCCAGAATCCCGAGCGGTAGGCCAATCAAAAGTGCTAGCAATGATGCCGCTAAGACCAGTGCCAAGGTGCTAATCATTGGCGTCCAAAGGTTCATAAAAATGACCAGATTCAGCCCGATTAGGCTGAGAACCGCAAAACCACCATTGACACGCCAAAATCCAAGCAGTGCCACAATCAGGGCTAGTAACCATGGTGGAGGTGTGATGAGGACTTTTTCGCAGATGCCTGCCAAAGCCAGGATGAACAGATTGATTGCATCGAACAGAGGCTGCCCATAGCTCAAAAGCCAGCTCACGAAATGATTGGCGGCTCCGCCGATTGGACCTGCTTGACCGATCAGCACCGCCAGCAATGAATGCGTCATGGAGTCCTCAACGAACGCAGCAGAGTGTTTGCTGTGACGACTCCGATGAAATCTTGCTCTTCGGAGATCACAGGCACGGGCTCTGTGGCAGCTGCAACGACTGGAATGGCTTCTTGGAGAAGCGTGTTGGCATGAAGGATTGGCTTTCTTTGATCTTGGAGATCCGGAACAAGTCCTTCTGCGGGTTGCTCAGCGATTGCCCCCACGCTGATGACGGCACTTGGGTCGACCTCCTGGAAGAATTGCCGGACGGCTGGATCGTTTGGATGACATAGAAGTTCTTCTGCAGAGCCGCATTGCAAGAGGCGTCCGTCTTGCATTAACGCAATGCGATCACCAATTCGAACGGCTTCATCAAGGTCGTGAGAAATAAAAACGACAGTACGTTGCTGTTCATTTTGAAGATCGAGCAGCAAATCTTGCATGTCTCGACGAATGAGTGGATCGAGGGCGGAAAAGGCCTCATCCATCAGGAGGATTGGGGGGTCTAGCGCGAGTGCACGCGCTAGACCAACACGTTGCTGCATGCCACCGGAGAGCTGGGATGGACGGCGGTGCAAATCGTTGCCCAGTCCGACTCTCTCCAAAGCCTGACGGGCTCGTTCTTGTCGTTGACCTTTGGGCATGCCGGCCACTTCTAGTCCGAAGGCTGCGTTGTCCAGTGCGGTTCGCTGCGGAAAAAGAGCAAAAGACTGGAACACCATGGCCATCTTTTGGCGCCTTAGGGCGATCAAGTCGCTTGGGGGTAACGCTTGAACGGCCTGACCCTCGATTTCAACACTGCCGGCGGTGGGGTTGATCAGGCCGTTGATCATCCGTAACAGCGTTGATTTGCCTGATCCAGATAGACCCATCACAACAAAAATTTCCCCCTGCTTGATCGTCAGGGAAACATCACGAACGGCAACGCGATTGGCCGTATTGAGTAGCAGTTGCTCGAGCTTGCTTGCACAACCTTCTTGGATCGTCTGATGGGACGACTCTCCAAAAATTTTCCAAACCTCGCGGATGCGGATCAATTCCCCCATCCATGCTGAGCGACGGTCTTGAAAGCTTAGGGGTGCGGGTGTCTTGCGCTGGGATGGAAAGGCTTCTCAACAAAAAACGCAATGCGTCGAATCCCTTCTGATGCAGGGCGTTCCAAGAACTTCAATATGTTCCAATAGTTTTCATCTGTATTGAAGACTGACATCTCTGTCTCTCGTTGATAAGGTTGGTGCAAGCCTGCGCAGTGATTGAGCTGTCTGGTCTCAGCATCACCCATTAAAAATAAACATGAAATGCAACATGTTTATTTTTTTGGTTGTGTTGAGGTAACTATTGAGGCAACGGAATGACGACAACGCAGAATCCTTCTTCTTCTGCTCAAGCTGATCATCAACGTTTTGGCGATTCTCCTGAATCTGTCAGAGAAACTGATCATTATCAGCAAGAATATATTGAAGACTTTGCGGATCGTTGGGATCGTTTAATTGATTGGGATGCCCGTGCTGAAGCAGAGGGTGATTTCTTTATCAAGATTCTGCGTGAGCATGGCGCTCGCTCTGTCCTTGATGTTGCGACGGGCACGGGGTTTCATTCGGTGCGCCTGCTCAAGGAAGGGTTCGACGTCGTGAGTGCTGATGGAAGCCCTAATATGTTGGCACGGGCGTTCAGGAATGCTCGTGCCCGTGATCAATTACTCCGAACGGCCCAGGCAGATTGGCGTTTCCTTAATCGTGACATTCATGAGGAATTCGATGCCGTGATTTGTCTAGGAAATTCTTTTACTCACTTGTTTAAGGAGAAAGACCGTCGAAAGTCCCTTGCTGAGTATTACGCGGTTTTGAAGCACAACGGTATTTTGATTTTAGATCATCGCAATTATGATCGTTTGCTGGAAGGTGGCTCTGCGGTGCGTCAAGGCAAAGGCAATGTTTATTGCGGTCAAGATGTAGAGGTCGGGCCTGAGCATGTGGATGAAGGACTGGCGCGTTTCCGTTATGCTTTTGGTGATGGTAGTACTTATCACCTCAATATGTTCCCTTTGCGCTATGGCTATGTTCGGCGTTTAATGCAGGAAGTGGGTTTTCAGAAAATTACAAGCTTTGGAGACTATCAACGAGGCCTCGAAAATCCTGATTTTTATGTGCATGTGGCGGAAAAAGAATATCGTTTTGATGACAATTCAGTCTCGGATTGAAGTTGATGAGCATGCCTAACAAAATCGCCGATGCTGATGGCGTTGCAGCAGACTATTACGACAGTAGTGATGCAGATCAATTTTATGAATTGGTTTGGGGTGGTGAGGATATTCACATTGGTCTTTACGACAGTCCGGATGAACCGATTGCGATTGCGAGTGAACGCACGGTTCGTTCTTTGATGCAGTTGGCCTCACCTCTTTCAGAGGGAGGTTGCATTGTCGATCTTGGTTCTGGCTATGGAGGAGCCTCACGGCGCTTGGCCAAATTCAGTTCGCGCCCAGTTCAGGCCGTGAATATTTCTGTGGTGGAAAATCAACGACATCGCCGCCTGAACAAAGAGGCCGGTCTGGACTCGCGGATTACTGTTCATGATGCGTCCTTTGAGCAGGTCCCTCTCGAGGATGGATGTGCCGATTTGGTTTGGAGTCAGGATGCAATCCTTCATGCTGGAGATCGCTCCCGGGTGATGGCTGAGGTTGCAAGACTGCTTCGGCCAGGCGGCTGCTTTGTCTTCACCGATCCAATGGCGGCAGATGGTGTGGCGATGGATCAGCTAAAACCGATCTTGGATCGGATTCATTTGCCTGATCTGGCTTCACCAGATCGCTATCGCATCTGGGGAGAAAAGGTTGGGCTAACGCGTGATGTGTGGAATGACAAAACCACCATGCTTGTTCGTCACTACAGCCGTGTGCGAGAAGAGACAGCCAAGAGACGGCTTGAGCTTGAAAAAACGATCAGTGCTGATTACCTCGACCGTATGAACGTTGGTCTTGGTCATTGGGTTGATGGCGGTGAGCAAGGACGCTTGAGCTGGGGGTTGATGCGGTTTCGGAAAGCTGCCTAATTAAGGACCAGGTTTGCGTGGTTGCCGCTGCTGAGCCTCTTGAGATGGATTGTGTCCTGTGATTTGGCGATCCGTACCTTTATTGCTCTGCTCAGTCAGTTCAACCTCTCGTTCTAAATCGACCCATGGCAATTCGTCGTCATAGTCATAATTATCAGGAACTTCGTCACCTTCGACAATTGACATTTGAAGGCGTTGTACTTGAATTTGAAATTCAAGGTTGTTCATTTCAGATCCGATTAAGTTATTGATTTTGTCTTGAATGATTTGCACCTGTTTGTAGCTAGGAGTTTTTGGATTTGTCACGCGGACCACGAGCTTGACGACTGGCGAACGACCTTGTTCCCAGAAATTGGGCCAGTCAAAGCTGATGCCATTTAGGGCTAATGACTCATTGGCGCCAAATGTAAGCGTCTTGTTTTCAAGGAAGTCGCTGATAATGAATTCAATCCTCTCTTTTGCAAGGTCTGATCGTTCATCATAGAGCTTTGCTACGAAGCGTTTGTGAAGGGGAATTGTGATGATGACTGAGAGTGCTAAAGCGCTAATAAATGGTATTTTTGTGCGTCGACTTCGCAAAAGTTGGCTGCGAAGGTAGGGTTCTCGTATGGCGAGAACCGTGAGGCCACCAATCAGAATTCCAAAAAGATTGGCCGCAAATAGTAAGCCTGATCCCTCTGCTTTCCCCCAGGCGGCACCAGCGATCATTAAACCCATGACACAGACGGGAGGAACAAGAGCAACGGCAATTGCTGTCCCTGCCATGGAACTGACTGTGCTGGGCCTGACTTTGGCGTAGGTGGCCATTGCTCCAGCGACAAGTGCGATGGCGAGATCGATCAGGTTTGGATTGAGCCGCCCAATGATTTCATCTGGCAACTTGTCCAGTAAAAGAAGGCCTCGTGTACCGGCCATGAGACCGATGCACAAGGCCAGCAGGGTGGTGATGACGAACCCGATCGCCAGAGTTTGAGAGGCGTTTCGCAAGAGTCGCCAATCTCCAACAAGAATGGCGAACACTGTGGTGCGTAACGGCATAATCCAAGGCGCTACAACCATGGCACCGATCACCACAGCCGAGTTGTTGGCGAGAAGCCCAAGAGTGGCGATTAATCCAGCACCGAGCGTTAAAACAATGAAAGGCTCATTGAGTTCGGCATCTTTGTCGTAGCTGCGGTGGAGCTCATCAAGCCGATGACCTTCTTCGAGCAGATGGTTCTGATTAATCGCCACAGGACTTCAAAGCGGTCAGCTCCGGCCCCCGACGATCACTGGTGGCATCCCTCCAGTGCTGCCGGGTAGGGCAGGGACGACTTCTGTCTGTCCATCCCACTTGTCGAGGAAAAGCTTGAACAACACCTGATCATCAAGACTTTTGTTGAGAGTGTCGTAACGGATGGCTTCCTGCTCGGCAATTTTTACCTCGGTTTGGGCGCGAAGAAGTTGTTGTTCCGCAATCTGCTTTTGTTCAATGGCTGCTCGGTATTCCTCTGCAATTTGGAGGCCAGTGAGATCAAGCCCTCTGACTTCAACGTAGTCAAATTTGTCCAACTCCTCGGCCACGGTGCGTTCGACGAGTGCAGAAATGTCGTTCCATTCCGTGGCAATTGTCACCAGTTCATACTGAGAGAACACTGATTTCAACGCTTTGAGTAACGATGGTTGGATGATGCGTGGATAGACATCACGGTCATTGCTCGCGATTGTTCGATAGATCCTTCCCGCTTCGTCTGGTCGGACGGCGTATTTGACCGTGGCGGTGGCTTCGATCACCTGTAGGTCTTTCGTCAGCGTGGCAAATTCTTCTGGTCGCACCTGGGTTCGGACGTCGAATGGATAGACCGTTTGCACAAGTGGGATCTTGAGGTTCAGGCCCGGTAGACGCGAGCCACCACTCACTTTGCCAAGAGTGGTCACGACGGCCACTTTTCCTGCGGGCACGATGAAGAGGGCCTGGCCGAGCAGAAGCAGAACGCTGAGCAATGTGGCTACCACCAACACCAGGCCATTGCCTGGGTCGTTGATGGGGCGTGGAGTTTGCATTGTGCTGCCTGGCATTGTTTCCATGATGATGTCTGGTCTATCGCCGCATCGGTGCCGTCCAATCGACATAGCGCTAGACCAAAGGAGTCTTGCTTGCTCCGATGGTTGCTCAGAGAGGCCGTCAGCTTGACTGGCTCCAACTGATCCAAGCTGTGGGTGTCGTCGCGATTGCAGTCATTCTCGTGAGGATCGATCTTCGCCAGCAACACAACAATCGTATTCGTACGCTATGTGCGGATTACTGGGGAGCACCTGATGGGGGCGAGCAAGAGCGCATAGCCTGGGAGGAGACCAAACGTCTTGTTGGGGCGAACACGCTTGAGATGCTTAGCTTCTGCAGGTTCTACGGTGATCAGTAGTAACTCCCTGAATTGACTAGGCACTTATGCAATATCAGAAC
Source organism: Cyanobium sp. NAT70 (assembly GCA_002701375.1). GTDB lineage: Bacteria > Cyanobacteriota > Cyanobacteriia > PCC-6307 > Cyanobiaceae > Parasynechococcus. The sequence continues at coordinate 9,623 of NZVB01000004.1, read as the reverse complement.
CCAGTTGATGTTCCGTCGTCTGGCAATGTCTGGATTGATGGATTAACGGATGGATATCGCTGGGGAACCAATCCAGGAGATCGACAGGTTGGTTATACCTTCATTAGTGATACTCGTGAGAAGCCAGGGGGTGAATTTGGTGGATACCCTTCGTGGGGTTGGAGTGAGCAAGAAAGAAAATTAATGGAAGGCTCATTGAACACGATTTCCGATGTTTGCACTCTTAAATTTGTAGATCGTGGTGACGATAATGATGATGAAGTTGAAATCTGGTTCTATAATCTTGATAGTCGCAGCTCGGAGGATAGTTATGGATTTGCGTATACCCCGGGCAGTGATCCTGATGAGGGCTTAGTGGCAGTCAATTGGTCCACATATCAGAACAACGATGGCACTTTTAAACATTCTATTGCTCCTGGAAGTTTTTATGGCATTACGTTTTTGCATGAGCTTTGTCACGCTCTTGGCTTGAAGCACCCTCATGATCGAGGGCTCAATGGTCAACCACGTTTCCCTGGTTTGAATCGTGGTTCCAATGAGTTCAAAGATGCTGGAGATTATGGACAAAACTCTCATCCATGGACCCAGCTAAGTTATGTTGATAAAGGCTCACGCAACGGCCTTGTCCCCAACAAAGCAGCTTCCTATGGATTCCTGCAGACCTTAGGCGCCTTGGATACGGCGGCAATGCAGTGGTTGTACGGCATTAATTCTAAGACTGCGCTCGGTGATGATGTTTACCATTTGCCAACCAAGAATGAAGAGGGCACTGGATGGCGATGCATTTGGGATGCAGGCGGTACCGATTTGATTGACGGATCTAAAGCTCGCAAACCAGTGACCATTGATTTGCGTAATGCAACTCTTGATTTTTCGGATCACGCAGGTGGTTACGTGAGTCGCGTCGAAGGCATTTTTGGAGGTTTAACGATTGCACATGACTGGGATGGTGAGAACGAGGGTGATGCCGCCGGCATCTGTATCATTGAAAATGCTATTGGCGGAAGGAAGGCCGATGTTCTGATCGGGAATGCAGCAGACAATGTTTTAAAGGGGGGACGTGGTGATGATGTTATTTATCCTCGTGAAGGGAGTGGAAATGTTGCGAAAGGTGGTAAAGGTCGTGATCAGTTTTGGATTCAATCTGAGGATGATTCGCATGTCACAATTAAAGATTTTTCCAAGCGTCACGATCGGTTAGTCTTCGACGGAGATCGGTCAAAATTGACGATGCGCACCCGTCAAGGCAGTACGGATTTGATCATAGGTGGTGACAAAGTGGCGAAAGTTAATAATGTGACGGGTCTTTCTTTAGAGAGTCATTTTAGTTTTGATGGTTTTGATTCTCTTTCCGATTTGATTTAGGACTGACTAGGGCTCAGAGTTTCACTTGTATCACGAAGAATGTCTGCTTCAATCAGTTTGGAGCGCATTTCACATTTTCGGCAGATGCGTGTGTCCAGTCCAAAGAAATTGAGCGAAAGGGTCCTGCCACAGCTGCTGCATTGACGCGTTTCCGCTGGAGGGGATTCATAGCTCATGGGTGTCTCCTCTTGACAGTCCTATCAAGCACTGTGCCACCCCGTTTGCTTTCAGGCATGAACCTCCTCATGGTCTCCTTATGGCTGCAGTCCATGTTCTGACACTGCAGCCACCCTGGCTTTGTGCTCAGAATGAATTTAATCGCAGTTCCAGCGATGGGAAAAGAGACAAGACCAAGAGCGCCGGGCAAGCGCAGGCGACCTGAATCGCGGGGTATCCCGTTGGATCAGGTCTCGCCCGCCGTGCTAACGGCGACACGAGATGTGGCCTTCACCCTTGAGCAGCTCTCGATCGAGCCTGAGCCTGAGGAGGTGCTTAAGGCTGTTCTTGATCGAGCTGAACATCTCGAAGAACAGGCCAGTGGGATCACGGTTTTTGAAGATTAAGCTTCTTGGATGACCAAGTATCCATTTGGAGTGAGATCTGGTTTGGTCAACCGACCTGGCAACAAGCCGATCGTCTTTGTATAGTAATGAGTAAGCAGTGAAGCCCTAGAAGTGGGCCGACTCGGCTGAGATCAAATAAAAGTCCATTTCGAACCATGAAACAACCAAAATCACCTCATCCGAGCAGGGTGCTTCCGTCATCGCATGACTGTTCTGAACCATCAAGTCGAAAGAAAGACAATCATCGACCTATTTCTCCTATGCACCAACTGGTTTCATGGGAGGATATTTTGGGTCGTCGTTAATTCCTATAAAAGTGTGCTTTTTTTCACGCGACTCACAAGTCTTACTTTCAAAAATTTTCAGTTAGCCTTGCCGCAGATCTTAAGTTATTCTCAAGCCAATGAAGACCTCTGAATGGTTTGATTGGCAGTGATTTATAGAACAAATCCATAAAAGCTTCAAGCCTCTTGGCTTGTTCTGCTTAATGCTCATGGACCGCTTTTAACGTTTATGCTGATCGAGTGATTTATCCCAAAAATTCACTCATGACTACTTCAAGTCAACTTCTCTTCAACGAGTGTCGTTTATGTTCGCTTTATTAATTCTGTTGATGTTGGGTTGATCGCTTCTGCCACCACCACGCAAGTAAAAATATGATTGTCATCATGAGATAGCCAAGACTCCATTTGGCTCCGACGCCCCAGCCAAGTTGCAAGACGCTATCTGTTTGGGTCAGCTTCCAAGCATGAATGACTCCAGTCCAGGCGCAAATCGACCCGATTAAGGTGATCAATGCAGCCGCAAAAAACCTTTGTTCAATAATATATACTAGCATGGCAGATATTAACATAGCGGTAACAATTTGACCTTGCTCGAGGGCGAATGCTCCGGCGGCCCATACGTCTGCCTGTTCTAGATTGAGCAGAATTTGGGTCGAAAAAGGGTTTTGTGGTTGCCCAACACCAGCTGCCCTTGCTCCAGCTTTGATTAATTGCGCCCCCCATCCAGCAAGACCGGGCATCAGGCCAAATACCACAGCAGGAGCATGATGCTTCGGTGTGGTTTGAAATGCTTGTGCTGCCATCACGACACCGATGTAAAGGATAATCGCCATACCTGCTTCGATCGGCACAACTTCGCCAACAATGCCAAATAACCCGACAAAGCAGGCGATCGCTATCACAATTCCATCGAGCCAGGAATAGCCGATTCGAGCTCCCATATCTTTCCAAGCAGGGTGGCCGATATAGATCGTGGTAGGAAAGCAAGATCCAAACGCGGCGGCTAGAATTGTTCCTAAACCGTTAACCATAAGGGAACTGCATACGGGATAGGAATCGCCGGCGGCTTCAGCGCTGTCGATGTTTTGCAAAGATCCCAGCACATTGAAGAGACCCATCGGGACGATGACATTGATCCAAGGCAAAAGCTGTCCGCGAGCACTCCAGAGTTCGCCGACTTGCAGTTGTGGTGGATGGAGACCGATGAGATTGAATTGTGTCTCCCATGTAGATGCATCGTGATGTAACAAACCGGTCGCCCAAGCCATTGCCACACCAATCATGATTGCGAGTAGGCCGCCTGGAATTGGCAACTTAAGCTTGCCGTAGTAAGTCATCAGAATTAATGCCAAGACTGTGAGTCCAACAATTGGTTGGGCATAAGTACGAAGAAGAAAACCAAGAGCGATATACCCCAAAGCAATCCCAGCCAGTGTTGACAACAATGCAGCACGTGGAAGCCAGCGTCTGAGTTGATCTGCACACCAAGCGCCTGATGTTTCAATCAGTCCGGATCCAAGGCAAGCGACCATGCCAGCCTTCCATGAAAGTTGAACAGCAGCGGCTTCATCAAGTCCCTGACCCAGGGCTGTGATTTTGACCGGAAGCATGACAAGGAAGATATAGGCAAAAAGGCTGACGGTATTGATTCCATAAGGAAGAGCTGTGCGGTCAGATCGAGATTCTGCACGCCCAAGTCGCGTCGCTTGCCATGCGTAGAAGATATTGCCAAGGAGGATGCTGAGTCCCGTAGCTGGTAAGATTGTTCCAATAAGAAGGGAATCTGGATAGCCGAGAACCCCCCGGCATAGTTCTAGAATTAAAAGGATTTGTATGAGATTATCGAGAGCGAGACCAAGAAATCCATCGATATCTCCACGAACAAACAATGACATCCCTTTTGCTTTCATCATTGTTGCCATTGCCGCATCTTCTCGGTTTGTCTGAATGTTAGAGATCTCGATGTTATCCTTTAGCGTATGAGGTAATTATTCTAGAATTTAGCTTCGGTCGCGGCAGGGAAGACCTGGAAGGAAAGAACGACAAACTGATTTTGGAGGTGAAGTCGTTGAGGTGCTTAGTGCTGAATTCGATGCTGTTTGTTCAGCATGCAGCTCTTGTTGTTGGAGCTCTTGTTGTTGCAGTGCTTCTTGTTGACCAAGCTCAGCAGTTAAGAACACCCAAACGAGCGCACAAGCGATCAAAGAAAGAATGACACCAACGGTATAGGCGATAATAATTTGGTTTGATTGATTCTGATCAGCCATTCTGTGTTGGAGGAATAATTAGGCCTGGTTCAGAAGACTGTGGGCTCTAAATGTTGAGCCATGCCCATGAAGCCAAGCACAAGGAGTGCAACAGACACAAATGAGAGTGCCATGACAACCTCGTTCTGACGCTTGGTTCGATGATACGCTCTCATGACAGTTCAGTCTGAAGTTGGCGTAACGTAAGTTGAATTTTTGATTTTCTTACGAGCGTCACATAAAAAGATTGATTTGGATATCTAACTTTATCCCATGCGTTACACTTTGTTTCCTTTTTTGACGGTTTCCAGTGTTTCATATGATACCTTTCAGGATCATTTTGGTTTAACGACTCGATCGCTTTGACGAAATGCATTCACTCGATCGCCAGTGATCCTGAAATTAATTTTTAAGTAGAATTATTGCTTTTGCAAAGCAAGCGATTGCGGTTTTAAGACGAAACGATGGATTGCATGATGTCATCCCTCTCAAATGATTCAAACCAGACAGTGTCAAGGAGATGGCCTAGCACCTGAGTCTTGCTTTGATTGTGTTTCGGGCTCAGATCAACCAAGATAGATGATGTCTCTAATTTTGGGAATGTCTCGATGGATTCAATGTGTTGAAAGACTCCTTCCCCTTGGTTGACTAACTGGTTTAACTTCCCTTTATGCTTATTGCTTTTGTGAGACTCTCTCAGTGTTGCAAATAGAGTCTCAGTGATGTCTTTGTTTTTAAAGTTTTTCAATGTATTTTTGGTTATTGTGTCTGCTTCTTTGTTGGGAGGTAATTCAGTCGCTTCTGAAACGCCAGAATATGATGACTTGACCTCTGTCTTGAAAAGTTGATTCATGTCTAAAATTCCCCCTGTGCTCGAATTGGAGTATGTTGGCTTTTTGTAGACACTTGCATATAATGCATGTCTAACTTGATGCCATGTCGCATTTTGATTACGTATCCAGTAAGCACTGAGTGCTCCTGAAACTAATGGCGCTGCCATGGATGTTCCGCTCATTCTTGCGTAACTACTATTGCTTGATGAGAATGTGCTTACGATGGATTCACCTGGGGCATATAAGTCTACACTTACTTTTCCATAATTAGAGAAGCTTGCCTTCCTTCCTTGAGTGTTCGATGCGGCAACGGATATTATCCCAGGTAAATTGTATGAAGCTGGATAATGTGGCTTGATGTCATTGTTCGTGGCAGTATTGCCTGCTGCAGCAATAATAAGAGAGCCATGATTTTGAACTGCTTTTAGGATGTCGTAAAAGGCGGAATTGTATGATTCTCCTCCTAGGCTCATATTGATTATCTTTGCTCCATTTAATAGGGCGTAATATGACGCCCTAGCAATGTTTGAACTATTGCCCGATCCTTGATCATTGAGTACTTTGAGATTCATGATCTTCGCTATCGGATTAGAACCAATGACGCCAACCTTGTTTGCTCTCGCAGCCACAGTCCCAGCTACATGAGTGCCATGTCCTTTTACGTCTGTTGGTGAATTATCAGCATAAGCAAAATCCCAACCCACTCTATCGTCAATAAAACCATTGTTGTCATCATCTAGGTTATTAATGATTTCCTTTGTATTAATCCAGATGTTCTGGTATAGATCTTCATGAGTCCATCTTACTCCGGTGTCTAAAATAGCAACAATATTTCTTGCGCTTGAGGATATATTTTCAGCAATTGGTGCTTCCCACTCTAGGAATGCGGGTACTATATTTGCTCCGCCGCTGGCTCCATTCTGCTGGTATCCCCATAGAAATTTCCAATAACTGTTGGGGGACCAATAATTGACTTTATCCAGAGAATTATAGTCGTTGTCAAAGTTTTGGAGAAATAATGATTCGCTTTCGCTGTAGTCTTTTGATCCTGTTTTCGCTGTTCCAAGATCTTTTTTCAGCAGCCAATAATTGTTGAATTGTTTGGTGTTAATTGATCCTGTTTTTCGATGTTGCCAGGCCGCATAATTTTTTCCTCCATTGCGCTCTGCAGCAATGAGCTCCCATTTGTTGTCGTTAAGGTTGTACTGTTTAATTGGATTATCTGATAAAATCGGAAAGCTTCTCCCGCTTGCATTGTTAACTGCAAATGCTTTCCCGTTTTTGTTTGCAACGAGGCTAAAGCTTCCTGCGGACTCAATGGTGTTTTGAGAAAATTCATCAAAAAAATCACCGTAAGCAGATTTTTTCTCAAAAGACATTCTAGTTTAAGAATCCATTTGCATATTTTACTCACAAGTGCCAGGAATGCATTCAATATGAACTCAACGGCCTGAACGCCTACTCCTATGTCTACATTTAGGGTTATCAAGAAAGAATCAGGCCCTGAACTTCTAGGCCTGATTCTTTTTTTCTGCTTGTTGGAAATGTCTTGGGCTAAGGTTTTGCTCCTGGTGACCTCTTCTTGTGCTGCTTATCAAGTCAAGTGAATTATGTTGTCGTGATGGATCTTTTGTGATCCTTCAAAATCAAGCTAACTGTTGAGGGCTTCTCCTAGATGGTTTGCATTGATTTTTAGTTGCAAGAGGTCAGTAGGGCTACGATTTCTGACTCCTTTTTGTCATTCGCCATGATCGGTTGCCTCGATGCTCGATGACTGAGCCGCATTCTCATTGTTGCGCAGTGCAGTGAACCTTCTCCACTTGGCTGTTTTGTTGGAGTTGTTGGAGGGGCCTTTTTTGCTTCTTGATTAAAGTTCTGCCTTGCCCCTGATCTCTGAAGAGTGAGAAGCCAAGCACTGGTTTGCTGAGAAGACGAGGACTGAGACATAGTTCACACGATTCGACGCGATTCGATTGGACGAGTGTTGATTCCCTTTCATCAACAGGCGCGTGTAACGGAAAACGAAAGGCTTCTGGTTTTTCACTGGCCAAGTGATTATGAGCTAGGGAAGATTCAGCTACCCGCTTTGGGATCATGTTCAATATCGAAAAGCTCTCTGATCAGGGTTGGGCCTTGGAGGGAAGCCATGAGTCTCAAGACAGTGCTTTCACTCATGCCAGAGCGAAAAGCGACACCTCAGGTCAGACCTACAGAGTGATCAATACGGAACGCAGTGTCGTTTGTGTGCTCACGCATGCAGGTTCGCATTGTTGGCAGGAGTCAGTCGCCAGTTGATCGATGACATCAACAAGTCAACAGAGATAGATGCACAAAAAAACGAATCGACCTGATTCAACTTCTGGGTCATGTCGATTCTAAAGGTTTGTGCATTGAAAACTCTTAGAATAAGTGTTTAATAATTTTAGGAGATTGATTCCACCAAATGCAAGTGGGCCTAGTGATTTTAATGGCTATTTGCTGATGCTTTGAAAAAAGGGGAAAGTGATTTAATCGCTTGCATTGTTCGAATTATGTAAGCAAAATATCTTAGTCCATAATTTGATGCCACGCATAATAAATTATGGAATAAAAATATTTTCATTCTAAATCTGCCAGAAGCTTCTTCTTCAAAATCTGTTTGCCAAAAGGGATCGAGGCGGATAACCCTCTCTCCCTTTCGCCCCCGGCTGAGGTGTTGTTGGTTTAGCGCCTTGGCTCTGCTTTGTTCACACGGATCATCCGGCCCATCCATTCGACGTTTTGGAGGTCGTCAATCGCAGTTTGCTCTTGATCTTCCTTCGCTAATTCAACGAAGCCGAAACCACGCTTTTTGCCCGTTTCCCTGTCAGTGGGAACTGTAGCCTTGCGAACCTCTCCGTATTCACTGAACAAGTGCACAAGATCTTCTTTCTCTGTATCCCAGGAAAGGTTGCCGACGTAAATGGTCAAAAAATTTGATTAGGCGTATACCCTTATTATGGCACATCGCTGATTTGATCACAAGCGGAGCATAAGCATGGAGTTTTGTGGCTGAATTCGCTCAATTGAAATGTAGCTCCTCGAGCTGCAGGCTGTTTGAGTTGGTTGTTTTGATCCTCGGAAAGGCATTGTTAGGGCAAGAACCGGCTTGAGATTGCCTTGAAAATGCAATCATCATTTTTTGCAGCCTGACTGGACGTGGCTTGTGCTCGATTAGGCTTGCAGTCTTAGTTTTTGTGTGACCTTGTTGATGTATATGGTTGTGATCTTTGATTGGGGTCGTTTTTGTTTTGCAGAGAAAGGGCATTTGTTGGGTCATGTTGCATAGGTCTGAGCTCCTTTCATGCTTTTTATTGGATTTGTTTTGCGAGTGGACATGGCTTTGTTTTTGAGTAAATTTTACGAGTAAACCTCTTCCGCCTTGTGGGCCTTAATTGTCGCTCAGATGTCATTTGATTTGATTCTTCTTGTCGACGTCTCTATCTATTGGTCGCCTCTGGTGGTCTATCGCGGTTCTATTTTGAATTGCGTTATGCGTCGCTATTTTTAGTTTTGAGCATTCTGTTGCTTGATGATTCAAGGTCAGCTTTGATTGGCTTTGTAGAGCTGGCTCTGTCCAGATCTCTTCTGTGGCAAGCAGTGTGGGCCGGTCAGGGTCACTGGGTCTGCCTTGTAAGCGGATATTTCATTGAGCAATTCTGTCAATTTTTTTTGTATTTGAGCCGTAATTTCTTTGAATTAGGTGGTTTTGGTCTTGTTTCTGGTTGATTAAATCGTCGTATTGGTTTGGTGATTGTTCGGTCTTGATGGTCCATTGTTCGCTTGTCTGCACATGATTGACTAGATTCTCGCTTGGTGCCTCTGTGTTTTTTGTCGTGGAATGGAATTGATTTTTATAGTCTTCAATATGAATATGTTGGGGCTGTTTGTGTTGACTTGAACTTGCGCTCAGCGGATTTAAGAGGCGTGCCTAATTCATGGCGTTCTCCTTCTGCTTGGTCGATTTTTGTTTGTGCTTTCGTGTATGAATCTCGTGATCAGCAAGATTAATTTTGGCTGTCAGTCTTTTCTATGTTGCTCTGCTGATTGCTGGAGTCTTGTATGTAATCGTTGTTTTGATTGTTGAGGATTGCTGAATGTGCGATTGAAGAGAGTGGTTCAAGATGTTTGGTCGACTTTCGCCAGGCTCGGGCCTGGAATCAAGAGCCGAGCTGATGGGTTGTGTCTGCCCCTCAATCATGGGCAGTCATGAGCAGCTGAACCAGCATCAAAGCCATGCACTGGTTTTGCCGCCTGGAGCGTGCCATCGCTGTCGTGCTCGCTCTTGTGAGCACTTGATCGTGCGCTGATGCG
>NZVB01000003.1 GCA_002701375.1 Cyanobium sp. NAT70 | reverse complement strand
CAGCGGCGGCGGCGGCGGCCGCCGCCGCCGCCGGCAGCGCGGGGAGTGCGCCGCCTGCCGTGGCGCCGGCGCCGGACGCGCTGAGCTCGGCGGCGGCTGCCGAGACCTCCCACTTCGTGTACGCGACGGCCATGGACGACGTCGAGGACGACGACGCCACGCTCGTGGCGCGTCGAGGCGAACGGGTCATGCTCGTGTACCCGATGACGAGCGATCTCGACGGGCGCGTCTTCATGCACGCCAAGACCGTAGATCGACGCACGGCGCAGCTCCGCTACAGCCGCGTGTGCGTATACTCCTTCGTCCACGACGAGGAGGAGCGGTACTTCGACGAGTTCAGTCTTTTTCCGACTCCATGACCTTGGGCGCGGCGCCCCCCGTCGCCTGGGCCTGTTGCCGCGGCTGCAGGCTCGCCAGCCGGCGGGCGTACTCGTCCCCTGAGAGCTTCGGACCGTCTCCTTCATGGAGCGTCTCCTCGTCGATGAGCGGCACCAAGTCGTCCTCTGCACACTCGAAGCCGTCGCCGTAGCCTTGCGAGAGATCGGCCCCGCCGCACTCCTCGGGCCGAGCGGCAGCTCGCGCGCCGCCGCCACCGCCACCGCCACCGCCGCCGCCGCCGCCGCCGCCGCCGCCGGCTCGCGGCTCGGCCGCGGCCGGCGCGCGCGCGAGCGCGAGCGTCTGCATGTAGTGGAACGCGCCGTGGCCTGTGTACAGCGACCCGTCGTCCCCGACGAGCGTCGGGGTTCCGTGCAGCCAATCTGGAAGGCGATCCCGTTCGATGTAGCTGACGTTTATCACCTCGTTCACTTCGGGCACGTACGCCGCCAGGTCGACGCACAGCACCGAGCCGAGGTTGAGCACACCGCGTTTCGTCTCAGCGACGTACAGCGTCATCTGCCGTCCCGGCATCTCCGTTTTTTTTTTTTTCCTACCACACCATTTTTTTTTCATGGAGCGTCGCCTAACGGACGAAAGTCGTGTCCTCCACGATAGAAGCGAGCGAGAGAGAGAGAGAGAGCTAGGCAAGCTCAGTCCTTTTTCATGTCAATGAGGAGAAGGAGCGAGCGCAGCATCGCGTAGACCGAGGTCGAGACGTAGAGGTTGTGCCCGAGCGTGACCTGCCCGGCGCCGTTGCTGAAGGCTTCGGGTGGCGGAGTGGGGATCATCTCGAGGATCTTCGCGACGTTCACCGTCTCGATCTTGTTCTGGGTGCGGTCGTAGACGCGCACGAGGAGGTTCTCGGCGTCCGTGCGCGTGCCCGAGTTCCAGAGAAAGATGGCGCGCGCAAGCTCCTCGCCGTGCCTGATGCACCACGAGTGGCCGTACTCGAGCGAGCGCTGGCGGACGGTAGACGGTGGCGTACGCTCCTCAGACGTCATGATCTCCTTGTTTTTTTTTTTTTCGTGTCTACTCTCTGCTGGCGGTCGGGTGTCGTTGTCCGCGCAGAGAGAACGAGAGAGAGTCTGATCGTGGGCCACGATCAGACTGTGGCCAAAAAAAAAAAATAATAAATTTATGACCAAGAAAAAGCGCGCGAAGCGCGCCTCACGCACGGGCGCTGCCCCGTCGCGGCGAGACGGGGCCCGCGACGCCGCCCTGTGCGCGACGCTGGAGTGCCGGCCGACTGCCTACCTCATCGAGTACGCGCAGTTTCGGCTCGACAACGTGCCGATGCCACTCTATTGGAACTGCCCCAAGCAGTGCCAGCGCGACTTTGACGCCTTCTGGGAGCGCCTCAAGAGCGCGCACACGATCGCGGCCACCGTCGGCATCGTGCAGGAGTATCCGCAAGTGGTGCGAATCATGCAGATCATCAGCCCCGACGCGCGCACGTGCGCCGAGGTGGAGCGCAGCTGGGAGAAAGCGCGGGACACGATGCTCTACGTGAGCCGGGAGTTCTGTCTAGCGTACGGCGGCGCTTAGAGCGCGCCCATCATTTTCAGCCAGTTCACTTGCGCCACGTAGGGGTCCTCGCCGACGCCCTGGCGGGCGAGGTTCGCGGCGCACCCGCGCACGTCGTTCTTCGAGCGCTGGATGCAGCGCTGCACGCGCTTGAGGAAGTCGACGAGGTCCTGGATGTTGGCGAGGGCGCGCTCGCCGTCCGTGTCGTGGAGCATGCGCAGCAGCTCCTCGAACTCGGCGTACTTGACGTAGGGCCGGCGCACCTCGCCCGGCGCGAGGAGGGCCGGCGCGGCGCGCCGCCGCTGCGCGCGCTCGTGCTGCTCCTTGGAGCGGCACTTGCCCGACGGCGCGCGCGAGTGAGTGCACCCTTTGCGCGACCGCGCCGACGGCGCCCGCGCGGCGCGCTCGTGCTGCGCCTTCGAGCGGCAGCGGCGCGTGCGCGGGTCGTACGAGTACCGGCAGCTGGGCATTTTTTTTTTTTCTCTTTTGTGTACAACTCTTTGGAGAATGGAAAAAAAAACGGGGGGAGGACCTCTCAATTTTTTCACACCTCCTCTGGCCACGCGATGAGGTCGCCGACCTCGTCCAGGTCGCACTTGAGTATGTTGTCGCGGTCGTGGCGCTCGACCCAGCGCGTCATGCACCGGTACACGAGGTTCTTGTACTCGTGCACCGCCTTGGCGTCGCGCGTGCCGCGGCTCTCCGCCCACGATGCCGAGAACACCTTGTTGGTGCCGACTTCCACGCCGAAGCGGTGCAGCGCGTCGTTGGCCCGGTCGAGCGCCACGAGCGTGTACGCGGGCACCGTCTGCTTCGTCCACCCGGACGTCTCCTCCTTGAACCACACCGAGCGCGCGGGCGCCGGGTCCATCCGCGCGAAGCAGAAGCGGTCGGTCGGGAGGCCGAAGACGAGCCCGAGCAGCATTGGATCTATTTTCCCTTTTTTTTTTTGGGACGATCAGGATGATTTCAGGTCTTTGCTGTATTTTTGTTGAAACTCCCCTTCTTTATTGCGTACGGCTTCTTTGAATTCTTCAAAGCTTTTAGAATTCTCAAAACGCTTTTTCTTTACCTGCTCTTCAATAAAATTTTTTATATTGCTATCGTCTGTTATCTTCATTTCCTCTTTTAGTTTTTGTTGTTCCGTGTACGTGACGCTCATGTCTTTCGTTCCCGTCAAACAATCAAAAAGCTGTCCCCAGGGCTTCGTTTTGTTTGTTTTAACGCATTGCTCGGCGGCATTCGTATCCTTTTTGGTGCTGGCCTTCTCGCTCGACTCAGATCCGCTCACTTTCGACTCGTCACTGGCGTTTTCTGGCGGGATCGCAGACGACGAAACCGATTCAGCACGTTCCGGAGAAGTCGCACTTTTCTCCTGAGAAGTCGCACTTTTCTCCTGTTTCGGAGAAGTCGTACTTTTCTCCTCTTTCGGAGGAGTCGCCTCTCCCTCTTTCGCCCCACCTTTCGTCTCTTTCGGCTGTTCCTTCTCAGGCTCCGATTTCGGTTTCGAAACAGCTGGCGGAGCCGAACTAGCTCCTTCGCTCTCTTTCGGAGACGCTGACGCCTCAGCTTGCAAAGAGTGCTTAAGCCTGATTGTGCTTTCTATTCGTTCACGTAGTGCTTTGGCAAAGTCTTCCCCTTCTTTTTTGTCGCCGTCTTTTTTGTCTTTCTTATCGTTATCGTTTAATTGCGTTACATACGAGTTTTGTGCTTTTTCATCTATCAACTTTTTTCCTGCCACGCACTTTACAAATTGACGCGGTTCGTTTACTTTTAATTTTAAGCACGCGTCCAATTTTTTCTTGGCCTCCTTCTGTTCCTTAGATAGCGCATCATTCTGTACTTTCGCTGCCTCTGACTTTTCGACATCGTCGAACGGTTGTCTTGCCTGTGCTATTACCTGATTACGATATTTTCGTTTTCCGTCCGCGTCTAAATCTTTCACTTGCTTTAAATACTTCCGCACTGTAACTGATTCCGGTACAAGAGTATTTTCTCTCATGCACTTTATGAACTTGTCCTCATCTTCAAATTCATCGCATTCTTCCAATGCCTCCAACTTTCGTTCCATCAACTCTTTTTTGTCTTGTTCCTTTTTAACCTCCCGTCGAATTCTTTCTTTCTGATCTTCCACTTCCCTTTCAGCTAGTAATTTTGCGGTGTTAGCTTGCTGTTCGGCAATCCATCTTTCCTTTGCTGCTGTTTCCTCCTCAGTATCGGCCAATGCTTGCGATGTATTTACTAACTCTACGTCTCTTTCTGCCTTTCTTTTTCTTCTTTCGGTCTGTTGAATCATTTCAGCTCTTTCCTCCTCACCCGCGACCTCATCCGCGGCGTCTTTTCGTTGCTCTCTTGCCTTCTTCTGGACCATTTCCATAATAAGGTCGTGCGCCTTCGCACGTGTGACACCTGTATCCAAATACGTTTCCTTTGGATCGCCGTCGATCACAAGGCGTTCTAATCCTGAACAGTTGCCGTTGTCACAATCAAACGTCCTCCTTTCATTGTTCGAATCTGGAAACTTGATCGTGTAGCCGCCTTCTTCGTTTTTCTCGACCTGTACCTGTGTTTGGAACAAATTCTCGTCGTCTTTCTTTTTCTGCCTCTCAACCGCCAATCGTCTCCATCGGGAGCTCGACATTCGAGTAAGAGTCATGGCGATCGGCATGACCACGAGCGCCGAAAGCATGGCCATCTGCGCCGTGTCGTATTTTTTACGCAGCCTTTTGATATCTTCTAACTTTTCTTTAGCACCGTCATCCTTGGCGTTGATTTGGTCGCGGAGCTCCTCCTCCTTCGCCTTTAGGTCGAAGTCGCCAAGGTGTGATACCCTCTCTGCCAAGAAATAAATATAAAGAATTTTCAGGACGATCATGGGTCCATTGAACAGGGCCTCATCCTTGAACTTCTTTTGGTTCGTTTTCAAAAAGTAGAACAGCCTTGCGAGATCGGGTAGGAGCATCACCGTGCCAAGGCTGATCGCCCCCGACCCCGCGATGAATCGTTTGAAGTCCTCCATGTTGTCGTCATCCATTTTTTGGAAGAATATGGTGATCGCCACAGCAAACAGGACCCCAAAGAAGAAGAAAAAGTACCCCGCCATATTTTCTTTCAGGTGCAATCTGAGTTTGTTTCCAAAAGTCGCGGCTGTCGCTTTGATGGATGCGTCCGCCATGGTGGCCGGTTTCTTTTCGTACTGGAGTAAGGAGAGAAAAAAAAAATGGCGGAGCCGTCGGCTCCGACGTACGTGGTCTTCGCGGGCGGCGGGCCGCGCGCGCTGCACGCGTACATGGGCATCGTCGACGCGCTCGAGGACCACTGCGGCGACTGGCGCGCGCGCGTGCGCGGCGTCGCGGGCACGAGCGCGGGCGCGCTCGCGGCGCTGGCCGTGCTGCTCTCCGTGCCCCGCGCGAGCCGGCACGTCATGACCGAGAAGAGCTCGGACCTCATGGCGCACCGGCCCAACGTCGGAAGCTTCCTCACGCAGTACGCGATGGACGACGGCGCGACGGTGCGCGCCATCATCGCCGAGATGCTGAGCATCGGGGGGTTGAGCCAGACGTCGACGCTCGGCGACATGGCGCGCCTGCTGCGCGTGCGCTTCGTCTGCGTGGCGGCGTGCGCGCGCACGGGGCGCAGCGTCCACCTGAGCAGCGACACTTTCCCCGAGATGCGCGTCGTCGACGCCGTGTACGCGAGCTGCGCGGTGCCCTTTGTCTTCTCGCCGCTCGCGTACAAGGACTTCCTGTTCATCGACGGCGGGGTGCTCGAGAACGTGCCGTACGTCTTCGAGGACGTCGACGCCGGCGAGGTCTTCCGCGTGCGCATCGCGCGCCCGAGCGCGCCGCGGCGGATCGACGACTTCCCGAGCTTCGTCGGCTCGCTCGTGTCGCTCATGATGCTGCAGGGGAACGACGAGGCCGTGCAGCGGCGCCTCGGCGTCGTCACGCTCCCCGCGCAAAAGCTGGGCGAGCACGCCATGAACGTGGGCGAGCACGTCGCGCACCGGCTCTACGACCTCGGCTACGCGCACATGGTCGATCGCCTGCACGGCGGCCGCGTGCGCGAGGCGGTCACGCTCCTAGCGCGCGCAGTCTCTGCTGCATCAGCTCCAGACGGTGGAGCGTGAGGCTGGCGAAGACGACGATCGCGATCAGGAGCATCTTGTGGTCGCGCGCGCGTCGCTGCTCCATGGCCGCGAGCGTCTGCTCGAGGCGCGCCAGCGCGTCGGGCGCGGCGGGGGGCGCGGCGGGGGGCGCCACCGGAGCGGCCATGGCGGCGGCGGCGGTGGCGGCGGCGGCGGCGGCGCGCGGCGCGGGGGCGGGGGCGGGGTCGCACCACGCCTCGGTGAGGTCCATTGTAATTTTTTTTTTTTTTCTCTTTTCCCCCTCCCTCGCCGTTCCCCTCACGCCGGGCGTGAGAGAGGTGTTCGCTTACACCGGGCTCCAAAAAAAAAAGCGGGTGTCGTAGAGGTAAAAAAAAAAAACACGGAACCAAAGAAATGGGAGGCACGGACAAAAAGGTGGCCCCGGCGCGCGGCGCCGGCATTTCGCGCGCGTGCGTCGTCGTGCTATCCGGCGCGCTGCTCCTGGCGCTGCTGCGGCTGCGCGAGGCGCGCGTGGAGCTGGCGCGCCGCGCGCGCGAGGACGCCAGGAACAGCGAGGACCCGCTCTTCACACCGCTCTAGCGCGGCGCGCGCTCCCGCACGATCTGCAGCCGCCCCGCGCGCGGCGCCTGCTCGGGCGCCGCGGCCTGGCGCGCCACGGACTCGAGCATCGGCGCGAGCCGCTCGCGCAGCGCCGTCTCGAAGTCGGCCCCGGGCGCGCGCGAGAGCGCGGCGACGAGCGCCGCCGCGCGCACCATCGCGCCGACCTTGCGCACCCCGAGCGCGCGCGCCCTGCCCGGGGCGGCGCCGCGCACCTGGACGCGCAGCACCGTCTCGCCGCCGTCGGCGTCGGAGGAGACGAGGCGCGGCGGCGCCGCGGAGCGCTCGACGTGCGGCCGCGCCGCGGCCTCGGCGGTGCGCAGCGTCGCCTGGAGGGGGCGGAGGCCCGAGGCGAGCGTCGCCGTGCGGTCGGAGGCGGCCGCGAAGGTCTGCGCGAGCCGCGCGGGCTCGCCTGCGCACCGCGCGCTCGCCGCCTCCTCGGCGGGGGGAAGGGTGCGCACGATGCGCAGGCGTGGCGCCGGGTTCTCGGCGGCGCGCGCACGCTCGAGGAAGTGGCGGTGGACCTCGTCGGGGATGTCGGCCTCCGGAAGGGACGAGACGAGCGTGCCGACGCCGCGGAGCAGCTCCAAGATCTGGTCCACGCTCTCGAGCGGCACGTACTTCGCGGGGGCCGCCACGAGACGCGCGTACCGCGCCCGGCCCTCGCCGTCCGCCGGGATGCGCACGGCTTTCACCCCGGCGCGCTGCATGCTCTCTATCAGCATCTCGCGCGACGCCTGCTGCGCTGAGCGCGCCTCAGAGCGCTCGTCCTTGACCGCCTTCCTCGCGCGCTCCAGCCGTTCCTGCGCTTGGCAAAACCCCACGAGCGCCTGCTGCATTTTCCCGAGTTCCTTTACGCCATCAGGAAATTTTTTTTTTTTTGAGGCTGGACACACACACACACGCGCGCGCGTGCGTGCGTCGCGCACCAAAAAAAAAAAACAACCATGTGCGACTGCCAATTTTGCGCCTTCCGCTCCACCGGCGACGCACCCGTCCCGCTCTCCGTGACTGGAGTCGGGACCGCCGGCACCAGCGTCGCGTGGTACCTGGGCGCGGGCGTCTTCGCAACGGTGGCTCCCGGTGAGGACGTGCTCATACACGGCTCCCTGGAGTCGGCCGTGTCGTACCTCGGCATCGAGCCCACCGCCTTCCGGGCCCTCGTCTGGAAGGATCGACGGCGCGCGACGTTCGTCGTCGCGGACTGGCCGCGCACGACGGCGGGCACGATCGACGACGCTTCGGCCGCGCGCAGCCCGTTTTGCCGTATGGTGAGCTCGCGCCTCACGCTGCGCCGGAAGCGCGAGCCCGACGCCGACGAGCCGCGCGCCCCGGGCGTCGCGCCGTACTTCCTCGCGCCCCTCTGCGCGTCCGACGCCGAGGCCTGCCAGGAAGTACTCAGGGACCACAAGGGCGCGTGGTCGGAGGAGACGATCGACGAGCTCTTCCGGCTCGGGGCCCTGCCGCGCCTCTTCCAGCGCCGGCCCGTGCCGGCCTGCGAGCGCACGGCGTGCGTCTTCGTGGAACCGTGCGGCGACCTCACGCCGGAGATCCTCGTCCGGACCAGCACTCTCGACTTCATGTACGACGCGTGACGCGCCCGTCCGCCGTTTAGATGGTCACGTCGCCGGCGCCGATGGGCGCCCCGGTGACGACGCTGGTGGGCTTCGAGGGGGCCGGCGTGGTCGGAGCGGGGGGCGCCGCCGGCGTGGCCGGAGCGGAGGGCGCCGCCGGCTTGGCCGCGGCAGGGGGCGCCGCCGGCGCCGACGCGCCCGCGCCGATGGGGGCGCCCGTGACGACACTGGGCCCGGGCGCCGTCGGGCGGGGGGGAGGGGTGGCGATGACGCCCGGGGCGCGGGCCGTCGACACGGACGTCGGCGCCGCCGGGCGTGCTGCCGTCGTGGGCGGTTGGGGGCGCACGACCTTTTGAACGCTCGGAGCGACCACGACCTTGGTTTCCTTCTGCTCCTCCTTCTCGGGGAAGAGGCGCGGCAGGCAGTAGCAGTACACGAGCGTTCCGGTGGCGATCGAGAGGAGGCCTCCGAGCACGCACACGCTCGCGAGAAGGAAGGTTTCGGAGGTAGTGAGCTCCGACGCCACCACGGTCGGGAGGACGCAGAGTGTGAGCAGGACGGCGTGAGAATGCATCGCGTCTCGGTTTTTCATTCTCTTCATCAGATTTTTTTTTTCGGACGACCCGATGTCGCGCCTCTCGCCCGGCAGCACACCTATGGTCGAGTACGTGGAAACGCGCCAAACATGGACGATGGTCACCCCTGCGCGGCGCGCGCCCGCGCCCGCCTCGGGCGAGGTGCAACGCTCGTCCACGCACGCCGTCAACGGCGCCGACGAGCTGCGCTTCCGCGCGCAGCAGACGCGCATCGAGCGGTGCATGAGCGTGTTCGACGTGGCCACGGCCGTAAAGTGCGACGCCAAGCAGATCTCCGACTTTGAGCGCGGCGACGGGCTCCTCAGAGACGACGTCGAAAAGCGACTGCGCACCCTCCTCCGCTTATAATGAATAAAAAAAAAACGTAACGGTCACCGGTCCAAAAAAAAAAAAAAAGACGAGACCGTGATGCAGACCACGGACCAAAAAAACCCGGACTACGCGCTGCGGCGCGCCTACGCGCGCGGGGACGCCGCGGCGGTGAGGGAGATCGTGGAGCTGTGCGACGAGCGCTCGCAGTCGACGCAGGAGGTCGCGTATGCCACGCGTATGCGCCTTTTCGACGAGCTCCGCGGTGAGCTCGTAGCCGCCGCCATGGAGCACGCGGCGCACTGCCCAGAGCGCGTCAAGGTGCTCGTCGCCGTGGTCCAGGACGTCATGTCCATCGTCATCCGCCCGGCGCTGCCACTCTTCCAAGGAGTGTGCAACCTGCACCGCATCCTCCGCGACAAAGACATGGGCCACCTCTGGTCCATCGTGTCGCGCAAACTGGACGCGAAGTACCCCCGCTTCGAGACGCAGCACGAGGCGCAATGGAGCCGGGTCTCCCGCGACAGCGACCTCAAGAGGAAGTGCCACGCCCTCACGATTCTGCCGTTCCTTGAGGGCGGGAACGACGCCCTTCTCGTCGACCAAATGCTCTCCGTCGCAGCGAACGGCTTTCCGAAGTGCGAGTATCGGCGTCCGCTGTCCCTGCCTCAAGTCGTCGCCTTTGTCCTCCTGATGAAGAAGTGGGCGAAGCGCACCATGGACTCCGGCGTCCTCGAGGACCTCGCCCGCGATCACAAGGTGCAGGCGCGCCAGCTGGAGAGCGTCCTGCAGGAGCGCATGCTCGCTCCCATGTCGCGCAAGCGTGCGCGCGGGGCGTAAGTGGGGACGTGTGTATGTGTGTGGTGACGCAGGGGGGTTCTGCTCCTTTATATAAACCACGGGTGGCGTCCCAAAAAAAAAAAAATGAATGCGGCTGGATTGCACCTTGACGTCCGCCCGGGCACGGCACGGGGCGTACTCGAGGTCGTCTTCCGCGGCGACGACGGGGCGGAGGAGACCGAGTCGGTCGGAGAGCTTGCGTTCGAGGCCCGCCTCGAGATCGCCGTCGCGGGCCCGCTCTTCCAGCTCCCCGCGCCTTTGGACGAGGCGCGCGCTTTCGCCGAGGTCTTTCTGAACGCGGAGTACGTCGACGGCTTCCAGAGGAGCGCGATCGTGCGCCGCGTCCTCTCGGCCGCGCGCCCGTGGCGCGGCGCCCTGCGCGGTCTCTGGTATGGCGGGAGCGCGCGGCTCGCGCGGCTCTGCGTGGAGAGGGGAGGGCTGTGCGGCGAGTACCTCGCGCTCTACGACGCCTCCAACCTCGTGCAGGTCGGCGAGCGGACGGCCCCCCGGGGCCTCGAGGAGGCCGCCTACGCCGTGCTCAGACGGCTGCGGCCCGAGTCCCACCTGCTCTCCGCCAGCTGGCGCGCCTCCGCGGCCGCGCAGCTGCGCGTCGACGCGATCGGGATCCTCGCGCTCTCGGCAGAGCGCTGGCGGGACGTGCACGCCCACGGCGCCTTCGACGGCGCGGCGGCCGCCGCCTGCCGACACGGGCTGCTCACGCGGCAGCGCCACCTCGTGCTCCCCATCGACGCCACGGCGGCGTCGATCAGCCTGGCCGTGCTGGAGCTCTTTCCAACACTCGTGCGCGACGACGACGCCGGGCGGGTGGCGCTCCCGCTCTCCGGCGTGATCACGCAGGCCGTCGCGTGCTGCCGGCCTCAGGACCGGCTCCGCGCCGCGCGCGTTCTCTTGCAGTCGGAGAGCGGCGCCGTGGTGTGCGAGCCTACCGGGGCCGACGTCGACGCGTCCCACGCGGTCGCGCGGTGGCCGGGCGGCGCGCGGCTGCGCCAGGCGTTCACCCCCTCGCGCGAGCGCCTGCGCGCGGAGTTTCCGGGGCTGTGCGCGCGCCTGGAGGAGCGCGCCGCGTGGCCGCGCGAGGCGAGCAGCCTGTACGAAATTCAGGTGCGGCGCGTGGCTCACGAGTGGTCCTTCGAGGGCGTCGACGCGGGGAGCGACCTCAGCTCGCTCGGCCTCTCCGTGCTGCTCGCGCTCGTGCTCGAGCTCTGGTACGGCTGCCGATGCTCGGTGTGCATCGGCCCGGGCCGGGGCGCGGCCTGCCTCGTCGACGCCGCGCCCGCCGCCGTCCTGCTGGACCCGGCGCGATGCAACATCTCTCCGTTCGAGGTGCAGATCGCAGCGCGGCCCGCGGACGTACGCGAGCCCCCGCCGATCGGCGCCATCGTGGAGGTGAGGAAGCGGACGCGGTGGTACATCTCCAAGGTCCGCTCCGTACGCGCCCACCTCGATTCGTTCTCGGTGCAGCTGTTCTGCAGCGACGAGACGGCGCACATCTCGATCTCCACCGGCGTCTGGCGCCGGCTCGGCGTCTCGGGGCGCAGCGATGCGGAGAGGATCATTCGGCGCTACCGCCGTCGCCTGCTGAAGGCGAACCTGCAATCCCTGGCCGCGCTCTGCCCGTGATCCGTCCGTAGCAGCGGGAATGTTTTTTTCTGGTTTGAAAGAGTACCAAAAAGGGAAACGGCATCCCGGAGGAGAACGGGATCAGAATCGAGAGGGACGGCCAACGGCACTGGAGGGGAGTGGGGCGGGAGACACGAGGATCGTCGACACACGCAAACGATGGTCAAACGCGCAGCGCAACCGGAGCGGGCGAAGCCCGAGGCGCTCGAGCCGGACACGAAGCGAACGCGGCGCACGCCGCGCGTGGAGGCGGCGCTGACGCTCGAGCAGCACATCCAGAGCCGCCGGCGGCGGCTGGTGGCCGCGCGCGAGGAGGCGCCCGCGCTCCTCGCGCGCGCGCAGGCGCTGCGGGAGCAGGCGTCCGCGCTGACCCGGCGTTTCCAGACGCGCCTCCGCCTGGACATGCTCCTCCAGGCGGAGGCGGTGGAGGCAGAGGCGAACGTCCGCCTCTCCATGTCGCGCGAGCACGACTTCGAGGCGGTGGCGGTCATGTACATGAGAACGTACTTCGCCGACACGGCGGCCGTCGCGCCGGCGGCCAGCCGCAGCGAGAGCATCCGGATGCACGCCCGGCACGTCGACCGCGTGCAGCAGCGCCAGGGGCGGATCATCGACGAGTACCTGCTCGAGGTGGGCGAGGCACCGCCCAAGGTGACGATGGCGGCGAGGGACGTGTGCCCGTCGTGCACGGGGGACCGGCAGCTCCTGCTGTGCAGCGCGCAGTCGACGCTCACGTGCGAGGAGTGCGGCTACACGATGACGTACCTCGACGCGACCTCGGCGTCGACGAGCTTCGACGAGATCATCGACTTCTCGCCGTACTCGTACAAGCGCATCAACCACTACTCGATGTGGATCTCGCTCCTCCAGGGCAAAGAGGCGCACCGCGTTCCCGACTCTGTGCTCGAGGCGGTGATGGAGGACCTGTACGTGCGCGTGCGCCTGCGGAGCGTGCACGAGGTGACGCAGAAGCGCGTCCGCGAGAGCCTGCGGCGGCTTCGGCTGCGCAAAGCGTACGACCACGTCGCGCAGATCACTTCGCGGCTCTCGGGCATCAAGCCGCCGCGCGTGAGCGCCGACGTGGAGGAGCAGCTGCGCGTCATGTTCCTCCGGATGCAGCCTGCGTTCCAGCGGCACGCCCCATCGACGCGAACGAACTTCCTCTCGTACAGCTACGTGCTCTACCGGAGCTTCCAGATTCTCGGCTACACGCACATGCTCCCAGGGATCTCGCTGCTCAAGGGACGGGACAAGCTCGAGGCAAACGACCTCATCTTCCGCAAGATCTGCGACGACCTCGGCTGGACGTGCCCCGACCTGCCTGCAGTCAGCGAGACGACGCGCTAGGCACCAAAAAAAAAAAAAAGGGGGGAAGGGGACGTATGAACGGTCTTCGGCTTCACCACGAGTACCTGCTCAACGCTGTGCCGTACCTGCTCGCCCTGTATCTTGTCCTTAAATTTTTTTGACGGCGTAGAAAAAAAAAGGAAACGAGGGGATACTGGAAAAAAAAAAAATGCCTGAATGGCCCCTCGTTGACGTGAGCGTACTCATCGCTTCCGGCGCCTGGCTCCTCGCGTGGGCGGCCGCGATCCTCGCGACGCGCTAGGGCGCGGCCTCGGCGCTGAGGCCGCGCTGTGCGCGGCACGTGCGCGCCAGCGCCGCGAACCGACCGAAGGACAGCGAGACGTTGGTCGCGAAGACGAGGTCCACGAAGTCGGCGTCGGCGCTCGCCCCGTCGCCGGCGGGGCGACGAAGCGGAGCGCGCACCGTGGCCCCGCGTGCCGCGAGCGCGCGCACGACGGCGTCTCTGTAGGCGAGGCTGCGCGCCGCTCCGAAGCGCTCGCGGTAGTGGGCGTCGCCGTAGAGCGTGACGACGGGGTGGGGCAAGGGCAGACGGTCGTAGTACGCGACTGGCCTCGTGTACGCCGAGCTGAGCGGCCTGTAGATCGGCCAGTCGAGGACGTCGCCCAGGCGGAGGTGCACGGCGAAGGCCGGCGCCGCCGCGGGGCGGCGCAGCCGCGCGCAGAACTCGGAGCGCGGGACGCGCCCGCTCGCGAGCGCGCACGCCAGGGTGGCGGGCCACGCCCGGCACACCGCCGAGAGGTTGAAGTGGCGCTCGAAGTACCCGCTGTAGACGTCCCCGAGGCGGTAGGCGTTGCAGAGCACGCGGCAGCGCCCGAGCCCCATCTCGCGGGCTCACTGCTCGACCAGCCGCGTGGGTGCGCCAAACTGAGGCAGGCCGTGGACGACGATTTCGATGGAGGTGTCGGCGGACGGCTGGTTGATGAGGAGGAACGATCGATCGTTGCCCGCGGCGCGGCACGTCACTCCGCCGCCACCGCCGTCGTGCGTGAGGTTGCACTTTCGCAGGCACTCCTCGTCGTCGGGACGGCAGGCCTGTGCCTTGCGCAGCGCTTCCTGGCAGGCCCGCCGCATGTGTGTGTGTGTGTTTTCTTCCTCTAGGGGCAGCCCAAAAAAAAAAAATGCTGGGGGCCGAGCACCTCGCGTCGCTTCGGCGCTCGGACTTTGCGACGCCGGGGCGGCGGGCGCACTGGGCGTCGACGCAGCTGCCCGTGCAGATGCGGATCGCCATCAGCCTGCACCCCGACATCCCGGAACCCGACGCGCTCCTTGAGGCAGCGCTCGAGTCGGGCGCGCGCGGGAGGGCCTTCGCGCTCATGTTCGACTCGCTCCTCGCCTACCGACCCCTGCGCGGGCTCGCGCGCCGGACGGTCGCTCTCGTCGGCGCCATCCTCTCCGCGCTCCTCGCGGCCGACGAGACGCGCGACCTGGCGATATCGAGCCGCGCGCTGGCCGACTTCTCTGCGGAGGCCGAGCACCACGCCGCCGTCGCCCTCGATCTGGCGTACGACGGCGAGCTCGACAGCGCGCCGGTGTACTACGCGCACGCGTTCGCAAACGTCGCGCTCCGGCGGATGACGACGACGAGGAGCGCCGCCGTGCTGCTCGAGCGCTTCGCGCGGAGGGCGCATTGGGCGCCGTACCTGGCGCCGTACGTCGCCGAGGTGCACCTCGCCGTGGCGTGCCAAGGGGGTGTCGTGCGCGCGCTGCTCTCGCACTCGTCGGTGGACTACCTGGTCGCGCTCGCGCGGAACGGGAGGCTCGCTCACGTCGTGCGCTTCTGCTCCAGGATGGCGGAGGCGGAGGCGGGCGACTGGGCCGCGGCGCTCGAGCTGCTCCGGCGCGGCTGGCCCGGCGCGGTCTCGGACGTCCTGAACGTGGTCGTGCCGCCTGGCGGCGCGCGCGACGCGGCGGCGCACACGTGCCCGGTGACACTCGAGAGGTGCGTCCTGCCGACCGTGGCGTCGGACGGCCGGATCTACGAGCGCGACGCGCTGATGCGCGTCCTCGCACAGGACGACCCCCGCTCGCCGATCACGCGCGAGCCGCTCGCCCTCGTGGCGATTCCCCTCTACGCGTGACGGCTCCTATTATTAATTTTTTTTTTTTTAGGGGTGATTTTCGAATCGCGTTTTTTTTTCTTTTAGCGCCGGTATACAGGAGCGCGCGCCGACGCGCGCGATCATGCCCGACTTCGCGCCCGCCATGCTTCTGCTCATGAGGACCGACGCGACGGCACGGGTGATACAGGCGGCGTGGCGCCAGCGGCAGTCGCGCCTCATGTGCCGCGCGCTGGCCGAGCTGCGGGAGCTCACGACCTGCGTCGTGTGCCACGATCCCGGCACGCGCATCGTGCGCTGCGCGGCCGGGCACGCCACGTGCCAGCGCTGCTGCGCGGCGACGCGCGGCGCGCCGACCTGCGCCATCTGCCGCGCCCCGCGGCCCGTCGTCTGCACGGACGGCGGCGTCCAGCGGCTCATGCGGAGGCTCGGGTGCCGCATGCTCTGCCCGACGTGTGACACCCGCATCCCCGTGGACCGGCACGCGCGGCACGTGCGCTGGTGCCCCCGCCGGACGATCGAATGCCCGTTCCCAGGGTGCTCCGCCCGCGCGACCGCCCCCGAGCTG
This sequence comes from Cyanobium sp. NAT70, assembly GCA_002701375.1. GTDB lineage: Bacteria > Cyanobacteriota > Cyanobacteriia > PCC-6307 > Cyanobiaceae > Parasynechococcus. The sequence continues at coordinate 3,129 of NZVB01000003.1, read as the reverse complement.
GCCGCGCACCTCATGAACGAGCACAACGTGGTGCAGGCGGCGCTCCGGGACGACGGCGCGCACTGCGCCACCGCGCTGCTCACCACCGCCATCCCGTGCATCGTGCTCGTGCTGGAGAACCAGACCATCGTCGTGCTGACCGTGCAGTCGCCGCAGGGCCTCTTCGCGCTCATCGAGCACGACGCGCGCCTCATCCAGCTGCGGGTGCGCGTCCTCTACCCGACCGAGGAGACGCCGGCCGTCGACCTCGAGCTCGTCCAGATCCGCGTGAGCGACGGCGAGTGGACGGACCGCGTGCGCCTGGGCGAGGCGGCTCGCGACGGCGACGAGGAGGACCAGGACCCGAAGCAGGTCCACGCCGCGCTCGTCCCGCGCAGCCTCGGCGACGGCGCGCGCTTTCGCCACGGCGCGGTCATGGTCACCACCGCGTCGGCCGGGTCGGAGCACTCGCCGGGCCTGTGGGAGAAGCTCGGCGTCGACGACCGCAACGGGACGGTGCCCGTCGCCGTCACGAAGATCGTGATGCGAGTCTGAAGCCCTCCGCGCCGCCAAGGGAAGAGAAGTATTTCTATTTTTTTTTATTTTCGCTGAAAGAAGTTCGAAAAAAAAAGTCTGCACGCTGAAGGTCAAGAACCATGGGCATGTGGTTACGACGGTTCCTCGTAGCAGTATGGATATTTCCTGTGAGTGCACAGCAGATGAAATTCGAATTCGCTGATTTGGGCCAAACGTGTACAATGGCTTGTAACCAACTAGGCCGAGAGTGTGCCCCATGGACGTCCGTAGACGTCACATCGCTCGATCAATACTTCTTTTCATCAAATGTTCTCGCTTACGACACCCAATGCGATAACACGTACAGTAATGCGGGTGGTACTGATTGGCTCCCTTTTGCTCTATTTCACGAAGATGGCACAGTTGATTGTTATGTACATACGAGTTCGACTCTTCCCAGTAAGTGCGAAAATGAGCCGCGACCATCAAACATGTACCCGCTCTGCAAATGCACAACTCTGCTGTCTGGGTCGCCGCCGCCGCCGCCTCCGCCGTCTCCGTTTCCGCCGCCGCCTCCGCCGGCTGCGTCTTCGCCTCCGCCGCCTCCGCCGGCTGCGTCTTCGCCTCCGCCGCCTCCACCTCCCTTTCCGTCCTCCCTAGTCGAACCACACGGCGCGCCGTACTTTGTCCTCGGGTATGTGGGCGCGTACCTTGCCACCGTGTACACTGCCGACGCTGCGTACCTGGAGTTACCACGGACGTATCCGGACGCAAAAACAGCATGCGCCAGACTGGGCGGAGCGCTGGCCTCACCCAAAAGTAGGTACGAACAAGCTGTGGTGCGCGCACTGTTTGAGCAAATTCCAGACAACTGGTGCGACGCATCAGAATCAGATACGTGTCATAACTGGATGGAAACAGCACAGGCCTGGATTGGGCTCAGGGACATTGACGACGTAAAAGATAACCGAAACTTCCAATGGGAGTGGCCGATCAACCCGTATCCGCCGCCGTCTCAGCTTTCGCCGCCTCCGCCGCCTCCGCCGCCGTCTCCGCTTCCGCCGCCTCCGCCGCCGCCTCCGCCGCCGTCCCCGAAGCCGCCGCCGCCCTGCATAAGCACTGGTGGCATCTGCACTGACGATGGCGACTGCTGCGACAACAGCGACTACTGCGCATTTAGTACAATTTCACGTACATGCACTGACTGTAGATCGCGTGGCCAATCCTGCTCGTTGATCGTAAAGTGCTGCAGTCCTCTGACATGTGAAGGTGGTACGTTTCCCACGTTTTCGGGCACGTGTGGTGGGGGGCCGGTGGGCCGAGGGCGACGCCTGTCCATCGGCGGCCGAGGCCGAGGGCGACGCCTGTCCGTCGGCGGCCAAGACCGAGGGCGGCGCCTGTCCATCGCCGGCAGAGGAACGGGCCGCAACCACGTCCGCCGGTTGGAGAGCGAGGCGCCGCCCGCCAACGTCACCTACCCGCCGCCGCCGCCGTGCCGCCGTCCTAATGAGAACTGCGACTCCGACGCGGACTGCTGCAGCCAAAACTGCCTGGGAGGTCTCTGCGAGGAGGAGCTCCGCCGCCGACTCGCCGAAACGCTCGATTCAAATAACGATCCTCATTGCTGGGGAAAGTGGGGAAACGGCCAATCTCCAAAAATTGCTTTAGGCGGCGAAGAAATGCGAGACCAACGCTTCACCTTCTGGGAGCACCGGGATAGTAGAACTTATGTAGACCACGACGATTACGGCCCCCTTCAGGATCACTGCAACAGGGCGAACTGGCAGACGGTTCACAATGACCACAAACTTCCGTACGTTTGCGAGCGCGTCGCGAATGAGTACCCTGACTCGTTGATAGACATAGAACAGGTGGAGGAAGGCTGCACGCAAGAGGAGGTCGAAATGGAAGGTAACGGCATATCGGATCTAGAATGCAGGGCGATCGCGGTATCAAAAGACAAAACATTCATTGGGGACGGAACAGGAGATCAACTGGTAGTGTGTACGGAGAATAGTGAAAACATCGAGGCGCGCGATTTTTCGGTGGCAAACACGTGCACGGGTACGAATTGCCTATGTCGCGAACGTCGGTCGCCGCCGCCGTCGCTCTCGCCACCGCCGCCGGCGCCACCGCCGCCGTCGCCCTCGCCGCCGCCGCCGTCGCCCCCGCCGCCGTCGCCCCCGCCGCCGTCGCCCCCGCCGCCGTCGCCCCCACCGCCGTCGCCACCGCCGCCGTCGCCGTCGCCACCGCCGCCGTCGTCGCCACCACCGTACCCTCCTGGTGCGATGATAAGAGAGTGCGGTGTATATTATGAAAGAATTGCCGCCGACGTGATTACTCTATATTATGACGACGACGACGATACAATTTCTGCTGAGATAGTGGGTCTTATATTAGATTGGCTTTGCCGTGGCAAACAAAACGGATCACCATATGATACGTTGTTTGATCAATACACCATTGCCAAAAACACATGCTGCCACCAGACGTACTGCTACATTGGTTGCACGCACCCCCCGTCCCCGCCGCCACCGACCCCGCCTCCACCGTCGCCGCCGCCGCCGTCGCCCTCGCCACCGCCGCCCTCGCCACCGCCGCCCTCGCCACCGCCGCCCTCGCCACCGCCGCCCT
>NZVB01000002.1 GCA_002701375.1 Cyanobium sp. NAT70 | reverse complement strand
GCGGGGTTTTTTATGCTGAAAAAAGTTAAAAGGAACTAAGAGAAGAAGATGAAGCGGGACTTCCCTTTCTTCCAAGCCAATCATCTTCCTGAAACAAACCTGAACTATCAAGCCAACCCAGGAGAGTTGTATTCAAAAACATCTAAACTTTAGCCTGTCAAGTCGGGCGGAAAGTCAGCAGCTAGAGATGTCATTTCAAGACCAACTATCCAGCCAGTGTTTCATGACATGACCCTATTTATTTTTTCAAGTTTACTCATCAGATACTCCTATGGGCTCGGTGGCTGGTGCCAACGATGGTTCCTTTAATCGAGGGGGGGGGTCGAATAATCTTTTGGGTTGCAAAGTCAAATAGAAAAGGGGGATAAGCAATCCATGATTATTCGGCTATGGGCTATTAGGTCATCAATCGTCTGTTGTAAAGTCGTTTCGACCAAGACTGACTTCACGCAGTAAGTCTTAGGCAGCAGACAAACGACCGCTATCTTATGCCCAAGCAAGTGAATTCTCAGCTGTTGTTTCACTAGCCATTGTCATACGCCATCGAATCATTTGGTCGAGGACAAGCCTGCACGATCGACTGATATCAAGAGGGTCTGAAGCATGGATTGAACCACCTCACGCCCGCAAGAGCGGAGATAGCGGAATGACAAAAGAAAAGCCACCGAGCACAGATGACAACGGTGACGTACAGAGCACACGGCTTGCTTCAACACGGCTAGCCCGAAACCCGAGTTTGTGGGTTGTGATAATCAGCTCTGGAAAAATTTGGGATTTCTCTAAACCGATTCACCAGAAAACAGGATACAGATTAACGACGTCAGCAAAGTTAAAAATGAATTGTCCATTTTGAGAATAAGAACCCCGCCATTGCTGATGGGGCTGCTCTGTGTAATGTTCCTTCGGGAGATTGATCAGCACCACACTGCTGCCCTGCCTTTTGCTTGCTGTTGTCTGTGCCTCCATCCACTTGAGGACTAACGCTCCAGAATTGAATTTCCATACTCTTGTTTGATGACTTGCTTTTAACCACTCGTTATCTAATGGCCTGAAGAAATTTTTTGTTTGATGCTTTCTTCCACCATGACCGCGATGGCTTCCCTTGGGTGTTGAGATATTCGATGGCTATATTCTCGGAGCCGAAAGTCCGGCCTTCCTCTGAGGCTTTCTCTATGGCCATTAGCGCGGCCTCTGAGGCCCTCTTGGCCCCCTATAGACTAGATTTCCGTCCTGGTATTTCAGTAGCCACCTGGCGTCAGTCCAAGGCACTTTTTCAGCTCCTGCTTGCTAAAGAATCTCCACTTTTGGATGTCCTGATGATCACTGCAGTATCGATTAAAGCCGGGCATGTTCCCTAGAAGCTCGTGTGCGCGCTCCTATCGCTTATTCTCTCTTATCTTCAATGGAATCAAACCATGGATTTCACGGTGGTAATCCTGAACGAATACACCTCTGCCTATCCAGACCATGATTGGGCTGAATGGAAAGACCGCAACAGGCAGCAAATGAAAAGCCAAGGTGATCATTGGTCGAAGACAACTTTAAGTGGTCATGACATTTGGGACTGTCTAGATAGAAATAAGATCGATCATCTTCATCTCGTCCAATGGAAACCAGCCGAAGATACTCTCTACAGAGTCAGCTTAACCAAAAAATCTGATCCATTTGATCAAGCGAAGTAGTACCGATTCAAGCCAATGGACAGCAAGAGGTGAGGGAGGTGATATTGAACCGCATGAAACCACTACGGAGCAAGAGAAGAAAAAGCATACTGTGATTGCAGAGCCTTTTTCTTGAACAATACTACCAACAAAACATCAATAGCATTGATCAGACTTCACAATACATCAATCGACTTTGTTAATACGCGAACAGGTTGAACAATGAATTAAGGTTTAAATTTATTTCGCAATAGCAACACAATAACTGTCAAGTCTTGTCTAAAATAATACAAAGAAAGAATTGCAAAGACTATTACCAAGAGAGAAATAGTACCAAAGTTCACTTGAGCCAATCACTTGCAGAGGTTTTTCAAACAAAACTATTGAATCTTGATGAGATTAGGCATTCCTTCCACAGAAGCGAATGTGACCATGGAAACAGCGGGCTCAGATCCCTTATTAACCACATAATGAGGTTCATCGGGGGAACCCTCAAGGAACCCACCTCCCTCTTCAATGATATCAGTTACTTCGAGACCATCAACGATTCGAACATTATGAATCGTGCCTTTCTGGACATAAACAATCACAGGCGAAGGATGTATGTGGAGTGGGATTTTTGCACCTGGCAGAAGTGTGACTTTATAGAACCTCATCTCAGGCTTTCCCTCTGGATATGCAACAACCCTTCCACCAGGTGTCTGATTCGCCTTAAACAGCTCTTCGATGACTGGTTTGGGGGAAGCCAATGCAGCTGCACCTGAAAGGAATAGCGCAGATACGGCAACAAAGCCTAAGGATTTTGAAAGCATGAATTTTGCCGTGAGCACGGTTTCCATTAGAGCCCACACTCTGCAGTCATCACTGGCTAATTGCCACAATCAGTTGAGAAATTCACTCATTTCAACAGCCTCAGTGCCTCAGTACCTCTCAACAGATCCTTTCTCCTGCTCTTCACCAGAAACACCCGCCATCCACACCAGAAACAATCAGCCTGCTCTTAGATATGGATGTGATCGTATCCATGTCGAGAGCAATACAGCTCCAGACATTTCTCTCTCTCTTTCTCACCGCTTCATCATGACAACCATCACAACACAATCCCAAGTCATCCAACTGAGCAATGAGCAACTCAATGATGAGCGACTTAACCATGTTGCAGCTGGACGCAATCAGACCGTCAACCAAGTCGCGAACCTTGTTCCTTACGTGGGTCCCCTTAACAGCGTTTCTGGTCTTCTTGGTGGACCCACCATCGGCGATCTGTTCTAACCCTCTGCCCCACTCTCCCTACAACCTAAAAAGCCTCACGATCCGTGAGGCTTTTTATCCCCAACATCATCTGCTTTCGATCTGCACTGTTGAGATCAACCTGATCACCACTTGATCCATCAAGTACTACAGCTGATCGCTACTATTCACCAAAATTTCACCAATAACGCGCAGCATCCACACCAAAGAACATGACAAGGCCTCACCACAACAACTGTGATTTTGTGACTGTCGAGGGCAACACAGCTCCGGACAATTCAATCCTTACTTTAATTGAGTCATGTTCAACGCAACTCCTTCTCAGAATTTCATCAATCTTCCTGCGGTTCTAAAGCCAACCACATCGACCCCATGGAGAGATACTTACAACGGAACTGATCGTGCCGAGCAGTTCTACGTCCAGCCGCCGGTTCGCAATCCAAAATTCGACAGCCCATTCAAAGACGCCCGCATCAATGCTGGCGGTGGCGATGACATCATCGAAGGATCCGACAGCTCCGATCTGCTCTTCGGGGATCGTGGTGATGACATCATCAAAGGTATGGGTGGTCAGGATGTCATCGACGGTGGTGCAGGAACCGACCGAATCTCCGGCGGTCGTGGTGGCGACATCTTCTGGATGTCACGAGGTCTCGATACCGTCACTGATTTTAATTACAAAGAAGGAGACCAGATCTCCTTACACCGCGCCAAAGGCAAGGTCTACGTCACACAAATTGGGGAAGACACCTACTTAACTCCTCAAAATTTTGAGGGAGTGATGCGTTTTGAGGGAACCAATGCCAGCGAAGTGCACGCCTCCATCATGACCAACAACAACATACAACTGGTCGCCATCAATTTCAGCCCTGCTCTTCTATTCTAGTTCTTCTTTTCTCTCTCATTCCATCTCCTCTGCCCGCTCTTCATTGCGGGCCTTTTCATGACTTTTGCTCAAATCAATGTTTTTTCATTGAGACAAACGAAATAAAACGGCACAATACTCATATCAAATGAACAGAATTTCAACCAAATCACAAATCGCAAACAAGGTTTAAATGATGACCGATCACCTATACATACCCCAGACCAGCAGTCATGACACTGTCATTTGCGCCAGAACAAGGCTCGATAAATCCGGAAGAATCTCAATTATTTCAGAGAGCCAACCATGACTTGAACAACATCAAGCTCCCAACTTAGAGCGAAAACGTGCCCTCCTTTAATTCAAGCCAGTCTCCTTTCGGACCCGCTATAAACTCAACATCCTCAAGTTCAGCATAAAGCTCCGACTCACCCCTCAAGGTTTTAATTAAATAATTTCCATTTGATAGGGGTTTGATCGCATAATCACCAGCATCCATTCGAAGATAATCTTGGCCTCCACCCATATTGATCAATGGCCTTTGTTTTAAATTAGCGCTGCCAGATCGCAGAGGCGATTCAATGAAGTCCTCTCCTGATCCAGTATCTATCTGACTACGTGGACGTGCATAAAGCCCATTTCCCTTGATCACGTCATTCCCTTCACCGGTGAATAGCTTGGCATCATAGTTAATAAAAATTCCACCAGATTCATCATCTTTGCTCTTCTTTCTGCCAATAATCAGGTCATCGCCCTTGCCGGTGTCAAGAACGCCAGAGATATCCAAGCCATAAGTGTCCTTTGATTTGGCAATCACTTTGTCATTGCCCAAGCCAGTCTTCAATTCTCCGTGATGCCCAATTTCAAGGCCTCGATACATTGCTTTTGCGTTAATCGTGTCGTCGTCACCTCCAAGGTCCAAATCGCCATGGACTTCCAATCCAACATGATTTTTGATGTCAGTAAAATTCTTATTGGTATAATTGATTTTGATCAAATCATTTCCACCGAGCAAGGCTACTTTGTTATCCCAGTGAACCCAAAATCCACCATTTTTTAAGATAAATTTATCTTTATGTTGAGAGGTTGTCAGGCTAAAGCTGTAAGATTTAATGCCATCCCATTGGTCGCGGTCTTCTTCATGCCCGTTGAAAATGATTGTTGTGCCCTGTTGATTCGTCACATAGTCTTCGCCGTATAAACGTAAATACGTGCCATGTTCAATTGGCAGTGGATCTCTTGCGGGGGCATTGAAAACATACTTTTGATTTGTTAGCCAAGAATTAGTATCTGGAAAGTTGAAAGTCGTCATCGGGAATGGCTCTGTTGGTTGGTCTATCCAGGCAAAATCGCCATGCATTCTTATTTTATCACAACAAAAATCAGCTCATCTATTCATTCACACAGCAAGTCTCCTCCTGACTCTCAATCAAAACAAAGAGCTTGAAGCCAACAAAGCTCGATACATCACTTGAGAAGCCCCAACATCCATGGCGGCAAAATTTAACCATGACTAATGGCAGAGACAACACTTCGTTGAGATCCAAATCACTGGTGAGTTGAACACGACTTCATGAATGCCAAAATATACGACTTTGTACTTCCAAAAAAAATAAAGTCAAGCATCAAGCTTGTGATCCAATTTTCCTCGATTCACGCTAATCACATCATATGCATTGACCATGGCCTTAAGAAGAACAGTCGAGGCCAAGGCCGACTTAGAAAGCAAAATTAATGCCAAAAAATAGCATGATAGCAACAGCCATCGATGCCTTTCATATCCTTGATGGACACCACCGCGACACACGATCCGCCACTCATCCAAAACCCCTCAAAAGCAGGTTTAACAAGAGCCAAACCGAAACATGTCTGAAGCTTCCACAAAAGAAAACAGCATGTAAGGGCCAGTTCTAGATGCACTTCGAAAATCTCCTACACAAATCGAGAAAGGTAGAGATGACGTCGACTCAGGCTTGCAAATCTCGAAAATATCAGTCAAAGCGAATCCTATTCAGCACATTTAAGATTTTAACCGCGGCACGCATTAAATCAATAACTTAAAGAAATAAAGCCTAATACTCGTTTATTCTACCGAAAATCTAATTCTATTGTTCTCATTCAATACAGACGCAACAACTTCTTCTCGCCCAAGCCATCCAATTGATCGCTGTTCAAGCACATTCGTTGCCAGCTCAAGCAGGCAATATCATCTCTTAAACAATCTTTTTGCATGTTATTCCTTTGAAAAGTCCACTCAGTTCTCAATCTCTTTGCTTTTGAACCGATGCAAGATCGATCAACCCAAAACAGGATCATTGATGAAGATTCCGTTTGTCTGAAAACAACAGCGAACGCAGAACTCATGCATGACTGGACACCTTGGTGATCACAGGCCGACCGTGGACCTCCCTACGGACGACAACACCTCAACCAAAGCTTCCAGACCAGACCAGACCAGATCAGATCAGATCAGATCAGATCAGAGACGATTGTCAAACTTTCGCCCGCACCCTCCGGTCAGCGGGCTTTTTTGATGAAATAGATCTTGGTTTGGTTCCGCCATGGCGAATTCCATCAGCAAGCTCGCATATCAGACCCTTCAGCAGGGCAAGAGCATTGCCGGACTCGCCCACAAGCAATTGAGCACAAGGCTCATGGAGTTGGTCGCACCAGAAGCGATGCCAGGCACAACAACCGTGTCCGCTGAACTGATGAATGAGTTACGGGCATCCATTACGGCACTCCAGGACCGGGACTGGCTGGAAGCTGAGCAGGGGATCTATCCGACCGAACTTCTTTTTGAAGCCCCCTGGCTGGATTGGTTAAGCCGGTATCCACTGCTCTGGATGGATTTGCCCACCACCTGGGAACGGCGACGCGACCGCAATGTGCGCGATCTGCCCAAGCAGACTGATACAAGTCTGTATCCCGACTATTACCTTCAAAACTTCCACCATCAAACCGATGGTTATCTGAGCGACCACTCGGCAGCCCTGTACGACCTTCAGGTCGAAATTTTGTTTAACGGCACCGCTGATGCCATGAGAAGGCGAGTGCTAGCCCCTCTAAAACGGGGATTAAGGCATTTCAGCGATCGCTCTCCCTCCTCGCTCCGCATCCTGGATGTGGCCACCGGAACAGGCCGCATGCTCCAGCAGATCCAAGGAGCTTTGCCCCATAGTGAACTGATTGGAGCTGATCTATCAGCTGCGTACTTACGTCAGGCCAATCGTTGGCTGAATGTAAGCAACAAAAATCTCGTTCAACTTGTCCGTGCCAACGGTGAACAACTGCCTTTAGCAGATCAAAGTGTTCAAGCCGTGACGTGCGTGTTCTTGCTTCATGAGCTCCCCGCAAACGCCCGTCAAAATGTTCTGAACGAATGTTGTCGTGTCCTTGAATCTGGTGGTGTCTTCATTTTGGCGGATTCTGTTCAACTTGCCGATTCCCCTCAGTTTTCTTCGGCGATGGATTATTTCCGCAAAACTCTTCATGAGCCTTACTACCGCGATTACATCGGAGATGACATTGAAGCCAGATTGAGCAGCGCTGGTTTTGATGGGATTCATGCTGAATCGCACTTCATGACACGCATCTGGTCTGCACGAAAACCTGTTGCAAACCAAATCTGAACGGCATTCCCTGACAGCAGAGCTGGCAGGTAGCCCTCGAGGCCATAGTGTGAGCGCGTTCCTAGAGGGGCTACATGACCAATCCCTTCAGGGTGCGGTGGTTAAAAGGGTGGCAATTTCAGGTTGTTTTCATGGAAGGTCACGTACAGGTTGAAGCTCATGGTTTCGGCATCTGTTTGAGAACCGCCGTTTTGCCTGGCGAAAGCCCTCGTGCTGCTGCAGACAGACTGGTCTTGGCGGAAGATCGTCGTCGTCGTGCTCTGCATCACGCCTGGCTCCGTGGGAAAGACCTGCCACGCCCGGCTGAGCTGCCTTCTCCAGCTCTCAACGACCCTGAAACCGAACGGCCTACTTCTCTTGTGGTTGTCGAACAAATCAACCCTGAACTGGTTGCCTGAGGGCCTTCAACGTTGCGCCAACCACCATCCCAGCGCGAATCCTGATCCTGCCCAGCGAACAACCCTCCAAAATTGAGCTCCATGCTGACGAGGCAGTTCCCAACCAACAGGCTTGAGCTCGAGTATTTTTTGGCCCATAACTCGGCGTTGCCTCCAGCGACGTGACTGAACGGACCAACCCTTCATGGGTTCTGTACTGGATTTAACCTTGGATAGACGTCGACCCTGATTCATCAGCCGGTTGACCCCATGAAGCCAATTCAGACCTCGTCGCTGTCGACGAATGCATGGTTCCATCCAATCCAACACCGCTTCACTGAAACTAGAAGCAAGACGACAAATTGCCATGAAAGGCTCAGCCACTGAATGGCCTGAGGAATCGCAGGCCCTCGCTCGCACTCTTCATACAAAACTGACGATCGATGATCGTCAGTGGCATCGGTTAAAGACCAATCGTGAACGACGTGCCGCTGAATTAATGGCAGCTGCTTTAACCCAATTGATCTGCGATGGAGCTCACTCGGAGGTTGAAGAACTCACCACGCAAGCTTTGAAATGGATCCGTGGAGAACTCAAAGATCCAGGCTGTCCACGCCATTGAGCAGAACGTTCAAACCTGCGAGGAGACAGGGCGGCGACAAGCCAATTGCAAACGATTGCCACGTCTACTCCATCGAACGTCATCAAAACATTGATGAATTAAAAATAATCCGCGACCGCTCATAGCATCCAGCTGCTCGGGCAATGACGCGGCGCGAGCACAATCTGGGAGACCATTCCCCTCGTCCTGCACCTGCCAAACCAACCAGTACGGCGTCAAGATGCGTCGAATTCTCAACCGTTTCGAGGGATCTTCACTGTTGCCATGGCGAACGGCGTTAACCAAGGCCTCGTGCAGTCCAAGCTGAACGCGCTGACAGGTGGCAAGACAGCCAACTGGCTCGATCAAAATCTCAAGTAAGGGTGCTAGCTGAAGAGTCGAGGGAAGAATGAAATCAGCCCAACGAAACCGATCGAAATGGGGCAAGGAACGCTTAACCATGTCAGCTGGCACCTGACATCGGTGAGGTGGAACCATCCAGCTCGCCCAGCAGCACTTCCTTTGAACTTACCGGGTCTTCTGCACCTGCACAGCTTGTCGGTTAGCGCCCTGCTGGATCACGGCGGCGCAAAAGCTCTGGGTGATTCAACAATGCATCCATCAACCGAACGCCTCGCAACTGATTGATCAATGGCATGTGCCCATCCGGAGCCGCAAGGGACCAAGTAAAAGCTCCTGGATACCGCGTCCAAACCCCAGCTTGTTTCCAGCCAATTCTTGGCCAGAGCAATTCGTAACGTCCATCAAGGGCGTGTAGCAATGTGGCCTGGGCGGTGAAGCCGAAACGTCCGAGGGAGTAGGCCCCCCAAAGGCGATCCAAGCTGACCAAATCAAGGCCTGGAATGGAAGCCACTTCACTGAAATAGACGTAACCGCGGCGAACGGCCTCAGGACCAGCCAACTCGCGCAACACCGCACTGGTGAAGCGGTCTGCGGCTTGAAAATCTTCATTCAACAAGGACCGCTGTAAGGGGTTGTAATCGATTGCTACAGCAGACTCAGCCTGAAACCATCCATCTGGAGAGGCATCCAGAAGAACAGCAAGAACATCAGGTTGGTGGCGACAAAGCACCTGCAAAATCCAACCAGCTGCCCAATCATCTCCACGAGGATCAAACGGCTTCAGCAAGTCAGAACCGAGAGCAGCCAGATCGGACGCCCGTAATTCAATGGTTTTAATCAGATTCCGCCGCTGGCGGAGATTTCCCTTCGCAAACCGATCGAGGAGCTGTTCGGCGCTGAGGGTAGAAGAAGGTGAGGAACCGGAAAGCATGAGTGACTACCGGCCCTAATTGACTCGGCGTTGGCCCACTATGTCAGGCATGGGAGACCGGCGTTCTTTTCCAATCGCAGATCTTCGGGCGGTGCCTGGAGCCTTGATTGATGTGCGCAGCCCCTCCGAGTACAGCAAAGGCCATTGGCCTGGGGCCGTGAATGTTCCCTTGTTTAGTGACGAGGAGCGGGCTGAGGTTGGCAAGACCTACAAAAAAAATGGCCGCAAACGTGCGATCCAGCTTGGTCTGGAGTTCACTGGTCCGAAATTGAGCGCGATCGCTCAAGCGTTGGAATCCCTCTGCGGAGATACACCTCCACGCATCTATTGCTGGCGAGGGGGGATGCGATCCGCCAGCGTCGCCTGGTTGGCGGAACTATTGGATCTAAATCCCAGGCTGCTACTTGGTGGCTACAAAAGTTATCGACACTGGGTCCTGGAACAATTCGAACACCCTTGGCCGTTGCGACTGCTCGGTGGACGAACGGGCACAGGCAAGACGGATCTTCTGCTGGCCCTTCAGCAGTGCGGGGTGGCGGTCATCGACCTTGAGGGGCTAGCCAACCATCGAGGAAGCAGCTTCGGAGGTCTCGGCATGCCTGCGCAGCCAAGCACAGAGCACTACGAAAACCTCTTGGCCGAGCAACTAGACCGACTGCGTCGAAGCCACCCCCAGCAAATCTGGCTTGAGGCGGAAAGCATCCAGGTTGGTCGCTGCAGGATTCCAATCAGCTTCTTTCGTCAAATGAAGGAGGCGCCAGTTTTAGACATTCAACGCACCCTCAAGGAGCGTGTGGATCAACTCGTTCACGTGTACGGACCCTTGGGAGAGGATGAACTTGCTGCAGCGATTGAACGGATCAGTCGTCGTCTCGGTCCCCAACGCACGACCGAAGCACTGAAAGCCATTTCAAGGCAGGATTGGGCGAGTGCATGCACAGCCACACTGGACTATTACGACCGGTGCTACGACAAGGAATTAGACCAATGCCCAGATCGAACCACGATCGACATCAGCGGCAAAACGGCTGAGCAAACCGCCGAGCTGTTCATCCAGCGCGGACTTGTTGTACGAACCGCCTAGGATCCTGCCCCACACATCGTCCACATGAGCGAAGGGTCCGGCAACGCTGCCATTCAGTTTTTTCGTGGTGTCAACGAACCGGTCGTACCCGACATCCGTTTGACTCGCAGTAAAGATGGTCGCACCGGCCAAGCCAAATTCGTTTTCGAGCAACCTCAAGCTTTAGCGCCAGAAACACTTGGAGACATCGGAGGCATGTGGATGGTGGATGAAGAAGGTGAAATGGTGACAAGAGAGGTGAATGGCAAGTTCGTCAACGGCAAGCCAAGTGCTTTGGAAGCCACCTACACCTGGAAAAACGTGGAGGATTTCGAACGCTTTATGAGATTTGCTCAGCGTTATGCCGAAGCGAATGGGTTGGGATATTCACAGAATCAAAACTCGGATCAAACTGAGGACGCCAGTAGAGCAAACGAGTGACCCTGCCGCAATGGCTTTCCCTGGCGGCCCTAATTGCCGCTGTCTCGTTGATTTGGAGCCTGCGCCACGTAGTGCTGCTCCTTTTCGCGGGAATTGTGATCGCGATGGCACTGTGTACTTTGGTCGGAATTCTTCGACAACGCCGTCCGATGCCTCGAGCATCGGCACTCCTAGTCTGCATCGGAGGTCTGCTGACTGTTGTGGCCATGGCTTCGGCAGTCGTCGTCCCCCCATTTATTGATCAATTCACGCTTTTACTTCAAAAGCTTCCCGAAGCGGCCGGTGTCGTTCTTGAGATGGGGCTCGGTAGTTTGGATCAGATTAGCGACGCAGTTTATGGCACTGATGCGGTACCTAATCTGAAACAAATTGATAGTCAAGATCTAAATCTTATTCCAGATAGTTCAACCCTCGCCTCAGGCTTAAAAACAGGTTTAGTAGGATTACTCGGGTTGGCAGGTAACCTCGGGAATGGTGCCGTTCGACTGCTTTTCATTTTGGCAGTGGCCTTAATGGTGAGCGTGCAGCCATTGGCTTATCGCGAGGTGAGCATTCAACTGATTCCTTCTTTTTATCGGCGACGAGCCAGAAAGATTCTGCTGCAATGTGGGGAAGCCCTAAGCAGCTGGATGGTGGGAGTCCTGATTAGTTCTCTTGCTGTTTCTCTCCTTTGCGGGATTGCCCTATCGCTCCTAGGAGTGAAGCTTGTTCTTGCTAATGCACTCTTAGCAGGACTGCTGAACATCATTCCCAACATTGGTCCAACGATGAGCACCGTGTTCCCGATGGCGGTTGCACTGCTTGATGCGCCTTGGAAGGCTGCAGCTGTTTTAGGTGCCTATGTCCTCATTCAGAATCTAGAAAGTTATGTCATCACTCCATCGGTCATGCATCACCAGGTCAAATTATTGCCTGGTCTAACTCTTGCTGCCCAGTTTTTGTTCACGATAATCTTCGGACCATTGGGCTTACTGATGGCCTTACCTCTGGCTGTCGTCCTTCAGGTCCTCATCCGAGAAATCTTGATTCATGACGTGATGGATCGCTGGAAAGTCAAGAGGTTGTCTACATGACGAGCAAAACAATTCTTGCCGTTCTCAGTTGTGTCGTTCTGGGGTTATTGATCTGGCATCTGCGTTGGGTCTTGCTGGTGCTTTTTGGCGCTGTTGTGCTGGCGGTTGCTCTCGACGTGCTGATCATGCAACTGCAACGGCGCAGCAGTCTCAACCGCCCTCAAGCTCTGATGGTGGTGGTTCTGATCCTGGTGCTGGTTGGCGTTTTGATCGCGCAACTTCTGCTGCCTGAACTTGTGGTTCAAATCCAACAATTGGGAAAGGATCTGCCGCAGCTCGTCAGCAAAATCTCATCCATGCTCAATACCGACCCACGGCTAACTGAATTAGAAAAAACCATTAATGGAGAATTAAATCTCGACAAACTACAACCCATCGGTGCTCAGTTGCTTGGAGTAGCCGGAGGGGCCGCAAACAGCATCATTCAACTGTTTTTGATTGCCCTGCTCGCGGTGCTGCTTGCACTCGACCCAAGCAGTCATCGCGGCATGGTCCTGGCCGTGACGCCACGGCCAGGACGCGATCAGATGGCCCAGCTGCTTGATCACTGCCGCGACGCGCTAGGCGGCTGGCTGAGTGGAATGACCATCTCCGCTTTAACAGTTTTTTTATTCACTTGGGCCGGACTCGTTCTACTCAATGCACCCCTGGCTCTTTTAAGCGCACTCGTTTGCGGCCTGTTGACGTTCGTCCCCACAATCGGCCCAACAGCCGCAACGCTACTGCCAGCAGGTCTAGCTCTGCTCCAGTCACCTCAGCTGATGGTTTATGTCCTGATCTTCAGATTGGTGCTTCAGAACCTCGAGGCATTCCTGCTGACTCCATTGCTGTTGAGCAAAACCGTGAATCTTCTCCCCACGGTTGCCCTGATGGCTCAATTGTGTCTCGGAGCACTGCTTGGCTTGCCAGGCGTTTTGTTAGCTCTGCCCTTAGTGGTGGTGCTTCAAGTCGTGATGCAGAAAGTCATCGTTCAACAAGTGATGGATCAGTGGACCTGACACGCCTGACTGTGCATCGGCAGGCCAACGCTCGAATAGTGTGAGTGAGTCCTCAGGAGCCATGCTCCACCAATGGAAGTCATCTTCAATTTTTCGCGCTACGAGGATTTAAGGCAGGCCGTGAAACAACTGCTTCAGGAAAGTCTTGATCCTGATTTCCTGTATGAGGAAGCGCAAGATCTCTTTGACTCCTGGTGGGAATCGGAAAACAATTTGGGCGTTCTCACTATCGAAAAAAAAGAAGCCTTCTGGGAAGCTTTAACCAGAGAATTTAAACTGGAACAACACACCTGATCACAACAGCGCATGATAGGAATCCGCATCACAACAATCCAACTACTTTCCCCTGGCGAATAGACTGCAGAGAGAAGAATGATCGCCTCAGTCAATCAAAAAAGATCAACTTTTCCAAAAGCCCTAAAATTAAAATATTAGACTCAATAGATTGTCGCAGCAGCAGGTCCCAAAGGAGTCATGCATCAACGGTAACGATTCCAAAGAGAAAAACTACCAAGCAAAACGACAACCGCCAAAAGATGATATCTCATTGCAAACATTAAACTTGTCAAGGTAAAATGATCGAACAACAACAAAAAGTCAGTCCGCAGATCCCATAGAGCCAAAAAGATCAACAGAATTGGAAACCAACGAGCCGTTCGCCGGTGATGCTTCGAGCGGTCAAACTCACTCACCCGATCGGTCCCAAAGAGTGAGCAATGATGGCGCTAAGGCAATACTGGACCAACTGCCCACGACCACACCCAAAGCCAACGCAATTGCAAACCAAAACAGTGTCGAACCACCGAAGAAAATCAAAGCCAACAAGGGCATTAATGTGGTGCCACTGGTATAAAGAGTACGAGTTAGCGTAGCTGATACAGCCAAATCAACCTGTAAAGACAGAGAGAGATCAGTACTTTCACGACTTCGTTCACGGATGCGGTCAAACACAACCACCGTGTCATTCACCGAATAACCGGCAATCGTGAGTAGGGCCACCGCAAATAAACTATTGACCTCAAGCCTGGCCAAGAGGCCAAGCCAAGCAAACACACCACAAACAATCAAGATGTCATGGGCTAGTGCCACAAGAGCCAATAAGGCATAGCGACGGTCGTAGCGGATTGTGATGTAAAGCGCAATTCCGCTAAACGCGACGAGCAAAGAAATCAAGCTGCTACGCAGCAATTGCCCGCCAAGGCTGGGGCCAATCGTTTCGACCGACTGACCACCAGCAACAAAGGGTCCGGCCACTGGCCCAACCGCTTCAATCACTGCCTGTCCATGAGCTGCCGACAAGGTGGGAAGCCGCAACAACAGAGACTGGCCTCCATCAAGCAACTGCACCCTGGGTGAACTCAGATTGGGCAGTGGTTCGCCCTCTTCCTTGGGAAGAGCAAGCTGTTGAATTTGATTCGCGACCTGAATCGCCTTGAGATCAGCACAACGATCCCCGCACTGACGCTCCAACTGAATCTGAGTTCCACCAGTGAAATCCAACCCCGGTCGTAATGGGGCCTGAATACGAGGATTGAACCATGACAAGGCAAGTCCAATCGCACTAATCAGAACCACCACAGCGGATCCGATCCACACCTTGCGTCTCATGCTGCTTAAGCACCAGCGCGGTCTTTTGATGCTCTGAGTGGAGCTTTCTGGAGTGGAGTCAGCCATCACTTACACGGAGGAGGTTGGGAGCTGACGAGCCGGCAAAAAATTAAACGGCTTGCGTAATGCGGTGTATCCCATGAGAAAACGAAGCAACGTTCGAGTGCAAGTCAGGGCCGTAAACAAACTGAGTAACACCCCAATTCCCAGCGTTGCCGCAAATCCTTTAACCAGGCCAGTCCCAAGAAAGAACAGGGCTGAACAACTAATCAGGGTGGTGAGGTGCCCATCCACGATCGAGGAGAACGCTTCGCTGAACCCCGTTTCAATCGACCGAATCAATGTGTTGCCACTACGGAGTTCATCCTTGATCCGCTCGAAGATCAACACATTGGCATCGACCGCCATGCCGATACTGAGAATGAAACCAGCAATCCCAGGCAGGGTGAGTGTGACCGGGATCAGAGCGTAAACAGCCAAATTGAATAGGGCATAAAGGCTGAGGGCCATCACGGCCACAACACCGGGCAACCGATAGGCCACAACCATGAAGATGGCCACGAGAACCAGTCCGGATAGCGCCGCCACAAGACTGCGGCGGATGTTCTCGGCCCCCAACGTTGGACCGATGGTGCGCACCTCGAGAACCTTGACGGGCAAAGGCAATGAACCGCCCCGTAGCTGAACCTCTAAATCACGAGCTTCCTCCGCGCTGAAATTGCCACTGATGCTTGCTGAACCACCGGTAATTCCAGCCGTTTTGTACTGGGGACCCACACTGGCTTCACTGATGGCACGGCCATCAAGAACAATGCCCAACTGTCGATCTGTGCCAGCTATTGATTTCGTCAGTTCAGCAAAAGCTTCTGCTCCAGAGCTGTTAAAGCCAAGTGTGACCTCCCAACTGTTGGGATTGTTCTGAAGCGGCTGACGACCAGCCGTCACCAGATCTTTACCGGTCAACTCGGCAGGTTCAAACAACCCAACAATCTCCTCGTTAACTTTCTCCAGCAGCTGTTGCAGCTGCTCCTTTTCACTGGCAGCAACGTCATCGAGTTGAAACTGCTTGGCGCGTTCCGCTAATTCTTTGATGCCGAGATCGGATCCATCTGAACTCTCCCCGCGCTTCTCCTGCTCCTCGCGAAATTGGAGGAGAGCACGCGTTTGCGAGCGCAGTTTGCGCAGCGTATCCAGTTGCTGCTCAACACCGGGCTTCGACGCACGGAACTCCAGCAGAGCTGTGCTGCCGAGCACCCGAGCGGCACGACTGGGATCTTGCTCTCCGGGAAGCTGAAGCACAAGTTGGTCGTCTCCAACCGTTTGCAAGGTGGATTCAGACACCCCAAGCCCGTTGACCCGACGATCGAGGACCGCTTTCACCGCCTCCAATTCCAACGCGGTAACGCTCTTAATTTCACCAGCGGGCTGCACCTCCACTGTGATCTGACTGCCGCCTCGCAAATCCAGCCCTAGTTGCAGTGGAGCTGTAAACAACAACGCTGCCGCTGCAATGGCAAGCGCAAGAACAAAGGCGAACCAGCCCTGTTGTCGTGCCATCGCCTCAGAGTCCCTTGCTCACAATCTGTTGGGCCGCCTCAACGATTTGATGAGGCTGAATGATCGTGAGATTTTCGAGCTTGCCGTTGTAAGGGGTGGGGATGTCCTGGCTGGACAACCGCACGGGCCTTGCATCGAGATCGTCGAAACACTGCTCGGTAATCAGGGCGATTAATTCGGCCCCGATGCCGCCAGTTTTCATGCATTCCTCCACCACGATCACCCGATGGGTCTTACGGATCGACTGAGCAATGGTGTCCATATCAAAGGGTTTGAGACTGATCAAATCGATCAACTCAACGCTGATGCCTGACGCCTCAAGCTGTTCAACGGCCTTGAGGCAGTGATGTCTCATGCGCGAATAGGTCAAGATCGTGACATCACTTCCCTCTTGAACCAGATCGGCCTGATCCAAAGCGCAGGTGTACTCGCCTTCAGGAAGCTCTTCGGTCAGGTTGTAGAGCAAAACATGCTCAAAGAAGAGCACAGGGTTGTTGTCTCGGATGGCTGCTTTCATCAGCCCCTTGGCATTCGTGGGAGTGCTGCAGGCGACGATCTTGATGCCAGGCACGGCATGGAAATAAGCCTCAAGCCGCTGACTGTGCTCAGCGCCCAACTGTCGGCCAACTCCTCCGGGGCCTCGAACCACCGTGGGAATTGTGAAATTACCGCCACTGGTGTATCTCAGCATCCCCATGTTGTTGGAGATCTGGTTGAAGGCGAGCAACAGAAAGCCCATGTTCATCCCTTCCACGATCGGCCTGAGACCGGTCATGGCCGCCCCTACGGCCATCCCCGTGAAGGCATTTTCTGCAATGGGCGTGTCCAACACCCGCAGGTCCCCGTACTTCTCACAAAGGTCTTTGGTGACCTTGTAACTACCTCCGTAGTGACCAACGTCCTCTCCCATTACACAAACATGAGGATCCAGGGCCATCTCCTCGTCGATGGCTTCCCGTAGGGCGTTGAAGAGAAGGGTTCCTGCCACGGCGTTGCTGTAATCCCGGCCAATCCGGGGTGAGCGGCCAAGCTATCTCAGCCACTGCAACCTCAACCGCCTGCAGCGAAAGTGAACAACAAGAGCACCGACAACAACATCGCCGGAGAAAGCAGTAGAGCCAGCTGACCGAGATCGTGGGGCGTCATCGAAAAGGGGCGTTCCACCTCAAGACGCTAGGCAGGATCTCCGTCGGCCCCAGTGAAAAGACTGCGAAGAAACAGCAGACCCAGACCCAACGCGATAAACCCACTGCTGAAAGTGGCCAGAAAAGACAAACCAACCAACAACGTTTTCAACGTAATCGCGATGTTTTGAGCGATCGCAGAACTGAAATGCGGCGGATGGGCTGCGAAATAAAAAACAAGCCTTCGGCTCAAACCGAACGCCAGCCAAGCAATCAAACCAGAGGTGAGGGCGCCCGAAAGAAAACTGAGTGGTCCTTTGCGGGGCGACTGCTCACGCGTTTCGCTGGAAGGTTCTGTGGGGCTCATCCCTCAATTTTGGCTCCGCACGGTCTCAATCGACAGCACCAAGCCAACAAACCAGCCTGCTGAAACTCCCTTTGCAGCCTGGATCGTGCCTGTTCGCAGGTACGAAAGCTTTGATAAAGCGCAAAACAACTTGGTCCAGAGCCACTCATGGCAACCGCCAGGGCATCGGGCAGGGTGTGCAGTAGCCGCAAGCCGATCTCGACGGCCGGAGTCTCTGGGGCGACCACCGGCTGCAGGTCATTGCGCAACGGTGGCGGTTCGGCGGCACGAATCGGCTGGGTCCAACTCTCCTGGCGCAAGATCTGCCGCTGTTGTTCAAAAGCCACCTCACCCTGGAGATAGGAAGAGCCATGAACATCTCGGCAGCGCTGATAGGCCCAAGGGGTCGAGACGCTGACGCGCGGATCTTTGACCAGAAGCACCGCGAGAGGATCGGAGATCGTCGGCAGAGGTTCCAACAACTCACCACGGCCAAAACACAACTGGCTGCCACCTCGGATGCAAAAAGGCATATCAGACCCCAACTCAGCGGCGAGCCCCTCCAAATCAAGATCGCTGAAGCCGAGACCCCAAAGTGCATTGAGTCCTACCAACGCAGCCGCCCCATCACTCGAGCCTCCCGCCAAGCCGGCCCCAATTGGGATGTGTTTTTCCAAATGGATCGTGGCGCCAAGCTCGTTTAAGCCGGACCGCTGCCGCAACAAATGGGCCGCGCGCAGCACGAGATTGTCGTCGCCAATGCTCAGATCCGGCTGATCACAACTGAGGTGCAGTTGGGCATCCGCGGTATTCGAGAACGTGAGCCGATCAACCAATTCAATGCTTTGCATCACCATGGCCAACTCGTGAAAGCCGTCAGAGCGCAGGCCAAGCACCTCGAGGTGCAAGTTCACCTTGGCCGGAGCCGTCACCGTGATCGTTCGCATCGCAACGGCATTGGTCATTCACCTTGATTCAAACCTCTCGCTAAAGCCACCCAGTTTTGAGGTGCAATGTCCTGGGGGCGTTGCTGCAGCGAGATCCCAGCATCACAAGCCAGGGCTTCAAGTTGATCAGCGGAGACAACGCTATTCAAAGTATTTCGCAGCATTTTGCGACGACTGTGGAATGCCTGTTTGAGCAAACCTTCCACCCTGCGTGCCAAAGCAAGCTCAAGCCGCTGATCAGGCGGCAAGGGGTCGAGAACAATGACCTCCGAATTCACCTTTGGTGGAGGCTGAAAACAACGAGGGGGCACGGAACAAACCTTGCGACAATCAGCGAGGAGCTGCATCCGCACACTCAGTGCACTGAAACTGCTGTGGCCAGGACGGGCACAGATGCGATCAGCCACCTCCTTCTGTACAAGCAGCACAAGCCGCTGGTAGGGCGGATCGACAGGTCTGTCCAAGCGGCCGACAAGCTTCTCAAGCAATGGACCTGTGATGTTGTAAGGGATATTGGCGACAACCTTGTCGGCAGGATCGCCATCAGGAAGAGACAGGGTGACCTTGAGAACATCACCTTGCTGCATCGAAAAACGCGGATGCAGGCCAAAGCGCTTCTGCAACCCATCCACCAGATCTCGATCTAACTCCACCACGTGCACAGCGGCAGCAGAGGAGCTGAGCAGCAGTTCCGTGAGGGCACCACGGCCTGGACCAACCTCCAGCACGCGATCTTGGGGCTGTAGTTCGGCAGCCGCAAGGATCCGATCCAACACAGACGCATCTCGCAGCCAATGCTGTCCAAATCGCTTGCGCGCGGTATGGCCGGAAAAACTCATTCCGAAGGTTTACGTCGACAAGATTAATGAACAACATCAGCCTAGTCTGACCAAACTCAAGCCATAACATTCATTCAAACTAGTTGCAGCGAACCAAGTCATCTCGCCAACAAACCACAAGCGATATGAACAAACAAGACGCAGCTAGATAGGTTCTATGAACGACACATATGAAGGCTCAAGAATCAGACACGGTCAACTCAACTCCAGCACCAGGTGATGAACAGAACAACAAAAGAAGAAGGGAACCAAAGCAACATCTTGGCTACGGTTGAAGAACAAAAAACGAATGGCATGAACAATTCAGAACAGCTTCAAGATGTCCATGTTTATCGGATGCGCCTTCCCGATCACGATTGCCCCTGGGGAAAACGGGCTGTGGATCTACTGGAAGCCCGTGGCATTGCATACCAAGACCATGCTCTCACCAGCCAAGAGGCAGTGGATTCGCTGAAACAGCGCTGGGATGTAGCGACTACGCCACAAATCTTCTCAGGCGATCACCGCATTGGTGGTTATTCAGAGCTTGCCACTCTGCTCGGGGAGAAGCCTGAAAAAGCAGATGTTTCGTATATCCCTGTCATCGCCGTCTTCGGCACGACCTTGCTGATGGCCTTGGTGATGCAAGAGTCTGGATTGCGACAGTTCATGGGATTTTCAATCTGCGCCCTCAGCATGCTGAAGCTGATGGATGTCGAATCCTTTGCAGCCAGCTTTATTAAGTACGACCTTGTGAGCCAACGATGGCCAACATGGGCGCGAATCTATCCAGGAGTTGAATTACTGATTGGCCTAGGATTTTTAATGACACCACCACCGACTCTCGCAGGATGGGCGGCCCTTGTAATCGCTCTACCAGGGATGTGGTCGGTGATCAAGGCGATCTACATCGATAAACTCGCTCTTAATTGCGCTTGCGTAGGCGGAAACACAAAAACGCCACTTGGCATCATAAGCTTTACAGAATACGCAATTCTTGCGGCAATGGGACTGATCACAGCCCTTAATTTAATGGCTTAATATAAAATCTATCCGCTTGATCCCGAACAGGCAAAAGCAGGTATTCACCCACTGAAGGCGGGGAAAGATTGCATGCATGTCACTTAAGAACCATCAAGAGAACCACTCTCCATGTGTCCTTAATAATTAAGAATGGTAGAAACAATTCACAAGGTCTCCGGGTTTCACCCTGCAGGCATTGACGCATCCAGCATGAAAACAAAGACTGACATCTAAAAAGCAGGAGCGTCGCAGCGTATCAACACTAAAAATTGGATAGAGGCAACATAAAAACAAGTCAATAAGCAAGTCAATGAAGCTCAGTTGAGAGCGCGACCCTTCCATGTCCAACCACGCCCCGTGACGGTGCGCCACACAGACGCCGGGCCTATCGCCCCAACAAGAAGGCCACCCAGCCCCATCAACCACCAATAACGAATGGGCACTTCAAAACGCTGACGAGTCCAAAGGCGCAGCAAAAGCTGTTGAGCAACTGCCAGAAGACTGAAGGTCAAGACCATCCACCACCAAAACGCCATTGTTGGGAACAAAACAACCAACAACAGTGCAGAGACGGCGTTGATCCACGGAACACTAAACATCAACACAACAGCGGCTGCGGCACCGAGGGCCCGCAACACATTGCGATCCAAGCCAAGAAACCAATTTTTCGTCCATCCCTCCCATAAAGAGGACAGATTTTCATACATGCGCAGGGTCACAGCATCGAGCGCGAGTAAATAACGAAGCCGAAGACCAGCTTGCTTAATCCCTCGCGCTAGAGCCAAATCCTCAACGACCTCTGCCGCCAGGGCGCGATGACCTCCGATCGCCTCATAACTGCTCCGAAGAAAGAGCATGAATGGACCCGCAGCAAAGGCCACTGGGGAGGAGGGGTCATTGGAAGCCACAACAGGAAAACCAAGCCCGAGCAGGCTTGCCATGATCGGTTGAACCATCCATTCCGCCAAACATCCACACTCCAACCGTGGAGCCAAACTCAACAAATCCGCCTTGTCTTGATGGGCCTGAACCAGGGCACGCCGCAAAGCATCAGGCTTTAACCGAACATCTGCATCGATGAACAGAACCCAGTGACTGCTGACGTACTCCATGGCACAAGTACATGCCCAGTTTTTGCCGACCCACCGTTCACCTGTAGGACGAGGCCCTGCCTGAACCAATTGAACGAGATGATCCCCACATGGATGGGACCCCACTGCCTTCCGGGCCAAGGCAAACGTGTCGTCTTCAGATGCGTCGTCAACGACGATCACATGCCATTCACGGCTAGGGGGGATACTGCTGAGAACACTATTCAGACAAGCCTCAATGTTGACAGACTCGTTGTAGGCAGGGATGACAACCGTGAGTGATTCCACAGGCCAATCACACCCAGAACTTGTTTGGAGCTGAGGTGCTTGGGAAAACACCCATTGCAAGCCAATCTGCAAGATCAGGAGGCCCGTATTAGCGGCTAAAACCGCCGCCAAGAGCAGCAGGGCAACAAACAGCATGCCGATGACGACGAGCACACTTTGGTTTAATGCAAAAACGGACCTAACCTGATGAATCACTTAGAAATAATGGAATTCACCGATAAGCTCTTCACCGATGAAACGACTTAACATCCAAAACAGAAAACTACAGTTAAGACGCAACAATTCCTTCCAATGAATTCAACAGACCTCGCCATAAACAATGCAATAAACTATTACATCAAACCACGAATAAATAGAAACGCCATTTTATCAAACTTGCCAAACGAAACACCCTGAAAAACAACAATAGAAAAATTCAAGAAAATAAAGCAAGATAGACAAAGCCAATGACTGTGATTTTTAGATCAAAACAAGTAAATAGTATGCAGTCATGAGAACGTCGTAGCGTTACGTCTCAAAACATCGAGGGATGACGTCATCTGCTGCAAAATAGGGTGATCACAAAACCCACATACATATGACAGAGTCATCCAGTGATCAAGAGCAGTTGCTGAAACTGCGCAAAGTGCTTGAGCTTGCCAAGGCCAAACAGAACAAACTATTTATTAGCAACATTGAACGAGAAATCGCAGCACTGGAACGTGGCCAACCCTCCCCAATTATTGAGGAATATCTTACCGTGGAAGAACGTGCGAATGCAGCGGAAGAATAAGCAAGATCCTCAAAGAGCAAGAATCTCATTCTGAGACAACCTATTACAGTGAAAAATCGGTTAAAAAACAGGTTCAAATCAACATAACAAGGATTATTCATCGGGTTAGAAATAAAAAAAGTATGATGCTTAAACTAAAATCATTAGCCGCTTACTAAGCGTGCATGTAATCGACAGACGCGAACAGCTTTGGACGGAGGGGCCTGACAAAGTGCTCCCAGTTCGCGATTGAGCTGCTGATACAGAGCTAGATCAGAAGTCGGTAAACCACTCAGGGCGGAAAGAAGACCTGCAAATGCAAAAACCACCAATGTCGCAAAACCAAACCACAACAGAATTAAATTAAGACTCGGCGAGACACGCTACTGACACATTCGCGACAATTTTGGTCAAACAGTTCAACGAATCGTTTCACGAACAGCAAGTGCGCAAAACAAGCCAGCTTAGCCAGATGGTTAAAACGTCAACATCTATCCAGATGCACAAACAGGCAAAAATACCGATCGACGCAACGGCCAGAGAGGCCTAAAAAAATAAGAC
The DNA here is from genome assembly GCA_002701375.1 of Cyanobium sp. NAT70. GTDB lineage: Bacteria > Cyanobacteriota > Cyanobacteriia > PCC-6307 > Cyanobiaceae > Parasynechococcus. The sequence continues at coordinate 23,911 of NZVB01000002.1, read as the reverse complement.
TCCTCTCATGGTGTGGGTGAGAGGAGGAAGAGTCAACAAGGCGGGGTTGGGATACCGCCTTTTTACAGGAGAGCAATACCCCACAGACATCTCAAAAGTCATCAACATGAATCAGCATATACCAATCATTATCAAGCTACAATTCATCTATGACCCAAACAAATAATCACAGGCAATTATTCAATCTAAATCAATATTTATCAGGGTGAGTATGGGCCTAAAAAGGAAGCAAAAAATCCATAAAGACAAAACCAAAGGGATTTAATCAAAGAATCCCTAGAAAATAAATCGAGCTGAATTGATCAATCAATAAACATATCGTAGAAACTATCAGCCAAAGGTTCTACCATTCCAGCCCCAAAGACTCCCCTGAACATCTGCAAACTCTACATAAATACGATTGGATGGAATCCCCGTTCGAGCCTCAATCAACTTGCAAAAGTTAGCACTCATCTCGGGAGGATTGAGAGAGCCAATTGATTTTATTTCAATATAAGCACAAGGTTCACTGGTTCCGCCAAACATCATCGGCACCGAAGTCTCCAACAGGGTCATGACATAAGCCTCGGATTTGCCCGTCTGCTCAGATAAACTCGATGACAGCTCCTTCAACAGGTCAGAAGCTGCATCGATTTCAGCGAGAGAAACACGAAGATTAATTAAAGGCACTCATAAACATGCAACCTACCCATCTTGACATACCAAGAAGACATGAACGACTTAATTATTTTTTCTTGATCGAACAAAACGAACCGTATTGACGCAATAGGATCAAATGGAGAAAAACTTACCTTTTATACTCGCAAGGATTAAACAGGCAAACAGGGCATGGGAATTCAAAATCTAAGTATTAGAGGCAACGTAGGGTGACGTCATTTTTTTGGGATCGACCACGTCATCAAATTCTTGCGAAGACACATAACCCAATTGCAAGGCAGCATCCTTCAACGTCATATCATGATCCATAGCATGGTGTGCAACGGCCGAAGCCTTGTCATAACCAATCACAGGGCTCAGCGCGGTAACCAGCATCAATGATCTCTCAACAAATAAATTGATTTGCTTTTCGTTAGGCTCCATGCCATCAATTAAAAATTCTTTGAAATTATGGCAACCATCCGTTAGTAGTCGAATACTCTTAGAAATATTGAAAATCATCAATGGCTTATAAACATTCATTTCCAAATAACCACTACAACCTCCGAAGGCAACCGCTTGATCGTTAGCCATCACCTGAACAGATAACATGGCCAAGGCTTCACATTGAGTGGGGTTAACCTTGCCAGGCATGATTGAGGAACCGGGCTCATTTGATGGAATAATCAGTTCATAGAATCCAGCTCTTGGACCACAAGACAAAAGTCTAATGTCATTGGCAATTTTAAACAAAGAAGCAGCTAGGGTTTTTAATGTCGCACTTAATTGCACAAGATCATCATGAGCTCCTTGAACAGTAAATTTATTGGGAGCAGTAATAAATGCGTGATCAGTTAATTGAGAAATTGCTTGGGCAACCTGTTGGTCAAATCCAGGCGGAGAATTTAAACCAGTACCGACAGCCGTACCACCAAGGGCAAGTCGAAGACATCCCTTTAAAGCACCCTGTAATCGTTCTAAATTGTCATCTAACATGCCAACATAGCCTGACAACTCCTGACCAAGGGTCAATGGGGTTGCATCTTGCATATGTGTACGTCCGATCTTAACAATATGACTCCATTTTTTCGCCTTGATATCGATAGAATCTCGAAGTGATTGCAATGATGGTATCAATTTCCTCGAAACCCCTAAAGCAGCGGCAATTGACATTGCCGTCGGGAAACTGTCATTGGATGATTGAGACATATTAACATGATCATTGGGATGTACTGGTGATTTAGTACCAATTGGCTCTCCAGCAATTTGGCAACAACGATTAGAAATAACCTCGTTAACATTCATATTAAACTGAGTGCCACTGCCAGTCATCCACACGTGCAATGGGAATTGATCATGGTGCTGACCTGCTAGAAGCTCATCACAGACAGAATTGATCAGATCAGCCTGTTCCTGTTTAAGACTGCCGCTCTTGTGATTAACACGAGCAGCGGCCTTCTTCAAAATTGCATAAGCTTCAATCATATCTCGTGGAATGAGATCATCACCAATACTGAAATGCTGGAGAGAGCGTTGCGTCTGCGCACCCCAAAGCTTGTCGGCTGGGACCTCTACTTGTCCTAAACTGTCTTTCTCTACTCTGAATGACTCAGTCATAATGCAAGTGACTAGAACCAAAGAATAACAAATGTAGGCAAAGGCAGATATTACTGGGTAAAACATTGAAAAAAGGGGACACTATGACACACAAATGGGGAGAACCAGAAGAATTCATAAAGCAATGATATCCGGGAAATCGGAACAATTAAGATAGACAAAATTTGAACAGGGTCAAGCTGAAACCGCTTAATGGCATCACCATAGACAAGAATTTATTTTGATTTAATCTATTTTTCCTCAACCAAGAGGATATTAAGTAATTTCTATAGTCATACACAATTGAATGACGATCAACAAGCATTCATCATCTTCAATGAAAAAATATGAATCATACTATACACAAACGCGATTTTAAAAGTTGACATGCACATCGCAAGCTCAGCCTGAATGGCATGATGAAGACCTGTGTAGCGCCATAGTCAACCATGATGACAGGATGCGTGAACAAGCTGCCATGCCTAAGCGGCCGTGAAGCCGAGCTTGCGGAACTGATGAACAACGATAAAAGCGTCTTTCTCGATCAAACCAATCTTGATCTCAATGCGTTCGATTCCTGCTTCTCATGTGCTTTGCACATGCATCAACCCACAATTCCAGCAGGGGAAAGTGGTGAATTAATTTCGCATCTGCAATACATGTTTGAGCACCAGGGGGAGGGAGATAACCACAATGCTGAGCCTTTTGCTCAATGTTATAGACGCCTTGCTGATCTACTACCACAACTCATTGATGAGGGTTGTTCACCCAGGATCATGCTGGATTATTCAGGAAATCTCCTTTGGGGATTTGAGCAAATGGAACGAACGGATATAACAGATGCACTGCATTATCTAACATGCGATACCAAAATGCAGAAACATGTCGAGTGGCTTGGAACATTCTGGAGCCATGCCGTCGCGCCATCGACACCTGTTCCCGATCTTTTCTTACAAATCAATGCCTGGCAACACCACTTTGCAGCAATGTTTGGCGACGAGGCACTGACAAGAGTCAGAGGTTTTTCACTTCCTGAAATGCATTTACCCAATCACCCTGATACATTATATGAGTTTATAAAAGCTCTAAAACAATGTGGATACCGTTGGCTTATGGTACAAGAGCACAGTGTTGAAACCTTAACAGGAGAAGCCCTGACTCAAGAGCAAAAATATGCACCCAATCAACTGCGTGCCATCAATTCAAATGGTGAATCAATCAGCATCACGACATTAATCAAGACGCAAGGATCTGATACGAAACTAGTCGGTCAAATGCAACCATATTATGAAGCACTTGGGAAGCAACATTCACATTTAGCAACCAACAAAGTACCAGCTATCGTGGTTCAAATTGCTGACGGTGAAAACGGTGGAGTGATGATGAATGAGTTTCCATCAGCCTTCTGTCAAGCGAATCAACGACTCAAAAATGACAACGCTAAAAAGACGGTTGCAATTAATGGATCTGAATATTTAGAACTACTACAAGCAAATGGTATCAAAGAAGAGGATTTTCCTCAAATACAAGCAATCAATCAAAATCAACTTTGGCAGTCTTTAGGAAGTACAATCAATCCTGTCACAGTTGAATCAACGATTAAACGATTGAAAAATCAGGACCAATCATTTGCGATGAGCGGAGCTTCCTGGACAAATAACATCAGTTGGGTGGATGGTTATGAGAATGTCCTAGAACCAATGAACCAGCTTAGTGCTCGTTTTCATCAAGAATTTGACCAAAAATCCTTTGAAGATCCTGAAATTAGATCAAGTAGTTTCTACCAAGAGGCCTTGTTACATTTACTCCTCTTAGAAACCAGTTGCTTTCGATATTGGGGCCAAGGAAGTTGGACCTCTTATGCCCAAGAGATCTATAACCGAGGAGAAGCTGTGATGAATTCGTTCAAGTCAAAAAAAGATATGGGTGATTGAAATTACACTTTTAACCCAATATCACTGCATTGATGATCAGTAATCTGAGGCGAATAGCAATCACAGTGCAGAATCGAAACTCGTACGGGTGAGCACAGCAGTATCGTTTGTCCCAGCAATACTTAGCATCTTTAAACATCAAAGACAGTAAATATGTTGACAAGAATCTCGTTTCATTTCTGGGTTCACTTTAATGGGCAATGAATCAAGAAGACGATGTCGCACCAATAAATTCATAGCAACAAATATATTGGCAACAATTTCAAGAGCATGATGCCAAAAGATGATTTGTAAGAGTGGCTCACTGATGATCATCCAATCACGATATGCTTTTCATGATTGGATGCAGTGTTATCAACTGTTAGCCTATGGCTCAATGTCAAAAAAGCAATTTGAGGGCAAGTAATAAGTTCTACAAATCATGTCTTCTAATAGACTCTATGTCGAGAATATCGATGAAACAACTAAGCTTGCAGCAAAATCCTGGCCGATGTAAAGATCATAAGCCAACAAGCAGACTCGGCCAAAGAGGCGAAGCCATCATGACGGCATCAAATATGAGTGATATTCAATTTGGCTAGAGCTTGCGTCAGGCCTTGATCTTACGGAAACGACGAATATCTGAGGCCAACTCCTTCAGTCCAAACAGGAAGCCGACCATGGCCAAAGAGACAATGCCCACAATCACAGTGGTTTCCAGTAAGGCAGCAGGATCCTTCATTAGCGTCAACCAAGAGGAGGAGAGCATGCTCATGGGAATGCAGCGTTATCTATGAATTCATAGCAAGACGGCAGTAGAATGCCTTTACAAGCCGCAATGATCTCCAGAATTTTGTCAAATATGAATGAAATCATCTGTCCAAGTTGCGGCAAAGCATTCAAAATTGATGAAGCTGGTTATGCAGATATCCTGAAACAGGTTCGTGACAAAACGTTTGAACAACAACTGCAGGAACGGCTTGACCTCGCTGAGAAAGACAAACAAACAGCCGTTGAGATCGCAACTCAAAAAATTAGTCAAGATTGGCAAAAACTAGCAGCAAAGAAGGACCTCGCGATAGAACAGCTAAAATCTAGTCTTGAAGCTCGGCAAACAGCCGAGCAACTAGCGATCAGTGAAGCTATCAACGGTGCCGAAAAACAACGGGATGCTGTTGCAAATGAGCTACAACAATTAAAAACGAGCTATGGCACGGCAACACGTCTTGCGGAAACTAAATTTGCAAAGGAAATTCAAGCCATTACCTTACAAAAGAATGGAGAACTACAAGAATTAAAAGCAAGATTACAATCAACCGCATTCGAGCAGAAACTCGCGATTAATGAAGCAGTCAGTAAAATAGAAAAAGAGCGAGACGACCTCAAAAGCAGGCTTAATCAGGCCACGCTAAAACATCAATTAGAGGAAAATTCTCTCAAGGAAAAATATGAACTGCAGATTCACGATCGTGATCAAGCAATTGAACGTTTACGTGACATGAAGGCTAGATTATCAACGAAAATGGTGGGTGAAAGTCTTGAACAACATTGCGAAATAGAATTTAATCGAATTCGAGCCGCAGCATTTCCTAACGCCTATTTTGAAAAGGATAACGACACAAGAACAGGTAGTAAAGGAGACTATATTTTTCGAGACATTGATGCCGAAAAAAATGAACTCATCTCAATTATGTTCGAAATGAAAAACGAGGCTGATGCCACGACCACCAAGAAGAAGAATGAGGATTTCTTAAAAGAACTTGATAAAGACCGTACAGAGAAAAAGTGTGAATATGCGGTACTTGTTTCCTTGCTTGAACCAGAAAGTGAACTCTATAACTCTGGAATTGTCGATGTTTCTCACAGATTCCCAAAAACATACATTATAAGGCCTCAATTTTTTATACCGTTCATCACATTACTCAGGAATGCAGCCATGAAATCAATGCAATATAAAGCAGAACTCGCCCTGGTTAAAGCACAAAACATTGATGTCACCACATTTGAGAAGGATCTGGAGGGATTCAAGAATGCATTCGCAAGAAACTATGACCTTGCCTCGAGACGTTTTCAAACAGCGATTGAAGAAATTGACAAGTCAATCGATCATCTTCAAAAAACAAAAGATGCATTGTTGGGAGCAGATCGTAATCTACGCTTAGCAAATAATAAAGCACAAGATGTCAGCGTGAAGAAGCTTACTCGTCGAAACCCAACCATGGCATCAAAATTTGCGGAGCTCAACAATCAGCAGTAGATTATATCCTCATGATAGTTACAATCATCACAAATTATCTATCAACAATATTGATCGAGGACCCACGTGTGACAGCCTTTGAGAGAGAAAAAAGAGCCAGACAAGATAATTTAGCCAAAAGAAATGATTTAAAGCAAAAGCACGAACCCATCACAAAATACTCAAATGGTTTGATGTCAATATTGATCAATATGAATGATAATGATATCAAGAATCATCAACGAGCTGATAAAGGCAACAATCGATGATTAGATTTCAATAAGATCTTTATTCTTGCCATTTAACTGTACATCTCCATCGTATAGAAAATGACACGTTTACTTCTCTGCAGCTCACATCTGTAACCATCGCTTTGGCCGGTAAAGAACGCTGTGCTTGATAAATAGCCAATTGTTCAGTAAGACCTTCCGCAGTAGCTGTTCTTGCCTGGACAGCATTATTAAACATAAGAAAGAAACAACTGCAAACAACAATTTTTGAGCAGAGTATGAAAATATTCAATGGTCGTTCCAAGTAAAATATCCTGATTATAAACCTAAAACGAAAAAATGATTACAATCCTCTCACTTACTACGTTTATCTATAATTTCTATGAGATGAGCCTCATGACGATCACAAAAATCTTGTACGCACTGCCTTAATATTTGACCAATAGAAGTAGATTCTGTATAGCACAGTAATTTCAATTTTTTGTGCAGATCGTCGCTAAGCTCAAAAGTGATTCGTCGTGTCATGACAAACAACAGTTCATAATCAACCTTCAACAAATTGAAATAACATCGACTTAATATATCACAACAAAAAAGGCTTTTAACGTTCTGTAATAAGGGCATAAGTATATATACTTACCAACATATCGACTGGAATGTTCTTTTGCTTAGCAAGATCGCGAGCAATTTGATATTCACATGTCAGACAACAACCTTGCATAAAATCATTGTACTTGCACACCAAAAAAAGATCAAATTAGATTCACAAAAGAGGAGCAAGGCCTAAAATTAGCACCAAGGCAAACAACTTAATTTAAAGCTAAGCATCATCTTTGCGGTATTCTCGCCAACTACGTGGCTGGATTTAAGCCTACATATACGTAGTCTCCCTAAGAAAGAGCAAATGGCAAGGCAAAACAAAAAATACTTGCAAATTGATATGTTTGTAAGATCCAATCTTTAAAATCAATCCACATCATGTTTCACGAAAGCATTGCATATCAGATCCAACAGTGATTTCTTCTCCTTCTAACAAGCATAACTCGCTAAAAATCTGACTAGTGCTCAACAAGAATCGTTATATTTAGAGAGATTTCTTGACGCTTGCCTCACCTCTCGAACCAATCAATCGTGAACGCAATGCCAAGCGATATTTCTGACAAATTAAAACGAAAGTAGAAATGCGAAGCTATACGCGTTAAATTAGCAAATATAATCACTGATGCATGACTAACAATTTAAAGACATTGTCGAGACATGGGATCATATCAATCCAATTATTGGAAAAAATAGTTGCAATCCTTGTGACAGCCATTTTGGTTAGTGCAAATTACATGCTATTCACACCCTGGCGGAATGGAAAGGATCCTCGTGATCGTTGGAAGTATGATCAAAGCACACAAAAAACAATCAGTTCTTTAAAGAATAATGCTATTCCGTGTTAAATCACTAAAAATATACCACTAATGCTCATTTAAGCGAACAATTTCACAACTGGTCTGGTCTGTAATTGACACAACTCACCTTCATTGCTCAAAGTGAGCATAATCACAATTTTTAGTGTCATGCTTCATGGTCAACAGATTATCGATAGTTGATGATGTATTTGTTCAATTCGAGGCTCAATGCCACCTGACCTATGGAATTCATCATTCAAGGATGGAGTGTTCAAATTGTCTTAATTGGAAGCGTAGCTGTTCTTGAAGCGGTGCGCGGACAAGAGCAGTTAAGCCAAGAACTAAAACCAACGGAATCTCCGCGAGAAGTAGCCTATCAATTAATCGAACAGCCTTGTTGTTGTCTAAAAAAATAGTAGAAAGGAAAAACTATGTAGCAATATTTTTATTGTTGATCAATTGAGCCAGAAGTTGCAACAATCCAAGCCCACATTGTGAGTACAGAAGCTCCAACAGCCAACAATGCTAATAACTTGGTCTCCATTTAAAGAAAATCAAAATCATCCTCAGACTCACCTGAGAATGCGTTCAAAACAAGAGCTGACAGAGGCACAAGAACCGCAGCAATAACAGCAAGCTCCATAGAAGCCCTTTAACAACTTTTAAATTATAGTTTACAACTGTTAACAATTGGTCTCCGTCGATACATGCCTAGATTTTTAGGTATAAACACTTACAGCGTTTTGGTTCTGGCCGCAGTCAACGGACCAGCTGCAAAAACAATCACAAACACTATGCCTGAAGATGATCCATCAATAAATAATTATTATGGCTAACGAACCATTTCAAGCTTTTTGTGAAGCAATCACCAGGACACAGCCATATCAATATGGAACATCGCGAAAAAGAGACTGGGTGAAGTTATGGCTCTATTACTGATTGCCAGCACAAATAAATAATGTCACAATTGAAACGGATATCTTCAAAAATCACGTTCGATAACATACATGCGCTCTGCTGAAAGCCATCTACATAGCGATTAATGCTTGGTGATCAATTCAAAGCACAAGTGAAGCTGACGTCAGGCATAAACTGATCACGCCATCTTGTTCCATGCCTGTTAAGTATTAACGCTGATTGTCGTATCATCAAATCTTAACAGAATTAATGATAGACACATGGATGGAGACAAATGCATCAGGACAAACCCAAGCTCTCAGCTTTGTTGCCGACCATGCTGCCCAAATTGGCTGCAGAAAAAACCTCTATCAAAGCATTGTTACCAGGAGATCATGCACGAAGCTCGGAGGAATGCCGCCTTCGCAACGATAGATTAAGTTATTTCAATATTGTGCGTCAGCTAGTCAATGCCCAGTTTGTGCTGTCAGATCAGGAGCTAGCAACACGGCTTTGGCAAGACATCTATGATCGAGATCTTGATTTAGGGCGAATCACACATTTACTTTATTGCTGCAGTGTCCACGATGATGATGAGGTCATGCGCTTTGAGGATGATAAATATTTGTCTTTGATCGACTGATCAAAGACATCCTTCAGTTGTAAAGCCAGCACAACATGCGCCATAAAGCGAACAGCTGAAAGCAGCGCCAAGCCGATGCAGATCGGGCAGTGTGTCAATCCCATTTCGCTAGGTTCACAGCTCAGACCTGACTTGCGTGAAAAAAGTGGGATTTCTTGATAAAAAGAACATTGTTGGCTCCCCAACTGAGCAGCAGAAACTGTTCTGTCTCAGACATTGACCCGCAGGCCTACACAGGCAAGGTCGGCGGTGTCGCTAGTTCCGAAGGCTCAATGGTAGAGTAGTTCTTTGGAATCCTTCTGAAATCGGATGAGTCAGGTCACAGTCGGAGAAAACGAGGGTATCGAGTCAGCACTTCGACGCTTCAAGCGTTCCGTAGCCAAAGCCGGTATCTTTTCAGACTTGCGTCGCATCCGCCATCATGAGACTCCTGTTGAGAAATACAAGCGCAAACTGAAGCAGCGCTCGAGGAACCGTCGCCGCTAAAATCAAAACGCTGAAAGGATAACAATGCTCAGGTTCACTCCATTGATTTAAGCAATAAATTCTTCTAAGATTCTACGACCCCAAGAATTTCCTTCATTATCCCTACAAGTTTTGTTCACAGCTCTATATCAAGGAAACAATTTTACCTAGACTCAATCCCTAATATTGGCCAATACAATTTGGCCAGGATTGCCGAATGACTAACAATATCATGGTTGCAATTTGATCTTATTTGAAAATATTTTCCAACCAACGATAAGCCCATTCAACGATTGATCTTCAGCCAAGGTAGCTATAGGGCATTGACTTGGCAGCTTAGACTAGAGATGACATGGATCAATCGTGAATTAGTGTCGAAAACACCTCAAACTTGACAACAGTATCGAAAAAGATTTTGCATTCTCTCTCAAATCAATTGAACAACACCTAAGTTAATAGAGAAAAAAATTGGAGGAAGTCGAGAGAAATAAATTCACATCGCATCCGTAGCATGCCACGCACGCAAAAACTTACAAGACAAAACGCATCCCTTAGACGGTTGATCAATCCAAAGACATTTGGGCGCAAATAATCTAGAGCTGCATTGAATCAAAACCCTAATCAAGAGATTGCTTGCTTAATCCGTCAAACAATTAATTCACGAAGGCAAATCGATTTATTTTTTCTTTTTGAAAAGGATGTCATGCGATTCTGTCCAAACTTTAATGATTCGTTGATGCCAAGGTGTAACATCAACTGTTGGCCTGATATTGCCTTTAGGAATTGAATCTGTCATCTCCATTTCACGTCGTAATTGCCGTACAACAGGAATCAAACAAATGGCGACTATCAAAGAAGCAAGCAAAAGGAATGGAAGCAATGCAATCGCCCAGATCGTTGCAATAGCACCAATAATAATGGTCACAATAGCCTTCACCCACTTTGGTCTGGGTTTGGTATGACCAATCAATTTTTGCATCGTATCCTCCTTAAGGACAGACCATCAATGATCCTGAAAACACAAAATAATCACTTTTATTTTTTAATGGCCTTAGATTTGGGATGCTTTAAGAGCTTGTAACGCAAACATAACATGCGTACGAAAGCTACCAAGCGCCATGAGTTGTTGCGCTGAACGTTGTTCGCCGAGAGCATCAGCCTGCTTGGAGATGTGATGAAGCAGGTTTTGTGAGCGCAATGTCCATTCCCGTATTTCATCATTTAATTGTTCAACTTCTCCAGAATCATTTCCGTGAAAAGATGGTTCACTGATCGCTGAATCGAACAAATGTGCCAATTGTCGATGGGTAAGTCCATCCGGAATTGATGGGGTGTTCTCATTGAACATCATGTTGCTCTCTAATAGCTTTTATAAACTACAAATATTGGACACAACATTCCAGTTCGGTTTAAAGGGTGATCACCGCACTCAAGACCACCGACAAGTTTCAATGCGGAATACTGCGTTGACAGCCAGATCCCCAAAGCGGTCTTGGGCTTGATCTCGACATCCAAAGCCCTAAGCCTTAAACCGCTCGCAATGTCTTAATCGAGCATGCGATCCTCTGCAAGAACCTGCATGCCAGAGCCGTCCATGCCTCTTCTGCCCCGTTGGCGGTACATGACCCCCGAAGCGAGAATAACGACTCGCCGCATTGGAGTAAGCAGTGTGCTCATGCTCTTTGGGCTCCTGCTCGTTCGTCCGCTTCTGCCAATGATCACGATCATTGTGATCGGCTGGTGGATTTGGATTGCCATCAAGGGGCGATGAACGAGGCCGCCTCGTTAACAACAAAAAAACCCCGTCTAAGACAGGGCTCGTTCGTCCGACGTGTGGCCTTGTTACCACATCGAACTCTTTCCTCACCCTTCAAACTTGCCAAGAGCTCTGTCAAAGCGGGCTCAGAGATGTGAATCCAACACGACTGGCACAATGGTTTAAAGAGATGTTCCAATGACTTGATGGAACGCGGTGTGTCCCGCCATACCTGTAACAGGTAATGTTCAACGTGAACCCATGCAAAGCGCACAACGACCTGAGCAGTCCAGCCCATCGTCCTGGGGACAACGTCTCGTCCACTGGTGGCAGGAGATGATTCAAAGCCTGGAAACAAGTGTCAAAACAAGTGAGCAAAGCATCGAATCCCGTTCATTTCGATTCTGGGATTTAGGAGACGGTTGAGAAAACACTGTTGCAAAGTCAAAATTCGAACAAAGTAAATAAAAGGGCATCCCAGGATTTATGGCGTAGATTTGGTTAATCGAGTAATAAATCGATCGACTTCCTCAATAACCATACTTAAGTTGAGTTGTTCTGTTTGGCCAGATCTTTTTCCCGGCCGGAAATCATGATCTCCATCAGCAATCCATTTCACATGGACTTGTTGTGAGAGCGGATAGGTCACAACTTCATGTTGACAACCCATTGGATCACGTTCTCCTTGCACAATTAATGTTGGAGTTTTTATACAACGCAGATGTTCAATTCGCAATTTTTCAGGCTTATTTAATGAGTGAAATGGATAACCTAGGCAGATACAACCCTTCACCGGAATTGATGTCAGAATCGCGTCTGTCAACATGCTTGCAATCCTTCCCCCCATTGACTTACCACCAATAAAAAGTGGTCGGTCTACAGGCATTAAATCAACTGCGGCACGAAACTGGTCGACAAGTTTATCAACACGATCAGGCAGGAATTTTTTGGCTAACGTACGTCGTTTAGACATATAATCGAATTCGAACCGAAAAACCTTTATCTCCCTAAAAGATAAATGAGTTGCGATATTGTTCATGAACACATGATCCATTGGTGAATTTGCACCATGAGCAAATAGGAAATTTGCTTTTTCAGAATTACTATCTGTGATCAAGAATTGGCCCATTGCGAATGCTAGGCAGCAATAAGCCTTTATAACAAATTAATTATGAACCAACTTTAACATTGTCAATATCTGGTGTTTTTACAAGTAATTCTTCAAGTCTCTGTGCCTTGCTTATTGCGCTGTGATCAAACCTTCTGCATAGCAACTCATCCAATGCCAATTGACCTGGACCAATGGCAAGAATCGAGGCGGCCGCAGCGAAGTAAAGACCAAGCAATTCAAGTAAATAGATATTAAAACCAGAAGTTATGACGGCATGATAAATAGCGACAGAAATTGTTCCCATTATGGCGAGAGCGCCTAATCTTGCGAACAATCCTGTAATCAGAAGCCAGCTGCCAATAATCTCCGAGAAAGCGGCCACATAAGAAAGGGTTATCGGAAAAGGCAAATGTAGAGGCCTTACAAAAGCATCTGCAAAGTTTTCAATATTGGCTAATTTTTCGTAGCCATGATGAATCAGAAGAGTTCCTGTGAACACTCGAAGCAATAACAAGCCTGCATCCGCCAGGAAGGGCTTAGACAAAACAGCTCGAAGCATGAGAAAAACCGTACTTCACATAACTTTAAGAAGTTTTGCGTCTGATTGTGGCTGCTGAGGCCTGTACTGCTGGCAATCCGTGCCGCTGCTCTCAAAGCTGGCAACAATTGATAAAAATCTGATCCAAAAACTCCTGCAATCACAGGAGTTTTTGGATCCAAGGACGTTCAAGCCAAACTTATTTCTTAGTTGGCTTCCTCCAATTTGGCATTGTGCTCCTTCTGCATCTCGACCATCTCTGCACAGGTCAAAGCAGGGCAGTACTCGAAATCAACCCCAAAAACCGAGCGCCAGAACATGAAATGTCGAAACAGGGCTTTTGCGTCAACTGCTTTGCAGATAATGCACACCCTACCGGACTCAGGCATGTGAAGACGAGCGACCAATTCAAAACCATCTAGTCGATCATTGGCAGCTCCGCTTTCCATGTAATCGATAAAGGCTGTATAGCCTTCATCCTGCGTGTCAGAGGGGATCTGACCATTACAAACGTAAAATTGCATCAAAAAACAAACGAAACAAAATTTTTAGGGAGTTAACTTTTTCCTCTATCGATTCGCATCAAGATGTCTCACAAGTCTCTCGGATCAAATGAACAAAGAGGCAAATGCGAAACTAGAAAACATTAGTCGTCATAGACGAGGCACTCAGGCTCATCAGGATTTTGCTCACAAAATAATTCCAGCGGGGATGGATCGTGTGTATCGTTTGGAAATTGCTTTTTGTGATCAAGTAGCCACTGTAATTCTTCGGTGAGATGACGAACCTTCCCTTCATTATGGTCCGCCAAAGCCTGAAGGAATTCTTCCTGATCCTTTTGGATGTGCTCATCAATGGTTTTCATGCTGATGTCCTGCGTGAATGGAGCCAATTGATTCGTAGCGAACAATTCGGGATTGCATCAGCGGGTATTTCTACCTTTATGGTTGAAAGCACACACGTATCACGTTTCAGGCTAAACACCGAGGGATTGATGGTCCTACAAAAAGCAATATCAATCGCTACAGAATTGATCGGACAGGTCAGGAGACAGTGAAAAGAGTTGTTATGAGGGGGGGGTGATGGTGCATGGTGGAGAAGTCCAAACGGATCGAACTCATGACCGTACGCAGGCCTTATACGGTCCGCTACAGGGCCCCGGACAACACAACACATGAAGGCTGCTTCTACGCCACTGATGCCTTCCAAGCCAGGTTGTTGGCGATTGAGTTCAACAACTACATCAAAGATCACCCCAACCGAATCGTCAAAATCGTTAGCGAGAGCCCACGCTGATGCTGCCGCTACTGATCAGATGTTCAAGCCTTGCCGAAAGCTTCTGCTCAGTGCGGTCAAAACGATCATGGTTCCCAGCAACAAAAGCCAGTTCCTCACTGGTGATCACTTGATGGGTGACGGCATTCAGATAAATCTGTGTTAGGGACATCAGTCGGACAACTACTGAATTCAATCCTGGCAACCCCGGATTGAATTCGGAGGGAGCCGATGCCCCCGATACCACCACCAAGTTCCTTGCATGGATCAACAACGGATCCAGAGTCTTGTTAAGCAATGTGCTTTGGGGCTGTTTGATTTGGCTTGTGCCGTCAGCGGTCATCGCCAATGGGATCTCAGCGTTCCTGTCGGTGTGATCGATGCCCGCCGAACAAAACCTCGCCTGATGGTGACGGCGGTAGGCACGATCAACTCCGTGGTTAAAGCATCGGCAACGATCGGCCATCCCTTAATGCAGCGCTTTTTCCAGCGATTTGAACAAGTCGGCCTGGATCAGGCCCTCAACGATGCCTGCGAAGGGCCTGACAGCGACGCGTTTGTGGAAATCTGGCAGGCCTACCAAGACGAACGCAGGGAGGGTGATCAAGCCATGTGGAGCATCGAAGACGCCACAGCGTTTGTCTTGAAGTGCAGGGAAGCACATCTCGACCGAGAAGTGGCCTGTCTTGCCATTCTGGATGGAGATCCTCATCGGATCCTGACCTTTTCAGTCCCGATCGCCTTCCTGACGAAACCAGACCAATAAAGCAAGTTAACCGAGAGATCAAGCTTCAGCCTTCTGGGTCGGAATCTGCACCATTTCCTTCAAGAAAGCGTGAGGCAAAGCGGGTTGCAAGCACCACCGTGGCAGCGCCATAAGCAATGAACGTCACCGCCTGACCAGAGGATCCAGAGCTGTACACGTCACCGGTCAGCAACATCCAGTCCATCAGGGATGCCACCGTTCCCCAGATGACCACCCAAACTGAAACGTAACTGATGCCGCGCAGGGTCTTATTCAAGTGAACAGAAGCAATCGCTTTGAGATTAAAGCGATCCAGCTATTGGAACGATCGATGTCCTCCCTGTTGAGTTGAGCTTTTGATGGGAGAAGCCTCTCGTAATGTCGAACCCTGTCGTGTCAGGGACGATGCCGAAGAAGCGGCGCAAGCTCAACAAGGAGATGGAGGCTGACATCGCTGCTGCGAAGCGCAAGGTGGAATTGATCACCGCCTTGAACAACGACATCCGCGACGAGGACATCCAGGGTGAGTACCTTGATGCTTTTGTCCAGGTCAGGGCTGCGGTCATTGATCTTGCTGCGACTTACATCACAGATGGATTCTGCGAACAGACAGAATCAACCCTCACGCTCTATCGGGAGTTAATCGACCGTTTTGAGGAGGAATACGAGCTCTGAAGATCAGCGGGAATAGACCACTCCCCTGTAGCAGAAGTCTCCACTCAGAAGAGTGATTGGGGATTGCCCACTCAAATAAGCAATGCCCCGATAGGTGAGCTGATGCGGTGTTGGAACACCTTGCTGGCGCTTTGCAAACACGCCAGGGTCATAACGAAGTTGGGTGCCAGAACACTGAAGCATTGCTGAAGGCGTATAAGGCTGTCCCCGATAAAGGAGTTTGGTCATGGGTCGCATCCGAGATGAGCTGACGTCCCCGTTCCATGGCGTCAATCGTCATGCGCTCCGCCCAACAGCGGAGTGAACGTTTTGTAGCTACCGCTACAGACCAGTTATAGAGCAGCACACCCAAAAACCAAGTATCGATGGAAACACTTCAAAACCTCAAGCTCGCCGTCGTCGGCCATGTGGAATGGATGACGTTCCTCGCCGTCGATGCACTACCCAAGCCTGGACTCGTCGGCCATGCCCATCAGTGCCTCGAAGAACCAGCCGGTGGAGGGGCGGTCAGTGCCGTGCAAATGGCCAGGCTGTCTCAGGCAGAAGTTCACTTTTTTACAGCTCTTGGACGGGACTCCCACGGTGAACAAAGCTTGATGCGGTTGCAGCAACTTGGTCTCAACGTCCACGTCGCTTGGCGAGAACAGCCAACACGACAGGGGGTCAGCATGGTGGATGAGAGTGGTGAGAGGGCGATCACGGTCATCGGAGATCGACTGCAGCCAAGTGGATCTGACCCCCTTCCCTGGGAGCGATTGGCAGGATTCGACGGCGTCTTTGCAACGGCTGCGGATGCGAGGGCCCTACGCATCTGCAGGACAGCCAAAATCCTGACAGCAACCCCGCGTTTGAGCTTGCCAACCCTGCGTGAAGCCTCCGTTGAACTTGACGCAATCGTTGGCAGTGGATTGGATCCAGATGAGCAAATTCCAGAGTCAGCCTTGATTCCACCCCCCCGCATCAGGGTTGCCACAGAGGGGAATGCCGGAGGAGTTCTGACTCCAGGCGGACGGTATCCAGCGCTTGCACCCCCGAAGCCAATTGTGGATAGCTATGGCTGCGGGGACAGCTTCGCCGCCGGATTCACGATTGGACTGGCAGCTGGCTACCCGATTCATCAAGCTGCGGCTCTCGGCGCACAAGCAGGGGCCTCATGCACAGGCTGGTTTGGTCCCTATCAAGACAACATTGAGGTCGACCGAGGCAACAGATGATCAAAACCAAAAGCCGAAGATCTTGATCCAAACAATTAAAGCAACATCAATACAAGTAAACCCAACTCTAAAATTACACTCTTTCCATCAATTAATCCGGAGCGCAACCAGATGCTGCCATGTACGGAGGAATTTTGTCGATGAATCTCATTTGCAGACTTAGAAATTCACGCTGCAGAGGCATGCAAAGGCGATGAAAAACAACAGTATTTCAGGGCATCGCTACGATCAGGATCAGCTGACAGATCAGTCCTTCGGTCACAAACGCCACGATTGCTGCGATGTCGCTTGGCGATAAAGGGTTCCCATCCTTGTGGTCTCATGTCAAAAGGAATTCATCTCACGATGACTCAACAATTCGACATCGAACGAATGACACGGACCATCGACGCAACGATGGATCCAACCCAGCTCAGGGTGATTGCCAAGCAACTGCTTCAAGCCTGGCAACATCAACGTGCTGCAACAGACTGGGTGATTCGCCAGCAATCAATGGGGACTTAAGATTAACGACCATAGGTTGATGCGGCGCCATGAAGCAAAACGAACGTCAGGTTTCACCCTTAAGAATGAAGATCACATTACTACTTGCAGGTTTTGGACCACTCATTGCTATTGGGCTCTGGTTACAAAGCAAGGGTTTTTTCAACTGAGCCTTATCTCACATGCTGACTCAGCAATCGCCACAAACTCCAATCACACCTGACAGAATACGGTTGGCGCCCAAGGCCACTCTTTCCCATCTTAAGCGCAGCAATCCGTGATCACACCGCCACTAAATGAACAAACTTTACGAGAGTTATTCACAAAACCGTATGGAAGCACTCCTCCAACGGACGAGCAATGGAAGGCTGTCTATGCAGATGCAGTGAAGTTTGTTGATCCAACACAAGAAAAAATAGGAGTTGATCAATATATCCAAGCGCAGGAAGGCCTACTGCGACGCTGTGATGATGTCTATCTAGAGACAGAGCACATTGCGATACAAGGCAACGTGGCTTTCATCGAATGGCGAATGGGACTCAAGATCAAAGGGATTGAGTTCCTCTATCCAGGTGCAACACGCCTTATTTTTGGCGACGATGGAAAAATTACCCATCATAGGGATTATTTTGACTTTGTTGCTCCAACATTTGCACCTGTGCCTGTGATCGGAAACATTGTAAATTGGTTGTACAAGCGATTTGTTTCTTGACATAAAGCTAAACCATCAAAACACTCAAGAAGAGAGAACAATCACCAATAACGTCTTCGAACAAATGACAGCCTAACAACACACGAAGCAGATCCAGTCACACAAAATACTTCAAAAGGCTTTCGCTCACACAATCAATGAGGCAAATAGTGAATCATGCAGCAAGAGCATTCTGCAATCTTACGCTCTACTATGCCCATAAAATCCCATCGCATGTTAACCCACCATACCAACCCCTCAAGACAGAATTATTGCAAATCAATCGACTCACAATCTGGACAGATCAACTGAACGATACAATCACATTTTAAGCGGAAATCTCAAAAAATGACTCGTAGACTTCCGAGCAATTCAAACAAATTACCGCCAATTTGAAAGCCAATTGACAGCCAATAAATCCTTTTTAACGAAACAGCCAATCTGTCGTGACAAACTCAAACAAATTACGAGCAGAAAACCATTTCTCAATCAAAATCAACCAAGTCAACACCATTATCACGACAGACATCAAGGAAACAATCAAATCATGACCACGTTTTAATGCCTTCAAGGCCAAAACCCCTGCCCTTGTACTAAGACATAAACCTAACAACCAGCATGGAAGATAAACAAGCACTCGAAAAATTAAAGGTTGCAATGCCGTTTCATTGGCATGAAGGGGTAATGCTACTTCTGTCAATAACCACGGATACAAGAACCAAAGCCCTGCATCTCGCAAACGCATCAGGGCAATGCGGCCAGGATGTTTGTGGAGCGAATAAAATTCAGTCATCATTTTCAGTGTCACCGCGATGGCATAGCCTTTGTATGAGAATGCGATGAATCAAATCTGAAAACTCGATGACACACCAAATGCGATCACCAAGGAAATTCCAGGGTCAAGGAAAAAACACTGAGATCAAAACAACGGTTCGATTTGACATTCAACAGGTTGAGAGTTCCAAGGATGGTGAAATCATCTCTGCTCGCACACTTGAAGAACGCAGAATTATTAACAGAGGTATCACTCGGGCAAAAGACATCGAATTAGAATTTAGAGACTGCAAGCAGTTTCTACTCAACTGGATTAATCGGCAAAACCTAATCTACGGATGTCAAATGCACCTCTGGGATGATGACATCTTAAAAAGTCTTGCAAAAGAAGAACGGAATTGCATGATTGCTGTGCCGATAACAGACTGGATGAGAGCAGAACCTCATGACCTGCAAGGAAAAGAAAAAAAATGGCGTGATGTTGTTGAACGGTGGTACCCAAAAATTTCGTGTCAGCCAGGCATGCTGCCATCACCACCTGGAGTGTCATACACAAAAGCGATTGAAGATTGGCTGAATCAGGTCAAGCAAACAACAGAATCGCAATCAAAGACAGGAGGCTTAGATCAAGCTAAGCATGCTCTGACGCTCAAGGGGCAGGAAACATTCCCCGAATTTGAACATTTGCTCACGCGTATGTGTGATGACGAGACAAAGTATAAAAAAAATCTGCCTGGCATTATCCTTGTCAAAGGCAGCAAGCAATCAGCCAAGGAACTAGGGCTTATGCATCACAAATTCTTCATCGGTAAAGGTCGCCCTTTTGATCACAGCCTAGAACAAGAATTGAGCTTAATTGTAGGAACATACAATTGCTCCTGGGGCGCACGCAACAACTTAGAAAGTTTAATGATTTTTAGACGTGAAGACTACCGTGAAATTATCGACGCTTACCGTAAAGAATTTTTTGGTATCATTTGCTCCCAAAAACTAGCATGGGGATATTGGCCTTTATCGTAAAGAAACATGTGCGGATCGTGCAAGGAAGTGACGGGCTCAGCAACGTACAGCCAAACAGCATTGGACCAATGACTCTGGGTGAACTGTTTCTCGAAGCAATGTCCACCGGTGTCATCACCAATGGTGAAATGGCATGGGTCACAGCCCATCAAGATGGATTTGATCGTACCGAAGAAGCCGTCGCCCTACGTCTTGGCCGATTGATTGACCAAGGATCAATTCAACTGGGCTGTCGTCTAGCAGACGCACAAGTTCCATCGTAATTGGGCCCAACTGAAACCCGGATAATAATAAACACCGCATAAATTTAGATCGCAAACCATATTGAAAGTAAATTCTTCATCGAAGTTACATGGTCAGGATAAACATAAAACTAATTGATAATCTAAGTGTTCCCAAGTTTAAAATAAAATTTTAGATGTTTTTCTTTTTGTTTTGACTTTGCCTAAGGCGAACATCAATGGCAGCAAAAAACCACTGAGAATCGACTGAAAACCAAGTAGTCGATTAGAGTTTTTAACAAAACGATCATAAGATCCATTTGAAGACAATCGTTCAACACAACACACAATAGATTGATTAAAATCTTCTCCTAAATAGCAATCTCGTGCCATTCTACAGTGTTAGCAATGCTCAACTTCCCTTGTTTCGATCGAGCATTAATCAGAGGCATGCATTGAAATTGTTGAACAGGCGCTATAAAAAACCTGCAAAAAATACCCTCAATAAAATCCCTACATTCAAAAACCCTGAAATATCTCCGCATCAATGGACAGAATTAAGCCTTAAAATCTTCTACTCCCCCTTTTGCGCAATCTTTTTACCATTCTAGACTCTCGAAACTTTAAAGACTGACACTCAAGTTGATTGAAACGCCATCCCAACAGAGAAAGAGCCAAAACAATGAATAGAATTATGCTAAAAAATTCCATCACAATTCAAGGCAATTCCTCATCAACAAAATCACTATCACATACAAAGACTGCTTTGCCAGAGTTCTTTCTCTTCACCAAGATGAATTTGCATGCAACTCATAATGCAATCTTCTCCACCGTCAATAGGGCACGCTGTGATGCATTCAAACCATGCATCCACCGCATCCCACTCTTGGGTTGGTGCCTGTTGATCGCCCATCGGTCTCTCCCCAGCTCATAACACTTCCTTTGTAGAGCGAAACCCAGAAACTGTCAGGGATTCAATGAAGAGGCATGAACAGCGATCTTCAAGGTCACTGACCTCAGCGCTCATCGGTGTCCTGCTCCAAAGAGCATTCCAAGAGAGCCGCGTACAACAGAGTCTGGAGGCGATGCAAATCCTCCTGTTCGCGAGGGTCTGGTCCCCCCGGCCACTTCTCAAGGTGAAAGCGAACGGAGCGGTAGAGCAAGCGGATGGCATCGACATCCAACTCGAACTGAAGGGTGGGTCGGGGTTCAGTCATACAGACATCCTCGTCCCAAGAGCAGTTGACGCCAACCCAATCCCCGGCTAGTACAGGCGTACCAAAACAGTTGCCAATGGTCCTGCCCGCCGCTCAAGCTCAACCCTGGCCCCTGATGAACAAAAGCTTTCTGCGTCCAAGCAAGTCCATGATGGTTTGCGTGACCTGTCAATGCTTTCAACATCAAACCGAATCAGATGGGACCACATGTCCAGCATGTGAACTGCATGAAGCCAGTATTCCGCAAGGAGACCATCTCAACCATCGCTGCCACCAGTGGCTGCCTCGACTCGAATTGAAAATTGGTTGGTGCCCTGAAACAAACTAAACCTAAAAACATCCCACATGTTTAAAACGTTAATGCTTAAGTTTAGGCCAAATCAAATTAAACAAAAACGACTGAATGATTATGATTAGGCAACGTAAACTTGAACCCACCACCGTTTGGCAGAGTTCTAACAGTCACTGGATCTGAATTGTTGTGAGGACCATCAATTACCATCCCCAATCAATGGCTATAAAGGAAGTTTGTAGTGGAAGTCAACTCAATTGACGAGGCATCACAACAAGCATCACGACAAACAGGTTTACGACGAAGTGAAACGATTGGATTGAGGATTGATGTCGACAAACTACCTCGGTCAAAATCTGCCGATCAAGGTGGCATAATCTAAATCATCAAGGCGTCAACTTGCAATCGAAAAGCATCCCAATCACGACGCACCTGATCAGCATAAGGTCGTGCAATAAAGCGCACTAGAGCTGAGAATTCATCGACAGAGCTATTGGCAATCTTACCAAGTTCAAGCTCAAAAGAAGATGAATGTTGGTCCTGAACAAGACGACGAGCAGCGCGTCTGTGTTTGAGAGCAAGGATCTCCCCCCACTGTCGAGCCATTAACAACAACCCCTTTGAGGAAAGCGTTTGAGTGTCAAAATCTCGTTTATAAGGGCAGCGTTCACGTATCGAATAACTACCGTCATCAAGTGTCAACCAACCCAGGTGATGATCTGGAAAATCGGAAAGTGCTACGTAGGCATCTGCATGACGCGCAGCATGGCTTAAAAAGTTGGAATTATATTCATCAATTTCTTCGCGACTTAAAAATTCGTAGGCTGTCGGGTGTCCCTGAAGCTTGATATCGAGAATCAATTCATTCTGCTTTCCTTCTGAGTTAAAATCTCGTATTAATGCATAATAGCGCTGATTCCCCAAGGAACCTGTACCAGCACCGATTCGCTCGGCAACATCAAGAATCTTCATTGAGCCTGACGTAGATGTAAGGCCAGAAGCCTGGTCACGTCTCTCCCGATAGTTCATGAGAGCTTCAGTCAACTGATCGCGCCGATGATCACCAAGAGGGAGTATTTTGCCTGAGTCAAGACTAAAACGTCGATGATGACCATCGCCACTCGTCCACTTTTCCAACATACGCTGCCTACAGCCTTTCTTCTCTGCCTTCTTTAAAAACTTAGCCAGCGGCTTACAAGTGTTATTCAACGTAAAGCGTTTAGAAAAAAGAACGCCTGCATCAACAACTTCCTTAAATGACTTGATATAAGATTGCGAAAAAATATCTATAGTTTGATCAATCAAAGACTGATCAGTCAAGCCACGATCCCAGCAATCAAGAACGATGCTGACTGAAAAGCGCCATACATCATATTGATAATCAGCAACAAGAGAGTCATCAAAATCATCAAATCCAAAGCACACGCTTTCGCCCTGATGCATAAAGGCACCCATGTTGTAAACATGTGAATCTCCCTGCAGCCAGGATCTTGACCATGCGGCACCTCCAAAATGGTGAAGTCTCCAGGAACCAGCAAAATCAGCCCAAAACAAATGATTTGTACCCCTGTAGAAGATGTACGGGGAAATCAACATCTTGCCAAACTTTTTACACCGTGAATCACTCGACAATTGGCAGTTATGAGCCCTGATGGCTTCAAATATCTTGCTATGCCTATCGTAACTCTTCGAGTCTCCAATCAGATTTCTCATCCTGAAAAACTATTTTGATTTTTATTAATGATATTCACGTAAAATGCACCGCCCATGAAATTTGTTCTTTCCAACAAAAAGCCCCCACCGTGTGGTGGAGGCGTTGTGATTCAGTTCGTTGAACTGAATTGAATTGGATTTGATCTGTTCTTGTGGAACAGAATCGACTCCAG
>NZVB01000001.1 GCA_002701375.1 Cyanobium sp. NAT70 | reverse complement strand
CCATCCGAGGATTGAAGCAGATCATCCATCCAAGATCCTTAGAAATAGATGAGAAACGCACCATGAACGAGACAACTTGGCTGCTCAATATTGATGATCCTGAACAACGGCATCAACACATGTGTCCTTTCAAATCCTTTCGAGACAGAGACTGAGAAAACGTCATAACGTCCTGAAGCTGATCGAACTAAATATGCCAAAGCGGCCACAGTTCTCAGGCATGCGCAGCAAGTCGCTCTGTCCAGCACCACCCTGTCCCTCTGAGGTGTGGATGTGGTGGACCTATTCAGTGCTTGGTGAGTAGAACCAGTGGGGTTGAGGTGATCTGCGCATCGGTAGCGTTGACATCAATGCCCACAGCTTTCCCGCCTTGGACCTAACCCACACCGTCTTCGCTACTGGTGGTTGGGTTTGGCCGCTTGCGAAGTTCGATCGACAGCGTGCTGAGCCTTCCAGAGCTAACCCCTCATGCCACATCATCAAGCAACAATTGCTCGTTTTCTGATGTCTCAGCCGTATAAATCCAATGTCATCAATGGGTACCTACCCATGAAAACCGCTGGAAATACAGGGCTCTGATCATGAGCGAATCCCAGCGATTTCTCGTGGCTGCCTTCTACGCCTTCACACCGCTTGCACAAGAGAAGCGCGAAAGGTTGCTGAGCGACTTGCCGCTGATGGCTCGCGACCACAGTCTTTACGGATCGGTCTTGATCGCCCATGAGGGCGTCAACGGCACAATCAGCGGCTCGAAGCAGGCCGTCGAAATTCTTTTGGAGCGATTGAGGCAGACATTGAGCTTGGGAACCGAACACTTTGAACGGTTGGAGGTGAAGCGCAGTTGGTCGCACAAACAGGTGTTTCGACGCTTCAAGGCACGTCGTAAAAAAGAGATCGTGACAATGGGCATCGACACAGTCGATCCTCGGACCAGCGTTGGTACCTACGTGGATCCCGCCGACTGGAATGCACTAGTCGATGATCCAGAGACCCTGGTGATTGACGCCCGCAACAGTTACGAAACAGCGATTGGCTCATTCAACGATTCACTCGATCCAAACACCGAAAGTTTTGGTGAGTTCCCTCAATGGGCTGAACAGACCTTAAGGCCGTTAGTGAAAGAGCAAGCACCAAAGCGAATCGCCATGTTTTGCACCGGGGGCATCCGTTGCGAGAAAGCCAGCAGCTATCTCCAGCAAAAGGGATTTGGCGAAGTGCACCATCTACGAGGAGGCATCCTCAAGTATTTGGAACAAATCCCAGAAGCCGAGAGCCGCTGGCAGGGCGAATGTTTTGTTTTTGATCAGAGGGTTGCCCTCAACCATCAACTGGAACCAGGAGTGCACAGCCTTTGCCACGCCTGCGGTCTGCCTCTATCACCAATGGACAGAGAACACCCGAGCTACATCAAGGGTGTTCAATGCGTGCACTGCGTCGAACGCTTCAGCGATTCCGATCGGGACAGATTTGCCATGCGCCAACGACAAATAGACCAACAGTGAAGGTCCACAGCCACGAGCGGCTTGGGACCAAGCAGACGAGGACGGGAAGGGGAAAAGCCGGCTTTCTCTCTCTCAATGCAGCAGTATTGGCGGTCTACTTCTAACAGTGAGCACAATCACAGCATTATTTGCCTCGGATCAATGAGAACTGAGTGAGAACAAGCCATTCTGAATGCATCGAAGGGGAACAAACAACCTCATCGATCCAAGTCAACCCACGCATTCATTATGGCCTTCTTCATGAACATTATCCCCTCTCTGACGGGAAACAACAATGACACCGTAAATGGCACAGAATTGGATGACACAATTTTCGACTTCTTCGGAAACAACACAATCAATGCCAATGCTGGCAATGACTTCATTCTAACAAAGTCGGGAAATGATATGGTGCGCGGTGGCGTCGGCAATGACAGAATTCACACAGGTGCAGGTAACGATTCCATTTTTGGAGATGCTGGCAATGATCAAATCTTTGCTGGAGCTGATGATGACTGGATTTTCTCAGGTAATGGCAATGACGTCATTTTTGGTCAATTTGGCAACGATACGATTAAGCTTGATGGAGGTAATAACACAGCTCGCGGTGGCCTAGGAAATGATCAAATCTTTGTTGGATGGAGTGATGGCAACAACAAACTATATGGCGGCTGGGGCCAAGACTCTCTGACAGGTGGTCGTGGCAATGACGTCCTCGTTGGTGGGCCAGGCAATGATGTTTTAAAAACAAGTGTAGGCCAGGATCAAGTCTATGGAGGAAAAGGAGCGGACAGCTTTGTGATAAGAGGACGGGATATTGGCACCACAAGGATCATGGACTTTTCATTTAGTGATGGTGATTCGATTCAATTTGAGAACCTTGAAATTTCTAGCGTAGGCCGATTGGGCAACATCATTACTGCAAGCACCATCGATGCTTCAGGTACGATGGGTCAACTTGAAGTGGTTTGCAGCCGATCGAGACTATGGGGTGCCGATGCCAATCAATTAATGGAAGATTTAATCGCACGGATTAATTAACACTCGGATGACTTGGAGAGTGCTGGCCTAATGACTTGATCACCAGAGGCCAGCACCATAATAATGATAAAAACTCAACGAGTCTTCACCCGCCGTTGCGGGTTTTTGATTGAGGGTTATTCAATACCACCACTTGGCAGCCAAACAAGAGGCAAGAAGTCATCCATCACGATCAGATCAAACACGACAAACCTTTTAATGCACAAGCGAGGGAATGCATTGCTCAACGCAATCGAAATCCCGTCAACCTTGTTTCAATCTGTTTAAGATCATAGCGCCCTCATGATGATTTAATCGGCAGGAGTGGCAGCATTGAGCTGATTCGAACAGACACTCTTCTTGCTTAGGCGTGTCTAAAAGTCTCCAAACTGAAATCACCCTTTTCAACACTCAAAACTGGAGATCAGGCGTCACAATGAAGATGAAATCGATTCCGCTTCAACAATGACTGATCTCAATGAACTCTTGACAACAATCAGCTGGCCTGTTGCTGTGGTGATCAGTTCTGTTGTGATCGGCCAAGCCATGATTGCAATCGCAAGAGCAGGAATCAAGGTCGAAATCGCAACAAAGCGACCAATTCTGATCAGCACAGGCTTAACCCCTCTGCGTGCCGAGGTTGATAAAGTCAGAATTTAGCCACTCTTGCAAAGATATCACTGATCAATTCTGACACGCATCACAAATCACCGGACGGCAAGACCGTCGGCAGTCCATAGCGATCATCACTTAACAATGCAAACAACATTGGAGCTTGATTTTCAATTTTTTCAGGTGTATTGAGCCTCCATTCATGACGAATCTCCTGAAATCGCTTCTGACTACGTTGCGCCCCAAGCATCGAGGTCATCCCCCAATAGAAATACTCAGTAATCTGACAGTGATAATCACAACTTTTATCCTCATAAGTGTAATAAGCTTGAGGAGGATAATCTGATGGAACACGTTTAAAATATCCGCCACGAGCATGATTCATCGCCTGACCAATCAGGGAATCCTTGGATAATCCAAATACGTCTTCATACACAAGTGAATAACCAAGATCAGAAATCAAATGAAAGACTTCCTCCAACGTGGCATCAAACTCATCCGCCTTCTCCGACTTGGGATGAATCTCGTCATCAAAAAGTTCAACAAAGTGAGCCTTAGATTGGCGGATCGTACGCTCATTTTTGTCAAAAAATCTCTCGGCATCATTTTCATTGCCAGATAAAAACATCGCCGACCGATTTCTACGAAGACTTTTAACAACCTTGCTATTATTAGGCTTGCCATCTTGATCCGAATCGAGATATTGATCCAAAACATTCACGGCATGGTCAAAATTTGCCGGCGAGACCTGTGATGTCGCAAACACCTTGACTCCAAAAACCGATGCCTTCTGATCAAAAAGCATGCTTAGAGCCTGAAACGCCTTTCGACTCATACCCATTGATGTCGCTGAACCAAGATTAAGCCACCAGCTCCATTCAGCTCACCTTATAGCAACGCGTAGAAAATCTCCTCAAAACAATCATCGTGTGAACCAAATCACACAATCAATTGTCGCTTGTCATGGATGTTTTGCTTCGGCAAAGCAACAATAAGAGTATCGACGAGACAAACCTCGCGATGCAACATCAACCCTAATCAAACCAAAACAATGACAAGGTTTTCTTTCCCTGAAAAAAAGCAAATACCCAAGGGCAAATACAAGGCTGAATGGACTCTTGATTCAGAAGAGGCCATCGGCAAAAAAGGTATGATCAAATCCAGCTACGATTTTGAATTCACGAACAAAAATTGTCCTTGGCGTGGCAAAACTGGTCGCATGGTGACCAAAACAACGCATCGTCAACACGACGACCTAGCGCGAACAGAATACGCAGAGGTTGATCTCCGCGTAGATATTAATGGTGACGGTAAATTCAGCAAAAGCGAGAGTATTTTCAAGCGAGAGGTGAGAGGGCATAAAATTTCTGACAACCTAATTGACTACGAATCAACTAATTTTGATACTGCACGGTCGCTTAGAAAACTAGCGAACGAAGGATTTTTAGAATTTACCACTTCTTCCAAAGCTTCCATGGTCTGGAGTATGAGCATGACGCCCAATCACAACGAAGATAAAACATTTTATTTGAGTCATTTTAATATAATGCCATTCAGAGATCAAGGCTTGTTGGACAACGAAATGTTAGTGCCAGCCAACGCGAGTTAAACGGCTCCTTTCATCGCTGAAGCGCACTTTGGACTCCTGGTCATCCCTTGATTTTCATCGGTTGACCAGGTTGATCAAGACCAGTTCAGCCCAGCCTCGTCCTGAACAGTGCTTCAAAACTGGAACAACCCATATCTGTTCGAAGCCAAGTCGTCCAAGCCATGCTGTCTGCAGACCAACCCAATCGAACCAAACCGCTTCGGCATTGGCCAAGCAACTCATGACTGACTTACCCGTTCTCTACAGCTTTCGTCGTTGTCCTTATGCCATGCGAGCCCGCTGGTCGTTACTCGAGGCAGGACTGCTGGTTCGATGGAGAGAAATCGAACTCAAACGCAAACCAGCCGAGATGCTGGTCGCTTCACCAAAAGGAACGGTACCCGTGCTGGTTCTCAGCGATGGGACGGTGATTGATGAAAGTATCGATGTGATGCACTGGGCTCTGGCGCACGCAGACCCACGTGAACTGCTTACTGCCAGGGATTCCGCCGGCTTGATCGAGGAAAACGATGGCCCGTTCAAACACCATCTCGATCGGTTCAAATACACCGACCGCTACCCCGGAGAAAAGAAGCTCACCCATCAGCAGGCCGGAGTTGCAATCCTGCGGGACTGGAGTGAACGCATTGCCCTCCAGGGCTGGCTTCTAGGTGGACAAATGACTGTCGTGGATGGCGCCATTTGGCCCTTTGTGCGTCAGTGGCGCATCGCCGATCCCAATCTTTTCGATGCGGACCCACAATTGATCCCCCTCCGCGAATGGCTCAATCGCTTTCTCGACGATCCAATGTTTGAACGGTTAATGCAACGGGCTGATCCCTGGTCAGAGAAGGGTTCGCAGCCAATTTTTCCAGCAGACGCCGTTGTTGTCCCTCGTGGGCAACCCCTTTTTCACTTGGCTCTGGGCAGCGATTGGCGAGCTGCCCAAACCAGTGGTGAGTATCAGATCTCCACCCGTGGCATGACCCTGGCGCAGGTGGGTTTCATCCATTGTTCCTGGGAGTCTCAGCTCGCTGCCACCTACGAACGCTTCTATGCCGATGCAGGCGAAGTGTTGCTGCTGACCATTGATCCAACGCGACTTAAGGCTCCTTTACGTGCTGATGCCATCGCCAACGGCGAGCTCTTCCCCCATCTCTATGGCGCACTGCCAGTGGCAGCCGTCAGCGAAGTTCGTCCATACACCACATCCAGTTGCATTTAACCGGTGTTGATCACACGTTGGCCATCAACCAAACCATCCATAGCCTCAGAACTGAATCATGGCAGACAACAACAGGCATGGTGAATCGAATTGAACCGAATCGAATCGAATCAATAACGTCTTGATCAAAGCCCAGACGTCAAAGTTAGCTTGGATCAGGATCAGGGACCCGGATCGTCAAAATCAAACCCTTAATCTTGCTAAAAGTGACTCAGTGGACTTGTGAGTCATTACAGTTTGCCCTCAAATCTGAATAGCCCCTTCCCAACATTTGCTGGCACGAATGGTCTATTTCAAGCGCTCTAATCAGTGCAAGACAGCCCCAAAATCAGATCGACCCTGCTTCGCATCAGCGGACAACCATTGCGACAACGGCCCTTTAAACGGGCAAGAACAACCAGGCAAAGTCCCAAGAAACGAGTCTCAGTTGAGTCAAGATGAGACTGCGCAAGAATTCTTAGGACAGTTCAGGGGTTGCACGATTGCGCAGAGGCTCTATGACGGAGTGGTCGATTCGGGGCTGATGCTGATGCTTCCCTCGTCATCTCAACAAGACAGCCAGAGATGGTCAGGCCATCAACTCAAACAGCTGTTGGAGAGGAGCCCGAATCGAGACTGGGCTCATACTTCCGCATTAATGGAAGCCCATGAAATTAAGATGTGTCGCCGTTCAACAACACGCTGATTGCGAGGTACTGAACACGGAAGTGTTTGCAAGGTCTAACAACACAAGATTGTTCCATATAGCTCCATGACAAAGCCAATCTTGTATTGCGCAAGCTTCATCATCAGCAGCAATAGCTTTGATGCAGCCAGTCGAACCAATCCAGACATCCAACCGCAGGGGTGTTGATGCTCAATCAACTGGAATCTCAAGCGCAAGAACAAGGCTTGATGTTGAGATTGCAGGTTCGCCGACCGCTTGGTTTGTGGAGCTTGCGCTTGGTGGTCGCCCGTCCGATTGAGGATGCACGCCTGCAACTTCTTGGCGAGATGAAGGGCTGGGCTTACGCCAACCAAAATGGCCTCCAACTAGACACGATGCGGGTTCTGCCCTCAGCTCCCGCGGGCATCGGAGATCTCATTTGGGCCGCAACCATGGCCTGGGCCTTGGAGGTGACACCCTGCACAAGGGCACGATTGCTCGCGATTCACGATAACGATCACCAGCACCAGCGCCTTGTGCGTTACTTCAAACGACGGGGGTTCACCAGTGTGCGTGAGGTTGATGCAGCGCTTTGGGATTTACCACTGCGCATGGTGTGGGGTGGTGCAGGTGTGCTGATGTGCGGAGACTGTGAAGTTGTGCTCAACAAGGCCAAACACCGCTGGACCCTGCGCCACAACGAATATCAATCCGCTGCGTGATAACTACTACGCACCAATGGACCACTACGCACCTGAGCGAATCCCAACTCATCGGCAATCGCGGCCAATTCATCAAACTCTGTGGGGGTCCAATAACGCATCACAGGGATATGAGCCAGGGATGGCCGCAGATACTGCCCCAACGTGATCCTTTGACAATCCACATAGCGAAGATCTTGCATGGCCTCGACCACTTCCGCTTTGGTTTCACCAAGGCCAAGCATCAGACCAGACTTGGTGGGAATGGCTGGATCCAACTCACGTGCTGTTGCCAACAAACCAAGTGATCGCTCATAGGTGGCACCTCGACGCACCTCACCTTGCAAACGTCGAACCGTTTCAAGATTGTGGTTAAAACACACCGGTTTTGCGTTCAAGACTGTGGACAATCGTTCCCGTTGAAGCAGCACAGCTTGCTCTCGATTGGACACACCACCCCAAAAATCGGGGGTGAGCACTTCAATCGCCATCAAAGGCTGACGGCTACGGATGGCTGCCATTGTTGCCGTGAACAACGAGGCTCCGTGATCACTCAGATCATCACGAGCAACAGCAGTAAGCACCACATAGCGCAAGCCCATTGCCATCACAGCATCGGCAACACGCTCGGCCTCTGCTCGATCGAGAGGCATGGGAGCCTTGCCTTTGTCCACCTGACAAAAGGCACAACTTCGCGTACAAATCGATCCACCCAATAAAAAAGTGGCTGTTCCTGCGGCATAACATTCACCGCGATTGGGACAACGACCCTCTTCACAAATGGTGTGCAGACGGTTCTGCTTCACCAGGGTCTGCACCGCCTCCAAGTCCGAGGCATTGCCAATTGGCCTTCTCAGCCATTCCGGCAAACGTTCACTCGGAGCGATGGAGCTGTATCGACTCATCACACGCGCTAGCAAGCGTTAATTCTGCCGGTCGAAGAGAGTGATGGGGGCCGGCAGCCTGAATGGGTGCACCCATTCGGAGCGATGCCGCCGGCGAAATAAGTATCGAACACTACAACGAACCATGTTGTTTTCACTACGAAGAATTCAGATTTGATTCGCATGCCGACATGGGCAGGGTCTGATGAAGCCATCAGGCTTGGATCAGCTCACCAACTGACGGCGAATGCCCTCAACCGCACAGGCAGTGCGATTGCGCGCATTCATCTTGCGGATCACTGAATGGACATGATCACGCGCTGTGGTTTCGGCGATGTGCAGGGTGCGGCCGATTTCTCGATTTGAGAGTCCGTCGCAGAGCAACCTGAGCACATCATTTTCTCGGGATGTCAGCGGGGTCACGATTTGAGGGGGTAATTGGAGGGATCTCTCCCACCAACACCATCTCGCGCTTCCGTGAAGGGCACTGAAGGGCTTGCGAAGGATTCCCTGAGAGATTGCTGAGCGATACAGCCACAAAAAAGCACCGTTCCGCCAAACCCGAAACGGTGCTGATCACTGTAATCACAGTGCCTGACAGGGCTAAGCGTCCAAATCAGATCATGCCAATATGCTCAGCGCTGAGCTCTGGAGCTCCCTTAAAGGCCGCTAATAAACCACCATCGCCAAAGCCGCGCTCATCGCCATTCTCATTGAAATAGAGCCGACCTTTCAATTGGTCATAGAGGAAATCAAAGTTGCTGGCCTTGCGCAGTTGACGGAAATCCTTACGGGTCTCAGCGACCCCAAGTGACCCATCACCAGAAAACTCTTGCGAATCCAACAAAATTCGATCCCCCTCCCGCGCGCTGAAATCCTTAATCACATCAGCATTGCGCTTGCCGCATTGACCAAAATCATCAAAAACGAAGCTGTCAGCGCCGCGCCGACCGACCAAACGATCTCGACCAGGCCCAGCTCCGATCACATCATCATCACGGGTGCCGCGCACAGCTTCACCCCCGCGGTAACGATCCCCCGTGATCATGTTGGACAGATTCACGACTTGCCTGTTTAAAACAAAACTAGACACGCTGTTGTCGATATACGTATTATTGGAATCATGAATACTGTTGTCATTATAGACATTGCCGGAATCGTTGACACTGTTATCTGAATTATCAATATTGATATTATTAACGCTGTTGTCATTGACGACGCTATTATCATTAATCACAGTGGACTGGTCAATACTGTTGTCAATATAATTCGTTGTTGTGTTGCTAATATTATTCGTCGTCGTATTGTTGACGTTGTTAATCGTGCTGAAGTAAACCTCAAACAACTGTTGAATCTGTGCCAGGGTCAGCGTGGTATTACCTGCCGCAATATCATTCAGATCACCTTGATCAATGCTGGACAAGTCATCATCGGCCAAGGCCAGCTCATCCAAATCAATCTCATCGAGAACCGTCTCAAGATCATCAGGATCGATCTCGAAATTTTCCTCCTCATACTCACTCAAAGGATCGGTGGGTGTTTCATCGATTGGTTGTTCAACCACATCTTCAACAACCTCCAGCGCAGGCGGAGACACCGACTCAACCGGTGTGATCACCTCCTCGATCACCGGAGGGAGATCAGAAATCACCTCAACTGGAGGTTCCGTAGCGATCTCATCAATCGAGGGACTGTCTTCAACAGCGGGTTCATGGTGGTGATGACCACGACCGCCATCATGGTGACCACCGTGGTGGTGACCATGATGGCGGCCACCACCACGTCTGCCGCCTCTACCACGCCCCCCGAAGCCAAATCCATCTGAGAAAGAGAAGACTTGTTCGGCAACATCAATCGGCAACCCACTCGCGATGAGCTGACTGGTGACGGACTCAGCAAGCTCATGTTGCTCGATTGAAATATTGGTAGACCGACTGGACGAGTGACTATTTCTGCTGCTCTGAGCCAGCAAATCAAAGAAGGGAGACATGGCTGAGAAACGTAGTGCGGCGCGTAACAAAACCGCTTTGCACCACAACAATCACAGGCTTAACTTCTCAGCACATCCTCAGATTGACGGGGTCTAAAGAATCCACGACAAATGAAGGGGGTCAGCTGATGCTCAGATTGTCAAATTTGACTCGATGCCAGAAACAACATCCAAAGCAGATTGCAAGCCTTCGCCTGTCGATAATCGATCAATCGCATGATTTCCATCCACCACACTCTGAAGCGGTTCGATCACTGTGGTGGTCACCTCATTCACCAGATCCTGCGCTGCTTGCACAAGCCGACGCGGGCGCCGAGGGCGCCGTGGGCGACGGCCTCGGCGCGGCGGAATCACTTCATTGGCCGTAAAGAGTGACTCCGTTTTCTCCCATACATGCTCAGCCACCTGCTGTCCCATCTCACGACCGCGCAGATCACCATCTTGAATATGAATACCGCCATACAAACGAGACCGGCCAGCTTCTGCCGCAGCATCCCAAACACTATTCCATTGCAAGGTAATTGGATCACCGTCGTAATTCTCAAAAGTCAATTCATCAGTTGACCAAGAGCCGATCAAATCCGGTTCACCATCTCCATCAAAATCCTGTGCGCCACGACTCACACCATCGAACAACACATCCGAACCGGTGAACTTTTCAAGAACCGTTGCCGCCGCAAACGAAAAGCCGGAATGGCCAGAGGTGTATTCCGGAAATGCAGGAGTGACAAAGGTGACATCTTGATAGGGCTGCCAGCGATCACCTGAAATCAGCTGAGTGCCTTGATTAGGCCCCCCCCAGGAGGGGATCTCCTGATCTTGATAGAGATAGCGAATCGCCGTCTGGGGCCGCACAAAATCATGGGCATATTTCGCATCCCAAACTGCAATACCCGTGTCAAATAGGGCATTATTCAAGGCAAAAAAGAATTTGACGTCCTGCTCAAGACCATGCTCTTCACGCAGGGCAATGTCGTGGGCAAATTCATTCCAATGCCCAGGTGGAGTGGAACTGTTGGGACCATCGGCCCAATATTCCGCGATCACCTTCTGTTCGGGGGTCAATCCAGCACTAATCTCAGCCACCTCTGTGAATTGTTGGCGATAAGCAGCGTCATTGGTGCTCACGGCACCATTGGCATCGGTGTAAGAGGAAAAATCACCAAATTTTGGTGGTGCTACAGGCCGATAATCTGCACCGCTATTGATTCCAAACGGTTTGACGCTCCCCCAATGCGGCGTCAAAGGCGACTGGACGTCATAACTGGAGGGATCTTCTGTGACCACCGGAATGCCATTCTCATCCACAGCGGAACCATTTGGCACCTTCAGTGGCGTCCAATAATTGGGGTCGAGATTCACAT
>NZVB01000087.1 GCA_002701375.1 Cyanobium sp. NAT70 | reverse complement strand
GGCAGTTGGCAAAACGGTGATGCGTCTGTGCGTCAGGCGACGACCACTCGTGTGGATGCTGGTGCCGTGATCGATGCTTCGGCAACAGTGCGTGGTGATGGCGGTGAAATTGTGGTTTGGAGTGATATTTCTGCGCCTGATTCGATCACGGATGTTGCCGGCAGTTTCCTTGCAAAAGGCGGGCGGAAAGGGGGTGATGGTGGTCGCATTGAGACCTCAGGGGCGACATTGTCGCTCGCGCCGAATTTGAAGATTGATGCCTCTGCGTTTGATGGAGAAGCTGGTTTGTGGCTGCAAGATCCTTTTAATTATGTCATCGAATCTGCCCCGGCGGCTACGATCGCACACAGCTTGAATAGTGGGACAAACGTTACGATTAGTACTGCGAATGATGACACCTCGCTGGGTTCGTCAAGTAACAGCGGTGACCCAGGGGATATCACACTGGCTTCCCCTATCAGCAAAACAACAACTGGCTCTCCAGTGACCTTGACCTTTGAGGCGGATAATGATGTTGTTCTCAATGCAGCGATTTCTTCGACGGGTAGCGCTTTGAATGTGGTGGCGAAGGCTGCGGGTCAAATTATTCTTGATCAAGAGAAATCGATTGAAACGAATGGTGGCGATATTGTGCTTTGGTCGAATACTGGCAATAAACAGTCTGGATCGGGTCAGCACTTCATTCGTTTGAATCCAGGGTCCTCGTTGACTTCGGAGGGTGGCAAGATTGTTTTGGCAGGAGGGCTTGATACGAACTCTGATGGTGTTCCAGATGGATATGCGTATGTCGGTGATGTTGTCCGGTCAGCAGGATCTGTCTTTGCTGGAGACCCGCTGCAGCCAGGCGTCAGTTTGGGCAGCGTGCGTGATCAAACGGGTGCACGGATCACAATCAGTTCCGGTGGCGGTGATGTGATCATGCGTGGTCGTTCGGGTGTGGCCAACACCCAGGCCGATGGTTTTGGCTCTCAGCGGGCTGTGGTGATTGATTCGGGTTCGGGAACCATTCAGATTGAAGGTGATCAGGTCGCCACAGGTGGTGGCGTTGGCTTGCGATTTGGCAATCTTGACTACTACCCCGATGTCGCAATCACGAGCGGGAGTACGTCCTCTCCTGCAATACAAATTGTTGGTACGTCGGTGAATGATCGTGGTGTTTGGTTGGGTAACGGGACCAGTACAACAAATACTGATGGGACTGTTTTATTGCAGAGCAAGGCCAATAGTGGTGGTGGTCTTACGTTAGAAGGATCGTCGTCGAAGACCACCGGGGATACACCTGGAATTGATCTTCGGGGATCGGCTTCGNATCGTCAGAACTATCAATTTCTCTCTAATGCTGGCCCAATCTTGTTGGTCAGCAAGCGTAATACGGCNAATTCTGCGGTTAACATTAGCGCCNATAAGATGGAGTTNGCAACGAGAACAACGNNNNCGGCTGTTCAAGGTGTNAGCCCGATTNNTGGATCTACATCNGTCGCNACAAGTGTTCAGGCAGACAAAAAGATTTCCTTCGGATCCGATGTATTCGGTGCGGGAACCGTGGAAATACACCCCTTTACTTCGGGGAGAGCCATAGGGGTTGAATCGACCTCAGATTTGAGATTGGAAGGTCTCAATAAACTGGCCAGCTCATTCTCGAGCATTACTGTCGGTGACTCGAATGTGAATGGTGTGGTGTCCACTTCACCCATCGCTGTCAATAGCGATGCGTTTTTTCATTCTGGCTCTGCAGGGCTGAATTTCTCAGATACATTCACATCCAACGCTAATGATGTTTCCTTCGAGGTGGCGACGGATTCGTCTGTTGCTGCTCTCAGTCTTGGTAGTGGTTCATTGACTAAGGTTGGCGCTGGTAGCTTGAATTTGACAACAGCGAATACTTATTCGGGGGCAACCCATCTCAATGCTGGCAAACTACAACTCTCCCATGCTTCAGCGCTTGGTTCCACAAGCTCTTTGAATGTCAATGGTGGAACAGTCCGCTTTTCTCAGGTTGCCACGGTTCCCTCGGCGGGAATGAGCCTCGCCAGTGGAGGTGGAACATTTGAGGTTGATTCTGGGTTGAATATCAATCTGAGCTCTGTCGCGAGTGGCTCCGGTGCCTTAACAAAAACAGGTTTGGGAACACTGACTCTCAGTGGAACGAACACTTATACAGGAGCAACGAATGTGAATGCTGGAACCCTGAATATCACAGGCAGCCTTAGCGATAGCACTGCTGTGACCGTGGGCTCTGGGTCGACGCTCAGTTTGGGAACGAATGATGCCGTGGCGTCCATTGCTGGCTCGGGGTCGATTGAATTGGCGTCCCATACCCTGGGTGTGGGTGGAACGAATGCCTCAACAACCTTTAGTGGCGTNATCTCCGGCACAGGACAGCTCGCCAAAACTGGAACAGGAACATTGACGCTTTCTGGTGTNAATACNTACACGGGGGCGACAGGAATCAATGCTGGCAATTTGACTGTTAGTGGTCGTTTGAGTGATGTCACTCCAATCACAATTGATAGTACTGGTACGTATCAGTTGGGAGCGAATGACACCGTCGGTTCCATTGCAGGCGGNGGTGCGATTCGCCTTGGNTCTCATGTCTTGAGTGCTGGTGCAAATAACACATCGACTAACTTTTCCGGCATCATTTCTGGCACTGGTGATTTTAGAAAAATAGGTTCCGGAACATTGACTTTGTCTGGTGATAACAATTACTCCGGCACAACTTTTGTTGATGCTGGCAGGTTGACTGTGACGGGAAGTGCGCCAACAACAGCGACTTGTGCTTCCGGAGTGAGTTCCAACATCTGCTCCACCCCCGCCCCGACTCCGGGGCCTACGCCAGATTCTTCAGAGGGGCCAGATCCAGCGCCGCAAACCCCAAAGCCAACCTCACCACCGAAGAAGCCATCTCCAACGCAAGCGCCCAAACCCACGGCAGCGCCCAAGCCAACGGCAGCGCCCAAACCCACAGCCGCACCGGGGCCATCAGACCCATTCAAGATTGCACCAACAGAAGCACCAAAGCCAACGGATCCACCTGCGCCTGATCCAACGCAACCGCCGCAACCAACCGATCCGCCTGCGCCTGATCCAACGGATCCACCGAAGCCAACCGACCCGCCTGCGCCCGATCCAACCGATCCACCGAAGCCAACGGATCCGCCTGCGCCTGATCCAACGGATCCACCGAAGCCAACGGATCCGCCTGCGCCTGATCCAACGAATCCGCCGAAGCCAACGGATCCGCCTGCGCCTGATCCAACGGATCCGCCTGCACCCGATCCAACCAATGTGCCGAAGCCAACAGACTCACCGCAACCCAGGCCGGAGCCGGAATTAGGCGAGAGCTCGTCTCAAGAAGATGCTGATGATGTGGTCAATGCCATTGCTGTTGTTGAAACAACAACGTCGAACAACTCACTGGTCACGGCAACGTCGGAATCGTCATCTCCTCTTCCACAATTCAGTGCTGATCAACCTGACTTGATTGATTCAGCTTCTGCAACAGCATCTGAGCCATCAGTGACCACAGATGTTGGAGCTTCAGAAGGTTTAGCCTCTACCCCGACGCTTCCGGCCAGTCTTTCCGGTGAAGGGCTAGATGTGAATCTTTCCTTGCAGGATTCTTTTCAAGTTTCGAGTCCAAGCCAGAGCCAGGCCAAACCAGTGACGTCTGTGTCAGCCCGATCTAACGCAACATTAGACCCACAGAGCAGTCGATCCTCTGAATCGCAGAGTGAAACTCCAAAAACTGGCCCATCAGAAGAAGCTGATCGTACTGGTTCTGATCAACAAACTGGAGAGGATTCTGAGCTAAAAACGTCTGAGAGTGAGGTCGTGGGGACCAAGCAATCTTCCTCTCCCGTCGTTGCTGTCAAGAAGGTTGATGCTCAGACAGCGCTTCAAAGTACATCTAGGCGTGATGCGGCAGCTGCTCAACAAACAATTCAAAGCTTGAATCTCTCTGAATCTTCTTATCGGCGTCCATTGTCCAAGGCTGAAATTGTTGACAGGCTTCAAATCATTCGGCGGCAAGTTCAGCAAGGGCAAGCTGGTGGAGGGTCATGAAGCGCATGTCTGTGCTGGCTCGATTGAGCTGTTCAGCAGCGTCGATCAGTCTTGGATGTGGTCTGATGATCTGTAGTGCTTGGCTGCAGGGGAGCGCGTCCATCGCATCACCACAGCAGTCAGCCTTTCCAGCTGAACGAGGCGTTCGAGCGCCTGTTTTTGAGCGCAAGTCTTATAACCCGGCCGTATTGCATGTTCGATTTACGGATGCGAAGGGACGCACAACCTCTCAGCAGGCTGATGCCTTTCTGGATCTCACCTTGATACTCTCCTCAGGCGATGTGGAGGGGATTCGTGTTGAGCTGTTGCGACAGGAATTTACGCAACAATTACGCAAGTTGTACTCACAATTGTCCCGTCTTGAATCTTTGAATGTTGATGATCCTGCTTCTCCTTCACGTCAATTACATGCTGTGATTTTTCAAGGATTGATGCCGTTCCTTGAACAGGAAAAAGTGACGACCTTGCTCATCGCTGCTGATCGCGGTTTGCAAGCAATTCCATTTGCAGCTTTGAGTGATGGCGAACAATTTTTTGGGGACCGTTATGCCTTTGCAATCACCCCTTCTTTGGCNCTGACAGAGTTTAATTCNTCCGAAACGCCCGGTAAACGCTTGTTGGCTTTTGGNGCATCACAGTTTGAGGGGCTGACGGATTTGCCGCTTGTTCCTCAGGAACTNAACCGCCTTGAAGCGTCTGCTGGCAAAGATCAGTTNCTCAATCAAGANTTCACCCCATCCANTCTGCTTCAGAANGCNGGTGCATCCGATTACAACCAACTGCATGTCGCGACCCATGCTGAATTCAAACCGGGTGGGCCTGAGGCGTCTCAGCTTCATTCAGGCACCGGGCCGATTTCGATGAGCCAGCTCGCGCAATTGCGCCGGAGCCGTCAAGGCGTCCCGTTTGATTTGGTGGTCTTTAGCGCATGTCGCACCGCGCTTGGCGATGCCGATGCTGAATTGGGCTTCAGCGGCCTGGCCCTTCAAGCGGGTGCACGCAGTGCGATTGGCACTCTTTGGTATGTGGATGATGTGGCGACATCGGCTTATTTCGTGCAGATGTATCGCTATTTGCGGCAGGGAATTCCTAAAGCTGAATCGATGCAGATGACGCGTCAGGCTTTTCAAAGAGGCTTGGTTCGTTTGGTTGATGACCAAGTGATTGGCGTGGATGACACGCCTCTTTTGACGGAGTTAACGCCGATACAGCAACGACGCATCAAGCATGGCCTGANCAATCCGTTTTACTGGGCTGGGATTGAGTTGATGGGGGCTCCTTGGTGAAGCGCCTCCAGCTGAAATGGTTGATCAGCGAGTCGCAATCAGGTTGCTGATCGCTGTTCAGCATCGATTCAGCGAGCAATTGAGCGGTGATCGCCGCCAGNANCACACCGTTGCGATGGTGTCCGGTGGCNAGCCAAAGCCCAGGNATTGGTCCTGGTCCTAGTAGAGGGCTTTGGTCAGGTGTACAAGGCCGAAATCCCCACCAGCGCTCCATCGGCGGCCAGTTTGCTGCTTGAGGCAGTAAGGCCTGGATCCCGGCTTCAANTTGTTTTTGGCCGTTTGGTGTGAGGCCTTCTGCAAAAGCTGCGTCTCGCTCGCTGGTGGCACCAACCACCACAAGCCCATCCTCCCNCGGCACCAGATAGGTNCCAGGGCCAAAAATCACCCGCTTCAAAGCGGCACGAGGAGCTTGCAGCGACAACATCTGCCCTTTGACCGGAAACACAGGCAAGGCATCCAAAAGTTGCCGACTCCAGGCGCCGCAACAAAGCACCGCTTGATCAGCCGCGAGACAGTGTTCTTCACCGACAGCGTTGCGCAGCCGGATGCCATCGAAAGCTCCATGGCTGTTCTGTTCCAGTTTGAGGACCTCAGAGCCCTCCATGAATTGGACGCCAAGTGACGTACAAGCTCTCTCCAGGGCGCGCATCAATTGGCGGCGGTTGTCGATTTGGCCGTCTTGTTCGAACAGCAGACCGGTGTTCCAGTCCGCACTGATGCCAGGTAATTCCCGTTCTAGTGCTGCGCGATTGAGCGGTTGGCCCAGTGGAGCGGTGGGGTATTGATCGCGGGCGCTTGCGTTTTGAAATGGAACGACGATGCCGCAGGCTCGCAGACCGCAAGCGAGCCCTCCGTCCAGTTCGATTTGAGCGACCCAACGGGGAATCAAGTGGAGGCTGGCTTGGCC
Source organism: Cyanobium sp. NAT70 (assembly GCA_002701375.1). Taxonomy (GTDB): domain Bacteria; phylum Cyanobacteriota; class Cyanobacteriia; order PCC-6307; family Cyanobiaceae; genus Parasynechococcus. The sequence continues at coordinate 5,060 of NZVB01000087.1, read as the reverse complement.
CAGCTGCAGCAGGGTGCCGCTTAATCCCTCTGCGTGGGGTGCCAACATCCCAGCTGCGACAAAACCAGCCGCTTCGCTGCGGCGACGGCTGATCACCTGCACTCGTTGATTTCGCCGAGCCAGTTGATGGGCGATGGAGAGTCCCATCAGTCCCCCTCCAAGCACAAGCACTGGTCGCCTGTTCTTCGTTGTCATGCACTGGACGAGGATCGTTGGGAGGGCAGCAGGCGCATCAGGGTCGTCGCTGCTGCGTGCATGCTCTCGGGCCCTTGTTGCAGTTGTCTGCAGATCCGCTCAAGGGCCTTGGCATCGTTCTCGCCACAGGCCTGCAAGCCATTCAGCAGCAGAGTGACCAGCCGATTGCTTTGGCGGCAGCGTTCGCTGCTGAGGTGGAGGATTTCAGCCGTTAGTTCACTGTCGAACAGCACGGCTTGAAGAAGCGCTTCACGGGATATGCACAACAGTTCGGCCGGTGTTGCAATCACACGCACGCGCGCGGTGTGCAGGCCGTCTCCGAACAGGGCCATTTCGCCGAGTAAATCGCCGGCTTCCACGATGGCCAGAGTGCGTTGAGGTTGACCCGTTTGTTCCAGTTCAACGACCAATCGACCCTTGTTCACGATTAACAACGACTCCGCTGCTGCCCCTTGCTCGATCACGACTTCATTTCGTGCGGGTTGAAGCAGTTGCGGTTGCAGATTGTCCATATGCGCGTCGAGCAGCATGCGGAGGCGGCTGCGGATAGACGCCAGTTGTGGTGTGGCCGATTCCATGGCGTCACGGCGAGTGACTCCATGCTGATCGCCAATGGTCTGATTCCATAGGATCTCGGCATACGGCTTCAACCTTGGTGCGATGGCGGTAACAGCAACGGCAGAGGCAGGCGCTTGGGAAGCCGTGATTGGCTTGGAGACCCACGTGCAGTTGGGAACCGCCAGCAAAATTTTCACGGCGGCATCAACGGCCTTTGGAGATGATCCCAACACCCATATCGACCCGGTGGTCTGCGGTTTGCCTGGCACGCTGCCAGTGCTGAATCAGAAGGTGCTCGAATATGCGGTGAAGGCGGCGATGGCGCTGAATTTGAACATCGCCGAACACAGCAAATTTGACCGTAAGCAATATTTCTATCCGGATCTACCGAAGAACTATCAAATCTCTCAGTACGACGAGCCGATTGCGGAAGAGGGGTGGATTGAGGTGGAGGTCGCCGAGAAGGGGAAGGACACGTATCTGAAGACGATCGGCATAGAACGCCTTCATATGGAGGAAGATGCCGGCAAACTTGTGCATGCCGGTAGCGATCGATTGGCCGGATCCACCCATTCGCTGGTGGATTACAACCGAGCTGGTGTGGCGCTGGCGGANATNGTNAGNAAGCCGGATNTNCGCACAGGGCGTGAAGCGGCGGAATACGCCTCGGAGATCCGCCGGATCATGCGCTATTTGGGTGTCAGCGACGGAAACATGCAGGAGGGTTCACTGCGCTGTGATGTGAACATCTCTGTGCGCCAGGGGCCGGATGCGCCGTTCGGGACGAAGGTGGAGATCAAGAACATGAACTCGTTCTCGGCGATTCAAAAGGCCTGTGAGTATGAGATCAAGCGCCAGGTGAAAGCGATTGAATCNGGGGAGACAATCGTGCAAGAAACCCGGCTTTGGGATGAGGGCAAGCAGCTCACCAAGAGCATGCGCAGCAAGGAAGGGGCCAGCGATTACCGCTATTTCCCTGATCCTGACTTGGGGCCGATTGAAGTCAACGCCGATCAACGCGAGTCTTGGCGCGCAGAATTGCCAGAACTGCCGGCCGCCAAGCGGCATCGCTACGCCGAGGATCTTGGTTTGTCCCAGTACGACGCGAGGGTTCTGACCGATGAACGCCCGATGGCGGATTACTTCGAGGCTGTCGTCGCTGCCGGTGCCGACGCGAAGTTATCGGCGAACTGGATCACGGGGGATATCGCGGCCTATGTCAACAGCAACCGCTTGAGTTTTGGCGAATTGCCCTTCCGTCCTGTGCAGCTGGCGGAGATGATCAAGCTGATCGACGGCGGCAAGATCAGCGGCAAAATTGCCAAGGAAATCCTGCCCGAACTGCTGGAGAAGGGTGGATCCCCCAAAGCGATCGTGGAGGAGCGTGGCCTCGGCATGATTAGCGACCCAGCCGCGATCGAAGCGATTGTGGATGAGCTGTTAGCAGCACACCCTGGAGAAGTGGAGGCGTTTCGCGGCGGTAAGACCAAATTGCAGGGGTTCTTTGTGGGACAGCTGATGAAGAAGACGGGGGGAAAGGCGGATCCGAAGCTGGCNAATCAGATCCTGAGCAGGAAGCTCAAAGGGGGGTGACGATGAGCAGCACCATNCCAGAAACNTGGCGGGAGTGGTTGCTGCACAACCGAGATCGTGGCTGCGATCAATCGGGTTTGATCGAACGGGCGATGGCCCAGGGTTTTGAACGGGGTGCGATCGAGGCCGTACTGGGCTCATCTCAGCGCGCTCGCTTGGCTGCAGATGCGTCTGCGGTTCAGAGCCTTCCTTGGTTGCAATGGTTTCAAGCCCCTTTAACTCGGCCAGAGCATCAGCCTCGCGCTTGGCGGTTGGACACGCCCTTAGCCCAGGTTTATGAGATTCCGGCATTGCTCAGCCAGGCTGAATGTGGTGAGGTGATTGAAGCGATCGACAGTTCACTGCAGCCCTCCACGGTGACGCGCGGCAGCAGCGATTACCGCACCAGTCGCACTTGTCATTTGCGACGTAATCATGCCGATTTAGCGGCTCGGCTGGATCAGCGCTTTGCTGATTTGCTCGGTGTCGATCCACGATTATCTGAGCCGATTCAGGGTCAGCGTTATGACCCTGGTGAATATTTCAAGGAGCATACGGATTGGTTTGCGCCAGGCACCAAAGAGTTCGAAGAACACACCAGCAATGGTGGACAACGCACCTGGACCGTGATGATTTACCTCAACGTGGTGGAACAGGGTGGGGCAACATGTTTTAAGCGATTAGGCCGTTGTTTTACTCCGATTCCAGGTTTTGGTCTGGCTTGGAATAACTTGCAGGCTGATGGCACTCCAAACCCATTTACGTTGCATGAAGCCATGCCAGTTGAACTGGGCAGTAAATGGGTGATCACTAAATGGTTTCGGGCTCAGGCTGGACGGAATGATTAATTGATTCATGAAGGCCTTTCGGTCATTAAGCTGGCTCTTGTTTTTCAACAGGTTCTATCTGCTTTGAACGTTGAATTATCGCTGAAAACGCCTTTTGTTTGGAAGCTTGAACCAGATCATTTGAATCAACTGACTTTTGCTCTTGCAGGACAAGGGCAAGTCTATAGATGGGCCATTCTATTTAATGTCAGAAGAGCGGTTCGTTGACTTCCTGGACAAGGTTGAATCTGATCTAGAACTGTAGGGGCAAGCTTGAAACTGCAACAACTGCTGATGGTGTTCTTGGCGAAACAATGTTTGCTCTTTCCAAGCAAGCTGGGTTTGCTCTTCTGCAGAAGACACTCAATCCATGCAATCTTAGGCAGTGAAGTTATTAGATGATAAGCTGGAGAGATTGTGTGTTAGAGAGAAGATGTGGATAAAATTTGCTGTTATCAATACAAAAAGACGTGAAGACATTTGATAGTGCTTTCCTGAGGTGATTTGGATAATGTGGCACAATTCGAAATATAGGCATTTACAGAGGCGATTTACGAGAGCTCAAAAAGATTATCTGTGTGGTTCTGATCACCATCAATATTGAACGCGAAAAGTCTTGGTTGGAAAAGCTTTTGCAGGCGAGATGAATTGCGCGGGATCTTTATGCTCGCACTCTATATCTAATCCGCGCCGTGACAGCGAATTTGAGCATTTTGATTGGATGATAAAGCGAGCGATGTAAAGATATGCTTTGAAATTGTTGCATGAAAGTGCGACAATTAAACAAGCCTGAGGATTGCCTTGATTAAATGTGGTCGTTGCTTTAACTCAGCATTAAAGTCAAATGCTAGTTGCTGAGCTTTTGTAGCGTCAGAGGCGTAGACGGTTTTTTCAAGGATTTTTCCTTGGAGGTTCTTGTATCTCACCAGATAGTGGTGGATAGAGTTTAGGGCGTCCATTGGTTTTTAGAGAGAAAGAGCCTCACAAATGTGAGGCTCGCCTGTTTCTTGATCAGCCCGCGACGGCGGAGATGCTGTAAGGAGCTTCGGGCAAGCTGGTGGGCATTGGATCAAGTTTTCCTTCCGCTAACGCCTTGGCGCGGACGTACATCTGACTTGATGTAGCACCAGCAGCTTCCATGGCCTTGGCGACAACATCCCAATTGCGGATTTCGGTGGACATGTTCGGTTGAATCGAAGATGTCGAAACGATCGCGAATCGGGTGATCTGGTCGTGACGGTGAAACCCCTCCACGAGCCGAACACGCAGAACCAGGCGTCCATTGATAGAAGGCGATCAAGCCGTCTGAGTGAATCAGTGAATAGTGCCCTCACCCTCACTTCACCCCGGCATGGGCTGATCTTGTACTGGCTTTTGGATGGCTCGTTCAGCTGCTGTTGCTGTTGATCTGTCCGCTTGTGGTCGTCCGCTGCACCGTCCAAAGTTTGATTGGCGATAGAAGATTGAAGGGCTTCATCACCGTTGCCTAAGCGATAAGCCACCACATTTGTGTTGTACACAACTGGCTGGGAGATCTAGGGTTGAGTTAGGACGACAAACATGGATCCTTGTGCTCTCATCAGCGTGCGAGTCACGTCTTGGATGAACAAAACCCCGTCTTGCGACGGGGGCAAAGCAGGATCGAACCAGTTGCTGAAAGAATCAGTTGTTCGTCAGGCCAAGGTGTTCGTTAGTCAAGGTGTTCCTTAGACAAGGTGTTCCTTAGACAAGGTGTTCCTTAGACAAGGTGCTTGAACAATCAGATTGCTTTGATCGCTCCGATGATGTCTTCTGCGGTGGTTCCTGCGTTGGTTTGAATGCCGGTTAATCCCATGTCTGACTTAAGCCAGAACTGTGATTCACCATTGCTGCCTGTTCCGGCATGGCTGACTTCAACACTATCAATGT
>NZVB01000086.1 GCA_002701375.1 Cyanobium sp. NAT70 | reverse complement strand
GTCCGTTGAAACCGTGTACTTGTACGAAAGTCGTGGCTTTGAATGGCGTGAATATCTATTGAGAGATGCAGAGGATGTTGTGTGGCTTTGCGTTGAAGAAGACGATTGGCTGGAGGTCAGTTGGTTGACTCCCATTCCTCAAAATGATGTCGCCTTGCAATTGCCTTTGCGTGATCATTTGCTCTTTGATGGCGTTTCCTACAACTTGGTAGAAAAGGGTAAGGCGACGTTTAGAACATTAGGGCGTGTTAACGAACAACATGGTAATTGTCAGTTCTATGATTATAAATCAGATGATTCTCAACTTCTTAGTATAGAGAGTTTTGGTGCGAGTCTAGAGCAAGGTGGTGATGTTGATCTATGCATCGGCCGCTTGATTCGACCCACAGATCTGTCTTTGCTTCCTGGGGATGGACGCAGCATCTATAGTGCTTAAGTGATGGATCAACACCTTCAATTCACTCATTATTTCCATTGAACTGAATGCTTTACACATTTAAATTTTATTGTTGTTATTTTCTTAAATAAGGCTATGCATTGGCTTATATTTATAGCCATCTGTCCTTGAGAAAATGTGGATCTAGTATGCTTATGCCACTATTCTTGTGCTTTGTGGCTACGGTTTAATGACAAAGGATTAACCTTCCTCACGTTCTTAACTTGCATATGGGCTCCCAGCAGACGACTTTGATTCAAGGTGGGCAAGCAGACGAAGCTGATTTTCGTAAAGAAACATTATATTTTGTCGTGATTGACCGCTTTTTTAGTGGGAGTGAAGATAACGATGCTGTTGGCAAAGCAGGCCTTTTTGATGCATCCCATCAACATTGGGGAAATTACTGGGGCGGTGATCTCGATGGATTGATTCAGAAAGCTGACTATCTTGCTGAGCTTGGTGTTACTGCATTATGGCTTTCACCTTTATTCGAGCAAGTTGATGACAAGTTATTTGAATTTGCGCCTATGCATGGATATTGGACACGTGATTTTAAGCGATTAAATCCCCACTTTCTTTCATCGGGTGATGTTAATTCTGTCCATAATTCAAAAACACTTCAACGGTTTGTTAGCACGATGCATGATCGTGGCATCAAGTTGATTTTGGACATTGTTTGTAATCATAGCTCCCCGGAAATTAATGGTAGTAAAGGTGTTGTTATGGATGATGGAAAGCCCCTGGCAGATTTTAATGACGATAAAAATAATTTTTATTATCATTATCCCAGTATTACTGATTGGGAGGATGAATTTCAGTTGATTCATTATGAAATGATGGGTCTTGCTACCTTTAATGAATCCAATCCTGAATATCGTGCCTATATAAAATCCGCAATTTGTAGTTGGCTAGATGTTGGTTTTGACGCCTTGAGAGTCGATACTGTTAAACATATGCCTCTCTGGTTTTGGCAGGAGTTTGTGACTGACATTCAGTCTCACAAACCGAGTACATTTATCTTTGGTGAATATGGTTTTGGTCATCCTCACGAAGCACGTACGATTCGTTATGCCAATCATTCTGGAATGTCCATTCTTGATTTTGGCTTGTGCGAAGCGATGCGCTCTGCTTTTTGTAATACCAATGGTGGCTTTATTGAGGTACAAAATATTCTAGAACAGGATGTTGCTTATAGTCGTGTTAATGAGCTGGTCACCTTTTTCGATAATCATGATATGCCCAGGTTTTTGTCTTTATGTCCTGATGGTCGCAAGCTTGAACTTGCCACTGTCCTTTTGCTGACTTTACGAGGAATTCCATGCCTTTTTTATGGTACTGAACAATATTTGGTCAACAATACATCTGGTGGTGCAGATCCTTATAATCGACCAATGATGCAATCTTGGGATCTTGATGGCGTCATGGTTCAAATGATTCAAGTTCTCTCTGCCTTACGAAAGAGTAATTTAGCTTTGGCCTATGGCTCCCATAATCAACATTGGATTAGTTCTGATGTCTATGTCTATTCACGCAATTATCGTGATAATAGAGTGTTGGTTATGTTAAATCAAGGTCCAGCTACAAGCATACGAATAGATTCAACTGATCTTCCCGATGGTGAGCATCGTTGTTTGTTGACTGGTCAGGTCATCCACGTGTCAAATGGTGCTGTTGAGCATTGTGATCTCGAGGAGATGGCGCGTCGTGTCTTTAATGTTGTTGGTGAAAACCTAGAAGCACCTGTTGTATTGAAAGTATCTATGAATGGTTACAGTACTTCTTTAGGGGAAAGAATTGTTCTTGTTGGTGATTGTCCAGAGTTGGGGCAATGGGATCTGGCGTCCTCTGTCCCCTTAGAATACGTTAATGGTGATTGTTGGTTTGCGGAAATAGGCTTTAATCAAAGTATTGGTAAAAAAATTCATTATAAAGCAGTCATTCTTCGTGAAGGGGGTGACCCTGTCTATGAAAATGTATTGCATCGTGATTACTTGTTACCACTTGATGGTCGTCATAAATTGAATCTTAATTGGAATCATCTCTAATCATTTCGATAGCGTTTTGAAGTGGATCAGCTTGCTCTGCAGGTTTGTCGTGCCTCCATCTCAATATTCGCGGAAAGCGAACAGCAACACCTGATTTATGTCGTTTGGATCTGTGGATTCCTTCAAATCCTATTTCAAATACTTGCTCAGGTTTGACTGATCTGACAGGTCCAAATTTCTGCAGAGTATTTTTGCGAATCCACCGATCAAGCTCTACAATTTCTTTATCGTTAAGGCCTGAATAAGCTTTTGCAAAACTAATCAGCGCAGGAGGATTGTCTTTGGACCATAAGCCAAAGGTATAATCAGTAAAAAGATTGGCTCGCCTCCCGCTACCAGCTTGTGCGTAGAGCAACACCGCATCAAGACTCATTGGATCGAGCTTGTGCTTCCACCAGTAGCCGCGTTTTCGACCAATCAAGTAAGGCGAGTTCTGTTGTTTTATCATTAAGCCTTCAGCTTGTTGATGATATGCTTGTTGACGTTCGTGATCCAATTGACTCCAGCTATGAATTGTCCAAGCATGATTCTGGCGTAGTCGCCAGAGTTCTGGATGTTGGATCTGTGTAAGAATTTGCGAGATCTGATTCTGACGACTGTTCAAGGGATGATCACGAATATCAATTCCGTCTCTTTCCAGTAGGTCGTAAGCAACGAAACATATGGGGCACTCGACTCTTAGTGGCTTGTCTACTTTTTTACGGCCTAGGCGTCGTTGAAGGCTATCAAAACCCATTGGTTTTTCCTCGTTCTGTCGCCAACAAATGATTTCTCCGTCTAACACAGTTCCATCTGGCAGTGACCTAGCAAGTTCGATGAGTTCAGGAAAGCTCTCATTAATCATCTCCTCACCTCTACTCCAGAGATAAGCACCTTCACCGCGTCGGATCATTTGTCCGCGTATTCCGTCCCATTTCCATTCTAGTTGCCACATCTCTGGTTCATCATTGATGATTCGTTCAGGATCTAGAGGGCTAGCCAAGAAAAATGGATAGGGTCGGCTACTGGAACGTTGTTCATTTGAGTCTGCTGGGCCTTTGAGACGGTTAAAGTTTTCTGCAGAGGGTTCAAAGCCTCCCATCAAACGTTGCAGGATCAGGCTCTCATTTAAATCAAATGCTTTTGACAGTGCACGACAAACCAAGCCACTGGAGACACCTACTCGGAAACCTCCAGTGAGTAATTTATTTAAAATAAAGTGTTGATTTTCTGGAACATCACTCCATAATTTCAATATAGCATTGGTTTGTTGATCTCCTTTGAGTTGACTGATCTCTGGTAGATGTTTTTCCATCCACCAATGGAGTGGTTGTTGCTTTCGTTGATTTTCTTGATATCGTTCATACGATTGACTGTTTGTTTGCTGTTCTTTCACTTCTGGCCATAAGAGGCTAATCGTTTCAGCAGAATCTCCGACTTGTGCATAACAGTCTGCGATCAACCAATCCGGTAAATTGCTGTGCTCCTGCAGGATGTCCCGAAGTCTACGTCCAGTGATCAGCCTGCGTTGTCGCTTCCCAATGAACAAAGCTAAGGTCCATGCCGCATCCTCAGAAGCGCTCCAGCGAAAATAATCAACAAGGATTGCTACCTTGGCATGGGTCCCTGTGACCTGATCGAGACGATTAAATAGGATCTCGAAATCCTGCAAGTGGTTGTTGCGTGTACCAATATTGTGGCTAATTTTTTGTGGATTTGTTGCTTGAGGTGAAGCCCTGTTCTCAATCTTGCTTTTTATCATTCTTGATGTAGATTTTATTTGAATAGATTCGAAGTCAACTTTTTGTTTTTCTGAATCAATAATGAGTAGTTTTTATTGTTGGCCAATGATTTAACGCTGCTATCATAATTAGTTGCTAATGTTATTTTTTCTACTGCTGTCAGTTGGGCTGTCGTTGAGCTGTCGTCCCCTCTGGAAATTTGTTTGAATTGCGTTTTCGAGTAATGGCTGGCATTGTTTTGAGTGTCGTTTGAACTTATGTTGTTTTTTTGATGCAGTTACGGTGGATGTTTGCTAGAAAATTGATAAATCTTTTTTTTCGATGCCTTCTCAGAATCAGGATAAAATTCAAAAGTTGGCTGACAGCTTGAAAGGAACACTCGATGGCAGTGTTGACGCAATCGCCGAAAAAATCAAGGCAGCTCAAGTTTTTGCGGAAGAGCATTCTGGATCAATGGATGAAAAAAATAAAGTTTTGAAAGCCAAGCTTGTTGATTTCCTGCGTTCTGCACAGAATAAAGGTGATAATGTTCATGCTGATATTCATCAACGAATTTCAACTTGGGTTTCAGAAATTGAAAAATCGACTTGATCTTTCGAGGATTATTCAATCGTTCTCCCCTTCAAACAGTGTATCCAGCGGTTGTGCATCGATTGCTTCTTTTTCTCGCAAGTACCGTGCAAAAACATCGCTTTGCCCATGAGTGACATAAACCTTTTTGGCCCCGCTTTCTTTAACTGTGCGAATAAGGCCGGGCCAATCTGCATGGTCACTCAACACAAAGCCACGTTCGTAGCCCCGCCGCCGCCGTGCTCCACGCACCGCCATCCAACCAGAGGCAAAACCAGTTTGAGGAGCTTTGAAACGTTTCATCCAGCTGGATCGATGGGCTGATGGCGGCGCCAGCACTAGGCGACCCGCCAGATTGTCATGGCGTGGCAATTCGCTCACAGGTCGGCTTGGTGTCATGTTTACATCGGCAGCTCTGTAGTGGCGGGTGATTGATTCGACAGCACCATGCAACAAGATCTCATCTTCCACTCCGATTGCCTTGAGTTCCGCCAGCAATCGTTGTGCTTTGCCAAAGGCATAACAAAACAGTAATGATGGTCGGCTTTGATCTCCCTTCCACCAATCGTGAATTTCTTTAGCCACTATTGCTCCAGTTTGCCAGCGATAGATCGGCATGCCAAATGTGGCTTCAGTAATGAGCACGTCACACGCCACAGGTTCAAACGGTACACAACTTGGATCGTGATCACGTTTGTAATCCCCACTTACGACCCACACTTGCCCTTTGCTTTCGATCCTGATCTGCGCTGACCCAAGCACATGGCCTGCACTATGGAATGAGATCTTGCATCGATTGAGTCGTAGTTCTTCTCCGTAATCAACAGGATTCAATGCAATGGTTTGACCCAGTCTCTGACGCAGAACTCCTTCACTGTCTTTCACCGCCCAATATTCTCCACAGCCTGGTCTGGCATGGTCTGCATGGGCGTGTGTGATCAGCGCTCTTGAGACAGGGCGCCATGGATCAATCCATACGTCTGCGGCTGGACAATAGAGGCCTTCTGATGTGCGTGTGATTAATGCTGGGCTCTCCGTCATATCATGCCTGATTTATCAACAACTGGATTTCTTACTGGTTTCATTGATTATATCGTTCGTTGCTCTTTTGTGATGGCTGATCAAGCTGTTGGACCTCTTCGAATTTGTTGTGTTATATTGTTGATGTTATCTCGTTCTCATTCTTTAGGGCCATTCTTTGTGATTGCATAAGTATTTACCCTTTGGCTCTCTCGGTTCTGGCTTAATTGAGTATTCTTACTCCGCAAAATTTGCTTCCATTTCTGTATACTTTGTGCATGTCTATTGATTTTCTCTTTTTGACAAAGTCCATGCAATCTATCTTTCTATGATAACGTTTGCAAATTTGTATTGGGTTACAGGTTCGCTTGTTGCCATCTGTAGCAAAATTTGTTTAAGTCGATATTTTTACCAGTGATAAGGAGTTGATTGACGAATCCCCTCAATCAATCCAGCGACTCCTAATTGTTATTAATACTTATGTCTTTCAAGATGCTTTCGGATTTGTCTGTCGAAGCCATCATCATTTTTTTAAATGAGTTGAGACCGTCCATCTCGCTTGCCGTAGTCTTGCCCTTAAGATAGTTTTTACTTTAGTCAGAATTTTGCTAGCTTGCCTGCACTGTCGCATCGCTTGGTAATGGAAAACGCGGCGTACGGATTTTCGCTCTTTTCCTTTTTCAGGAAGAATTTATATTCTGTTCATTAATTGTTTGATTGTCAGCATTCTGTGTTGAATGGTTTTCTGGTCCGAAATCCCCCACAATTTGTATTGGTGTTCCCTTTTCACATGGTTGACCCAAACGCCAATCAGCCTCCCTATGAGGGTTTCTCGGAACGTGTCACGGATGGATCTGATGATGACCGTGCTGTTGCCTATGGCCGTTGGTTGAAGCGTTTACGTGATAATCATCAGACTGAATCAAGCCTCAACGCAAAGCCTGGCCGGAACCAATCCAACTCAGCAACTTAGGTCTTTTTGCCTAGGCTGAATGGCTTGAGCAAATGATTGTGCTTTTGAATCATAGTTTGTTATTCAATGCTTTCCCTGGTGACCTGAACTCTTGAGTTGTTTTGAGTTTTATGGTGATCACAAGATGTGATGTATGAACTCTTTGTGCTCACTACCGATCCGATATACGATCTGTGCAACGCTTGCTTGTTAAATCTTACATTTTTTTTCACTGGTAAAAAACAAGTGGTGCTATGAAACTAGTAGATATGTCAGTACAAATGCGTAAACTGCTTTTCTCCACTTTTACGGCAGCATGGTTTGTCTTGGTCTTGCTGTCTTTGGCTTTGCAGCGCCCAATCAAAGCGGCGCGAATTACTCACGCACTAGATGCTGATTCAATCCATATTAAGAATCCTTTGAGTGGCCAGCATAATATCCAGTTAGCACGAACATATGTTTCTGAAAAACAAGCCTATAATGCTTTTTTTATGAGTGAGTTTGATTATTGGGATGCACGAATCCTTGCAGACTATTGGGGCGTTTCTTTAGATCGTTCAAAGCTAGACATTGGACGTAAACTCGTTTTCAGTCAACGCGATGGCACACTACCGCTCGCGAAAAGGAATCTTTATCATTACCTTTATAGAGCACAGAGTCAATATCTACGCACTGTCCGTCCTAATAACGTATCTACATATCGCTTGTACTTAGAATCATACACCTATGATGACGCCGTTTTGTTAGCAAAATTGTGGCATAATGGACGTCCTAGTCCCAAGCAAATTTTTCAGGCTAAGTATGAAATAGATCAAAGCTTGGCCTACGGTAATAACGAATTAATTCAGCAGTCTCTTCAGCGCGCTAAGAGGCTTTATTCTAATTAGTCAATGCAATTAAGCTGGAAAATTGGATTTGAGATAGAGTATCTGGCCCCAAGAAATTATTCACGCAAAGATTTAGCTTGTGCGATTGCTAGTTTTTATGGTGGTCACATTACTCGAATTTTTCACCAACAAGTCGAACCTTCTTTGGTTCCAGATCAGCCCGTCTTTGATAATTTGACTTTAGGTTTTAAGGTCAATGATCGAGAAGACCAGCTCATAGCACTCTGTGTAGACGATCTAACTCTTCAAAATGATTTGCAGAAATCATGTCTTCCTAAGCAGGGTTGGTACCGCATCGTCAGTGACGATACACGCATCCTTCAGCTGATTCGTTGTCATTGCGATCCCAATCTACCGATCGATCAGGTTTTGATACGTCTAGCTGAATTGTTCCATACAACCCTGCAGGCAGATGGCTCTGGGATGCATCGTGTTATCGACGCCAGTGGAAAATCTGTCGCCATCGTTGCACCCTTGCCCGGAGAACGTGAACGACCTTGTGAATTAGTTACTGCTCCAATCGCAGAGCATCATCGTGAACGATTAGGTTGTTTACTCGATCTTGTGAATCAGCTTCAATTTCAAATCCCTGCAGAAGCTGCAACACATTTACATTTTGATGCGACCTGTTTTTACTCACCTGACTTATTCAAAAATCTGGTTTTAGTTTATCGCAAATATCATGTGCTGCTCGAGCATATGTTTCCTCCCAACCGTCGCTGTAGACGTTTAGGAGCTTGGCCTAATCAACTATTTGATCTCATTTCTCATTCCTCATTTGAGACACTTGGCTGGCCGGATGCGCGGCAGTTGCTTGCAGAATTGCCTCTGACCAAATATTGTAATTATAACTTGATCAATATCATTAATCAGGATCCTATTAAGCCAACTTTTGAGATCCGAAATCTACCAGCAATGCTTGATTGTGAGTCTATTCTGTCTGCAGCGATTGTGCATGAAGCACTCTTGACGTTTGCCTGTCAATTGCCGCAGTGTTTTGATCCCACGCCTGTTCCAGCCACGAATCAAACCATTGATGAGTTTTTAACACTGTTAGGTGTACCTAGAGACGTGCTTTAGTTTTTTGAGTGGGATAGATTCCTGATCAAAATAATGATGTTTAATGATCACTTGAGTCACATCCGCTTTTTTTGCCTTCATGTGGTACTTTGTTGTTCTTAATATCGCGTATGAGTTAATCTTCTATTTGGCTAGCGACTCATATCCAGCATTCTTTGGATTGGCTGCAATGCCTTGTGAAGTAATTCTTCTTCCATTTCAATCGCTGGTTCGAGATTCTCTAGGCAATCATGCAGCTTTTGCAATGTATTGAGTCTCATGTAAGGGCATTCATTACAGCTGCATCCATCAATCCCAGGTACATCGTAAAGGTTTTTTTCCGGTACACGTTGTTTCATCTGATGCAGGATGCCGGGTTCTGTTAAAACAATGAATGTTTCAGATTGGCTGGATTCAGTATAGGACAGTAATTTGCTCGTTGATCCGATGAAATCTGCTAGTTCTAGTAAGTTTTCTTGGCATTCTGGATGTGCGATCACTTCTGCGTCGGGATGTTCAAGCTTTAATTTTAATACGGCCTCTTCGCTAAATGTTTCATGAACAATGCAACTGCCCTGCCATAGAGTGAGGTTTCTTCCGGTTTGTCGTTGTACCCATCGACCTAGATTTTGATCTGGCGCAAAGATGACAGGCCTGTCTTCTGGTAGTTGTTGTACTAGATTCACAGCATTGCTACTGGTGCAAATTAAGTCACTTTGGGCTTTGACGGCAGCCGTGCAGTTGATATAACTAACAACAAAATGGTCTGGATGCTGATCGCGAAATGAAGCGAATTCATCGGCTGGGCAATCATCCGCCAAGGAACAGCCAGCATCTAGATCTGGTAGCAGAACCGTTTTCTGCGGACTAAGAATTTTGGCGGTCTCCGCCATGAAATGCACTCCGCAGAACACGATCACATCCGCATCAGTCTTTGCTGCTTGGCGAGAAAGCTCCAAGGAGTCACCGGTGAAGTCAGCGATGTCTTGGATCTCTGGTTCTTGGTAATAGTGCGCCAGGATCACGGCATTCCGGTCCCGCTTCAATTTCTCGATCGCCGCCCCCAGGGCATTGACAGCGCTCATCGGAACCGGGACAGGGCAGGATGAAGTCAGCCTAGGCATCAGCCTCTGTCCGATCTGCGTCTCGCTATCGCCGGGGATCTCCATGGTGCGTGGAATGACTCCGATGAGGGCCTCTTAGCTCGGTTGAATCCCGATGGTCTGCTTGTGGTCGGTGATCTCAGTGATGGAGATCTTCGACTCACCAAACGGATCGCTGCCTTGCCCTTGCCGCTGGCCGTGATCCTGGGCAATCACGATCGTGGTCACGACAAAAGTGGTGGGATCCTCCGTCAACAACTGGCTCTCTTGGGAGAACATCACTGTGCTTGGTCTTTGCATGGCTGGGCCCGACCTCCCATCTCAGTTGTTGGAGCTCGGCCCTGTAGTTCGGGTGGTGGATTTCACTTGTCTAAGGCGGTTGAAGCGATTTACGGACCGGTGAGCCGGGAACAATCCATCGACCGCATTGTGCAGGCAGCCGCTCAGGTTCCGGATGATCAGCCTTTGGTTGTTTTGGCCCACTGCGGGCCAACGGGGCTTGGCTCTGAACCCGATAGTCCCTGTGGACGGGATTGGAAGGCACCCTTTGTCGATTGGGGTGATCAGGATTTAGCCATTGCTTTGGATCGGATGGCTCAGCGTCGTTGCGCTGACCTTGTTGTTTTTGGTCATATGCATCATCAGCTCAAACGTGGACGAGGATTACGCCGAAGTTTGCTCTTGGATCGCAGGGGGACGGCATTCCTAAACGCCGCATGTGTCCCTCGTAAGGGTGTTGATGCCAGTGGCCGGGAGCTGATCCACTTTTCTTGGGCTGAATTCAAAGATGTTCATCTCAGTCGCCTTAGTCATCGTTGGTACACGCCGAACGGTGAGCTGACCCACGAGGAATCACTGCCGTTGCCTGATTTGGTCTCGTGTTGATTTACGTCTGCAGTAGCAGTCACGGATTCGGCCATGCCGCACGTGATGTTGCTGTCCTCCAGCAGATCCACCGTCTTCGGCCTCGTTGGCGGCTGATTCTGAGCTCGCTTGTACCACTTCGGTTTTTACGAACTCTTCTGGGTTCAGTGTCTGTTGAGATTCGTTCCTGCCGTTGGGATGTCGGCATGATTCAGGCCGATGCCCTCGGCAGCGATCAAGCAGGCACTTTGTTGGCTTTAGAGGTTTTGGCACAGCAGTTGCCTGCTCAGATCGATGCCGAAGTGAGTTGGATCCAGCAGCAGCAAGAGCAGGCTGTCGTAGTGGGTGACATTCCTCCTGCAGCGGCAGATCTTGCCCGTCGTGTCGAGGCTCCCCTGATCTGGCTCAGCAATTTTGGCTGGGATGAAATTTATGCCCCTTTTCAAGGGGCGTTCTCGCAGCATGCTGAATGCGCAGAACAGGCCTATCGCTGCGGGCAGTTGCTGCTGCGATGCCCGTTTGACATGGGCATGGACTGGGGTTTGTCCGAACAGCGTCTTGGCTTGGTCTGCAGTGAGCCGCGTGCATTGACGGATGGGTTTGTTGAATCACTGCAGAGCATTCAGCGGCCCCTCGTGATGGTTGGTTTTGGTGGGCTTGGTTTGACTCTGGATGTCGATCTCTTTAGCGCTTGGCCAGAGCATCATTTTTTGATGGCGCCACCCTTAAGAGGCTTTAACCACTCCGCGCTGTGCTCGCTGCCCAACCTCACGTTGTTGCCGGAAGGGTTGCGGCCCCTGGATGTGTTCCCCTTTTGTAGCCGACACCTTGGCAAACCTGGCTTCAGCACGTTCTGCGAGGCGATCGTGCAGGGTGTGGGTCTACATGTTGTGGAACGTCGAGATTTTGCTGAAGTCGAAGCCTTGATGCATGGTCTTCGACAGCATGCAGACCACCGTGTTTTGACGCGGAGTGCCCTCAACATGGGTGATTGGCAGCTGGATCAGCCTCTTCTGCCTGCCGCACAGACTCCTCTGCCAGAAGGAGGTGCTCAACAAGCTGCAGAAGCGATCATTGCGTTAGCTGAATCGATTTGAGTTTGATTTTGTCAACTGCATTTGGATTCTTGATGGTTTGACTACAAAAATATTTTTACAGATGTGTTTTAGGCCCTAGCGTTTAGCCTGAAACATTTTTATGCGTGCCGATCATTTGAGTGGCATAGAGCCCAGTTGCAACAGCTCTTTTGTTCGACAGAGTCGCCACAAGGGATTTTTCCCTGGATAGATCCTTCATCCGCTTCTGAAGTGATCTACCCCCTCGGTAGAGGTTTTGTTCTCTGAATGCTTTTTATGGCTTTCCAAGCATCGATTGGTCGTCGAATTCTTGCAGCGACCATCTGCGCTGGAGTGCTTCCATTTTCTGTCTTACCAGATAAGGCTGTTGCCAGTCTTCTTCCGACTGCGTCTCGAGCTCAATTATTGAGTTCTCCTGACGCTGTTCCGACACGTGCAATCCCCTATGTGATTACGCCGGAACGTCGAGCGATGTTGAATACGATTCGTTTCGCTGAAGGCACATGGCGAGGCGGTCTTGATGTTGGTTATCGCGTCATGTTTGGCGGTGGCTTGATGCCATCCTTAGATCGCCATCCAAACCGTGTGATCTACAGCTCCCGCTACGCCAGTGCTGCGGCCGGTGCTTATCAGTTCATGCCCTTCACTTGGAATTTGGTTCGTCGCAGCATTGGTGTCACCGGCTTTGGTCCGGAAGCACAAGATCAAGGAGCTTTGTTTTTGATCCAACGCCGCAAAGCTTTAGGCCTCACAGATGCAGGCAATTTGACACCCATTTTGACCGCAAAACTTTCGCCTGAATGGGCTTCATTTCCGACCCTCGCTGGGCGTAGTTTTTACGGGCAGCCAGTCAAAAAATATTCCAAATTAAGATCATTTTATGATGTTAATTTAGTCGAGTTACGTCGACTTCGTGATTTGCGCAGAGAGGAACTGACACAAATTGATGATGAAGAAGAAGTTTGCACTGGATCGCGCATTATGTGTGCAACCCAGCTTTAAAATAAATTCAATTAAATAACTTATTTCAGTCATCAGATTCTTCATTGGCTAGGCGTCGTCCCATTGTTGCCTGGGCTATTAAGTAGGCCCCGATTCCTCCACCGACGAATCCAAGGCTATTGCGTATTAACGGCAGAAGATCGGACGTTCGAGTGATCACTGGAGCGATTCCGAACACTCCGAATAACATGATCCATAGGGGCGACAAGAGAAGCAACCAAGCCCATGCGATTGTTTCATCAGGTTTTCTAGGGAATGCTGCAAACCCAGCAATCAGTCCACCCAGGATTGATGTTGTTAATGTCCAGAGCCATTGTTCAAGGGGGAGGCCAGGCACCACTTGGCATCCGCCACGATCAAGGCAAATCTCGACAGCATTGAGAGCATCCAAAATGGCGCCATCCTCGCCGTGATCTTTGACGTAATACTGATTACCAAACCTGGTTTGCAATTCCACCCAGTAGGTGCGTGGCATCAACGCAAAAAATGCGTCTCCCACGTTGAAATTGAGTAGGTTTCCACCACGTGGATCGGCAACGAGCACCAAGCTACGTTCATCTAATCCCCAGAACTCCCTGACAGCTAAACCGGGTGTGCGTTCGTATTGAGTGAGAACTCTGAGTTTCCAGCCCGTTTGATCTTCTACAGACTGCAGTGTCTGCTCCAGAGCGGAGCGCTGTTTCTCGCTGAAGGCTCGAGCCAAATCGATCACAGGTGTTGGATGGTCGGGCAATAAATCCGGGTTGTCATAGGCCTTAACCGGTTGAACTGCCGAGAAGCCGATCGCCAGTACGAGTAGAAATCCCCACAGCGCTCCGATGCGATGTGTTGCCATAGACCTGCTGCAGTGAAAGGCATTCTCTCCAATGAATTCCATGGCTGTGTCCTGTCCACCTTGGTTGGCCAATCATCTGCAACAGGTCGGCGGGGTCGCGACGTTTCGGCAATACATGGATTGGAGCCTGAACGATCCAGAGCATGGCTTCTATGGCTCTGGTCAGGTTCGTTTAGGCCCAAAGGGCGATTTCGTCACGTCCCCCTCGCTTGGAACAGATTTTGGGGAGCTTTTGGCACGACAGGTCATCGCATGGCTTCAGGCCTGTCCAATCACCCAACGCTTGTCGATTGTTGAAATCGGTCCTGGCGACGGTGATTTAGCTGCGGCTCTGATTGAACAACTCAAGCAGGTCATGCCAGACCGCTTGGATCAGCTTGAGTTGGTGCTTGTTGAGCACAATCCAGCCATGCGTCAACGCCAGCAGACTCGTCTCGCTGGAGAGACTTGCCTGGCGATTCGCTGGTGCTCACTCGAGCAGTTGCGGTCAGAGCCGAGATATGCCGTTGTTCTGGCCCATGAATTGCTGGATGCACTGCCAATCGATCGACTGATCTGTCACCAGCAACACTTGCAACTTGTCGGGGTGGCCTTACGTCAAGACGGATGTCTTGAACAGGTCGTCTTGCCACTGCCCGTTGAGATGGCGGAAGAGATCGAAGCGGTGCAGCAACGTTGTGGTTTTCAGTTGCCTCCTGCTCAGGCCCCGGAAGGATGGACAACGGAATGGCATTCCAGCCTTCTCCCTTGGTACGAGAAATTGAGTGCAGCTATTGATCAAGGGCTGTTGCTGGTGATCGACTACGCCTTAGAGGCGCATCGTTACTACAACGCTCGTCGCGCTCAGGGCACGTTGATGACCTACAGCAATCAACAAGCTGGATGCGATCCTCTGCACAACATTGCTGGCCAGGACTTGACGGCCCATCTTTGTATCGAGACTGTCAACGATTTTGCAATCGCGTCTGGTTGGCAACCGCTTGCTTCCGCTCGCCAAGGAGAGGTGCTTTTGGCACTCGGTTTAGCCGAACGCTTGTATGAACTTCAATCTCTTCCAGCGGGACAATTGCCCGAAGCCTTGCGCCGACGCGAAGCCCTCTTGCGGCTAGTCGACCCAGCCGGTTTGGGTGAGTTCCGTTGGTTGCTGTTTGGCAAAGGCGATGTTTTCAAAGATATGAGCTTTGCAATGCCTGCAGACATTGCACAATCTCCTCTGAGGTGATGTCATCACGGATTTCAACTTGACCGATAGATGTTGGCAAAACAAAACGCAATTTGCCATCTCGAACTTTTTTGTCCCCTTGCAAGGTTCGAAGCACGTTTTCTATTTCTAGAGCTGGCCAATTGATTGGCAACTTTGTTTTGGCAATCAATCTTTTTTGTCGCTCCGCTTCATCACGGCTCCAGCTGCCACGTTGTACCGCTAATTCCCCCACCGCCACCATGCCCATGGCTACAGCTTCACCATGGAGCCAGGTGCCATAGCCACATAGGGTTTCAATCACGTGGCCGAAGGTATGGCCATAATTCAAAATTGCTCTGAGGCCACCCTCCTTTTCATCAGCGGCGACCACCTTGGCCTTCGCGGCAGCGGAACGCTCCAAAACAAGTTCGAGCAGCTCGGCCCCAACTCCCTCAGCATGTTCGGGTTGGACGCACTTCTCTAACAGGTGAAACAAGTCCGGATCACCAATGATTCCGTATTTGATTACCTCGGCCAGTCCGGCGCGGAATTCACGCACGGGCAATGTTCGTAATGTATTTGGATCGATTACCACTAGACACGGTTGGTGAAAGGCACCGATCAGGTTTTTGCCGCCAGGGTGATTGACTCCCGTTTTTCCACCGATTGAGGCATCGACCATGGCCAGCAGCGTGGTCGGAACTTGAACCACGGAGATCCCGCGCAACCATGTCGCCGCTGCAAACCCGGTCATATCTCCCACGACTCCTCCACCGAGGGCCAGCATCAGCGAGCTGCGTTCTAAGCGCCGTTTAAAGGCCGCGTCATGGATGCGGGCCACTGTGGCGGGGGTTTTTTGGTCTTCACCGGCATCGATGATCAATAAGTCAGCTGAAAAACCCTGCGAAAGCAAACTCTTCAGACAGATGTCTCCATAGGGACCCGCAACGTCCTCGTTGCTCACGACAAGGATTTTGCGGCCTCGCCGCACCCCTGCATCGATCAGAGCCAATCCAATGTCGTTCAGGCTGTCACTCCCAATCACCACGTCGTAGGCATCCCGTTCCAATGGAACGCTGATCCGACGATGTGGGATCGAGGGAGCGGCAGACATGGTTCCGATCGCGACCAATGGCCACCACTCTGCCCGGCTGCACTGAATCAGAAACAGGCGACTTAGGGTCAGGCGAGCTTCTGCTCAACCATCACAGGTTTACGACACCTGCGCTCCAGCCTGATTGCCTGGGGTTTTTTGCTGCCCGCACTGGTTTTGATCAGCCTTTCGGTTCTGATTCCAGCCTTGATGGCTCTTGTGATGAGTTTCAGCGCGACTGGATTGGATGTCAGCGAACCGCTGCGCTTCGTCGGTCTGGCCAATTTCAGACGACTGCTGTCTGACCCCATGGCTTTGCAGGTCATGACGACCACGGTTTTGTATCTGATCGGAGTGGTGCCTCCCATCGTGCTTGGCTCTCTGGGCTTAGCCGTGCTGGTGAATCGCAGTCTTCCAGGCATGCATCTTTTGCGTGGTGCGTTCTACACGCCGGTTTTGGTCTCAATCGTGGTCGCCGCGATTGCCTTTCGCTGGCTCTATGCAGAGAACGGACTGATCAATGGATGGCTACTGGCCTTGTTTGGCGATTCGTTCACACCAATCGGTTTTCTCACCTCACCGCTGTTGGCGCTTCCCGCCGTGATGCTTGTGACCTTATGGAAGGGGCTCGGCTACTACATGGTGATTTTTTTGGCGGGGTTGCAGGGCATTCCCAAAGAGTTGTACGAGGCAGCTGAATTAGATGGCAGCGAAGGTTGGCGTCAGCATCTCGACATCACGCTTCCATTGCTTCGCCCATACATCACGCTTGTCGCTGTTGTCTCCTCCATTGCAGCCACCAAAGTGTTTGAGGAGGTGTTTTTGATGACCCAAGGAGGGCCTGCTGATTCCACACGAACCATTGTTTATTACGTCTACGACCAAGCTTTTGCGGAATTGGAAATCAGCTACGCCTGCACGCTTGGCCTGGCACTGTTTCTTATGGTGATGCTGTTAACACTGATTCGATTGGCGTTCAGCAGCGATCGCTCCCTGATATGAGCAGCTGAAACCGCTGATGAGTGTCAAGCTTCCTGAGTCATCAATCTCCTGTACTCGATGACAAGCTCGTCCACCATGATTGGAGTTGTCGGTGGGGGCCAGTTGGCACGGATGCTGGTCCAGGCTGCCTCGGCCCGCCACATTCCAATTGCCGTTCAAACCGGTTCCAGTGATGATCCTGCTGCGGCAGGAGCCTCCCGTCTCGTCACCGCTGATCCCCGCGACGTGGCAGGGACACGACGGCTTGTTGAAGGTTGTGACGGGATCACCTTTGAGAACGAATGGGTCAATATCGACGCGTTGATTCCTCTGGAGCAACAAGGGGTTCGTTTTCGCCCCACATTGGCGGCACTCTCTCCCCTGGTGGATAAATTGTCGCAACGCCAGCTTTTGGCCGATCTTTCCATCCCCACACCACCTTGGGTGCCCTTAAGTCGGGTGGCTCCTTCGCAGCCAGCCTTGCCATCTGGATGGACGTTTCCTGTGATGGCCAAAGCGGCAAAAGGGGGATATGACGGCAAAGGGACTCTTGTTCTTGAGTCTGTGGAAGAGCTGGCTCAGCTCATCCGTCGGGTACGCCCAGAAGAATGGTTGTTGGAAGCTTGGGTCGACTACGAGCAGGAATTGGCTTTGGTTGTCAGTCGAGACAGCCAGGGTCGAGTTCAAAGTTTTCCTCTGGTGGAGACCCATCAGAGCCAGCGGGTTTGCAATTGGGTTTTGGCACCAGCTGCCGTTGATCAAGCGGTGGAGGCTTTCGCTTACAACGTGGCAGCGTCATTGTTGACCAAGCTCAACTACGTGGGTGTGCTGGCGCTGGAGTTTTTTCATGGTCCAGTTGGTCTGCAGGTGAATGAAATTGCACCGCGGACTCATAACTCTGGACATTTCTCGATTGAAGCCTGCAGCAGCAGTCAGTTTGATCAGCAGCTTTGCATTGCGGCGGGGTTGCCAGTGCCCTCTCCTGAACTGACAAGTCAAGGGGCCTTGATGGTGAATCTTCTTGGCCTTGAGGACCATTCAACGGCCGTTCCACTCAATGAGCGTTTACAGGCGCTAAGCGAATTGCCTGAAACCCATCTGCATTGGTATGGGAAGGACCCTGAGACGCCAGGTCGCAAGTTGGGCCATGTGACAGTGCTGTTGAAGAGTGACGATGCTGCCGCACGTCAAGCGGAAGCGATGCAGGCCTTGGCATCGATCCGTCGGATCTGGCCGTTGCCTGAGGAGAAAGGTGTCTAAAGTGATTTGGAACTGCCATGTTGGTGACGGCCTTTTTCTAGTGCTCTGATCTGACTCTCTTTCGACTTGGGGAGACTGTCGTGACGGTGCAGTAAGCCGGCCATGTAGCCGGACACGAATCCCCACTTTGTTTCCCCTTCTGGTTCTTCCAGGTCGACCACTGGGGCACGCACGGCATGGCGGTTCACCCCAATCTTTTAAGCAAAAAAGTTAATTTAAAATTTCATTTTGATCAATTTAAATCACTTGATTCTTTACTGGTGGTGTGAAAGTAATAAAAATCGCCATGGCAAGTGCTTGTAATTTTGACTAATTTAATAGACTAAATGCGTATCGTATTGCTTGTCTGAAACGGTTCCATGCTTGTCGAAAGTGATCATGAGCATGGCGGTGAACAAAGGGTGTGCCTCCATCGGGCTGTATGAAGATGTCTTCACGATTGTTTTTTCATGGAACTGCAACCACTGCTAGATGAATATCACGTCACTACTTCGATCCAACTGGGTTAGCTTTGCTCAATGCAAGTGTGATTAAATTGCTGCCCTAATCCTAGTCCAATCAAGCTAATTCCATCGTCATAGATCAGCATGATTTTTGGTTTGGTTTCATTTCCGATCTCTCTCTTGATCTTGGCCACGATTCAGCCGATCCGCTTTCTTCCCGATGAGGCACAAATCGCCTGTCGCGCCATTCTTCCGCAATGTTTCACGCGACACGGTTGGCGTCAGCTCTGTCGCAGGGACCCCATGGTGGTTGAGGCTCATCCAGAGGCTTGCCATCAGGCCGGTCATGGAACAAGACATTGATGCCATCCGAGTTCCGATTGGAACAAGCGAACCGTTGAGTGGCGTCAAACAAGTTCATGGGCGGTGCAGGTTCACTAATTTCTGCAAACCATCTCGGTCCATCGTTGTCACGACGAACACCTCCTGAGCGCTCGTCCCCCTTCGGGCCATCAGCTTGAAACCGCCGCGAATGGGCACCGAAACTCGAAGTTGCAAGCCATTGCTTCGCCCTCTGACCCGAGAGATCACTGCTGGGGTGATCGTCTGAATCGACGCTTCGTTCGAAAGGGCCTTCAACCAGGGAATCAGGCCCTCCAAATAAGTGCTGTGGGTGATGACAACACGACCCAAATCCGAAC
Organism: Cyanobium sp. NAT70; assembly: GCA_002701375.1. Taxonomy (GTDB): domain Bacteria; phylum Cyanobacteriota; class Cyanobacteriia; order PCC-6307; family Cyanobiaceae; genus Parasynechococcus. The sequence goes on along the minus strand of NZVB01000086.1, from coordinate 23,172 downwards.
CAAATCCTGAGAACTGGTCGAAGTTAGCGGCCATGGCTATGCCGAAGTGAGAACTCACGGCAGAGATGCTGCAATCCGTCGAAGCATTGCGAGTTGCCGTCTCCGGGCCATTGATGGATCGATGTGGTCCCATGGCGCGACCACTCACGGTTGAAGTGCATGGAGCGGAGGTGAGAGGACTGGCGATCTGCCCTGGTCGGGTTGTTCGATATGTCTTGGATGGTCGTAATCAGCGTTTTCGCACGATTGACATGCTTCGTCTGACCACGACGAAACGCAAACCGGCAGCTTGAATCAAATTTTTAATTTGAATAGCTGTGTTTCTGTCAGGAAGGGGCTTAACAGCGCTCCAAGGGGGCCATGGTCAGACCTTCTGCCATCAGTTGTTGGTGATAAAGCTCAGCTTGCTCTAAAGGACCACACCACACTTCAGCAGAGCCCTGACTATCCACACGATTGGCCAAGTTCCAGGCCATCTCCTCGCTCATGCCAGGGATGATTTTTCGCAAGCAATCCACGACGTGTTGGAAGGTGTTGACGTCGTCATCGAGAACAATCACGCGAGCTTGCGGATAGCGCTGTGTTGTCTTTGCCCGCTCCAGCAGAGTGGCGGATCCGGGACTGGAGCTGCTCATGACGGTTCCCGACTCATTGTCTGAACGACCAAGACACTAGGTAGGATCGCTTCAAACCAGCAGTCATGTGCATGTTGTTTACTCTCGCTTGGGCGTCTCTTGCTGCCACCTTCAGCTTCTCGATCGCGATGGTGGTGTGGGGTCGTAACGGTGACGGCACTCTGAATTTCTGATCTCCTTGCCAGCTCTCGAGACTCCGCTGTTCAGCCAGTCCCTTGCAGTGCTGGCTGCTGTATTGCTTGTTTTTGTCAGCACTGCTGTGATCTACCTCTCCGTTGTCGAGTGGAAGGATCGTCGTCGACGTAAGGAAACACCTCAACGCAAGAAGTGAAAGGCGCAGTGAAGGGTGCTCAGCGTCTAATCCGGGCACAGCCGCTCACATCAATCGGGCTTGGGCTAACTCTTGTTGTTCCTTGCATGGTGCTCCTACTTACAGCACCAACGGAGCGACAGATTGCTCAAGATCTGGACGTCAGAACGACATCCCTATTGCAGATCAGTGACCAGATGCGGATGGTGCAAAGCTTCCGCGCGAACGGTTCAGCATCGCCACCCTCTCTCTGGACTCGCCGATTTGGCGCGGATACGGCAAATCAGGTCTGGCAAAAGCTGAAGGGTCAAATGTGGTGGATGGGATGGCCGCAAGATGGCGACCCTGTTCTGGTGTTGCCAGCTTCTGATGCAATTGATGTTTCAGCATTCACGTCGTCGAATTCTTCTGACGCTGCCTTGAAGGTGTCATCACGTCGATTACCAGGTTTAGTGCTGGTTTTTGCGGATGAGTTGAATCGACAAACTTTCGGACAAGCGCATCAAACGGTGGCAATCAATCCATCACCCCTAGAGACATTTTGCTTGGCTCAATTGATGCGGACCACCGCAGTGATTTGGCGGCCAGAGGCGCTGAGTTCGATTGCTGGTGCTCTGTCTCCTTTGCTGCAAACTGCGTCATACGGGTGCCTTGAACTATCGCTTGAGGAGCGCAAGATGCGCTGGGAAGGAGTCGTCGCGTCACGGCCTCTACGTACAGCTTCTCGACGCCTGGCACCACCAATCAAGCCAATTGAACTATCGACGCTGCAACTCATATCAGCAAAAGCGAAGTCTTCTCAATCGTCGTCACGACCGTTGCTGCGGCTCAAAATGCGCAATGCAAGAACATTGTTGGGAGCTGTTATCAACCGACCATTGATTCGAGATGGTCTTCAAAATGATTATGCACTCTCCACATCGATTCGCAGCGAACTATTGGCGACACCGCTCTCTGTTCAAATTCAATCAGAACCACAAGGCCCGTTTCAAGCAAGCCTGAAATTGGATCTTTATCTATCAGATCGCCAAACCATCACGGTTAAAACATTGGACGGAATTGGTCGGCAACTTCGCGAGGGTGGTTTGATTGAGAAGAAGAAAAAGTTGAGTAATCCTGATCGAGAGTCTTTTAGTCAGGCAACCCTGTGGTATCAAAATCAACCGGAAGGACAGCGTTTGCTTGGAGGATGGGTGTGGCTTCAAGGGGATCAATCCACAGATCGATCCACAGCGACACCACCTGTATTACGTCTCTCTCTCGCGTCATCTCCGACAACGAAGCGCAGCATGGATGTTCAACTAAAAACCGGTGAAGACTTACGCCTCACCATGCGAGCCTCTGCCCTTGATTCTCTTTCTTTGCTGCATGTCAACTGGCCACAGCCCGTACGCCGCGCCAGTGTTCTTGATTTGAACTTGCAATCCTTGCAAGGGGCCGCCACCAGTCACGAAGACTGGCGATGGATGAAGGGTCAGCTGACGCTTCCCTGAGACACTTCTGCTTTGCGTTGATCGCGTTTGCGTCGTTCACTGGCCAAGGTTTCCTGCATCAGTTCAACAGCCTGATCCATACGCTCGCGGCTACTGAGGAACAAATTGAGGTCTTTCTCGATCCGTTTATCGGAGAGGCCAAGTGTTGGAGCAAGCTCTGCTGCTTTTTCTTTCAATATTTTTTTTGGAGATGTGATGTCATTTGTGTTTTGGGTATCGCCGCTCGCTATTTCCAGAAGGCTGAGAATGCCGATCGCCATCAATCGCGAATAGTGACTGTTTTCGGCGAGACGGTGTTGGGCCATCCAGTCGGGTAACGACTGCAATGTTTTCCCCTTGGCAAGGCTGGTGGCCTGCTCTGCTTCTCCTTTCAATTGATCAGCATCAAAGTCAGTGCTGCTGCACAAGGCCGTAAACATCAGCTCTGGATGCTCTTCAGGCCGGTACCCCTTGGTGAAGGCTGTAAAAACAGAACGAAGCCCAACGGCGAAGAACACATTGCTCTTGAACTGGCTCTGTTGGCTCAGAAGATGCAGTTCCACCAACAGTTCGTCCGCCACTCTGCGATACAGAGGTGGGATGACGTATGGGAATTGCTGATGAAACGTGCGCTTGCTGTCCGCAATGGTCTGATGGTCGCCCAATACTCGGCATGGAATGAATGACAATGACCTTAGCGCCGTAGTTGACGCCGTTAAGATTGATCCATTCGTGCATAGGCAAATGATCCCGATCGTGATCGAGGAGTCCGGACGGGGCGAGAGGGCTTTTGACATCTATTCGCGATTGCTGCGCGAACGGATCATTTTCCTTGGTGAACCTGTCACCAGTGAATCTGCCAATCGCATCGTCGCTCAAATGTTATTCCTCGAAGCCGAAGATCCTGAAAAGGATATTTTCTTATATATCAATTCGCCTGGAGGATCGGTTTACGACGGACTGGGAATTTTTGACACGATGCAGCATATTCGACCTGATGTGCATACCGTATGTGTTGGGCTTGCGGCCAGCATGGGTGCGTTCTTGCTGTGCGCAGGCACCAAGGGAAAACGCAGTAGTCTTCAGCATTCTCGCATCATGATTCACCAGCCACTCGGAGGAGCTAGTGGTCAAGCTAGTGATATTAGAATTCAGGCCGATGAAATTCTTTTCCTCAAAGATCGTTTAAATCAAGAGTTGGCAGAACGCACAGGTCAGCCCCTAGACAGAATCAAAGAGGATACTGATCGTGATTTCTTTATGTCTCCGTCGGAAGCTGTTAGTTATGGCTTGATTGACGTTGTCATAGACAAGCGCCCCGTCCATTCAGTTTGATGGTGAATAATCGGCCGGTAAAACAATGTTTGGTTTGCGGTCGACCATTTGAATGGAGGAAAAAGTGGAAGCGTTGTTGGGATGATGTTTTATATTGTTCAGAACGATGTAAACGTCAAAAACGTCTCAAGAAGATAATCTCATAATCAATTGCATCTGATAAAGGCAATCATGGCTCATAAAAAACCTCTGGATTGGAAAAACAATCCAGAGGTTTTTTGAATGATAAAATTAGTCTAATATTGGAGCACTGCGTTCCTTTTCGGGGATTTCTGTGAACTTTGCTACGACATCACGAAATTCGTCGCCGTCCATGGATTCCTTGTCGATCAAATTTTCAACAAGATGATCCATGACTTCTCTGTTGGAGGAAACAATTGCTACTGTTTCTGTATAACAATGTTTTACCATTGCGCGAACTTGCTCATCAATTTGTCGAGCGATTGAATCGGAAACATCACTTCTGGTCATTAAGTCTCTGCCAAGGAAGACCTCTTGATTACCCCCCTCAAGTGAAACTGGTCCTAGATCGCTCATGCCAAAACGAGTCACCATTTGACGAGCCATTGAAGCAACTTGCTGAATGTCTCCACCTGCTCCTGTGGTGACTTCTTGGTGCCCAAAGACAACGTCTTCAGCGGCTCGTCCTCCAAGTGCACCCATGATGCGTGCCTTGAGTTGAGAGCGCGTCACAAGAGATTGTTCCTCGTCTGGAGAAAACCACGTTAAACCCTGCGCTTGTCCACGTGGGATCAAAGTGACTTTTTGAACGGGGTCGTGATCTTTCACGAGTGTGCCGATAAGAGCGTGACCAACCTCGTGATATGCAATCAAGCGCTTACTGCGTCCATCGGTTAGGGGCCGTCCTTCCATACCGGCGATAATTCGATCGACAGCATCATCGATTTCACTCAGACCGATTGCCTCTTTGCGACGACGAGCCGTCAAAATAGCTGCCTCATTCATCAGATTTGCCAGATCTGCTCCTGTGAACCCTGGAGTGCGTCGAGCGATGCTTTCTAAAGAAAGATCATCTTCGAGTTTCTTGTTGCGACAGTGAACTTCAAGGATTGATAGTCGACCCTTGATATCTGGAGCATCAACAGTTACCTGGCGGTCAAAACGACCAGGTCTCATCAGAGCAGAATCCAGTACATCTGGACGGTTCGTAGCAGCAATAATAATGATTCCGCTATTTCCTTCAAATCCATCCATTTCCGTGAGCAATTGGTTGAGCGTCTGCTCTCTTTCGTCATTACCACCTCCAATACCAGCACCTCGCTGACGACCAACTGCATCGATTTCGTCGATAAAAATAAGACAGGGACTGTTTTCTTTTGCTTTCTTAAACAAATCTCGTACTCGACTTGCTCCAACGCCTACAAACATCTCGACAAATTCTGAACCTGATAATGAAAAGAAGGGAACTCCAGCCTCACCTGCGATGGCCTTAGCAAGCAATGTTTTTCCGGTTCCAGGAGGGCCAACCAGCAACATTCCACGAGGAATTTGAGCACCCACCGAGGTAAACCGTTCAGGCTGCTTCAGGAAAGTGACGACTTCTTCCAATTCTTGTTTGGCTTCTGTAACACCAGCAACATCATCAAATTTCACTCCAGTTTCTGCTTCCATCATGAAGCGGGCTTTGCTCTTTCCGAATTGCATGGCCTGACCAGGACCACCAGGCATACCACTGTTGCGGCGTGCCAGGAAAATCAATGATCCGATGAGAAGGAGAGGAAAGAGGAGATTACCGAGAAGGCCTAACGCTGGTGGTGCTGTTTTTGGAGGATGTATATCAAAGCTGATGCTTTCCTGTTTGAGAGTGTTAATCAGTTCGGGCGCTAGGCCCGGTAAATCCACCCTTAAACGCTGGACTCGATTGTCTAGATCTGGATCGACAGCCTCAACGACAGCATTTCGACCCCCGTCGTAAATATCGACTGCTGTAACCCTCCCCGCTTCGACGTAGTCAAGGAAGCGTCCATAACTCATACGAGAGACAGCTGTATTCCGTGGTGCAACGGTGGGGCCCCTGTTGCCCAGGTCGTTCAAGCCACCGCTGCTCAGAATCTGCCAGGCGATCAATAGCACGACCCCGATCGGCAGTAACCAGAGGGCAATGAGACGCCAGCGCTGATTCATGGAGTTGTCAGATGATTAAAGAGTGTAAAGGAGTTGTCGTGAAGATCGGGCCTGAGTTCAAAGGCTCCTCAAAGCCACGATTGGGTCCATCCGTGCTGCGCGACGGGCAGGAACAACTCCGAAAAACAAGCCAATGGATCCCGACAAACCCACGGTCACCAGAACAGTTGAAGTGCCGATGCTGGCTGGGAGCGGTGTAACCGCCGCAACCAGCGCCACGGTTCCTAGACCAGCTGCTGTGCCGAGTACTCCACCAAGGCTGGCGAGAACCAAGGATTCCACCAGAAATTGCTGGAGAACATCGCCACTGCGGGCTCCTAAGGCCTTGCGAAGTCCGATCTCTTCGGTTCGTTCACTCACTGAGACCAGCATGATGTTCATGATTCCAATCCCACCGACCAGCAGGGAGATCCCTCCAATGGCTGCCAGCATCAGCGTTAAACCGCCAGTGATGGTTCCAACGATGTTCAAGGCATCTTGTTGAGAACGCACGGCGAAGTCGTCATCCCGAAGGATGCGATGCCGTTGCCTCAACAAATTAGTGATTTGAAATTTGGCGGCTCCGGTGCTCGTCTCGTCTCTTGCTTCAACACTGATGAAGCTCAAGCTGACTCCATAGGTGGGATCACGACCTGTTAACCGTGTGACCATCGTGCTGAGCGGGATATAGGCGTTTTCGTCCTGATTACTTCCGAAAACCGCTCCTTTTGGAGCCATAACACCAATCACACCAAACGATTGATTGCGAATGCGTAGCTGTTGACCGATCGCTGATCCGATCGGGAAGAGTTTTGCCTCCAAATCGGGGCCAATGACCACCACGTTGCGGGCTCCTTTGAGGTCTTCTGCATTGATAAATCGACCTTGTGCCACCTCAAAGCTTCGAACTGTCAAAAAGTCGGGGGTGATCCCTGAAATTGAGCTGGTAGCGCTGCGACCTCCGGCTTGAACCACCTGGCTACTGGTGATTTGAGGTGCGACGCGTTTCACACTTGGAACTTGCTCTGCAATCGCCTCGGCGTCCTTCAACACCAGTGTTTTAGGAAAAGCGACTCCTCGACGTCTTGTGTCGTTGTTGCCTGGAACGACAAAGAGAACATTGGCACCCAGGTTGCTGAGCTGTTCCTCAGCAAGTCCTTGAGCGCCTCTGCCGACTCCCACCAATGTGATCACCGAGGCATTGCCAATGACGATTCCCACCATGGTGAGAAAACTGCGCAGACGGTTACTGCGCAACGTGGCGAGGGCCATCCTCACCGTTTCCATGGGAGGTATTCGGCCGCTCATCGCGTTCAGAGCATGGAGTCCATGCGTGCTGTTGAGTTCACACCGGTTCCGCGATGAACTAAGCCATCGCGGATCTGCAAAGTGACCACCTCGCCGTGACGCAGGTCTCTCGTGGCATTGGACACACCTGCAATCGTTGGGATACCTAGTCGTTGAGCAATGACAGCGGCATGGGAACTTTCCGCAGGCGCTTCGGTGACAACCCCTGCCGCATGCCGAATGGCGTCCAGGTCCTCAGCGGTGGTGTCATGCATGACCAAAATCTCCCCTTTCTCGATCTTGCTGGAATCGCCTGGAAACAAAGCTAGACGGACTTTGCCGCTCACCGTGCCATTGCCAATACCACTTCCACGAGCGAGGACAGCACTGACAATTCCTACTTTGACCAGATCCGTTGAACCAGACACACCGGCCAATGTGCCTGCGGTCTGGATGACCAGATCTCCCTCCTTGAGCAGGCCTTGATCCTGAGCCGCACCCATCGCCACCGTGAATGTCCCGGAGGTGCTCTTTTGCAGCGGAATGAGTAAAGGGGTCACACCCCAAACCAGTTGAAGTTTGCGGGCTACATCAATTTCACTCGTGATGGCAAGAATGGGAGCAGCCGGGCGGAATTTGCTCACGTTGTGAGCAGTCGCGCCACTTTTTGTGAGCGGAAGAATCGCTGCAGCATTCAGCTGGCTAGCAATGGTGCTCACAGCACCACTGATCGCGTTGGGAATCGTGCTCGGCAGATGGCTGTCGATCGAGCGGCGTGGGTAATCCTTTTCGATTCGACGGGCGATGGTGGCCATGGTCTGAACAGCTTCGACCGGGTAATCGCCAACAGCTGTTTCATTCGAAAGCATCACTGCATCGGTTCCATCCAAGATTGCGTTAGCGACATCACTCACCTCAGCTCGTGTTGGTCTCGGGCTGGAAGCCATCGAATCGAGCATCTGGGTTGCCGTGATGATCGGAATGCCGAGACTGTTGGCTTTTCGGATCAATTCCTTTTGCAACAAAGGAACCTCTTCGGCAGGCATTTCAACGCCAAGGTCTCCTCTAGCAACCATGACCCCATCACAGAGGGGGAGGATCGCATCGATCTGATCGATGGCCTCAAATTTCTCAATCTTGGCCACCACTGGGGTGCTGTGGCCGTGTTGACGAATGAGTTCGCGAATCTCCTGCATATCAGATGGATTACGCACAAAGCTGAGTGCGACCCAATCGACCCCTTGCTGCAATCCAAAAGCAAGATCGATGCGATCTTTTTCAGTGAGCGCGCGGACTGAAAGCTGAACGTCGGGGAAATTGACGCCCTTGTTGTTGGAGAGAACGCCCCCAACAGTGACGCTGCAATGCAGTGCCTGCTCTGCAGCGTCCACCGCGTCCACTTTCATTTCAACCCGACCATCGTCGAGAAGAATGCGGCTACCAGCCGTGACCTCCTCGGCGAGTTTGTCGTAGGTCACGGTGGCGATGGTCTGACAGCAGCTCACTTGCTTTGACGTCAAGCTGAATCGATCCCCTTTCGCCAACGTGATCGGCCCTTCGGCAAATCGACCTAAGCGAATTTTCGGTCCTTGGAGATCTTGAAGAATCCCGATGTGATGTCCAAGCTCGGTAGAAACTTGACGGATGGTGGCAATGCGAGTCGCATGCTCGCTGTGATCACCATGAGAAAAATTCAGCCTGAACGTTGTGGCACCGGCCTGGACCAGCTCGCGGATGCGTTCGGGACTTTCTGTGGCCGGACCGATGGTGGCCACGATCTTGGTCCGTCGGTTCAGATCGAACTGGGCCATATCGGCGCCGGAAAACCGTGCGGAAACTACCATCCGGTCATTTTGCAACTGCACCAGCAGGCTTGATCGGTTCCATGGATCTCAAGACATATCAAACCAAAGCACGGCTTACAGCGGCTTATCCAGATCTGGGCAGCAATCCGATCTATCCCACGCTTGGTCTCAGTGGAGAAGCCGGTGAAGTCGCCGACAAGGTCAAAAAAGTGATCCGTGATCGCGGTGGGGTGTTTGATGAGGAGGCTCGTGAGGCGATCAAATTGGAATTAGGAGATGTGCTCTGGTACGTCTCTCAGCTCGCTGATGAACTGGGTTACAACCTGGAGGACATCGCCTCTGCAAACCTTAATAAGCTCGCTAGTCGAGCCGCCAGAGGTCGCATTGCTGGCAGCGGAGATCTTCGTTGAAGCTCATTTCATGACAACGCGTCTTTCAACTGCATGCCTGGTCATGCTTCTTTTTCTTTTGATGTCCTCGCCTGCTCAGGCTGCGGATCTCAGCCTCTCGTCTGTGAGCCTTGATCCTTGTGCTCAGGAGGATCCTGGTCGCCAACCGGAGTTCTCTCGCCCGATGGGTGCGAGTTGTTTTGTCTTAAGCGGCATGGTCAACAACCCTGGCCGCAGAAGCGTTGTGGATACAGATGTGTACGCCCGAATCATGGATGCGAGTGGGGAACCTGTTCTTCAAAATCGAACCAGGGTGGGATCCATCGGAGACGTGGAGCCCGGTCTTCACCCCTTTGCCTTGCGTCTTTCTGTTCCGGCTGGAACCCCTGGTCCATTTGAGGTGAAAAACCCCAAGGCACGTGGCTTTACCGCGCCGGTTCGCACGCGTGTCTCAGAGGAGGATGATTTACTCCCCCTCGAACAGAATGTGGCGCTGAATTAATGCTGATTCATTGCTTTTAGAACCCCGCTATTACAACCCCATGGAGAGTTGAGAGAAGGCATAGATTGAATTTCCTAAGAGCCATTGCATGACGTTCAACGCGACAAATGCCAGTATTGCTGAGAGGTCAATCCCTCCAATTGGGGGGATCAAGCCCCTAAATGCATTCAAATAAGGGTCGGTGATCGAGCTGACAGTGCTGAGGATCGGGTTGCTCCAATCAAGGTTGGGAAACCAGCTCAGGAGCACACGCACAATCAAAACGAAGGAATAGATCCGAAGCGTTTCGATCAGAACAGCTAGAAACGTGACCAGCAGTGGTGTCACCACATAACCAAGGCGAGATTCAACAACTTTATGCAGGCTCAGCAACCCCCTGAGTCGTGAGCTCAGGCAGAACGGAAAATGTCCGGTGAAACTTTTCCGAAAGTGTCAGCCAATAGGAGCGTCCGTCGGTTTGCCGTCGCCGTTCGATGAAATCTTGAGCAAGCAGTTCTTTGATGTGGTCATAGGCTCCAGAGCCGCGTAGATCAACGAGTTCAGACTGAAGGATCCGTTTCTTCAGTGCGATGGTCGCCAACGTGCGCAGAGTTGCCGTGGATAAGTTGACCGGCAATAGGTTTTGAACCAGATCAGCCAGGTTCGGGCGCAATTGAAGGCAGTAGCGACCTTTGTGTTCAACGATTTCCAGTGCGGTTTCTCGCTGGTCGTAGCTGGTGATCAGGGCAACCAGCGTCTGTTCCACCTCTTGCTGTTCCGCCTTGGCAAGTTCTGCCAATTCCCTGATCGCTATTGGACGACCTTTTAGGTACAGGATCGCCTCCAACCTTGCGGCCAGGGAAGGCACAGGCATGGCAATGCCAAGAAGTGATTCAACGTAACGCCTGAATCCTTAGAGGAACAGGGTGTAGGCAAGGTTGCCGCTTTCGTCCCAATAGGGAAAGCCCAGTTCATCGAGAACTTTTTGGCAACTGTCCAAATCTTGTTGGGGGACGAGAAGGCCAACCACGATGCTTCCCACATCAGCTCCGTGATTTCGATAGTGAAAGATGCTGATGCTCCAGCTGGGATGCAAAGCGCTGACGAAATTCATCAGCGCCCCTGGGCGCTCGGGGAATTCGAACCTGTACAGGAGTTCATGGCATTCGCCCGCACACGCATGACGAGCTGAAGCCGGTAGTCGCCCGCCGACCATGTGACGCAAGTGCACCTTTGCAAATTCGTTGTCACTGAGGTCGAGACAGGGAAATCCTCTTGCGCAGAGGTGGTTGACCAACTGCTGACGGTCTTGTTCGTCTTGAACTTGAAGACCGATAAAAATCTGGGCGCGATTGCCTTCGGTCATCCGATAGCTGAATTCAGTCAAACTCCTGTCGCGCAGCTCTTCACAAAGCGTTCTCAGACTGCCGGCTTGTTCAGGGATTTCCACCGCGAGCATCGCTTCGCGCTCCTCGCCGAGCTCGGCACGTTCAGAAATGAAGCGCAAACGATCGAAGTTCATGTTCGCGCCGCAGGCCACAGCAACCAATCGCTGTCCGCACATCCCCCGATCGGAAACATCCTGTTTCAGGCCTGCAATCGCCAGTGCCCCAGCTGGTTCCAAAATCGATCGCGTGTCTTCAAAGACATCTTTGATGGCTGCACAGATGGCGTCGGTATCCACATTCACCATGCGATCAATGTGGCGTTGGGCCAAGGAGAAGGTTTGTTCACCGACCTTTCGGACCGCAACACCGTCGGCGAATAAACCAACCTGACTGAGCTTGACGCGTTCGCCGGCCTCAAGAGAGCGGGTCATGGCTGCGGCATCGATCGGTTCCACACCGACGATCTCGATCTCAGGCCAAAGAGTTTTGATGTATGCAGCGATTCCACCGATCAATCCACCACCACCAACAGCGATGTAAATCGAATGAGGGGCTTCCTCGCTCTGTCGCATGATTTCCAATCCAATCGTGCCTTGACCAGCGATCACCTCTGGGTCATCGAAGGGATGGATAAAGGTCAACCCATCGTGTTGACAACGGCGCTGCGCTTCCGCGAAACATTCGTCGTAGGTCTCACCGTGCAGCACGACTTCTCCACCTAGGGCGCGCACGGCGCGGACTTTTACCTCAGGTGTGGTGCGCGGCATCACGATCACAGCACGGCAACCCAGGCGTGATGCGCTTAGGGCGACGCCCTGAGCGTGATTGCCGGCGCTGGAGGCGATTACACCTTGTTTCAGCTCTGTCGGGCTGAGCTGTCTCATTCGGTTGTAAGCCCCGCGAAGCTTGAAAGAGAAGACCGGTTGTAGGTCTTCGCGCTTCAGCCAAATGCTGTTGTCAAGTCGTCTGCTCAGATTGGTGGCGTAATCCAACGGCGTCTCCTCGGCGACGTCATAGACGCGAGCACGCAGGATTCTTTGCAGATAATCGGTCATCCCTCCATTCTCTCTACGACGTTGCGTCGTCCTCTCTTGAGATTGACCCCGTAGATTGCATCTACTGGAGCGGGTTGTGCATGCATCTCGGAGATCTGACGCATCCAAACCAGTTGCATGGTCTCAGCAATGCTGAGTTGGACGACGTCGCACGTCAGATTCGCGAGCGACATCTGGAGGTCGTTTCGACCAGTGGAGGCCATTTAGGACCTGGTCTTGGGGTGGTTGAACTCACCCTTGCCCTTTACCAAACCTTGGATTTGGACCACGATCGCGTGGTTTGGGATGTTGGCCACCAGGCCTATCCTCACAAGCTAATCACCGGTCGTTACGACACTTTTGGCAGCTTGCGTCAGCAGCACGGGGTTGCGGGTTATCTCAAACGTTGTGAGAGTCGCTTCGATCACTTCGGAGCTGGGCACGCGAGCACATCGATCTCAGCGGCCCTTGGCATGGCTCTAGCGCGCGATCGACGTGGCGAAGAGTTCAAATGTGTCGCGGTGATTGGTGATGGTGCGTTGACGGGTGGCATGGCGTTGGAAGCGATTAATCACGCAGGCCACCTCCCTCAAACGCCATTCCTGGTCGTTCTCAACGACAACGACATGTCGATTTCGCCTCCAGTTGGGGCTTTATCGACCTATCTCAATCGCATGCGGCTTAGTCCTCCGATGCAATTTTTGTCGGGAAGTGTCGAGGAAAGCGTTCGACATCTTCCTTTTATGGGGGGTGAATTACCTGCTGAGCTAAATCGATTAAAAGGCAGTATGCGCAGACTGGCCGTGCCGAAAGTGGGTGCGGTGTTTGAAGAGCTTGGCTTTACCTACATGGGGCCTATCGACGGACATGACATCGGAGAGATGGTTCGAACCTTTCAGGCAGCTCATCGTGATGGTGGTCCTGTGCTTGTGCACGTCGTGACGACGAAAGGCAAGGGCTACCCCTACGCCGAGGCTGATCAAGTCGGATATCACGCTCAGTCGGCCTTTAATCTCTCCACAGGCAAAGCCATTCCTTCGAAAACTCCGAAGCCACCGAGTTACAGCAAGGTGTTTGGTCAGACCCTTGTCAAACTGTGTGAGCAGAACAGTCGTGTGGTTGGCATCACCGCGGCGATGGCAACCGGGACTGGTTTAGATCTCCTGCAGAAAGCCATACCTGAGCAATACATCGATGTCGGCATTGCTGAACAGCATGCTGTCACGCTTTCAGCAGGCATGGCTTGTGAAGGATTAAGACCTGTTGTTGCCATCTACAGCACGTTTTTGCAGCGTGCGTTTGACCAACTCATTCATGACGTTGGCATTCAGAATTTGCCTGTCACTTTTGTGCTTGATCGTGCCGGCATTGTTGGCGCTGATGGTCCTACTCATCAAGGTCAGTACGACATCAGTTACATGCGCGCGATTCCAAATTTCACAGTCATGGCTCCCAAAGATGAGGCTGAATTGCAGCGCATGTTGGTCACCTGTCTCGGCCATGACGGACCAACGGCAATTCGCATTCCTCGAGGTTCAGGAATCGGTGTTCCGCTGATGGAAGAAGGCTGGGAGCCGCTAGCCATTGGCTGTGGTGAAGTCCTGCGTGAAGGGGATGATGTCTTGATCGTTGCTTACGGGGCCATGGTTCAACCAGCCTTGGCAACTGCGACCCTGCTCGAAGAAGCGGGCTTATCTCCCACCGTGATTAATGCTCGGTTCTTACGCCCATTGGATCAGAGCCTGATTCATCCTCTTGCTCGCAAAATAGGTCGTGTCGTCACCATGGAGGAAGGTGCACTCGCAGGTGGCTTTGGTGCGGCAGTTCTAGAATCTTTGATGGATGAAAACATCAGTGTTTCTACCCTGCGAATTGGAATTCCAGATCAGCTGGTGGATCATGCCACCCCTCAGCAGAGTAAGGAATCATTGGGTCTGACACCCGCTCAAATGACGACTCGAATTCGCGAACATTTCAAGTTTTCACCCTCATTGGAATTTAGTGAAACGTCTCGGGTTGGAGCTTTGCCGTCCTAAACCTTTTTCTACACAAACATGATGATTCTGGTTGCTGGCGGTGGTCCTGCCGGAACCAGACTTGCGATTGAGCTTGCTTGTGCTGGTCTGCGAGTGACCCTCGTCGATCCTCTTCTGGATCCACAGCGTAATGCTTATTCCAGTGCAGCAATCCCTCTTGACGATGCCAATAAGCTTCAAATTCCTCATGCTTGTTGGTCCACAACATGGCAGGGTTGGCAATTGTTCGACCCCGATGCAATTGAACATCAGTGGTGGTCGAGTGATGATTTAGGGGTCGTTCTCGATTTTGGTAATTTGAGACAATCGCTTTGGCAACAAGCTTGTTCTGCAGGTGTTGAGTTGCTAAGCGGTTGGCGCGTCATGCTGAAGCGGTTGCATCAGCAGCAGGCCGATGTTGTGTTACTCGGCCCTCATGGACAACAGGAGTGTCGCTCTGTTCGATGGTTGATTGACGCAACGGGGTCACGTCGAGCCCTTTTACATCAGGCCGGTGTGCCGATCGACAAGGAACAGGATCCGCTTCTTTGCGGTTACGGGGTTGAGTGGCTGATTCAGGCCAGTGATCGAGGCTCGAGCCGTTGGCGTGATCGATTGAGCTTCTTCCTCGGTCACCAATGGGTTCGGCACGGATATGGATGGGTCTTTCCGATGGCCAAAGATCAGTTGAAAGTTGGCGTCTGTCGGCTTCCACCTCATGATTCAGCTGGAGGCAGTGCTGGCCTCCAACAGGATTTGATTCAGTTGTTGCTTCGCTGTGGCCTTTCAGATTGCCCTGTGCTTGATCGTCACGGCGGGGTCATCGCTAGTACGGTCAGGCGTACAGAGCCTCTCGGTGCTGGAGCTTTAATTGCGGTTGGCGATGCTGCCAGCACTGCAAACCTCCTTGGTGGCGAAGGGATTAGACACGCTCTGTCCAGCGCATTCCTGTTAGCTGAGCTCCTGACTGGTCAAGCAGATGACGACAGTCAACATTTACTCAATGAATATCAACTGGCCCTTAAACGACATCTGGGCTTCCGCTGGGCGATTTCAGGTCGACTGGCTCGACGCACGTGGTGGGGACTGGATTCCGATCAGGCCGATCGTCGGATGCAACGACTCATCTCAGGATTATCGAGAACAGCCAGTGCTCACGATCTTTGCGATCTGCTGTTTCACTACCGTTTTGAACGCTACGGATTGCGTTTAATCCCTTATTTGATCTAAGGGTTCGCTGATCAAGAGACCGATCATGAGTTCAGTCCAAACCCTGAGGATGGACCGAGCTCATGATCGGTCGTCAATTTCAGAGGATGCCGCGTGCAGCTAAGCCCTGAATGGCACCAATTCCGATGATGTGACCAAGACTGGTGGTGCCCAGCATGGCTGCGTGGCTCATGCCGCCAAAAAAGGTTGGATTGGGCATCTGAGCGCCCTCATTGGGGTACTTGATGGTGGCTTTGCCCACGGCGATGGCAATCACGTTGCAGACGATCATCACCAGAGCGACTTTTGGAGACCAGGAGATTGTTGCGGGAGCGATGGCGAAGAGTGGGGTCAGCATGCAGGCCATGGAGCGACGCCTCATCATCCAAGGTTCAGGCTGCACTGCACTTCTCTCTTAAGAGTTGTTTACTGTTTTTTTGGGCCGACGCAGCAATCCCCAGACCAGAACAGCGTTGCTCAAGGTGAGAAATGCTTCCGCTCCTCCGTGCAGAGCATCGATGGCAACAAGCTCTGCCTGACAACAGCGAAGCGCCAAAACGGCAGCAAGAATGGTGACCAGTACAAACAGCAGGGTCAGCCTGAACCCCCACAGCGTCAGTTTTGGCAGGCTGCGACATTGACCAGCCCAGTACAGAAAAAACAGATAGGGGATCAGGGAGAGCGCAAAAAGCGGTGCGGGATCAAAAGACGCGAGAGCTTGCATCGTCAACCTTGCTCGGCTCGCTTGAGCTGCAGAGCAGCAGCAGCCAGGGCAACATTTCCAATAAGTGTGAACCCTGCCTGCAGCACCACAAGACCACGCAGCATTTCAGCGTTGTCGAATAGATGCCATGTGCATGCAGCCATGGCAGAGACAAGGGCTGGCAGCATGGCAAGGGCGATTCCGCGGAGTCCTCGCTGCTCGAACAACACGATCGCGACGGACCATTCGATCACTGAAGCGATGTGAATCCACCAAGTGCCTAGGGAGAGGGCGTGCATCAAAGCAGCCTGTAGCTAACTCAGCCTAGGAATTCTGGTCAGCCGATAATGGGGGGACTGAACGGCTGGCGATGACCGTCGCGAAGAGCACCGCGATCACCGCCCCTGTTGTTCTGCTGTGTGGTTACTACGGGGAAGACAATCTCGGTGACAATGCGTTGCTTGAGGTTTTGCTTCAGCAGCTCCCAACCCATTGCCGTCTGCTGATCACCGCGTGGAATCGGGACGCGATACGACGTTTGGCTCCTACAGCCACTGTTGTAAACCGCAGATCATTGATTGCGGTCCTAAGCAGCACCACTCGCGTCAACATCGTGATTTTTGGTGGAGGCAGTCTTCTGCAAGACAGCACCAGTCTGCGGAGTCTCATTTACTACGTCTTGCTGATTCTTTGCTCACGTCTGCAGCGCCGCAAGGTGGTGCTTTGGGGACAGGGGCTGGGTCCTCTCCATCACCGTTTCAGTCGATGGATGGTACGTGTTGTTCTGCCACTGTGTAGCGCTGTTAGTTGGCGAGATCAGCGCTCATTTGAACAAGCTCGTCGTTGGGCGCCTTCGTTACCGTCGCGGATGGCACCTGATCCTGTGTGGCAATTGCCCCGTCGTTGTTGGAAGGGTGGAACATCGATCGTGCTGAGCTGGAGGCCAACTCCGCTGCTTAGTCCCGCAGATTGGCGTCTGCTTTTGCAGGTGCTATCTCGTTTGGCCTCGGAACTGGATGCTCCCGTTCGCTGGCTGGCCTTTCATCAACATCAAGACGCCTCGTTATTAGCTGATCTGCAGAACCGCGATTTGATGCCGAGCGAACTCTTCAAACGCAGCACAACGGTAATTCCTGAAACGGTTGATGCGGTGTTTCAAACCGTTCAGGCTGCGCGGATCGTGATTCCAATGCGGCTCCATGCCTTAATCCTCGCCAGATTGTGTTGCTGTCCAATGGCAGCCTTGAGCTATGACCCAAAAGTAGAAGCAGCAGCAGAAATGTCGGATGTTCCCTGGTCATCCCTACGCCAATTGCCATCGCAGGACCATTTGATTCGCCAATGGAGAGCTGTCGTCGATCAACCTGCAGACCCGGAACGGATTGAACAGATTCGACAGCGGGCAGCGGCTCATGCAGAACTGATCAAGCAGGTGTGCTGAAAATTTTGACAACGCTTAAAGCGCTATTTGTTCGCGCTTTAAAGATCGAATGATGAAAAGTATGATTTCGAAGGAAGCAGTTCCAATCACAGACCAATGCTGGCGACCTGGGGTTGCCATGATCGATTAAAAGCCCTCATCATCTTGCATTCTTCAAGGGATCGACTGCTGATTGGCCTACCACAAACCGGTCGTAAGACATGACCTTGACGTGTAGACAGACCATGATCGATCACAATCGAGTCAAGGATTCAAACAATATTTTAAATCAAAACGCAGTTGAATCGTTTCGGGGCCATACGCATCCCTGAAATTGTGTATTCCATCCAGATAAAATGAAACTACAATTAAGCGTGCAATGTATTCACGGAGACCCGTCGCTGGCCACCAGAGTGACGCCTAAACTGCACATGTGAAGAATTGATCAAATCAAGCAGGATCACTTTTAATCAAATGAATTTTTAATCCAACGGCATTTCATCTTAACTAGAATAAGTCCAGGCCGTTTGATTAACCAGGATCAGTGGTCACCGTGGTGTTGAGTTGAATGATTTAGCTTGAAAAAACAGGATCTTGCAACCTTTTTCTTAGCCTGCTGAAAGGATGCGATCCATCATGAGACAAGATCATCAAGTATCTGTAAAATTGATCATTTGGGNTATATAATATAANTCAANGACGGTGANAATGAAACAGGGTTAAGCTAGCTTGCTAGGCATATAAAGCATTTTGCATGCAAGTGCATGTTCGCAAAATTGTCAATAGAGTTAAGTAAATTAATCATTCTGATTTGAAAATTAAGCCTAGATCGTGTCAAAAGATTGCCGTGATTCGATCGATTTTTCAGTTTCTACCTCCACCAATTCCTTCTCTTGCTCAACCAGTTCTGCCATCGGAACGGCATCTACCTGTGTAGTCTTCTGCGTTGACTCCGTCGTAGAGATGAGATCCTCTAAAAGCTTAAAGACCAAAAGCAAAGTAGGTAAAACAACTCTTTCAGTAAGAACTACGGTAATGGCACAAAATGCTGCAAATCCATCGATAACTTTGTTACTCATAACAGATCATCTGATCATTTAATAAAATATCATAATTAGCCTCGGAAAATCAGAATTTAATCTCGGTTGCAATAAAACATTATCTTGAGAGCGAAGCGGTCTCAATGGACTTATTAAACAACAAAAGCGGGCATGGCATGCATGCGTAGGATTGAGGGGGAAAGTTGATTAGGAATGAACATCATTCGATCAAGCAATGAAGTTGCGTGAGGCTATTGATCAATGAACACCCAGATAGTTATCATATAATTGAATCTCTTCTCTTCATGTCTTGATCGCTTCGCAAAGAAAGAGTGAGGTGAGGTCGTCTAATGAGATCATAATATTTTAAGTGGATTAATCAACTCAATGATCACGCATCAATGATTCGACGATCCAATTTGATCAAAAGAATCGAGCCAATGACTCATCTGCTTGCTCAAAAAGACCAGTTTTCTGGGCTAGAAAGAACTTTGATCAGGGCTGGTGGGCAAGGGAACATCTAGAGATGTGATGATCCGTCCTGAAGGCAATGAAGTTGACAAGCACGAAGAAAAAGCCAACAACAGCCCATCCAATCCTACAGTTGCTTGAATAATGATGAAATGCCATCGTTACTTCAAATGTGGAAACAATCAAAGATTTGCGTGTTGATAAAATAGTTTGATCATAGAAATCAAAACGTTGAAATTTTGTGGTATGGCAATCAGTATAGAAACAAACTGATCGTCTATTCATGATCAGGCTTAGGGATACATATGACTCAAACGAAACTAGCAAGTTTCTATTGCGTGCGTTAGCATGACTGAGAATTCTCAAGCCAATGGTCAATACACACGACAGTGAAGAGCTTGGACCGGAGGAGCTAAAGACGATTCAAGGTGCTGGGTTTGATGGTGTTGTCTGCCCATCCGTCACCGAGAAAGGGGTGAAAAAAAGAATCTTGAGCGAGGAACCTGACATCAACATTAGAAACAAAAGAAAAAATACAAAATCTCGCTCCACTTGATTTTGGCGATTCATAGGATTGCCTCAGAGGGGATCAAGATTTGCCCACAACAAGTCTTTGCTTATCAAGCCCCGGGTCAAATGGTCATTGAAGTTTTAGATTTCGCAAGTACAATTCGCCCAGAAAAGCTTAAGCAAAGAGTGGGGCAAGGTCATCCTGGATCTTTTTATGATTTTGAAAAAAATGATTTTGATTCGATCAAAGGCTTACGCAGATTGCATGATTGGCTTGAGGCCTGTTTGCGAGAAGCTCAACAACATATATGCTGGAATAAAGATCATTTTCCTGAACTCACCATGACGCAAAGTTGGCTGAATATATCCGGTTTAGGTCATGATCATGATATGCATGTGCACCCATTATCAATTCTTTCGGGCGTATTATGCCTGTCTAATCACATTAAAATAAATCTCTATGTACAATCAATTTATTCACTACCAACATTTCTCTGCCCAGACCAAAGTGATTCCTGTCTGCTAATCAAGCAAGCAATTGAACTAGAATCAGGTGATTTGTTATTATTTCCATCATCATTAAGGCATGGCGTTTCATGCCATGAAGAGGAAGAATCACGCGTGACTCTCTCATTCAATTCCTTCTTCACAGGAACCATTGGCGACGCGTCGTTATTGGCAATGCTGAACAGATCACCATGAGACAAATCATAGGATGAGTCCCAGGTGATCATTAATTGTTTCGTCGAGGTTAAGACCCTATTTTATTGAGATCAAGTTCAGCAGTTAATTTGCTTCAACAATTCAGCATGATCCCTCCGTCTCTGATTCGCTTTCCCTTGGCAAATAATTACATTGAGCAATGCCTTCTTGGAAACCAGTCTGCTCAGAATGACAATGAACGCTAATTCATCATTAACGATAAATCTATAGGGATTTTAATTGATCTAGAAATTACAGCCTTTGACCCGTTTTGCGTTCGAAACGGTGTTCACGATCTTGTCGCCAAGACACACGTAAGTCCTCTGATAAGCTGGTATCTCCATCACAGATCATTTTTAGATGTCCATATTCTGTGTCTAGCAAAAGTTGTTGTGTTGCACCTTGCCATTCTTGGTTGAGTAATCGGCAGTTGAGGCCATCGGGTTTAAAAAATAAGTCTTCTGGACGAACACCGATGAGAATATCCTCCTCTATATCCAACATGTTCATAGGAGGTCTGCCAATAAACTGAGCAACATAAGTTGTGGCAGGATATTGATATAGCTCACGAGGAGTGCCAATTTGTTCAATGCGTCCATGGCGCATGACGGCAATTCTATCGGCCAAAGCCATCGCTTCTTGTTGATCGTGAGTGACGTAAATAACTGGCTTTGTGCCATCTAAGATTAACCGCTTTAATTCTGGGCGTAATTCTTCGCGTAATTGGGCATCCAAGTTACTCATTGGTTCGTCTAATAAATAAATCAGAGGGTCTCTTAAAAGAGCTCTTGCTAGTGCGACTCTTTGACGTTGCCCCCCAGAGAGCTGGGATGGACGTTGTTCCGCTTGTGCTGTTAACTGGACAATTTCCAACATCATATTGATACGTTCGTACCGTGCTTTGGTCGTCGCACCGCGCAGACGTAGACCAAGTTCCAAATTGTTTCTGATCGTCAAATGTGGGAAAAGAGCGTAACTCTGAAACACCATGCCGATTCGGCGTTCACGTGCCGGAATGCCATCCATGGAGTGTCCATCGATGAAGATCTCACCGATATCGGGTTGATCCAGGCCAGCGATCAAGCGCAGAGCGGTGCTCTTACCACATCCGCTGGCACCAAGAAGAGCGAGGCATTCCCCTTCCTGAACTGTTAAGTTCATGTCTTGAAGGATCCATCGATCTCCAAAACGTCGGCCAATGGATCGTAATTCCAGTGTCATTTCTTGATCACTCCGTGCAAAGCGTTTGAGTTGGGCTTTAACTGATTAGTTTTATGTTGGCGTGCCAATGTTTTGAGCATTAGGGTGGCTTGAGCATGTTGAGAGTGGCAGGAGTTGTTGCTATCCGCAAGAAACGACTGAACTGATCGGTACATCTGCCAGTGATCACTCTGATCTGCCTGGCAGAATTCTGACATGGCCGCAACGCTGCAGAGCCTCTATTCGTTGTTCAAGGATGGACAGTCAGAACGATGATGATTCCATTGAGATAACGACAGTGAGCTAGTCTCCTAGTATGGACGATATTTTGATTTTAAACCCAGGTGTCTACGGAACACAATGTTGCATAAAAATTAATTATGGTGCCTTGTAAGTAGTGCGTCATGGTCCATCACTGATCCCCTGAACAAAGAGGATTTCTGCTAGTCATTTATGAGATCTTGTCATTAAAAGTAGCTAGCAAGACATATTTAGACTATATCCGGTGCCAATCAATATTGAGCAAACTAGCGACAACCGCTTTCGAAATGAATTGCAATTGAATCATTCTGGAAGAGCGTGAATTGTGCTTTCAGCGCCAAGCCAGGAGAAAAGTGTTGTTGCTTATCTCATGATTGCATACGAATGATGATTAGCATGGCTCACGATGTTATTTGCGGATATTAAGGCTTAGATATGAGCGCTAAGCCGATAAAATACTCGATTTAAGGACCTTCTGAGTTCTTTGACAATATTTATTTATCAAAAAATGCATGGTTGAAAGGATTTCGTTTAAATGATCGATGTTATCACGGAAGAACAGCAGTGCATCATTACGCCTATGCAGAGTCACACTTAGAGTGCAAGCAATATCCAAAATTGCTAGAACCATGACAACAAGTTATCGACATGCGGTGCCAACAACAGCTTAATGTTAACTCGCATATGGATTGAAGCCAAGGTGGTCAATCCATTCAGCATTTAATTGATCATCAAGAATGTCGCCAATATTTAAGCGTGTATAAATGGCATCTTCAATCAGTGGATTTAACGAAGAAGTAAATTCAATTTCCTTGTATTTATCATGAGCCCTCTTGTTCTTATAGAGAATTTTGTTTTCATAAGCAATGAGATTGTCGTCGCCTTCAGCAATAAGTTTGCTCAAATGTTTCTTTGATTTAGCGGGAGTCAAATAGGGCTTGCTATTAATATTTGCAAATGCCAAGTGATCTCTTTGTGGATTAAATCCATCTACGAATCCACTGCCAGTTGTTATTATGACTGTATTAGATCCAGATTTCTTCAGGTGATAGTGATCTTCACCTGATCCTCCTATCATATAATTATTCTTTCCTTTTGAGATAAGGGTATCATCACCTTGACCGCCAACAAGTAAATCATGCCGGCCTTTGGCAACAAGATAGTCCTTTCCAGAATTGCCAATTAAAATATCACTGTTGCTAAATCCTTTTAACGTATCGTTACCACGACCACCATGTATGGTTTGATCTCCGACCCTTAAATCGTAGTGATCATCACCCCCTCCAAGATCGTAGACAATTGAACCAATAGATTGACTGTCTTTACGTTCAAGTACCCTACGCTCATTTGGAGGATTACATGTAGTAGCTGGGTAATGTGT
>NZVB01000085.1 GCA_002701375.1 Cyanobium sp. NAT70 | reverse complement strand
GTGCATGCACCATTTACAATTGAACTAACACAGGGATGTACAGTAGGTTGTTGGTTCTGCGGTGTAGATGCCGAAAACTTTCAGAAACCTGTTGAATTGTCAGAAGCCAAAAAAGAGCTGTTTGAGGAAATTATAGATAGTTTCAAAACAATAGCTGGAGAGGAAGCAGCACAACATGGATTTCTCTATTGGGCAACTGATCCGCTAGACCATCCAGAGTACGAATGGTTCCTAAGGAGTTTCTATAAAAAATTGAAATATTGGCCACAAACGACAACGGCCCAAGGCATGAAGCATGCTGAAAGACTTAAAAAGCTTTTTGCTGACACTAAAGATCTAAACAGCTTTGTTCAAAGATTCTCTATGATTAAGAAAAAGGACCTAAAAGATATTCGAGAATATTTCACACCAGAAGAGTTGTTTCTATGTGAGCAGATAGCACAATATGACAACGAAATAAGCCCGAAAGCTACTGCGGGTAGAACACGAAAAATTGCAATGAAAAAAGAAAAAGAGGGGAAGAAAGTAGGCTTTAGGTACAACCTGGAAGAAACAGGGTCAATTGCTTGCGTTAGCGGGTTTCTGCTAAATATGGTGGATCAAAGCATAAAATTGATAACACCATGTCTAGCAACTGACCAATGGCCATTGGGATACAGGATTTTGGGCCAGGAGGTGTTAGAAAATGGCAAAGTCAACGAGACAATTAGCAAGCTACTTGAGAATTCAATCAAAGCGAATCTGAATCCATCGGATGTCATTAAGATACAGAGAGGTATCGAGGTAACAGCACCAGAGGAAACCAAACTGGCTTTTACGAAGTACGGCCATACTGTCTTACTTCACAACATTGCGAAAGCATCAGAAGTAGCAGAGGCACTAAGAGGAAAAGAAAAAACACTGATCGAAATATGCGGAATAATGAGTGACAATGATGTAAGTAATATCGATACAATGATAATGCTTTATAAAATTAGGGAACTAGGCATTCTTGATGAAAGCGTAGATTAAGAAGGGCGTTAAACACGAGGTGAGACAAGTACAAGAGGATCAGGCTGCAGCGGTATGGGAGAAGTTCATAAGCTTAGTAGAGGAAGATGAGAGAGTAGCAGAACTAAAAAGCTGCATAGATGATATTAATTGTATTGACAGAGAAAAGCTGAAAACAGAAGTGGACATCAATAAATTAATTAGAGAGTCATACTCTCACATAAACTTGATGGATGTAAAAGCGGCACTAAATAAAAAGCCAGTTTCGACAAATGAGGACGAAGAACCGTGGATCAACTTAATAAAACAAACGATCCAGGTTAAAGGCGAACGACGGAAAAGGGGAAGGTTAGTAAGGCCAAATAATAGGTACTGGAATATCTGGAGAGAAGCTCAAAAAAAACGATATTGTGAAGAAGATCAAAGCCTAAGGGGAAAAGAAATCAGTTACATACCGTTCGCAATGGAACTAACCGTAGGATGCTCAGGAGGATGTAGCTTTTGTGGTTTTTCTGCAGGGAGACTAAAGGAGCAAGGAACAACATACAAACAACAAGAGGGGCTATATACAGAAATACTGGAACATATGAAAGAGCTAGCAGGAAAAGAATATGGTCAGCATGGAATCCTGTACTGGGCAACAGATCCGATGGATCAAAAAGAATATGAAAAATATGCAATAAAGTTTAGAGAAGTGATGGGCACACTTCCGTGCACAACAACAGCATTAGCAGAACAAAAAATAGATGATCTCAAAAGACTAATTAAACTATATAAAACAAGTGAAAAAGATAATTACTGGAAACTAAGAGTATCAATAAGAAGTGAAAAAGCATATAGACTGCTCAAAGATCAATTAAACAGAAATGAACAAGCGATAATAGAAATCAATCCCCAATACGGATGGTTAGAACAGACATTCGCCAAAGCGGGAAGGGCATATAAAGGACAGTCAATCGAAGAGCAACAGAGACATGGAGGAAGCATTGCATGTGTAACGGGTTTTGAAATATCATTACCATTAAGACGAATCAGATTGATAACACCATGCTTGGCTGACGAAGTTAATAAGAATGGGTATCGAATAATAAGCGAAGAAACGTTTGATACATCACAAGATTTCAAAGACAAGGTAGATAACATGATAAACGAAATCTCGAAACCAAACCTGGAGCCAAATGATTATATATGGCCCAATATTGCAAAATCTCACTATCAAGTTTACAAGGACAATGAAACGCAGAGCATATTAGAGGCGCTTGATCAAAAGGGAATAAAGATAAAAGATCTACTTATTGGGAATAAGAGAATGTCAACACAAGCTATCGTCATACAAATAACAAACTTGATTCGAGATGGAAGCATAAAATATCGAAAAGGGGGCGAGCAAATCAACACGATACGGTCTGCACAGATCCACCAGGGAAATGATGCAAGGAAACAGCAGGAGTATTTCGGTCCTGAACTATAGAAATATAAATGTTATTATCCTTGACTAGCCATACTTTCGATAAAGCTTGTTTGATGTCCTGAGCACTAAATGGTGGATTATCAGAGTTAACCAGAGAAAAAATCTTAGAGGCAGAGGCTCCATTACGACAACAAGAGAGTAGAGAAATAAGAGATTTGGTTACTTCAATAGAGTCGGGGCGCGAAGGGTTGGTTCGGCCGTCATGAATCAACGGGGTGCAAGATTCGTCCGAATCCAAGTAAAGAAAAGGCACGGATGCTGGAGTGATCTTAGAAGGATGCAGATTGCGAGGCATCCACAGCTCAGTCCATCGCTGCACCAAGTTGAGACACTGTTTATAGTATCCAGTTAAACTGCCCTGCCAGGGGTGAGCTTCCTTATCAGGTTGACCTGATGGTTTAAAGAAGTAGGCAACATCAGCATTTGAAAAATTATATTTTGGGTAAACGAAATCATAACTCGAATAAGGGTCAAGATTAAGACCTAGATCGTGCCGTTGATCAAAATAGGGGCTAAACCGATCAAATCTTATTGGTATGATTGTACTTGGAGGAGGTAAATGGAACAGTGATGGAAGTAGTTCACATACATCCTTGTACCATGCCTCTTGTTCAGAGGGAAATTTACATAAAATTGTCCAAGATGGACTGATACCGTACTCTTTGCATAGACGTAGGCAACGTAAATTGATAGGCAAAGAAGTGCCTTTCTTCATGAGTTGCAAGACATTAGTTGAGAGCGACTCAATTCCAGGCTGAATAAAATGTGTGCCGCTATCAGCAAAGGCTTTAAACTCTTGCTCAGTTATGTCTGCTTTTGTTTCATAGAAAAGTTCATAGTTTTTGCCGGTAAATTTTGGAAGAAAAGAGGTAAAGTATTTTTTGTCAATGATATTATCAACAAATTGCAATTGAGATACACTAAATCTTTCTGCAACGTGGAGCAGCTTATCACCAAATGAATCAGGGTCTTTAGCTCTGTAGCGCATCATATCTCCATTGAGACCGCAAAATGTGCACTGACTACGTTGGCCCCACCAACAACCTCGAGCACTCTCAACAAGAAGAGCGGGCGTAATTTTGAAATCATTAGTATATGAGTTTAATGTTTCAAAAAAGTCATCATAACGGGGAATTGGGCTTTTATTGATGTCAGAAAGAGTTGCCCGCGGAAAATTAGCGTCAGCTGGTGACGATGTGTAATCAGAAATTGAAGATTGGGACGTTACACCTAAGGGGTAAGTGGTTGAGGAACTTGAAGTAAGTAACTGAGCACAGAGTTGAGGTAAAACTTCCTCACCATCACCTGAGCAAACAAAGTCAAGCCATGGAGCACGGCGCAGCAGGGCAATGCCTAAAATTCCCTCAGTATTTGGACCACCCATAATCGTTTTTACTGAAGGATCAAGTTCCTTGATTTTCTTTAAAAGAGCTAATGAAGCAAGATTCTGTTGGAAGAGTGAACTGCAAACAACAATTCTGGGATGTGATTTAAGAAGATCTAATGCGCATTGATGAATCCACAAGGGAGCACAACGATAAACAGATTCGTAATCAGGCTTGAAGAATTGGAAAGCCTCAGGAGCACTAAGAGAAGAACTATCAAATGCGGCTGCAGAAAAGGTCCACTCACCAATGAGATGTGTTGCTGAACTTTGAGTGATTCGATTGTAAAGAGAAAGCCCTATATGTTTGGCAAATGAAAACCCACAATAAAATATTTTAGATGAGATATTGTAGTCAATCAGACACTGCTGGAGTATGCTCGCTCCCAATGCTGGGGTACTAAGCTTGTGATAAGGCATGATTGCGAATGCAACCTGAACGCCTGAATTTGCTCCATCGGTATTTCTAGCTACTAAATCATCAGAGCACGAAGAATTTATTGATGCTTGAACAGGACTCGATGAGGGTGAAATCATAACTGCATTAAAGGTTGAATAAAGTCAAAGGCTCCAATCATTGACTTCGGGTCCGTCAAAAAAGATCCATGGGCTTCCAATGAGGATGTACTATAAAAATAAGTATTAACTCCAGATTCAGCCATTAATGAGTGAATTGCTTTGGCTTTGGAGGGATAATATTCAACATCTTCTTCACAGGGTATATGAAAAACATTGGCAGTAAGACAAGACCATCGGTCTTGAAGATCAGGGTATGAAAAAGACAAATTGAACAGAGAACTCGAGGTTAGAGTCACCATTAAGCAATTAGGATCCATCCGTGGCCAAAGAGAAGGCTTAAGTATCCAGTTAGATGCACGTCCAACATTGTCAACATACTGAGCGGAAAGTGAATTGAGCCAGGAGGGATAAGAATCAGTTAAAGATGCATCAAAACGCTGGCAAGAAACTTGGCAGAGGCGATTCAAGGACAAAACTCGTTGGATACTAGACATTTGAGAGATATGCTCAGGTTTATAATTCCCTTGAGCCCAAACTGGATCAGACGTAATTAGATCCTTACTAAGTGCGAAAGCAGCAATCGAGAATACCGAAACTTTGATATCACTTTGAAAGACGATAGCATTGCGAAATAGATTTGGACTTTCAGTGATAAATGTATAAACCGTAAAACCACCAAAGCTACCTCCAGTAACACAATAAATGCTCTGAACACCTAGATCATGTAATACCTGAAGATGTGCACGAACGGAGTCGCGTATTGTGATCAAGGGAAAAGCCAACGGGCTGTGGCTGCATTGATCAATGGCGTAAGTAATCGGGGAAGAACTACCGAAGGGTGTGCCAAGATTAGAAAAGGCAAGAACGCAATAATGACTAGTGTCCAGAAACTTGCCTGGACCTATAAACCAACATTTATCATCAGCCAGTAAATCAACACCCCCCAAAAGTGTATGACAGTATAAAATTACATTATCCTTACTATGATTAAATTCACCAAATTTGCGGTAAAAGACTTGTGGATTAAATAAGGTATCACCGGATTCAAGAATCAAGGAAGACCGTAACTTATGAACAGGCATAAGTTACGGTCTGTCAAACCAGAGAATAATCAAATCGAATCACGTGGCAACAACCACAGCCTCAGCCGCGACAAATACAGTGGTTTCTGCTTCAGCGGCTTCTGTTGTATTTGTTACTGCAGCTTCTACTGCACCAGTACCAGCAAGCTCAGCAGCAGTAGCAACGGTGGTTTGAGTGACAGTNTCCTCTGTTGTTACGGTATTTACCTCCTCTACTGCTCCATTAAGTGCAGAGGCGGCAAATTCTCTGAAGGCTGANGGATNTGTGTAATTTGTNGTCTGNGTTTCTTGAANAACTGGAAGGAGNATGACGNNAAANGNTTNAGTTGAAGTTGATTTAGATGGATCTTCAGTGAAGGNAATCTGAAAACCCAGGGGCGCGCAAATATTGTTAGATAANAATGTGGCTTCAGGATTATTNAAAAGAGAGTGGCGTAATTCAAGATCATATGTNGAGCGAGCAATTAGGAGCTCAAGANAGAAGCNAAGATCTTCAGGNAGATTGTGAACAGTCATNATGAGGATGGAGGATTAAAAGAAAGAAGGTAAATTNCAAGNCCAAATTTAANCTCAAATACCAAAATCACCGTCAAAGATTTTTGATAAATCAGCTAATAGCTTTTTGTCTACATTGGGATGTGTTTTAGCAAATAGCTGAACTGCAACAATTGACCGTACAAGCCATCGGCCTAGAGTGGCTTGATCAATATCAAAACCATTTGACCTAGCAATTGCAATTGGATCACTACCAGTAGCTAAAAGCTGGCGCTGAAGTGACTCATTGCCTTTAATTTTGGCTAAGAATGACTTGAGGGCTGAATCTGACATAGGAAATGTAATGTCAAAAAGCTAGAAGAGCGGTCTTCTATAACTTGAATCTGACATATATAAATATGAGACGATTTAAGCCAGGTTTAAGCTTGAAAATCAATTATTAAACGTTTTTTCAAGCAGAAATTTATAATATAGATTTTTAAGAGAATACAGGGTATTATCTCAAGAGCTCTAAATTTCTTGTGGCGGACACAGGCCCAGAAAAAAAGGATGTTAAGTATAAACCAATACACAATTTAAGCTCAGCGGACGCAGATTCAGGAATTACGCTAAAAGCACCAAACGTTATTTCGGTCCCAATTCTTGCAGCTGCTGGAGTACTTGGCGCATTTGTGGTCGTCCTATTGATTTGGATGGTCAGTTACAACATGCCCATTACAGCGAACGGAAAGGGGGTGATCTACAAAAAGCCAAAACTATTTTCAGTCAGGGCAAAAGCTGATGGACTTGTGAGTGATCTTTTTGTCGATGTAGGCGACAAAGTTGAAAAAGGCCAGATGCTAGCTGAACTAATTCTTTCAAACCGACAAGCTGAAGCTAAAGCAGCATTAACAGAAAAAGATTTAGCCAGCAAATCCCGAGCGTTGGCTTACCAGCACATACCAGACCAGCTGAATCAACAAATAATTAGCCTAGAAAAGTTACTAGAAACAACAGACAACAGCATACAAAAACAACAACAAATACTTGAGACACAGCAATCAAATATTAAAAAATACAAAAAGCTTCTTGATCAAGGTTATTTATCAGAAATCGAATTTCTTCAATATCAGGAAAAACTGGTTTCATATGAAAGCACAGTCGGTCAGACTAAAGGAAAATACAATAAACTCCTAGCAGAGCGTGCATCTACAGAAAGGAAACTCAGAGATTCAATCAACGAAGCAAATAGTCGTTTCGCCAACGCATCAAAATCACAAGAAGTGTCGTTGAATAACTTGAATTACGCGAAAAGCCTTGCAGCGACATCCACAGGGCAAGTGATTCAGATTTCAAGCTGGGAGGGAGACGCTGTGAGCAAGGGTCAAGAGTTGTTTGTGATCAGTCCTACAAAAGGTAAGTTGATAGGTACTTTCCTTGTTGATGCAACAAATTCAGGACGAATAAGGACTGGTGATGAAGTAATTGTTTCTCCCCAATCGTCACCCTCTGCCAGGTTTGGGTACATTAAAGGTTCAGTAACTGGAGTCACAGATTATCCGACAGATTCCAGAGCTTTGGCTGCATACATTGGATCACAAACTTTGTCTGATGTTATTTATAAAAAGGGGGAATCAAAAAGCCCACTTATGGTGAACGTAGAACTTCAAATGAAAAATGGCAAACCCGTTTGGATCGGGTCTAAGGGTCCGCCATGGCCAATTAAATCGGGGGAATTAGCGTCAGCAAAGATCACATACCAACTACGCTTACCAATCTCTTATATATCGCCATTTATCAGAACCATTACAGGGGATAGTAATTTCGAATAATTATGGCTCAAATGAATTTATCTAGGCATAAAACAGCCTCAAGAATTGCGTTCAGCCCTGGCGAACAAGCCCTAACCTGCCTGTCAATTATTTCCCAATATCAAGGCAGGGAAATTAGTGTTGCAGAGATTCGGAATGGACGATCACTGCTTGAGTGCCAATATGGAAACCTGGAACAACTTGCTGCAGAAAAGTGTATAAGTATCGAACGCTGTATGGTTGAAAAAAATGATATGTCATTTTACTTGCCAGTAGTGTCAATAGCATCAATCAAAAATATAGGGCCTGCTATCATAGAAAAAAAAGAAAATGGATCAATCTATATTAATAGCCCTTTAACAGGATGGAGAAAATATCCAGGCAGCGAAACCAGCATTACTAGTGCCTTAACGACAGACTATGTATATTCTGCCCCCAAGGAGAATCAAGCCCTAATTGAATCCAGGCCAGAAACGAAATCAACAATCGCTACACTTCTACTTTCAGATACTTGGATAAGAAATTTAGCCGTACTGATAATAGGCTTAACTGTACTCAAGGGCCTAACAAAATTACTTGACCCGATTGCAAAAAATCTCTTTTTCACAATTGTAGTCCAGATAGGAGATGTCAATTGGGCTCGTCCTTTAGCGTGGATTTACTTGTTAGTAGCTGCTGTAGGAGCACTGCTGATCATGTTTGCTGGAACTTTGTCAATATTGCTTTCAAGCAGAATGGGGATAAGGTGGTCATTCACAACGATGGCAAATTTACTGCGAACACCTACCTCATATCTACAAATAAGGCAGCCTGGTGATCTATTAAACAGAGTAAGGTCTAGTGAAGCTGTCTCAAATTTTATTGGTGTTGATGAAGTCACATTGGTTGCTTCCTTGCTAAATCTCTGTCTGATGATTCTTGTACTTGCAGTTTCATCGCCAACCCTTTCCATACTCTTACTAATTTTTCAAGTAATTGGTTTTGGTTTTGTTCTAGTCACAGCTGCTCCAAAAAAAATCCGAACAGATCAGCACGTTCAGGTATTAGCCGAAGAAACATCTTCCTTTGTTCATATCATCAATGAACTTTCAAATTTCAATGACCAATCTAGAACTCTGGACGCATTCCGCCTTCACCAAACAAAAATCATCAAAAGAATATCAACACAACAACGGCTGTCTGTCTTTTCAGTTGAGGTATCATTCATAACAAATATTATCGACACTCTTCAGAGCACAATTCTGTTAACTATCGCCGCACTTCTTATTGTGGATGGCAATATATCGCTTGGTCAATACATTGCTTTTTCTGCAATAATGACAAATGTGATTGCACCTTTTAAAACGACAGCATCTTTTATTTCTAAATTACAATCTATCAGAACGATCAATGAGAGAGTCCAAGATATTAATGAGGAGGCAAGGTTGGTTTCAATGAATCCAGTGCTAAGACTGGACAGTAGTAATGCTATAACCATTGAAAACACTATCGCCCCAAAGGTAAACATATTCAGAATTACTGAAAAAGATACCCCTGTTAATGTTATCTTTAACACCAAAGATGACATTAGCCATTTCGAATCGTTAATTGCTGGGGATGACTACTTGCCATCATATCTACGCTTAGGTCTTCCCTATGAAAATAAAAATAAGCAATTGGTCGTTGCCAGAACCAAGCCTTATCTATACAAAAAATCTTTGCGTTCAAATATAAGCCTCTGGAAAAAAGTACAGTCGGCCCAGGATTATGAGGAATTTTACACAATTAGCAGAATCTTAGGCTTCAAAGACGTAGAGCTCGACAAAAGTCTCTCTACATCCTCATTACTTCCACAAGAACTTTACTACCTCGGAATAGCAAGAGCGCTTTGGTGTAAGCCAAAGTACATAGTTATTTGCGAGCCAAATGATGATGCTAATGTATCTATTGACTCCTTAATTAGCAGAATTATTGCCTACTGTCATGACAGGGGAATAGGTCTACTTTATCTCTCAACCACTCAAAGTAAGTCCAATTTTAGTTCAGTTTTTCAGTTTAATATTGCCTTGCTAAGGGACAGCAATAAGAGTTGATGAGCTTCTCAAGATTTTCCAACAGATTTAAAGCTGATCAGAATGGTCTGTATGTTTCTTCGTCTGTTTCACAGTATGAGAAAAATGCAATTGATCGTTCATGGCCTTACACAAAATATGATGAAGATGAAAGGATAAGTGACTTTAAACAAATTCGAAGTATTGTTCTCGATTATTTTGGAATAGTTGAGTCATCAGCGCAGACAGATCACTCTAATATCCATGAGCTTCTTGAAGAGTTTTCAACTATCTATGGTATTACAAATATATCGCTCAAGCCTATTGAAACAGACTCTCTTCTTGGAGATTCTGGACTTCTTCTAAGATGTTTTTCAGATGGAATAACTGTCAAGCGTCCTCCTCGCTGGGGCATATCAAAACTCAACGAAAAAGCAGATGACATAATCCTTCTGACTCATACCCTGCCGCCTGAGTCAACTAGTTTATTATTACTTTTTAGGCGAATATTTAACAGGAGATATGGCTTTCTTTTAGTTATTCTCATTGTCACTTTCTGTGCTGTGTTCTTATCCTTAATACCAACTTGGCTGAACGCCTATATCTTCAACACGATTGTGCCTCAAGGAAGATCAACATTAATGGTTCAAATTGGTTTTTTCTTGCTAATGACCAAAGTCATTAGTCATACCTTTAAATTGTTTAACCAATTCATGGGTCTTAGATTAGAGCTGATTTTGGGATATAACGCATCTGTTCAGTTCTTCTATCGAGTTATCAATATGGGAGCTTCATTTTTTGAAAAGTTTAGCCCCGGTGATCTCCAACAACGGCTTGGTTCACTCCATCAAATAAGAAGAGTTTTACAGTCATCATTTATATCTGCAATCACGGCTGTATTTGTGATTGTAATGAACTTGCTTCTTATATTCTTCAAATCTTTTTCATTTGAACTTTTAATTATTCTCGTAGTCCTCTCGCTGATTGGCCCGGTTATTGACCTGGTATCAGCTGTAGTTGAGACCATCTTTAGATATCAAAAGTTGGTTCTTGCGGCTTCTCTAAATGATTCAATCCTGGAACCACTAGAATCTATTATTACTGTGCGATCAGTCGGTGCAGAAGATAAAACTTTTGATAAGTATAAAACAGTAAGATACCAAATTGCACGTCTTGAAATCAAGTTAGGAGCAATACGTGCAGTCATAAAAGCAATCGATAGCATTATTGCTGCCTTCATAATATCGATGTTTTTGTTTGCTTTTTCATCAGAATATTTACTGCATGTGCTCGATCCAAGCTCTAAAGAATCAGCCGGATTAAGCCAGGGGTATGTGATTTTACTGCTATCAGCTTTTACAACAATCAATTCTGCGACTAGGTCATTTAGCAAGAGCTTTCTTTCGCTGGCAGAAATTTATCCTGATGTTTTAAGNCTAAGGCCTATNCTGAGAANNAACTCGCTCAAGTCTTCAAAGACAGCTATCAGTACACCATTAATCAGGAATCTNGAGCTCTCAAAAGAAGCAACAGGAGGAGCTGTNAATTCANAAGCNCTTNTAGCTGTCCCTGGNAAACCTACTGTCTTCACAGGTGANCCTGAAATATCNTTGCAAATTATGGGATTTTTCTCAGGCAAATATAACTATAGNGAGNATTTTCCTCATCTNTATTTGTACATGAATAANCGTGCATTGTCACTTGCTGATATANATTCCTTTTCCAACAANTCTTGCCTGCTNCAAGGAAATTCATANATTTTTGAGTCATCNATANTTGGCAACTTAACTGATCATTCACAGTTAATAGATATGCCTTATCTCCANAAATGTTTAGGGTNNCTTAATCTNGAATCAACNGATGAGTTCTTAGCAAAATCTCTTTTATCCATNAAACAGACCANNCCNGATTTCCANGTNTTTAGCAANCGANTAATGATAACGAGGGCATTATATTTNAANCTATCACCANTNTTGGTTTATGGTTGGCTTGATGATTTAAACNCTGAANAAATTTCNAANATTATTAGTATCTGTGCCGAGAACAATCAAATCCTGATNGCNTANTCAAGNAAAGAAAGTGTCATCTCTAAATTTAGCTCTAANATTNGCACATCTCAATTATATGATTTNGGNCTNGTCTCAAGGAGTGAATTATGAANTATAAATCTGTTCTTCATTTCTTGATTGGTCATACATTCTCATCTGCATGCTATATCCTTTCGGCTCTCTTAATTTCAGGAACTGTTGCCCGAGCAGAAGAGGGACTTGAAGCTATTACACCCTTGAATCCTAAAGTTTTAACACCTAGACCCTCAACGATCCCATCAGTCCATAATGCCGAAATATATGTAAAACAGCTTAACTTGTATCGAGAACGTTTTGATAACGATGCATCGCATCTGTCACTAGCAGATAGTGTTGAAATTGGTCTTACAAAAAGTCCTCTTCTTGGAGCTGCCTATTCAGCTATACAGCAAGAAGAATATACGGTTAAGGCAAAAATCAGGAAAAACTATCCATCCTTGACACTCTCAGATTTGCAACCTTTTTTGGGGAAGGTTTACAGTGCCGACTATTCAACAACTAGATCGCAATCAGAACGCTTGGAATATAATAATGTGAATGACACTTACATCCCAGTTACTTCCTCGGTGGCTGATTCAAGCTCATCCGAAGAACAATATTACCAATTAGGTCCATACTTTACGCTTACATGGACGTTTTTCAATCCAACGCTTTGGGCTCAAACCTCAGCAGCTCAACAAGATGTCAATCGAGAACGTCTCTCATTTGATGTATCAGCAAGAGGACTATTGTTGAATATCCAAGAAGCCTATCTAGAGCTTCAATCAAATTATTATCTAGTCAAAGCATTTGAAGAGATTTTCTTAATCAACCAAGACCAGGTTGATTATGTTGAAGCAAGATATAAAGCAGGTCTTTCCAACATTGGTGAATTAGATCAGTCAAAGAACCAATTGTTCCAGCAGGCTTCTGAGCTTGTCGACTACTATCAACAATATTTTGAAAGTGCCTATAAGCTCGCTGCACTTCTTGATTTACCTCAAAGCTCAATTGTGGTTCCTAACACACCACTTGCAAAAGGGAAGTCTTGGAGATTGCCTCTCGATGAAACTATTAAGCAAGCACTCAATCTAAGAGAGGAAATCATGGTCTACTTAGCAGAAGCAGATGCTGATATTTGGAATGCACGAGCTGCCATGAGAGAGTATTTACCTGAGTTTAGTTTTCAAGGTTTTGCCTATGGATATTATGAGTGGGATGGATCAACAAAAAGTTCGAGTAGTGGGGTTGAGCCATATCAATCGACCTATAAAAATGGCGCCTGGGGACTTGGTGTGACCTGGAATATTTTTGATTTTGGCGTTTATGCGGCGGAGTCTCAATCATATGAAGCATCTGCCAAGCAGAAAAAATTTCAGGCAGATTCCGAGCGCCTCAAGGTAAAGAAGCAAATACGAGTAGCCTATGCCACCTATGAAGCTGCAAAAGACTTAGTTTATCTCTCTGAGGAGAGTGTATTGGCTGCTGAAGCTTATCTTGCATCAACAAAAGCAAGATACAGAGTAGGGCTAGACAATATGGTGGCAATCACTCAAGCCATGCAATCTCTTGGAACAGCGATTAAATCAAAATCGAATGCTCTAGTCAAATATAATTTATCAGTCGCAAAATTATATCGTTATTCTGCTCTATGGCCTCCAAATATCTTGCCATTTAATAGTGTTTATGACTCGGCCAAGGATCTCAAGCCCACTAGCAATTAATAAAGTGATGTGGTGGGATACATTTACTGCGAAATTAGATTCTGGCAGTTATGTGCTGCCACTTAAAGGCGCTTATTCAATAGGATTTTGCGATCATGATGTTTCCTTTTTTTATTCTCACGGATATCCGAGTTATTTGCGTCAGAATGAAAGAAAAATCAAACCTCAAACAAAGTTTCAGCTGGCTTCAGTAAGTAAGTTCATAACAGCTTCACTGTGCATGTCATTACAGCATCATGAATTGATCTCCCTTAATGATCCAATTAACCAGTATTTCTTTGATCTGACAGGATTTAATCTTGAGGATGACTATCCACCGATTAGTATTCGGCATCTACTCTCCCATTCCGCTGGTATCAAAGCGAGTCACGGTTTTTTAGGCGTCAATCATCCCAACGATA
>NZVB01000084.1 GCA_002701375.1 Cyanobium sp. NAT70 | reverse complement strand
CTCCGGAATCACTGGCTCACTCGATGACCTGCGTCAGCAGTCCCGGTGAGGTTGGTCACAGAGACCAAAACCCCTTTCAAAGGCTGGTCTTTCCACGTCCCCCACGACCCAACAGTGGTGCGATTGCTGGCCGGCGATAACACCGTTCGATTGAGCAACTGCCTTTTATGCATTCGGTCGATGGTGAAGCAGCACCACCTGCCTGAATCCCACTCAGGACAGGCCTTTTAACGAAGAACCCCGCCATTGCTGGCGAGGTTCTTTAGACCTGCTCGATTGCCGCCTTCAGCGTTTTTTTGCGAACAGGAGATCGACAATGATTGGAACCACGATTGGAATCATCGAAATTCCTCCATTCACCGCCTCCAGCTCCTCATCGGTCAGAGCCTTGAGTGCCTTGTCATCTTGGCCTTGGGTTGGAGTAAACATTGAAATGAGTGAGTGAGTGTGATGTGTCGGGAGTTTTTGTTGCCCCGATATTCACAAGATCACATCCTTTTCTGAGAGCAACCTGATCTTCTCTGGTAGGCATGCATCGGGTTGCTGGTGAAGCGGTGGTGAAAGGATCGACCTCTAATCAAGAACGGGGCAAATGAGGATGCGAGTTGGAACAGCTGTACAGAGAGGGAGAGCAAGAATGCATCATCAAATGTCACCTCTGATGTGGTTAAGGCCGCCAACCTCGAAGCTTTCGTGATGCTTATTCGTTTCATAGAAGATTGCATCCAATACATACTTGTGAGGATAATCGAGACTTTTAGCCCTCATACACTCCAGCAGAACTCACAGAGTATGCTGAAAGACTAGGCGGCAAAATCCCATAGCCTCAAAAACCACTACGAAAAGGAAATATTGATTTTTTTCTTATGAAAAATTAAACCTTGATCTGACAGATCTTCTCGCATCATGTTTTCCAATATCACGTAGATCTCCTCTTTTCCATGGCCGACTATTTTGTGCGATGATGAGATTAGTGTCTGAAATCCATCAAGGCATGCTGCAAATTGAAATGCAGAAATACCTGCAACATTACGCAAATGATGGGGAATAAACTCAACTACGACAGCCGAAGCATGCTGAAGCAAGCGTGGCATGCCCTGCATAGCAAAATATTCAGATCCTTCGATGTCCATAAAGACGAGATCAAATGACTGACCATGAAGGAAATCATCTAATCGAACAGCCTGAATCTTACGCACCTCAGGATTATCATAAAAGTACATCTCAGACCTTTCTATTGGCAGCCGCTTTGAACCTCCACTATTCACCGTATTGATCACAAAATCAAGAGTACCGAATTCATGATTGGCAGCAAGATTATGAGCCGTAATATTGGATGCATGATTAAGGGCTATATTTATCTGAAGAAGCTCAAAGGATTCAGGATTTGCCTCTAAAACGACCATTTTCCGAACTTCTTTTGAGAGTGGAATGCATAATGCTCCAATGTGACCGCCAAGCAGTAAAACGTCTGACTGTGAATTGACTAGTCTGCCTATATTTTTTAATTCCATTGCAGAGTACATTCCGGTCATTACCAACTCTTTGGAGACGACTTGGTCGGCAGGATTAATGCAATAAAGACCTTGACTTGTTTGATAAATATTACCAATAAATCTCGAGCTCACGATTGTTTTTCGGCTAAGCATATTATACTGCATTTAACCGAATCACTATATCGGTGCATCGATAGAAAGCACCCTCTGTCTTTTCATTGAGGTTTTAGTTCAAACCAATCGATTTAATGAGTAAAACACCTGTTGATTGATATAACTTGGCCCTGCCAGTTAAAAAGCGATCCTGAGATTTGTTCTGAGGCTTCGCTGAGGTTTTAGTGGCTTCAACCAGCCTCAAGTGCCCAGCTCATTTGCTTCTGCCAGGTGGGTGCCCAGAGCTTGCAGCTCTTCATTAGGTGCTCACCCTGTTGCAGCTGCCTCTGCCTAAGGTTGCAGCCCACCATCGTGTAGCAGTAGTGATCGACGCCGTAGCGGAAGTGCTGGCAGTTTTTCAGGAGAAATCTCTGNACTCGATTTACNTACANACCAGGACGCTGCTGTCCCCCATGCAGCCATTGCTTCCANGCTCCTAAGGCTCAGCAGAAGGNCCCCCCTGACTGGGGCCTGGCGGCCGCCANCGTTCTGCGCACAAACGTGGCTAGAAGTTAGAAGTGCTTTCAACAGNCTCTGGCTGTCCGNGCTGANCTCNGTCTTCNNGCTTGCCTCAAGACCTTGTAGGGCTCAAGATGAATACACAGCAAGCTGAGACAGAGGTCTGACCCTGCTGGATACCAANTTTTTACTGCCTTGATACCAACTGCAGCTGAGATCGAACGCTGTCACTTGACGGCGACAGTTCCGGAATAACCATCCTCTGAACAGACCCAGGTGCGGGAAGGGTCTGGTGCGAAATCTCGGCTCCTGTCACGCGTGATCTCTCTTCTGTTCGAGCAAACCCCAGATACAATTTTGTCCATACCAACTAAAGACCAACTGTACTTTTGGGATCCAGCTTGAGTGATAGCAGGGGTTTTAGGGGTTGGCATGCCATTTTTCTCAGTTCATAGAGAAACAACGCACGCATCAACATCAACTCATTCTGTTGATTAACTAGCACAGGGAGCAACAATCCCAATGCCTGTATCGGCTGATTTGATTGTTCCTCAACAAACCAATCGATGCTCGAATNTGCTCCCAATCCTCCGACTGNTTAGAATGANCCAAATGCTTCATTCGTANCCAAAGGCTTCGTAATCCNGCGCATACANCTCANGGACGCGTGCCTGCAATCGCTGCCAGGTACTGGCAGCCAACTGCGGCAGAGGCGTCTGAGGAACATTCACATTGCGATGCGGCAACTTCAACTTGAAGCCCAAAACATCCGACAGCCAAACCTCCAAATCTTGAAGATGCTCCTGTTGAAAAATCTTCACTCGCGCATCGATTTTTCCAGAGGCATNATTCTGCACAAATAGACTCTGAGCACGNAGGTGAGGATGATCGAACGTTTTCGCCAATTCGATATAAGCTTCCAGCCCTAGATCCTGAAGATCTTGACCAAAGCATTCGCGATAACAAGCGCAGAGGTCAGGATCTTTGCGACGAAACGACGATAACAATCGATGCCAAGGATCGCGCACCACGGTGAACAGAGCCCATGCATCCACGTCATCAGCGAACAACTGCTGTAGCTCCNTCAGCGTNAGATGCTGCAGAAAATGACTGCTGAACTGTTGAGCAAGCAGAGATTCTGATTGAATGAAACCAAAACAAGTGTCGAGATTCTCCCGACGCCAATCACCACGGAGATCTAACAACTCCTCAACAGACGTGCCTGCAGTTTTGGGGATATGAATAAACAAAAGGCCATGAGCTCGATCAATTGGCATCGCAATCAGTCTTCACTCCAGGGCACAGCATGACCATTCCAGTGCACAATATTGGCGCGGTGTTCCTCACTCCTNGCCTGATCAAGCCATGNCCGAATTCCATCATCATCNCTGTCCGGTTTGATACGCCAACCAGCCANGGAACTGTGCTTAACACACAGATTCCAACGCTTCGGTTTGAGGATCGACGCATCGTAACCAGCATTTTGTAAAGCCCAAATCAAGCAGCCCTGGTCATGCCAACGCACAGCATCGCGTGCCAGTGAGCGACCCTCAAAAATGCAGCGAATCGGATGGGTATAGCCCTCCAGCAAGGGACGATCACGTTTTAAACACCAGCCACTAACACCAGCATTGAGCAGAATCTCGTCCACGGTTGCAGCATCCCCACGAGCCAAAGGAAGCTGATCGAGCAACTGAGGCGGATTGGAGGTCTGTTCCGGTGCGAGGTTCTCTCGGGTAATGAACGGACTTTTGGCAATCAACGCAAACAGACGACTCAACCCTCGCAACACCACTGCATCCGCATCGATCCAAGCGACTCGCTGATAAGGAGCATCCAAGATCAATTCTGGACAGATCCACAAGGGCCACTCGCGCTTGGTGACCTTCGCCATGGTGCGCTCCCCGCAATCACGCTGAATGGCTCGAACCAGAGGCGTATCTGGGATCGATCGAATGCTGATCAGAGGCTGAGCCTCGATCCAGCGACGGGAGCTATCGCTGAGTCCGAGGTCATAAACAGTGAGCGGATACTGCTGTTCTAAGGAGTGGTAAAGCAGGCGCACCCCGAAGAAATAGTTCTCATCAGCCAGACAGATCACCCCTTCCTCTGCATCCCTCTTCACTGAAACAGGCGGTCGCAGTCCTCGTTTCACCTGCGCTGGCAGCGGATTCGGTGTAGGGCGCAAACGTCCCTGGGACCGTTGCTGCCGGAANAGCTTGAGATCCGGCAATCGGCGGCGGCATCGCCCCCGCAAGAGCCCCGCCATCCATGCCAAGTAATCCGCCCGCCAGGTCCCTCCCATCGCCTGAGACAGATTGGGGTTGGCGCTGTAGGAGCGGCCTCCCTGCTGNATTTTGCTGGCGTAGTGGCGGTATCCCCGATAGGGGAAATGGAGAATCACCAACTCTTCATTGGCTTGAGCAGCCACTCCCTGCTCAGGCCAAGTGAGGCTGTGATTGCCCTGGGCAATACGCACACCGGCTTGACCGCGATGCAGCACCTTGGGTGGCAGCGGTTGGCCAAGATTGTTCTCCGATGCGCTGTCAAACCAACGCACCTCGACTGGATCAATCCAATCGCATTGATCATGGCGACGGTGGAGAGCCGCATTCCAACGTTGCACCTGTTGAATAGGCCTGTTCAATGGCAAACGGCCAATCACNTCGCGCAATCGCCGATCTGATTGGCGCGCCATCCAGAACTCATCGGCATCGGCGTGGATCACCCAATCGGCATGAATGGCAGCCGCACGTTCTGCCATGCGCGTCACCCAAGTGGCCTGGTCATAGGTTTCGGCAGGCTCGTTGATCACCTCGATCAAGCCCCTGTTCTTATAGCTCTCGAGAATCGTCTGAGTGTTATCACGAGAGCCGTTATCTGTAACGATAAAGGAATCGATACCCTGCGCTAAGTGATGCTCGAGGTTGAGAGCGAGGATATCCTCCTCATCCCTCACCAGCAGAGTCATCACCAACTTCATGCTGCAGTCGGCGGGGCCGGCTGGAACATAAACATCGAATAGATCACATTGCGTCTCATATTTGTCATCATTTCAAGGAACATATCATAACCCTCATTTTTATATTCAATCAAGGGATCTTTCTGACCATAACCCCGCAAACCGACGGACTCACGCAAAGCATCCATCGCCTGCAAATGTTCTCGCCAAAGTGTATCGATTTGCTGAAGAATAAAGAAACGCTCTGCATCCCTCATTAAGCCAGGTCGCTGCTGCTCAATCTGCCCCTCCTTCATGTCGTAAGCATTACGCAACTGTTCTTGAAGGAAGGCTTTCAATTCCTCCATACCAAGACCCTGGATCTGATCAGATTTGAGGTCCTCTAACAAATGAATAAATTCTTTCACCTTACCGGTTAGTTGATCCAAATCCCATTCTTCAGGCGGCAAATCCGGATTCACATAGGCCTCGACGATCTCATTCATCGTGCGTTCGCCATAACCAATCACCTGCTTTTTCAGAGCCCTCCCTTCCAAGACACGACGACGCTCGGAATACACCGCACGACGCTGATTATTCATCACTTCATCATATTCAAACACCTGCTTACGAATGTCGTAGTAATAGGTTTCCACCTTCTTCTGAGCTCCTTCCAAGGAGCGAGTCAGCATGCCGGACTCAATCGGCATGTCCTCCTCCACGCGGAATGCATTCATCAATCCAGCAACGCGATCACCGCCAAAGATGCGCAGCAAGTTGTCACCTAGCGACAGAAAAAAGCGCGTGGAACCTGGATCACCCTGACGACCGGCACGACCACGCAACTGGTTATCAACACGACGGGATTCGTGGCGTTCCGTGCCAATCACGTGCAACCCACCGGCATCACGGACACGCCCCTCCTCCTGCTTCACCACCGCGTCGTATTCAGCCTTCACGCGAGCGATCGCCTGACGCAACTCTTGAATCTGAGCATCCTCGGTAGGAGCCTTTTCAGCCGCGGTGGCAATATTTTCCTCCAACTCAATCACGGTCAAGGCTCGATCCCCCCAGGCTTTCACCAGATCACGGGCGAGCGCAACCAGAGCCTGATCGGTGTCGTCCGTCAGGGTGCAGGGATAGAGACTGTCGCTGAT
Source organism: Cyanobium sp. NAT70 (assembly GCA_002701375.1). Classification (GTDB taxonomy): domain Bacteria; phylum Cyanobacteriota; class Cyanobacteriia; order PCC-6307; family Cyanobiaceae; genus Parasynechococcus. The sequence continues at coordinate 4,436 of NZVB01000084.1, read as the reverse complement.
GCGAGAGGAGACCACAGCGGCAGAGGAGCCTTCCGCAAAACCTGCGGCCGCACTTCGCTGTAGAGGCAGAGGAGGACGATGTCCTTCCTCCGGACGAACAAGCAGGGGCAACAACACCTCGCGCACTTTGAGGCGAGCCATGTAATCACTGTTGCCACCTAAAATGATGTCGGTGCCGCGGCCGGCCATGTTGGTGGAAATAGTGACAGCACCGGCACGACCAGCCTGAGCCACGATCTCCGATTCCCGCTCCACATTCTCCGGCTTGGCGTTGAGCAAGTTATGAGGGATGTCTTGTTCGGCTAACAACGAGCTGAGTAGTTCACTTTTCTCCACTGACGTGGTGCCCACTAAAACCGGCCGCCCTTTTTTGTGAATATCAGCGGTTTCATTGGCAACGGCGCGCCACTTCGCCGCCTCGGTTTTGTACACCTGATCAGCCCAATCCTGGCGGGCACGCACCCGGTTGGTCGGAACAATGGTGGTCTCTAATTTATAAGTTTTCTCAAACTCCACTTCCTCCGTTTTGGCCGTGCCCGTCATGCCGGCAAGACGGGGATACAGCAAGAAAAAGTTCTGATAGGTGATCGAAGCCAGCGTCTGGGTTTCAGGCTGAATCGACAACTCTTCTTTGGCTTCAATCGCTTGATGCTGTCCGTCGCTCCAGCGGCGGCCTGGCATCACCCTGCCTGTGAACTCATCGACAATCACCGCTTCACCATCGCGCACGATGTAATTCACATCCTTGATGAACAACTCTTTGGCCTTGAGAGCGTTGGTGATGTAATGAGCCCAAGGATCCTGAGGGTTGTACAAATCCTGCACACCGAGCATCTGCTCGGCCTTGGCAAAACCTTCATCCGTCAAGGTGCAGCTGCGCTGTTTCTCATCCACCTCGTAGTCCCCTTCAGGATCAATCCCGTCCTTACCCATCTCGGCAGCCCGATCGAGCGCCCCTGCCACCTGGGCGGCCTGTTGATACTTCTCTTGAGGCCGTTCCACCTGACCGGAGATGATCAACGGAGTGCGAGCTTCATCGATCAAGATCGAGTCCACTTCGTCGATCACGCAGTACTGAAAGTCGCGTTGAACCACTTCCGAAATATCTGCAGCCATGTTGTCGCGCAAATAATCAAAGCCCAGCTCAGAGTTGGTGGCATAGGTGATGTCACAGCCGTAATTGCGACGGCGTTCTTCAGGGCGCATGTCCTGTTGGATTAACCCCACGGATAAACCCAAAAAGCGATGCACTTGGCCCATCCACTCGGCATCACGACGAGCCAAATAGTCATTCACCGTGACCACATGCACGCCGCGGCCAGTGAGCGCATTGAGATAACTCGGCAAGGTCGCCACCAAGGTTTTGCCCTCGCCGGTCTTCATCTCGGCAATTTGACCTTCATGCAGCACCATGCCGCCAATCAACTGCACATCAAAGTGGCGCATGCCCAGCACCCGTTTGCCCGCTTCACGCACCACTGCAAACGCCTCGGGCAACAGCTCATCCAACACAGGACGCTGGTTGTCGAGAGTGCCGGCATTGGCGAGTCGCTCGCGAAACTCCGCAGTACGTCGGCGTAGGTCATCGTCACTCAGGGGAGCGATGTCCTCCTCCAGAACATTGATCTCAGTGACAAGGGGTTGATAGCGCTTCAGCTTGCGGGCATTCGGATCACCCAGCAGGAGCTTGAGCATGGTGACGACAACACCCAAAAAATGTTTGGGAAGCCTACCGAGGCTTTCCTGCCCTGTTGAGCGTGCGCTCCAACCATTGGATCACCTGCTCAGCAGTCACTCCCTCCATGCAGTGATGGGTCTGTTTAAGGCACGCGTCGTTGCGAAAACGCACCGCTTCACAGCCATCACAGGTGTTGACCGAAATCGTTCGCTCACAAACGGCGGCTCGGGGCATCCACAAGCGAATGGGACTGGCTCCAACATCGTTGGCGTCATTGCCCACAATGGCGAGCGTGGGTGTTCCTACCGCTGCCGCAATGTGCATCGGGCCGGCATCCACACTCACCACCGCCCGAGCCTGGCGGCAGGCACCTGCCAGTTCAATCAAGGAGGTTCGACCGCGCAAATCAATCAGATCACTCGCAGCCAGTAAACGCTCCTCGAGCTGGCCAGCGTTGTACTCCTCCTGTTGGCGCTTCGGGGGGCTGCCCACCAAACCAACGGTCCAACCCTGATGCGCACACCAGGCGAGCACTTGCCTCCAGTGGCTCTCCGGCCAAATCTTGGCCGCCCGCGTCGTTGTGGCATGGATCAACAGATCTGGCACATCAAAGGACGGGCAAACGCTCGGTAGATCAATCGGGCCCTCTGGGAGCTCAAGAAAGGCCAGGCGACACAGCAATTCAGCGATGTAATTGCTCTGAAACAAACCCGGATAACGGTCCAGAAAAGCCGTTGAATCCCAATCAGGATCGTTCAGAAAGCGTTGGTAGGGGTGGCTGCCCCAGGGCAGGCTGTTGCGCCCGTTAGCCGTTAAGACTGCTCCTGCCACGAAACGAGGCCGCAACCAAGCTCCCAGCACCTGCGTCACCGGGTTAAAACCATCGCAATTGATCAACAAATCAATCTCCCCAGCCGCCTCCAGTCGTTGTTGAGCTGCGACTGCCAATTGCTGAAATTGGTCGCCATCCTTCCGATCCCAGGAGGTGCGCCAACTGATCATCGCCAAAGCCTCCTCGAAATCTCGAGTCAACTCACTCCCCCAAAAATCAATCACAGCATTGGGGTAACAGTGATGGAGGGCCTGCAACAACGGCACCGTCACCACAAAATTGCCGACCTTGCTCGATCCCAACACTGCAAGGTGAGGTCGCTGCCCAAGATCACGACCGTCGTAGCGCTCCAGCGTCATGGTCCGTTGTCGTCGCGCGGAGTGTAGTGGGCTTGATGCGCTGCAACGACAGTGGAGAATTCAGCCATCCAGGCCAACACCTGAGCCATGCAGCTGCTGGTGATCACCAACATTTATCCCCCGCAAAACCTGGGCGGTTTCGGGCTGTGCATGCAGCGACTCACCGATGGGCTGGCCGGATTGGGCTATCAGGCCCACGTGTTGACAGGAGATCAACCACAACTGGGACCCTCCTCGACCTCCGTTGACATCCAGCGCGACTTGCAGCTGCTGGGGAAGTATCACGAAGGCGTCCAGAACCTGCAAGATCTGGCCGAACGACAGCGGCGCCAAGAGCACAACCTTGCCTGCCTCAACACAGCACTCTCGAGGTATCAACCGGATGCCTGCCTGATCGGCAATCTGGATCTGCTTGGCAAGGAGCTGCTCGATGCCGTTCTGGAGCACGACATCCCCACCATCCAGCACATTGGTTTTATGGGATCCCCCTTCCCAGGGAACTGGTTGCCCATCAACAAACCGTTTTCCTTGGCGTTTGCATCCAGAGAAGTACGCCGACTGCTGGTTCAGATGGGCCTCGATGTCGCCGATCATCCGATCGTGCATCCGCCCCTGCAGAGCGACCAACTGCCGCAACCTGCTGCAGAAGGGAATGGATCCGTGCTGCGCATCGGCTTCAGCGGATTGCTAATGCAATCCAAAGGCGTGCATGTCCTTCTTGAGGCAGCCAGCCAACTCAAGGCTTCAGGCATTCCGTTCCAACTCAGCCTGGCGGGCAAAGCCTTTTCCGAGGACTACAGCCAAGCCCTACAGCACTTTTGTGGACAAGCGGGAATGCAGAACCAAGTGCACTGGCTTGGATTTGTCGACCCAGATGCCTTGAGTGATTTCTATCAAAGTCTCGATGTGCTGGTGTTCCCTTCGTTGCATCCGGAATCCTTCGGGATGGTGGTGGCGGAAGCGATGTCCCATGGCGTCCTACCGATCAGCAGTGGCGTCGGAGGAGCCTTCGAAGTGATCACCCACGGAGTGGATGGTCTACTGGTCGAGCCTGGCCAGAGTCAGGACCTCGCCGCAAAGTTGATTTGGTGCTATCAACACCGCGACGAATGCCGGCAAATCAAAACTCGAGCCCGCAGAAGTGCCCAACTGCGATTCACACCAATTCAGTCCGCCACCGCCCTCGCCAACAGATTTGAACAATTACGGCAGAACAACAGGCCAAAAGCGAACCCAAATCAATCGCTGACGATCTTCTGAGCGATGGTGTCAGCATCAAGCAGCGAACAGGGTTGGTGGCTCTATGGCAACGATTTAGAGCTGGCACAAACGCTGCAGGATCAGCGCATTCGGGCAAGCCGAGATGAGGAAGAACAAGCCCAGCAAATTGCGATCCTGACGTATCTGGGGGCCTACCAACAGTGCCGTGAGTGGCTGAATCGAACCAACGCGCTTCACTACAGCCACGGGCGCTATGCCCTGTGCAGAGCACAACGGGCAGCTCAAGCTGCCAATCCTTGGTCTGCACTAGCGCCGCCAGAAAGGCTGGCTGAGTTGTTAAGACCGG
>NZVB01000083.1 GCA_002701375.1 Cyanobium sp. NAT70 | reverse complement strand
CCTGGAGGTGAACTGTCTCCTGGAGGTGAACTGTCTCCTGGAGGTGAGCTGTCATCTCCAGGAGGTGAGCTGTCATCTCCTGGAGGTGAACTGTCCCCTGGTGGGGAGCTGTCTCCTGGAGGTGAACTGTCTTCTGGTGGTGAACTGTCATCCCCTGGCGGTGAACTGTCTTCTGGTGGTGGAGCCAGCGAGAAGGCCACTGATTCAGCGAAGCCCATCTGGGTCAATGCCGATCTTGGGTTGAACGTCCAAGCCATGGGATTACTTTCTGCCAACTCTTTTTTCAACCTAACAACCACCCCCTAAAAGTCCAAACGAACGAAATACTTCATTCACAGCCAACGCCGATCTTCTCAAGGCAACTTGGATCAAAAGAATTTGAATGCACACTTAAGCAATCAAGACTAAACTCACATCACGACAAGAGAGAGTCCAAAAGCTCCTCTTTTCTCAACAAAAATTGATCAATTAAATTCCCATCATTCTCATAAGAAACAGCAAAATCAGCTCTTTCAATAAATAATTTTTTTGATTTAGGGCACTGCCAAGAATTACACTTGTACGACGGTTGCAATCCGCCCACCCATGACCCTGCGGCTTACAAACAGCCTTACGCGCCGCTCGGAGCCTTTTACTCCATTGGAAGAGGGGAAGGTCAGCATCTATTGCTGTGGTGTCACGGTTTATGACCTGTGTCACCTAGGTCATGCCAGAAGTTACATCAATTGGGATGTGCTGCGGCGCTATCTGATTTGGAGAGGTTACGACGTCACCTACATTCAGAACTACACCGATATCGACGACAAAATCCTCAATCGAGCTACCGAAGAAGGCAGCACGATGCAGGCTGTGAGCGAGCGCAATATCGAGGCCTTCGAAATCGATATGAGCCGGCTCAACATCCTTCCAGCAGACCGCATGCCACGGGCCACCGGTTGCATTGATGGCATTCAGAACCTGATTGGCGAACTGGAGGCCAAAGGGGCGGCCTACAGCTCCGATGGCGATGTCTATTTCGACATTTCAAAGGCCAAGAATTACGGCAAACTCAGTGGCCGCGACACCAACGAACAACAACAGGGAGCCAGCGGCCGCACCACAGATGGGGAGGACACCCGCAAGCGTCACCCCTTTGATTTCGCCCTCTGGAAAGGGGCCAAAGCTGGCGAACCAAGCTGGGACTCCCCCTGGGGGCCAGGTCGGCCGGGCTGGCACATCGAATGCTCAGCCATGGTGCGCCAGGAACTCGGCCTGACGATCGACATCCACCTCGGCGGCGGTGATCTGGTCTTTCCGCACCACGAGAACGAGATCGCCCAATCCGAAACTGCCAATGGCGCCACCCTGGCGAAGCTTTGGATGCACAACGGCATGGTCAATGTCGGAGGTACAAAGATGTCGAAATCTCTTGGCAACTTCACCACGATCCGCGCCCTGCTCGACAGCGGTGTGTCGCCAATGACCCTGCGGCTCTTTGTGCTGCAAGCGCACTACCGCAAGCCCCTCGATTTCACCGCCGAAGCCCTTGATGCTGCCGCCAGCGGCTGGAAAGGACTGAATAGCGCCCTGTTGGTTGGTGAGCGCCATAGCGAAGTCTTGGGAGACGACGCCAAATCAGCCGAATCCAGCAGTGAATTGGAGGAGCAGCGACTGCGCTTCATTACTGCCATGGACGATGACCTGAACAGCTCCGGTGGCTTGGCAGTGCTGTTTGAGTTAGCCCGCCCATTGAGGGCGCTCGCCAACCGCCTGGATCGGGGAGATGCCATCAACAACGAAGACAAACGGCTGCAGGGCCAATGGCAATTGTTACGAGAACTCGCCGCTGTGCTGGGACTCTGCGCAGAGAAGGAATCCGAGAAAACACACGACGATGCCGACATTCAAGCGGCAATCGAGGCTCGTTTAGCAGCAAAAGCGTCCAAAAACTATGCCGAAGCAGACCGGATACGAGATGAACTCAGCCGGAAGGGAATCGAGCTAATCGATCGGGCCGGCGGAATCACGGATTGGATTCGCTCATAACAAATCAATCAATGTCACGAGATACATGCATTGCAAAACACAAGTTGTTGGATGGCGTTAGCCAGCCGTAATCGACACATTCCATCTCATTCGCCAAAATCACTTACCCACAACACTTCAACGCATCAAAAAAGAAATGACTGCGCAGACCAGGCAGAATGGCATGACATCGAGAAGACATCGTGCTCTGGCTCAAACGATTGAATTTCATGGAAACGGCCAAACTAGAAATGGAGCTGATGAAGGCCTTCGAAGCGGGGCAGGACCTGGACGCAAAATTAAACAAGCAAGCTGAATTGGCATCGCAGAGCAAGGATGCCGAAGATCAGTGGAAGCTTGAGGTTTGGCAAAAGATGTTGGTACGCATCCGCAAAATGCAACAAATGATGGAAGACAAACCGGATCCAAACGCCTGAAAAGCATTCATATCACTGTCCTTTTATAAGAATTCGATCACACTAATAATCACGCCAATTGTTACTACTGGCAACGATACCCAGCGCAACATCACTAGCAGAAGACGCTGTAACGCAGGGGGCGTATTGCAACCGTTCAAGTCATTGCGCAACCGCGACGGCGCCACCCAACCCAACAAAATAGTCAGGAACAATCCACCAAGGATCAAAAGCACTCCCCCAAAGAGCGAGTCCATCCAACCCAGAACATCCAGTGAGCTGACGGCATCCGACAAACCTGGAAGCTTTGGCAATCCAGTCACTGCGGGCAAGCCAATCAGAAGCGTCAACACGGCTGAAACACACACCGCCCGCACACGAGTCCAACCCAACCGGTCCATCAGGCTTGCCACAGGGACCTCTAGGAGAGAAACCGATGAGGTAATCGCAGCGATATAGGCCAATGCAAAAAAGAGGACCGCCACCAAGCGGCCAGTCATACCAAGCGATGACAAACCAGTCGGCAGGGTGATGAATAACGTTCCGATGGTGGATTTGCTCACAGCATCTGCCAGCCCAAAACTCATCACCAACGGGAATGTGACCATCCCTGCCAGCAGACCTACGGCAGTATCCATACCAACGATCAGCACAGATTCTCGTGGTAAGTGAGCACGACGGTCGAGATAAGAGGCATAGGCCAAGATCGCTCCAATCCCAGCCCCAATCGAGAAGAATGCCTGTTTAAACGCGTTGCTAATTGTGGTGGGATTTAACAACTCATTCGCATCCCAACGCAGCAGAAAAGTGCGATAGCCCTCATGAGCCCCCTGCAAACCAGCTGCCCATATAGCGAGGCCAATTAACAGAATAAATAACAACGGCAACCCCCAGCGAGACAAACGCTCAATCCCCTTCTGCACACCACAAGCGACAACAAGACTGGTAAGGATCAGGCTTAAGAACTGTCCTAAAAAAGCAGGCTGTCCACCACGAATCTGATCAAAAAAGTCTTGCGCAATTGCCTTGTCCTGCGGCAGTCCATGAATCAAGGCATGCAGCAATGTTTGACCCGTCCATCCCATCAAGATCACATAAAAGCCAAGGATTCCGAAGGACACCAAAACAAACAGCCAGCCCATTGGTTGCCAGAGGCGACCACCAGCCACAGCCGGTGCCACCAGCGGACTACGCCCCGTGCTGCGACCGAGGGCCATCTCGGCCACAAGCAGTGGCAGACAGACCACCACCACAATTAATAGATACAACATCAAAAAAACCATGCCTCCGCCCTGGGAGGCTCGGTAGGCAAATCCCCAGAGATTGCCGAGCCCCACAGCGCTGCCGGCTGCTGCCAGAACAAAGCCGAGACCTGATCTCCACTGTTCTTTCACAGCCATGACGGACCTGTTGATCACAAGTTGATGGGTAGCTTGCCAGCGATCGCCTGTCCTAATGGGAGACTGTTGCGACTTGCCGTTCTCCTGTGAAAGCCATCAGCGTGCTGGGCTCCACGGGTTCGATCGGAACCCAAACCCTTGAGATCGCCGAGGAATTTTCAGATCAATTCAGGGTTGTGGCTCTGACAGCTGGTCGAAACCTGAAGCTCCTGGTGCAACAGATCCAACATCATCAACCTGAATTGGTTGCTTTGGCGGATGACAGCCTGCTGCCGGAATTACAGCAGCGTCTTGACGCACTTCCGGTTCATCAACGGCCAAATCGTCCGCCGCAACTGGTGGGAGGAGCTGAAGGGCTGAACATTGCGGCTTCTTGGGATACAGCCGATCTCGTCGTGACTGGAATCGTTGGCTGCGCAGGGCTCCTACCCACCTTGGCAGCCATCCGTGCCGGCAAAGATCTGGCCCTCGCCAACAAGGAAACGTTGATCGCAGCAGGCCCGGTGGTGCTGCCAGAACTGAAGAAAAGTGGCAGTCGATTACTACCAGCTGATTCCGAGCATTCCGCCATTTTCCAGTGTCTACAGGGAACCCCTTGGGCTGAAAATGCCCGCCTCTCGACGGGTGTACCCACACCAGGTCTACGACGGATTCAACTCACAGCATCCGGAGGGGCTTTCCGGGATTGGGATGCAGCTGATCTAGAAAACGCCACCGTGGCCGATGCCACCCGACACCCCAACTGGAGCATGGGGCGAAAGATCACGGTTGATTCAGCCACGTTGATGAACAAAGGGCTGGAAGTGATTGAAGCTCACTATTTATTTGGTTTGGATTACGACCACATCGAGATCGTGATCCATCCGCAAAGCATCATTCACTCGATGATTGAACTGGCGGATTCATCGGTATTAGCCCAACTTGGATGGCCCGATATGAAATTACCCATCCTCTATTGCCTCAGTTGGCCAGCGCGGTTTGAAACCCCATGGAGACGACTAGATCTCACCGAAGTAGGGCAACTCAGCTTCCGAGCTCCTGATACAACGAAATACCCCTGCATGGAACTGGCCTATGCAGCAGGCCGAGCGGGCGGGACCATGCCTGCAGTTCTGAATGCCGCGAATGAAGAAGCAGTGGCTCAGTTCCTCGAAGAACGGATCCATTTCCTTGATATTCCAGACGTGATCGAAGCGGCCTGCGAACGCCATAAACCCGATCTGATGGATCATCCCCAGCTTGATGATGTGCTTCAGGTGGATCAATGGGCTCGCAGTGCGGTACGTGAACAGGTGAGCCGCGGCACCCGCAGGATGCCGATGGCCGCCTTAGCGGCATGAACACCCCGCGGATCAGCCATCATTTATTGCTTTGCGCCACACCGACCAAGGCAAAATGCTGCGATCCCGAGATTGGCGCTGCCAGCTGGTCCGAGCTGAAGCGGGTGGTGAAGCAACTGGGGCTTGAAGATCCAGGCCGACCGGAAGGTGTGGTGTTACGCAGCAAAGCTGACTGCCTGCGCATCTGCGAACGTGGCCCTGTTCTGCTGATTTGGCCGGAGGGAATTTGGTACGCATCAGTCACACCCGAAAAAATCGAGCCGATTGTTCAAAGCCATGTGATCAACAAAACAATCTGCGAAGAATGGACCATCAAAACAACCCCATTTCAAGCCAGCCCTCAGCATTAGCGAACCTTTAATTGCAAGACGATTCCAGGCCTACTCCGGTGATTTTATATCGACAATCGCAACACTTAAAGCCCGGGCGACCTGTTCAACACAAGTCAATGAAACAGACAAGGAAAAATCAATGATCGAGCAACACCTTATAATTCATATTCTTCCCAGCCAAGCGAGAGAAACCGCCTCGATCACAAGGAGAATTGCAAGCCATACCAGAATCAAAGACATCAAAATCAAATCCACATATGCCACAGACTGCATCAAGCTTAGTCGCCAAGAGTGCTCTCCTACAAAGCCGCAAAGCATCATACAAAGCAAGTGCCTCATCCTCAAACTCGAGCGATTGCCAAAAACCCATTCAGCCAGACTGCCAATAGTCACCAATAAATGATCACAAACAAGCATTACAGCTAAAATTCTATTGAATTCAATTCAATCAAGTCTTTCCACCCGCAGAACAACTGCACATTCCCTCCATCCATACTCCCCTTCGTACACCAAGTCAACGGAGAGAACATCCTGCTTAGATATGAATCATGCAATCCTTCCCTCAATACAACGTCTAGCAACTCGCTCTCTTTACGAACAAATCGATGAAGAGTTAGTTCCTTTCATTCTTTCCTCCAATTGCCCTAACCATTTCGCAGCCACTTGATCGCCCCAGCATCCCCCTTGGCCATGAAAGCCGTTATGACCGCCATGACGGGTGAGCATCACCTGAATGGACGAGTGAGCCTGCACTCTGTTGGCCAGCATGCGAGCCGCAGCAACGGGGACCCAAGGATCATCTAGAGCTTGCAACAAAAGGGTTGGCGGAAAACGATCCGCCGCCGCGCTCAAATGTGGCAGAGGGGAAGCATGACTGTAGTAATCATCTACATCCCTGTACCCCCAACGTGGCGCTGTAATCGCTGCATCGAACTGACGAATCGTGCTTGGCGGTTGATCCCCCCCCAGAGACTGCTCTTCCACTGCGGAGATTCCGAAGGGATCGGCAGCGGTCTGCCGCACCAGACGTTTCAACAGCCAGCGTTGATAAATCCGATTGCGCGGACGCTCGATTGAAGCGCTGCAATCGGCCAGATCGAGGGGACTGCTGGCGCAAAACAATCCGTCCAGGACCCCAGGAGCGCTTAAGCAAGCGTTGAGCAGCATGGTTCCGCCAAGCGAAATGCCAGCACCGAACAGAGGCCTGCCAGCGGCGAGAGAGCGTGCTCGCTCAATCACTGGAAGCAAATCGCTATTGCAACGGGCCGCATAGGTACCTCCGGCCAGATGTCGGCCGGGATCAGCCCCGCGCAAATTCAAACGCAGCACTGCAAAGCCCACGGCTTGCAAAGCCACCCCCATTCTCCGCAACCCTTCACGAGAACTGGAGCCCCCCAAGCCATGCAACAGCAAGACAAGTCCCCGCGATGGCTGTTCTTGAGATGGCTGTTCTTGAGATGGCTGTTCTGGTGATAGCTGCCCCTGCGGTTGATCCAACAGGGCCAACAGCTGTCCTGCTGCCGCAGCTCCACTGCTCAAAGCCGGCACATCAATCAGCACCGGCTGCCCTAGTTCAGAGGGAAGATCAACAGGCCTCAGCGTGTCCCTCAGGGTCTGTAGATCTCCTCCAATCCAGGGAAAACGTTGTTGAAAGGACGAAACCCCCAGCTGCTTCAGCAGCTGGGGGTGGTCAGCATCGCGACGGACGCGAGCATTCACTTTTTGCCGAGGCCCAAATCCTTTAGTTCAACGAGCAGGTCCCCCAGAACTTTCTTGGCATCGCCGAACACCATCGAGGTATTGGACAGCTCGAACAAATCGTTCTTGATGCCGGAATAACCAGCACTCATTCCGCGTTTAACCACAAAAACGGTGCGAGCTTCCTGTACGTCCAAAACAGGCATGCCATAGAGAGGCGATTCGGGATCGTTCTTCGCCTGGGGATTCACCACATCATTGGCCCCAAGCACGAGGACCACATCTGTGGCAGGAAATTCCGGATTGATCTGGTCCATTTCTTTGAGCTGCTCATAAGGCACATCCGCTTCGGCTAGCAGCACATTCATGTGACCCGGCATCCGGCCTGCTACGGGATGAATCGCATAAGCCACATCAATCCCGGCACTCTCCAAAACCCTGGTGACCTCCCTCAAGGTGTGCTGTGCCTGGGCCACCGCCAGGCCATACCCCGGCACGATGATGACCCGCTCAGCCGCCTCAAGGGTGAGAGCACACTCCTCAGAACTGCAGCTGGTGATGTTGGTGTATTCACCACCACCAGCCCCGCTCGTGCTTGACGCTCCAAGGGCTCCGCCAAACAAGACCGACACCAATGAGCGATTCATTCCATCGCACATCACCTGCGTGAGGATCAAGCCGGCGGCACCGACCATGGCGCCAGCCACGATCAGCAGCTGGCTGCCCACAACAAAACCGGCCGCCGCCGCCGCCACACCGGAATAACTGTTCAGCAGCGAAATCACCACCGGCATGTCGGCGCCACCGATGGGCAGCGTCACTCCGATGCCGAGCAGCCCAGACGCCGCCACCAGAAGCCATAGGCCTGTGGCACCGCCGCCAGTGCGCAACATCTCGATGGCGCCCACAAGGGCCGCCACTGCAAGAGCAATGTTCACCACATGGCGCAACTGGCTCTGCATCCAGGCCGGAGTCGACAACCAGCCCTGCAACTTGGCCATCGCCACGATCGAACCGGTGAAGGTGATCGAACCAACGAACACCGACACCACGATCGACACCAACGCCACTGGCCCAGTTGCCTCGAGGGCCAGCGGGTAGAGCGCCGCCGCCAAGGCCACCAACAGCGAAGACATGCCGCCACAGCCGTTGAACAAGGCCACCGTCTCCGGCATAGAGGTCATCGGCACCCGCTGAGCGGTAATGGCTCCGAGAGACCCTCCAATCAACGTGCCAACGATGATCCAGATCCAGGCAGCCGCGGTAATTCCGCTTGTGCCTAGATAGTTGATCAGCAGCCCTAGGACGGCTAGGGCCATGGCCACTGCAGCCAGCTGGTTTGCTCCACGGGCTGAACGCACCTTGGAGAGGCCCTTGATCCCTAAGGCAAGCAGCAGAACAGCAACCAGTTCAATGGCGTACTTCAGAACGTCCATCAGCTGTTCTCCTTGCGCGCGGGCTTACGGCTGAACATGGCCAGCATCCTGTCGGTGACCAGGAAGCCACCGATCACATTGAACAGAGCAAAGCCCAGCGAAACGGAACCAAGCAGCAACAAAACAGGGCTATCGCCCGCTTTGATGATTGCGGTCAACGCCGCCAGCACGGTGATGCCCGAAACGGCATTTGCTCCACTCATTAATGGAGTATGCAAAGTGGGAGGCACTTTGCCGATCAGTTCCAATCCCAAAAGGCTGCCAAGCAGCAGCACCCAGAGGAACTCAACAAAGTTTGCGTCCATCAATTCGCTCCTGGGGTGAGGACATCGCTTCGCCTGATCGTGCCGTCATGGCAAATCAAACAACCGGCAATCAACTCATCTTCCACATCAAGGGTGACCGCGCCATCCTTAAAGACTGGCTCCAACAACGCCACAAGATTGCGGCCATAGAGGGCACTGGCGTGGTTGGGCACGGTGCAGGGCAGGTCGTTGCCTCCAATCAGCTTCACACCGTTCCGCTCGACGGTTTGCCCCACGACGGTTGCAGCACAGTTGCCACCCTGCGCAACGGCCAAATCAACCACAACGGCACCAGGACGCATGCGATCAAGCATGTCTTCACTGATCAGACGCGGAGCTCGACGTCCCGGCACCTGAGCGGTGCAAATCGCCACATCCGCCTCAGCCAGTTGATCGGAAAGCTGTTGACGCTGAGCCGCCAGGAAGGCGTCAGAAGCCTGCTTGGCATACCCACCCGATTCGGCTGGTTTGTCCTCCATCTCCGGTGGATCAATGAAGCGGGCACCAAGGGATTCGACCTGTTCTTTCACCGCGGGACGAATGTCGCTGACGTACACCACAGCGCCCAAGCGACGCGCTGTGGCCACCGCTTGCAGCCCTGCTACGCCAGCGCCCAGAATCACAACCCGCGCGGGTTGAACAGTCCCCGCCGCTGTCATCAGCATTGGGAAGTAGCGGTCCAATGCTGATGACGCGAGCAATACAGATTTGTAACCGGCGATATTGGCTTGGGACGAGAGAGCATCCGCCGCTTGCGCCCGGCTAATGCGTGGAAGTAACTCCAGTGACAGTGCAGACAAACCTGCCGCCTGCAGGCTGCTCGCCAAGCGGTCATTGCCGTATGGCGACAACAAGCCAGCCAGCACTGACTGACGCTTCATCCGGGCCAGAGACTCCGCTGGTGGGGTTTGAACGCAAAGCACAACATCGGCCTGATGCCAAGCACTGGGATCAGATGGATCCACCAGATCAGCCCCTTGATCTGCATAGGCCTGATCGAGATATCCCGACGCAGAACCCGCTCCACGCTCAACGGAAACCGAGCATCCAAGCGATCGAAATTTCTTCACCGTGTCCGGCGTGGCAGCAACACGTGTTTCGCCCGGCAGCGCCTCTACCGGGATGAGAAGTCTGGGCAAGGTGAGACAACCTCCGACGCAGCGAGGTTAGGGGGTCGCCCGCAGGGGATCAGGAAGTTTTCTGAAGAACCACTCCCAATTTCAGTACCTATAGCTACGCCATAAGCACCCTTCCTGCGTATCATGGGTCTCACTGCGATCGAGTGTCCGGACGGCGTCTGCCACAGCCACCACGGAGGCCACTCTGTGGAACGATCCACAATGCAGGAAACGTTAAAAAGCCACGGAAGAGACTGGTGTGAGCGTCTGGCGGAACGGATCTACGAAATATCTGTAGACACCTTTTCGCAAAGCGTGATGCCAAGCCTGCATTCAGCCGGTTGGCAACGCCGTCATCTTGATTGGGAGTTCAAACTGAGCGAACAGGAGTCCGAGCCTGATCGCACCTTGGTTGATGGCATCATCAATGCCACAGAAAGTTTCCTCCGGAGTAGTGAGGTTCATCGCCTCTTTATCCAGGAACTGGTTCAGGGCACGTTTGATGAAGCAGCAGCGGACAGCTTGAGGATCAAAGCCGTACGAACCCTGGTTGAGACTGAGATTGTGGCGATGTTGGATGAGAAACGACTTGAAATGATTGAACGACTGAGCCAACAACTCATGGAGACCGCCAACAATGACCAAGAAGCAGCACGACGTGCCGCTGAAGAGGCATTGATCGAAGTGGAGCGCCTCGTGGTGAACCACGCCGAAGCGCTTTAAGAGCACCCAACGTTGTGTCGTCAGTGCCAGATGATGGGATGCACTTCCTGCTCAATTCCGCGGGCTTGCAACCAATGACCCTGGCGATACAACAATCGGCGACGCAAAATCAAAGGGTCGATGTCGCATTCAGCTGACCAGCAACGATCCAATTGACGACGTTGGCTGTCCAGAGAATCAGGTGATGAGCGGCGTTTAACCATGACAAGAGGCGGGAGCCGTTCCCGTTTTGAACTGATGGCCGGACCGTAGAGATGCCTGAGAGGAAAGGAATGGTTAAAAAGACTTATCTTCGGCCGCGCATCCATCGAAGCCCCGTCCTTTGCTCTGCGAGGAACGGTCTCTTCCGAAGAGATCAGACCACGCCAATGGCAGCAACAACTAATCCAGCTGCTACGTCGACGCCTGGATCCGCTCAAACCAAACGAGCGCGACGTGCTGGTCTTTGCGGGCCCGGGGGCTGGCAAAACCTTGGGAGCATTGCTGGCGTTTCGCAGCATGGTGCGGGAACAACGCTTGCAGCGCTTTCTGGTGTTTTGTCATCGCACCTCCATCGCGGTGCAGTGGCAACGGGCTGCGGAACGGTTAAATCTGCACTTGAGGGATTGGCCGGACAACAACCCACCAAACAACAGTCCACCAAACAACAGCCATGCTGCATTCAATGCAGATGGTCTGCTGATTACGTATCAAGCAGCGCGGAGACACCGAGATCAACTGCTGGCTGAGCTACAGCAATGGGACCAGGCAACCTGTCTGGCCATCGCTGATGAAGCACATCATCTTGGGGTTGACCCCGAAGATCCCGATGCGGCGGCTTGGGGACATACATTTCTCGATCTCACAGCCTCCTGTCGGCTGCGACTTGGATTAACCGGCACACCGTTTCGTGCTGACAACCTGGCTTTCTGTGCCGCCCGTCGGGTGCGTGTCTTTAGGCACGGTGAAGCGGCTGAGGAAATCGTTCCCGATCTTTGTGTCGAGCCCCATGAGCTGATTGCAGCAGGGGATGTGCGGCCGCTGGAATTCCGATTTCAAGACGGCTGGGTCGAGCACAGTCGTGAAGGACAACCGGATCGGGACGTTTCTCCACTGTCGATGGAGCAGCGGGAAAGTTGGCGTTCTCGCAACTTACGAAGGGCGATCCGCCTCGCGGACAGCAGCAGCATCGGCCAGCAGGTGCTGATCAAAGCCCAACGCAAACTGATGGCGATTCGCAAGGATCATGCCAAGGCTGCAGGCCTCGTGATCGCTCGAGACATCGACCATGCCGCTGCGATCAGCAGGCTGTTACGGGAAGATGGAAACAGTGTTGATCTAGTCCACTCCCAGGACAAAGATGCCAGTCAAAGACTGCACGCGTTCCAGAACGGATCCGCGGACTGGCTTGTGAGCATCGACATGTGCTCTGAGGGGTTTGATGCTCCCCGACTGCGTGTGGTGGCCTACTTGACGACCGTGGTGACCCGGAGTCGTTTTGTACAAGGCATCACCCGGGCCGTCCGCATGACTCCAGACCTCGCTGCGAAGGAGCCGATCCCACGACATGCGTCTTACGTCTTCGCCCCGGCCGACCCACTGCTGATGGGCTATGCACGTGGCTGGTCCAGAGCAGAGCCCTACGTCATTCGCCCACAGGCAGGAAGCGACATAGACGACGCGGAGACGCAGCAGCAATGGGCAACGATGTCGTTGCCGCTTGAGGCGGTCGAAGATGGTGCCGGCGCAGTCATTCGCCTGAAAACGCCCGAGCTCCCCTCATTTCTGCAGCGCAGACAACATCTTTTGTCGTAGAAAAATGCGAATTTCTGCGAATTGAAGGGGGTTTCTTGCCCCTCGAACCAGCAACCTGTTGCCCAACGGAGGAGAGACCATGAACGCTGCAATGGAACGTCGAGTTAGCGTTGCAACGGGTTGGGCATCCACCAGAATTGCAGTACTTGACGGCGAAGAGCGCTATGAAGACAGTTATGCGGTCACCCAAGAATTTCGCGAATGGATCACGTGTATGGGCGAAAACAAAACAATGCTTGAGGCCAGCATTCAGCCCGTTCCACTCAACCCAAGCAAACGACACCGACTGACAGGCGGAGGGCTAACAACCGAAAACCAGGCTGAAACCTAAAGGCGTAGTTAAGTTTAGCTCGAACATTCTGTTGGCTCATTTGCATCGGCAAGTCACGACCTCGTGACAACAGCAGTAGATTTAACTCATAGTCATTCCGCTTAAGAAAATGGCCATCGGCCAGTCTTCTTCGCCTGATCAGTCTGCTGTTGAGAATCTTGTCATTGTTGGCTCAGGTCCAGCCGGATACACAGCAGCGATTTATGCCGCTCGAGCCAACTTGCACCCTCTCCTCATTACCGGTTTTGAGCGTGGGGGAATTCCTGGTGGTCAGTTGATGACCACCACCCATGTCGAAAATTTTCCTGGTTTTCCAGATGGTGTGTTGGGACCAGATCTGATGGATCTGATGAAAGCGCAGGCCAAGCGCTGGGGAACCCATTTGCTGGAGGTGGATGCCGATGCGATTGATCTCAGCGAACGCCCGTTCCGCGTCGAAGCCGATGGTCAATCGATTCAGACTCACGCGCTCGTCATCGCCACGGGTGCAAGCGCCAACAGGTTGAGGCTGCCCTCAGAGGATCAATTCTGGAGCCTGGGCATTAGCGCTTGCGCGATCTGTGACGGTGCCACACCCCAATTCCGCAACGAAGAATTGGCTGTGGTGGGGGGAGGAGACTCGGCCTGCGAAGAAGCGGTTTACCTCACGAAATACGGCAGCCATGTGCATTTGATTGTGCGCTCAGACAAGCTCAGAGCTAGTGCAGCGATGGCAGATCGCGTTCTTGCCAATCCATCCATCACGGTGCACTGGACCAGTGAGATCGTTGATGTTCAAGGAAAAGCCTGGCTCGAAAGCCTGGAACTCCGCAATCGAACGTCTGACAAACGCGACATCCTGCCGGTGAAGGGGTTGTTTTACGCGATTGGGCACACGCCGAATACCGAACTACTGCAAGGCCAACTTGAACTCGATGCCAAGGGGTATTTATTGACAGAGCCCGGTCGCCCAGAAACCACCACAGAAGGGGTCTTCGCCGCTGGAGATGTGGCTGATTTCGAGTGGCGCCAAGGCATTACAGCGGCTGGAAGCGGCTGCAAAGCAGCTCTTGCTGCTGAACGCTGGCTCAGCCATCACAACTTGGCTCAGCGGATCCAACGCGACAGCGTCGAACCCGATAAAGCAGAGGTTCCAAAAAACGTCGAGACCACAACGGAAGAGACCTATCGCCCCAATGCCCCCTGGCAGAGAGGGAGTTATGCGCTGCGCAGGCTTTATCACGACAGCAGCAAGCCTCTCTTGGTGATCTACACATCGCCCACGTGTGGTCCGTGCCACGTGCTCAAACCACAGCTACAGCGCGTCATCAACGAACTGAATGGTGACGCTCAGGCTGTTGTGATCGATATCGAGGCCGATCAAGAGATTGCTGAACAGGCTGGGGTGAATGGAACCCCAACAGTTCAACTGTTTCATCACAAAGAAATGGTTCAACAATGGCGTGGCGTCAAGCAGCGCAGTGTGTTTAAAGCAGCCATCGAAGCCTTAATGGTTCCTGCTTGACAGCAAGGATCAGCGTCGCCTTGGTCCCCCGGGGCGATTTCCACCGGGACGGCCACCAGGGGAACCAGCATTGCGTTCCCGATAGGTGATCCGTCCACGCGTCAGGTCATACGGACTGATTTCGACCAACACCTTGTCTCCTGCAAGGAGCTTGATTCGAAACTTGGTCAGTTTTCCAGCCGCACGGCATAAACACTGGTGACCTGCAGGCTGCTCGAGGGTGACCAGATAGAACCCATTGCCTTGTTCCTTCTCGATCACGCCCGAGGTTTCAATCATGGGGTGCTGGTCTCAAGCAGATCAGCACCCATTTTAAAAGCTCGCCAGTGACCAACCGAACAAACCAGATTGGGAGCCATTAGGCTCCACGCCGCGATGTAACCGACCATGACGCTCCCACCCCTGTCGATGAACATCGGCCTGTTGCTGATCTCAATCGGCGTTGTGAACTTATGGAGAGCTCGCCAAAGCAACGACTGATCAAGGCAAAAAGACGATCAGGGCCCCCGTTGAACCGGCGACCCTGTGTCCACTAGGCCAGAGAATCTGTGAACGCAGCCAGGTCGATCGGATGAATGGCCCTAAAGCCAGGCTCAGAATTTGACTTGCCATCTCCAATCACATTATTTCCATCCAGATCAAGATTTGCCTTTTCTTCTGTCTTAATAATGTTCCTTACTTTTCTGAGCTTGCCGAAGGGTTTTGGCCCTCGATCGCCCTTAACTCTGAATCCTTGTTCCTTATAAACACCATCGATTTGTTCGATCAAGGCAAAGCCTCTCTTAATCGGATAAATACCCTTCACATTCGCAGCATTGTAAGGCTGACCATTTTTATCGTTCACAATCTCATCTTCGAAGGGGGTGTCATCTTTAACAAGACCTGACTCGGCAAAGATGAGATGACCATTGCTTGTTTCATACAAACTTTGATCAAATAGATCACTTCCGTCTCTGATCAACCGAGCAATCGTCGTATCAACTTCAACATCAGCTTCTCCAATCACCTGATCGCCATTGAAATCTTGATCCGCTTCAATTTCATATTCATCAATTTTTCTTGTTATATCGTATGTTTTTCCATAGGCCTTAGGACTACGGCTCCCCCATTTGAATTTCTGCATGGTGAATGAGTCACCCTGCTTCATAATCGCTGCGAAACCACGCCGTAATCCCAACAATCCGACAACATCTGTCGCGTTGAAGGGCTTGCCGTCAGACGCTTTCAGTGGGTCGGCATCCAAAGCAGGTAGCCCAACATCAGCCTTTCGTTCGCAAAGAACAAAAGCTCCGTTGGTTAACCTGCAAAGCGAGCGATCAAAACCATCTCTCGACCCTTTAACGAGAACTTGAGACACCTCAAGATCTTCAAAGCCGTCCTCACCAATCTTCCCGTCACCATCAACATCTTTAAGCAAACGTTCCTCAATTTTATACTTCTGTTTGGTGACATTCCTGAGTGAACCTTTGGCCCTTGGCCCACGGTTGCCCCAGGAGAAGGATTGCTGCTGCAACACGCCATTGTTGGCATAAACGATGGCAAAGCCATCACGAATTCCGTACAAACCTGCAAGATTCGCGGTTTCGATCGGGTTGCCATCCTTGCCACTAAGAACATCACCTTCCATGGGGACATCGTTGACATCTAGACCCTGCTCAGCAAGCCAAACTTCACCGCCTTTCATTTTATATATCGACCGGTCCATCTCTCCTTCTAAGTTGTTGTACACAACAGATTCAACAACAGCTTCCTCCTCAAGTTTTTCCGGTTCTCCAATGAAACCATCATTGTTGAGATCAGCATCAGCCATATTTTCAATCACACCAATCTGACTCGTCACATCCTGCGTATTAGCTGCAAACACTGGGCCTTGATTACCCCAGGCATATTGCTGCTGTTTAAACGTTTGACCGTCCTTAATAATCAGGGATCCACCATTTCTTGTGTGGACATGTCCAACAGTTCCAGCGGGCGCGTCGTAATAGCCACCCCCTTGCAGCCTCAGTTCTTCATAGTCAAAAGGTGTTTGCCCAGCCGATGAACCTTTACTGACAAAGGCCGAACGACCATTTGACAATTTAGCTAGGGCTCTATCCCAATGCTTAGCGCCCCCCCAAAGAATGGAGGTGATCGTGACGTTCTCGAAAACGGGATCTATCCACTCTGGCTCCTGAGGGCCACCATCCGACGGTGGTGGTGGAGTGGAGGAACCGCCATCCGGTGGCGGCGGTGGAGTGGAGAAACCGCCATCCGGTGGCGGAGGTGGCGGCGGTGGAGTGGAGGAACCGCCATCCGGTGGCGGAGGTGGCGGCGGTGGAGTGGAGGAACCGCTATCCGGTGGTGGGGGTGGTTCCTGCGCGTCAACAGTGCTACCGAAACCCAACAAACGCTGTTCCATCCTTGACGGCCTGCATTGATACATTTTCAACTTACAAGCAGTTCAAAAACCCGTCACGAAATAGGTCGATTGGTCAATCGCCACATCACATGGCCAACTGCTTTTAATTGTTGAAAACAATCCTTCTCTACAAACCGTTTGGTTTTCTCAGTCAGTTCTCGCCAGAACCAAACAGTCGCTGGCGAACCCTCTCCGAGATCATTTCAGAAACAAAGGTGTATGCCGCCGGCCGTTTGGATGCCGATAGTGAAGGGTTGCTGATTTTGACTGATAATGGTCGATTACAGCATCACATCACCAACCCGAACTACGGCCATTGGCGCAGTTACTGGGTGCAGGTGGAAGGAACCCCAACCTCAGCCCAACTCGATCGACTACGCAGCGGGGTGATCGTGCAGAACCAACGCACGCGTCCCGCTCGTGCGGACTGGCTTCAGGGCCATGCCATGCCAACTCTTCCAGAACGGGATCCACCAATTCGCGTTCGAAAAACCATCCCAACCAGTTGGCTGGAGCTCTCACTTCAGGAAGGACGAAACCGCCAAGTCCGCCGGATGACAGCAGCTGTGGGCCTGCCGACGTTGCGGCTCGTGCGTTTTCAGATTGATCTGATGGACCGTGAACGTCCCTTATCTCTAGAGGGACTGCAACCCGGTGAATGGCGCTACACCACAGCTGAGGAAACAACGCGGATGCAACGTTTGATCCGCAGCGGATTCACGAGCAGCACCCGTCAGCGGCGCCGGGCAAGTGGCCAACCAAGGTCACCGCGTAAAAGTTGATCGACTCCACCACCCGCCACGGTTCCGGGCTTCGGTCCACGTAACTCACCTGCTGAAAGCCAAGCTGGCGGAATGCCTCCAAGAAGGCCTCGTCTTGCCAGGCACCGCTGATACACCCACTCCACAGATCCGGATCCTGCTGCAGATGCAAAGGGACCGGTCTGTCGCACACAATGTCACTGATCGCCACCCGACCGGCAGGGGCCAGAACCCGGCGGATGTTGGACAACAAGCGTGATCGCTGGCCTGGATTGACCAAATTCAAAACACAGTTGCTCAGCACCACATCCATGCTCGCAGTGGCCACCAGGGGGAGACCATTCGGCCCCGCGGCATCGAGGGCTTCGATCGCACCCTCAAGAAATTCCACGTTTGCGTAGCCGATGGCATCAGCAACCAGCACCGACGCCTCACGAGACAAACGCAGCATGTCGGGATTGCGATCCACACCCGTTACGGATCCAGATGCACCGATGACCTGAGAACAAATAAAGGCATTTTTCCCACTGCCACTACCCAAATCAAGAACACGATCTCCACAACGAACCCAGCGGGTGGGGTCACCACATCCGTAATCGCGTTCAACCACCGCTTGGGGAATCACCTTCAAAAGCTGAGGATCGAACCCCACAGGAGTGCAAAGGCACGCTTCTTGTTCAAGGGCAGCAGCGCCGTAGCGACTCTGCACAGCATCACGCTGATCAAGCTGATCGCTGTTCAACCGATGACCTCCTGCAATTCCCGCACCACGTTCCACTGGCCGTACCAATAATTCGCTTCAGCGCGACGGGATGGGTCTTCGAGACCATCAATCGCATCTGGACCAAGGCTCTTCCACAATTCATGACCGCAGGCACGCGTTAATCCCTGCTCAGCCTCATCGGAGAGCAACAGCAAACGCCTTTGAAGATTTTTGACCTGGACGACGGACATAGCGAAACAGCCC
>NZVB01000082.1:971-11823 GCA_002701375.1 Cyanobium sp. NAT70 | reverse complement strand
ATTACTATGACAACTATGCTCTCTGGTCCTCTGATGGCACACCTGAAGGCACCAATCCCATCCAATACACCCCAGATGGTGGTACTACTTATGAAAACCTGACATACCCATCGAACTTCACTCAAGTTGGCGAGAACTGGCTCTTTTCAGCGTCGACAGAGACCACAGGCCATGAACTATGGTCAATCAACACCAATGGAGATGTCTCTCTTGTTAAAGACATCAACGATGGTGAAGATAGCAGTTATCCAAATAACTTTAGAGTAGCCAATAACACACTTTATTTTCAAGATAACAATGATAATGATGGCTATGCTTTCTGGTCATCTGATGGCACATCTGAAGGCACTTTCAAGGTAACTGACAGTGAGACAGGAGCTACAGTAACAAGTCCATATGATGGCGGAGATTTATTTGAAGCCAATGGCAACATTTATTTCAGTGGAGAAGCCAGAATTAACGGCTTCTCCACTGGATATGAACTATGGAAAATTGATGGTGATGGGCAGGCCTCATTAATTCAAGATATTCGACCCGGTAGTTCTAGCAGTAGTCCCAAGGACTTCTACCTAGATGGACAGGATCTGTTCTTCACAGCCCACGATGGCATCCACGGCCGTGAATTATGGAAACTAAGCACCAACGATCAAACTGTGACAACGCCTGAGCCCAACCTTGGCCAAGGAGGTGGTGGCGGAAATAACGGTGGAGGTGGTGGAGACGATGGTGGTGGTGGTGATTCTCCTGCTCCATCGCCAACCCCTACAACTCCTGCACCCACTCCTCCTGTAGTTGTAAACCCTCCCCCAGTAATCCCTGAGCCAAGCAATAGCCCCAGTCCAGAATCGATTTCCGAACCAACCACAATCTCAGTCCCTGACAATCAATCTCCACCAGCCTCTCAAAGGCCTCTTCAACCAAAACCAATTCCGACACCTGGTGCCGATCTTCAAACCGAGATTGAACCAGATCCTATCCGCCTTGATTTACGCGGACGTGGCCCCAACCAAAGTCGAAAAGCATTCAACCGTTCAAGACCAGTCATAACAGACTACGAAATCAATGACCTTCCAGATCTCCTGATTAATTACGATGGAAGAATAGACGCAAGCGATGTCTTTGATAATTTTACTGTCAAGAACATTGGGGGTGGAGAACGGAAGGCCGAGAGAAGAATGCGCAGGGCATCAAGAACTGACGTAGACTTCATTTACAATAAAACAACGGATAAACTGTTCTTCAATGCAAACAGCGAGGAAGAAGGATTCTCAACGAAACTCGCAAGTGAAACCTCTGGGCGAACTCGGCGCTTCGGTGGATACATTGCAAAAATAGAATTTGATGCCGACAAACAAGCGATCAGCGAGGAGATCTTCACCTTCCCTGAAGCCTGGAATTTAGCTTAGTGAAAACACAGAAAAGCCTCGCTATTAGCGAGGCTTTTTGCTGCTAGCCAGAACCAATCGAAACAAAACAGCAAAGCTATGGCCTTCACGGAAGGAAAGCACTGGAAACCCAATCATGTGCATAAAACTCCTCACACGCAGACGACATTCAACACATATTTACCTCCTATGATGAATACAACAACGGAAGAAAGGCAAACTAATCAACCAACAGAATAGCCCTCACGCCCTACGAGAGAGGCCTACCCTAGATAGCAACCAAACATCACTTCAAGGCAACACTTAGCGGACCTAGCCCTCACCAATCGCATTCATCCCAGAACAACCCATCAAGCTCCGATGCCTGATCAAGCATCTGAAATGCTTGAGGAGTTAATGATCGTCAGCCAACCCAAATCGCATCAAGACAGCAAACAACATGTTCTGATCACACTCAAAAGGACTCAATAAAGCCAATTTCGTCAGCACCACTTCAGCTCTACAGACACCACTCAGTGAAGCCACGATCACCGCAATCCGCCTGCATCGCCGCCAACAACGGCTCGAGCACAAACATGCGCAAGTGCATGCGCGGATGCGGCAGCACTAAGCGCGGATGTTCAAACCGCAATTCGCCCCAAAACAACAAATCAAGATCCAACGTGCGCGGGCCCCAACGCTGTTCTCTGTCTCGATTCCGCCCATAGCGACGCTCTAAAGCATGCAATTGATCCAGCAACTCCAATGCTGCTGTCGCCGACGGACTCGCTTCAAGCCCGTTCACCAACAGCACGGCATTGACATAATTCGGCTGATCGGCTGGGCCACCGACTGGATCGGTCTGCATCAGCGGCGACCAGCGGAAGCCAGGCTGCTGTCCGCTCCAATCACGGATCGTCTGCTCCAGCAGAGGCCGCACCGCCAGCAGGGTGTCGCGCGGTCCTCCCACCGCACTGGGCAAATTCGCGCCAAGCGCCACCGCCAGGCTCAAGTTATGCATCGCAAAGCGATGGCTGCGCGCATCAAGCTTGATCCAACGCGCGCAACAGCCGAATCACCGTTGCTGCGGTTTGAAGGGCTTGATCGGTTTCAGAACCATCAAACAATTCTGAAGGAGGCGATGCATCGATCGGATCTCAGGAACTGATCGCCATCCGGCTCAAGGCCCGCAACGGCAACGACGAGATCCGAGAGCACATGGGTGTGGGGAGGAGGCTCCAAACCCAACTCGAGCAATGCCCCTTTCAACGCTTTTTCAGCCGCCTGAGAAGCAAAGAAAACAAGCTTGAGCGAAAGATCCGTTCTCTCTGGCCAAACGAGCCAGCGCCTGATCATTCTCAGCCTGGCGCAACCAGGCCTCAGGGCGAGCATTCATGAGCTCTGCTTACCCCCTGGTGGATCCTCAGCAAGCAGAGGAAGTGCCTCTTGAGCGACAGCACGCCAAATCGGCGAGGCATGGGTGGGGAGAGCCTGCCATCGATCCCGATCACAGCGCGCCCTTGAGCCAAACAGCCAAACCTGATCGGGGCAACCATCCTCTGGCGCGTGGGTCTGCACCAAGTCCCTCAAAGACTTCATCAACTGCTAACGCCAGATGATCTGCTGATGGTTGCGCTGAGCCGCAAAGCTTGACATCGACCTCCAACGCAGCAGCTTGCATCATTCTGACCGGTCCCATTCCAGTCGACTCGAGCAGGTTCAAGGCATCAGCGCAACGGGACCTGGCTGACCTTGCCACTGCTCGACCATCATCCGCATCAGTGAATCAGGGTCGATGCACAGAAAGATGATGCTCAGGCAAACAAACATTGGCCGACTTGCATGAAGTCAATCNTTGCTTNATTGGCAGCACGAACCCAATCCTTCACGGCCTCTGCAATGCCCTTCAGAGCGGGATTTAAAAGCATGAGGATGTAACGTGCGCTTTCTAGAATAGAGATGCCGTTGATCACCTCTGTTCAAGCGCAAGGCTGTTGCTAATTCGCATGCCGTCGCTAGATTAGCTCAAAGAAGTAACTTCAAACAATGATCTATTTAAGACAACTCGCCATCTTTGCAGCAATCTTAATAGCCTTGAATTTCTTTTTCCATTTGCATATTTCAATCATCGGCAGCCTTCTACTCACAATCATACTTTCATTCGTCTTTCGCCGCTAGCCCGCCAATGGCTCGTCCAATCAAGGCAAAGGATTGACAAAAGGATTTCGGCCAATGCTCGCCAGGTGCGATAACAACAAGCTATCGAATCATCCATAAAACTGAGCAGGACCAATGCTAGCGGTTATGCTCTTGGCTCACTTTTAGCGGTTGCACATCTATATTGCTCCCTTTTCGGTTGTCATTACTCCTGCAGACAAAACATTNCNCAANAGACGCGCCAAAGCATGAACTCTGGCGATCTACTTTTGCTGACGGAAGAAACACGACTCATCTCGAAGCATCATGCACAATTCACATCGANTCGGACCCATACAAGGTACTGACCAAACAGCGAATTGCTCAACAGACAGCATGATCAATCATTAGATCCTTATCATAAATAGAGGCAACTTCGACCTTCCTACCAAGCCTTCGTATCACTCTCGCCGCATTCCAATTAAGTCTCAATGTCACAGCACTAGAACAATCAACACAAGCAATAGGCTGTCTTAATTCATAAACAATCAACAACCTCTCAGGCTGCATTTCATATCGCTCTAACAATTGAGACTCCCTAGTCACAATAGGGGTTGTAGTTACCTAGGCCCATTACTATAAGTATGTTCTTGTTTTGACATTTGCTGGTGACAAGCGGCGCGGTGGTCAAGGACGAACGGGCCACCCGTGCCTTTCCGCTGGCTGCGATCACGGGGCACGGAACACTGAAGCTGGCGCTGTTGCTCGCAGCGGTGGATCCCGGGCTGGGTGGCGTGGTGATCGCCGGCGGACGCGGCACCGGCAAATCGGTTCTGGCCCGGGGGCTGCATGCGCTGCTGCCGCCGATCGACATTCTTGATGGGGACAGCGGCGTCGGCCGCAACCTCGACCCCCANAAGCCTGAGGAATGGGATGCCGCCACCCGCAAGCGGATCACGGGCGACGCCCCCTCGAAAGTGATCCCGGCGCCCTTCGTGCAAATCCCCCTTGGTATTACGGAAGATCGCNTGGTCGGCGCCGTGGATGTGGCCGCCTCCCTGGCCAGCGGAAGCGCCGTGTTTCAGCCGGGCCTGCTGGCGGAAGCCCACCGCGGTGTGTTGTATGTCGATGAGCTCAACCTGCTGGATGACGGCATCGTCAACTTGATGTTGGCGGCCGTCGGCAGTGGTGAAAATCGCGTCGAGCGGGAAGGCCTCAGCCTCAGCCACCCCTGCCGGCCGCTGCTGATCGCCACCTACAACCCAGAGGAAGGCAACGTTCGCGATCACCTATTGGATCGCTTTGCGATCGCGCTCTCAGCCAATCAACTGGTGAGCACCGAACAGCGGGTGGAAATCACCAATGCGGTGCTGGTTCATGGCCAATGCAGCCGCAGCTTCGCGGAAACATGGGCCGAGGAAACCGATGCCCTGGCTACTCAGCTGCTGCTNGCTCGCCAGTGGCTGCCAGATGTGCAGATCAGTCGCGAACAGATCCAATACCTCGTCACGGAAGCGATTCGCGGTGGTGTGGAAGGCCACCGCTCTGAGCTTTATGCCGTACGAGTTGCCCGCGCCCATGCCGCCTTGAGCGGTCGCGACCGAGTGGAAGCGGAAGACCTACAGGTGGCGGTGGCCCTAGTGATCGCCCCGCGGGCCTCCCAACTGCCACCACCGGATCAGCAGATGGAACCGCCACCGCCGGAAGACCAACCACCACCGCCGCCGCCGGAAGGGGACACACCACCAGAGGAGGAGCAGGACCCACCCGAGGACAGCAACGAGGACGACAACGACGAGCCCGACAACGAAGACGACGACACCCCGGACGATGAGCCGCCACCATCCATTCCCGAGGAATTCATGCTCGATCCCGAGGCGGTGGCGATCGACCCCGATCTGCTGCTGTTCAATGCCGCCAAAAGCAAAAGCGGCAATAGCGGCAGTCGTTCGGTGGTAATGAGCGACAGCCGAGGCCGCTATGTGAAACCGATGCTGCCCCGCGGACCGGTACGCCGCATCGCTGTGGACGCCACCTTGAGGGCAGCAGCTCCGTATCAAAAAGTGCGCCGCGAACGGCAGCCGGAACGCAGCGTGATCGTGGAAGAGGCGGATCTGCGAGCCAAGCTGTTGCANCGCAAGGCGGGTGCCCTGGTGGTGTTCCTGGTCGATGCCAGTGGCTCGATGGCGCTGAATCGGATGCAAAGCGCCAAGGGCGCTGTGATCCGTTTGCTCACAGAGGCCTATGAGAATCGCGATGAGGTCGCCCTGATCCCCTTCCGCGGCGAACAGGCCGAGGTGCTGCTCCCACCCACACGCTCGATCACAGCGGCACGCCGGCGATTGGAATCGATGCCCTGCGGCGGCGGTTCACCGCTAGCCCATGGCTTGACGCAAGCGGCGCGCGTTGGCGCCAACGCTCTAGCGACAGGTGATCTCGGCCAAGTGGTGGTGGTGGCGATCACCGATGGGCGCGGCAATGTTCCGCTGAGTACGTCCCTGGGTCAACCGGTGCTGGAGGGCGAGGAACCGGCAGACCTCAAACAAGAGGTGCTCGACGTTGCCAGCCGTTACCGCATGCTCGGTCTCAAGCTGCTTGTCATTGACACCGAACGCAAGTTCATCGGCAGCGGCATGGGCAAAGACCTCGCCGAAGCTGCCGGCGGTAAATACGTGCAACTGCCGAAGGCCAGCGATCAAGCGATCGCCGCCGTCGCCATGGACGCTATCGGCACGATATAGAAACAATAAATGCACTAAGTTGAAACGATATCGTGCATAAGCGACTAGGAGCCCATGCCCTCAGCCCAGCCAGGCCCTTGCGTAGCAACCGACCATCAGCGCTTCAAGGCACTGTCGCCATCCAGCAGGCAACGCAAGCCCAATCGATAACAAATTCCGCCTCAATATGGTACGCAGCGCCGAAAAGAAGAAGAATCACAACATCAGAATAGCGTCAAGAAGGACAACTTTATGCAAGCAAAATCATCATTCACTTCTTCATCAAAACAACGCATAANCTTGCCTCCATAACACAGATCATTTCGGCGAAGGATTCAGCCGAAACAACCTACGAACACGCCCTGAACGGCCCGCCTCCGACCACATCACAAACCAGACAATCAACATGGCCAATTGTGCGATCGTCCACGCCAATGAGGGCAAACAGGGCTGGGTTGGTCCAAAAAAAACGTGTTCGCAACGCAACGTACGCATGGGCGCTTCCAGTGCTGGACAGCCAGAAGAAAACTTCTATCGTTAATNTCTTCAACCCAGACACCGAGGCTCAAGCTGACCTTTTAGAGCNATGCTTCTCAGGAGTTCCTCCCACGACAAAGACATCGGGAGGAGCCTGTGACCTCAATTACGGCTACTGAATTAAATCTACTCGATCAAAATACTTCAGGAATTGTTGATGCTTCAGGCATTACAACAATTGTCGGTTTAGCAAGTGATGCCAATACAGCTTATGCATCGTCTGGGATCAGCGGCCTTGGCAATGAATGGGTCACCCTTACAGACTCAACTTTAGCGGCATCGATTCTCAATACCCTCAACGGATATACGAGCTTTGATATCGATGCCTCGAGCGTCAACACACTCACTGGCACAACATCAGACCTCAAAACCGTCTACAACGCTTCGGGGTCTGGCATCAACAACCTTGGCAACGAAGCGATCACTCTGACGGATACATCGCTGAATGCCTCTGATCTCAATGACCTAGACGGACTAACAACAGGGACCATCAATGCCGCCAGTATCAACACATTCACCGGCACATATTCGACCCTTCATACAGCATTTCAGTCGTCACAGATCAACAATCTCGGCAATACCGCTGTTGTAATCAGCAACTCCGTTTCCGTAACGGAGGCGAACACAATCGCAGGTCTAACCTCTGGAATCGTCACCGCCACCATCTCCGATGGAGGCATGTCGACATTAAACGGACTGAATGAGACCGGTCATGCGTATTCCATCACGATTACGGATACGTCTGTCGATGTTTCAGCACTCAACACACTCGACGGCAAAACCAGCGTTGCCATCAATGCATCCAATATCACCACACTCAGCGGAACCGCAGCCGATTCCAATACCGCTTATGGATCATCTGGAATCAACAACCTTGGCAATGAAGCCGTCACCCTGTCCGACACATCTCTGGATGCGGCTGTTCTCAACAGCCTCGATGGCCATACCTCTGGCACCATCGATGCGACCAGCATTAACACTCTCTCCGGCACAACCTCTGATTTAAATACAACCTATGCCTCATCTGGGATCAGCAATCTTGGCAATGAAGCCATCACACTTAGTGATTCCTCTGTCGCTGCAGCTGATCTCAACACCCTCGACAGCCGCAGCTCTGGTGTCATCAATGCGGCCAGCATCAACACATTGTCGGGCAGCTATTCCGACCTCAACGCACTATTTACAGCCAATAGCAACGGCGCAATCTCAGGGCTGGGGAATGAAGCCGTTTCGATCAGTGGCAGCGCCAGTGTTGCCGAGGCGAACACCATTGCAGGATTCACATCAGGTGTTGTCACCGCCTCCCTTTCTGATGGAGATATGGCCACCCTCGCCGGACTGAATGAAACCGGCAATGCTTACTCAATCACCATTTCTGACTCCAGCGTTTCTGCGGCCGCTCTCAACACACTTAACGGTAAAACCACAACTGCGATTAATGCCAATGCCATCAACACGCTCACCGGCACCGCCGCTGATGCCAACACCACCTACAGCGCTGCGGGATCAAGCATTAATGGCCTCGGCAATGAAGCGGTCACTCTCTCAGATAACTCCCTCGCTGTTTCCATTCTCAATACACTTGATGGCAACACCTCTGGCAGCATCAATGCCGCCAGCATCAACACCCTCTCCGGTGCAGCCGCTGATTTAAATACAGCCTACGCCTCATCAGGCATCTCTGGCCTGGGCAATGAAACCATTACTCTCTCCGACAACTCCCTCGCCGTTGCAGTTCTCAATACCCTAAATAACAACACCTCCGGCATTATCAATGCATCTAACCTCAATACACTATCTGGCGCAGTTGCAGATTTAAATACAGTCTATGCTGCTTCCGGCATCTCCGGCCTCGGCAATGAAGCAATTACACTAAATGACTCCAATATATCGGTCGATGCACTCAATACCTTAAATCTCAATACATCAGGATTAATCAATGCCGCCAGTGTCAACACTTTCTCTGGTCGAGCACTAGATCTCAATACGGCCTATGCCTCTTCAGGCATCAGCAATCTCGGCAATGAGGCCATCACGCTCTCAGATACAAGCCTCATTGCAAGCATTCTCAATACGCTGAATGGCCACACCTCTGGCACCATCAATGCCGCCAGCATTAACACTCTCTCCGGATCAGCATCGGCAGTCGTCAGCACCTACAGCGGATCTGGGATCAGCAATCTTGGCAATGAAGCCGTCACGATTAACAGCGGCACGGCCAGCACATCCCAAGCCAATACTCTTTCAGCCGCCACATCTGGAGTGGTCACCGCCACCCTCTCTGATGGCGACATGGCAACCCTCGCCGGCCTGAATGAAACCGGTAACGCCTACACGATCACCATCACAGACAACACTGTTGCGGCTTCTGCTCTCAACACGCTCAATGGCAAAACAACCGTCGCCATTAATACCAACAACATCAACACGCTCACTGGTGCCGCTTCTGTCCTCAACACCACCTACGGCTCTTCTGGCATCAACAATCTCGGCGACGAAACGATCACGCTTAGCGATACATCGCTCGATGCCGCTGTTCTGAACTCCCTCAATGCCAACACCACTGGCACCATCAATGCCAGCAATATCAATACACTAACCGGCACGGCAGCAAACATTAATACCGCTTATTCAGCGCCAAATTCAGAAATCAATAACCTCGGCAACGAAGCGATCACCCTGACAGACTCAAGTATTGATGCCTCTGTTCTTAACACCCTTAATAACAACACCTCCGGCAGCATCAATGCCGCCAGCATTAACACCATCACCGGATCAGCAGCGGCAATCGCAACCGCTTACACCGCATCTGGCATTAACAATCTTGGCAATGAAGCTGTCACAATCAACAGCGGCACGGCCACCACCAGCCAAGCAAACACCATCGCAGCACGAACATCTGGTGCTGTTACTGCGACCATCTCCGATGGCGATATGGCCACCCTCGCCGGACTGAATGGAACCGGCAATGCCTACACAATCACCATTACAGACAGCACCGTTGCTGCCTCTGCTCTTAATACCCTTAACCAAAGAACAACCGTTTCACTGAATGCCTCCAATGTCAACACACTGACCGGCACAGCAACAACCGTCAACAGCACATACGGCGCCGCTGGCGTCAATGGCCTCGGCAATGAAGCGGTCACCATCTCAGATACAAGCCTCAACGCCTCTGTTCTGAACAGCCTTAATAGCAATACATCTGGCGTCGTTAATGCCAGCAGTCTCAACACCCTCACGGGGACATTCGCATCAATCAGCACTGCCTTTAGTGGAAACTACAATGGCTCAATTTCTGGGCTTGGTGATACAGCTGTTTCCGTTTCAGGTTCAATTAATACCTTCGAGGCCAATACCATTGCAGGGGCAACAACAGGCAGGGTTACGGCCACCATCTCCGATGGCCAGATGTCTACCTTGGCATCACTGGGAGAGACCGATAACGCTTACAGCATCACCATTACAGACAACACTGTTGATGCTTCGGCACTTAACGCACTCGATAACAAAACCACCGTTGCGATCCATGCCGCCAGCATCACGACTCTCACAGGCACGGCAGCAGCAGCCAACACTGCTTATTCCTCCTCTGGCATCAACTACCTCGGCAATGAAGCCGTCACCCTCTCCGATACATCTCTCGACGCTGCTGTTCTCAATACCCTCAATAGTCACACTTCCGGAGCCATCAATGCCGCCAGCGTCAACACTCTCACTGGCACGGCAACAAGTATCAATACAGCCTATACCTCATCGGGCATTAACAATCTTGGCAATGAAGCTGTCACCCTCTCGGACTCCTCCCTCGCCGTTTCCGTTCTCAATACCCTCAATACTCGCACCTCAGGAACAATCAATGCCGCGAGCATTAATACTCTCTCAGGCACAGCCGCACATTTAAACACTGCCTATACCGCATCGGGCATCTCTGGCCTGGGCAATGAAGCGATCACGCTATCTGACAACTCCCTCGCTGTTTCTGTTCTCAATACACTCGACGGTCGCACCTCTGGCACCATCAATGCCGCCAGCATTAACACTCTCTCCGGCGCAGCGACTGATTTAAATACTGCCTANNCCNCATCGGGCATC
>NZVB01000082.1:0-965 GCA_002701375.1 Cyanobium sp. NAT70 | reverse complement strand
CTCGGNNATGAAGCGNTCACCCTNTCNGACAACTCCCTCGCTGTTTCTGTTCTCAATGACCTCGATGGACGCACCTCCGGCACCATCAATGCNGCCAGCATTAACACNCTCTCCGGNGCAGCNNCTGATTTAAATACNGCCTACGNCTCATCGGGCATCAACAATCTCGGCAATGAAGCGGTCACCCTCTCCGANNACTCCCTCGCTGTTTCTGTTCTCAATGACCTCGATGGACGCACCTCCGGCACCATCAATGCCGCCAGCATTAACACCCTCACCGGTGCAGCCGCTGATTTAAATACCGCATTCAGCGCATCGGGCATCAACAATCTCGGCAATGAAGCGGTCACCCTCTCCGATTCAACCCTCAACGCTTCTGTTCTTGACACTCTTAATGCCAACACCTCAGGGGACATTAATGCCGCCAGCATTAACACCCTAACCGGCACGGCTACTGCTGCGATCGCCGTTTACGCCGCCGCCGGGTCAGGCATCAATAATCTCGGCAATGAAGCCGTCACGATTAATAGCGGCACAGCCAGCACCTCCCAAGCCAATAACCTTTCTGCCGCCACATCTGGTGTCGTCACCGCCACCCTCTCCGATGGAGACATGGCCACCCTCGCCGGTCTGAATGAAACCGGCAACGCTTACTCCATCACCATTACCGACTCCACGGTTGCGGCTTCAGCGCTGAACACCCTTGATGGCAAAACCACCACCGCCATC
Organism: Cyanobium sp. NAT70; assembly: GCA_002701375.1. Classification (GTDB taxonomy): domain Bacteria; phylum Cyanobacteriota; class Cyanobacteriia; order PCC-6307; family Cyanobiaceae; genus Parasynechococcus. The sequence continues at coordinate 236 of NZVB01000082.1, read as the reverse complement.
AACGCCAGCAATATCAATACCCTCACTGGGGCAGCCGCAGACCTCAATACCGCGTACACCTCCGCCGGCATCAATGGTCTCGGCAATGAAGCGGTCACTCTCTCTGACACCAGCCTCGCAGTAGCCGTTCTCAATAACCTCGATGGACGCACCTCTGGTGCCATCAACGCAGGCAACATCAATACTCTCTCCGGTGCTGCGACCGCTCTCAACACCGCTTACACCTCCGCCGGCAT
>NZVB01000081.1 GCA_002701375.1 Cyanobium sp. NAT70 | reverse complement strand
CCCGCCGCAGCAAGCGTGGTCAGGTCCGTCGTTCCGCGAGCAAGCAAGCTCAGCATCAGCCCCAGAACAGCGAGGTCTCCGGCGGCCACTTGTCCTGTTTGCCAGAGCGGTCTTTGGATCAGTGGCACGTTCTTGTTCCAAACGCGCAACAGCACCAACGCCAGGATTCCGCCCCCATCCACGAGGCCGAGGACAACTGGATTCTGGGAGCTTGTGAACGTGCAAACCCGATTGAGCCCGAAGCACAGCAAGGAACCCCAGGCCAGGGCGATCAACACATCCGCTTCGCCCGGCAGGTCTCTCTGTAGGGCCAGATGGGCCAGGGCCAGCAAGCCAATCATCAGCACTAGCCATGCCAGGGGCATCAGGCCGAGGTCCGGCAGCTCGAGTGCTGCTTGCAGTCCCCATCCGCCGACAGCCAGCGTTGCGCAGCTGATCACAAGGCCAAGGGTGCGGCCGCGCCAGAGGCTTCCGCTCAATCGCTCGGTTGCCACGCAGATCCCGAGAGCCAGCAGCAGTAGCGGCGGAATGGTCCGTCCGAGTGCCTCAAGTCCGAAGGCTGGGGTGTTGACGGACAGCAGAACACCCCAGCAAGCTTCCATCCAAATCAACAGCGCAGCCACGATGGCAATGTTGCGGTGCTGGTCCACCGGCTTGGGCCAGCGGGCCAAGGCCAAGCTGATCAGCATGAAGCCGCTCAACAGCCAGTAGCGGCTGCCTGTTGAGGCGAGATCGCTCATGGTCCAAAGCGCGACGGGCGGTAGGCCGACGCCGGCCAGAGCTAGACCCCTGCTGATCCAGGTCACGCCTGGTGCTCCCAGACAACGGCGGATCAGCCACTGTTGGCTTAGCGCCGTACCGCTCAAAAGAATCAGATCTGCTGTAGAGCCTTTTCCGGCGAGCAGGCTAATCAGCACAAGTGTGTTGAACAGAAATAGGGCAGAGCCAGCCAGGCGAATCATCCAGCCATCCCGGCGCTGCAGCGCATCGATCAGGAAGCCGGCGCTGAGCAGGATCAGCAACGTCGTGAGAAGCAGAGATTGATCCAGCGGTTGCACGAAACGGCTGATCGCTGTGATCGCGAGCAGAAGGGCAGCCAGCCAATCCGTCAGAACCAGCGTTGTCTTGGCTGGCAAGTGGTGCAATTTGGACAGGCTTGCGGCGCAAATGGCAGCCACGACGAGTCCGGCCCATGCCCAGTTTGGAGACTGCAACAGCAGCAGCAGGGTGATCCAGGCGATCCCGGCTGAGCCTCTCAGCCACGTTTTGCTCTGATGCAATCCAAGCGTTGGTCGCCAGTGCAGGATCCAGAGGTCGAGCGCGGCGATGCTGCAGCCGATTAGAGCGGCATAGTCCGCATCGCTGTTGCTGACGAGAGCACCAACGGGCCCAAGGATCATCCACAGCTGTGACACCAGAAATGCCGCGGTGATCAGCATGCGGGTCCACCCACCACGGCCGGCCGGGCTGATCAGACCGATCAAGGTGATGACCGCGGTAAGGGCGCGTGTTTGCGTGGATGGAGCCGCTGTTGTGATCGGCACGAGGCTGATCAGCACATGCGTCGCGGCGAGCCAAGCCGTTGGTGCGATTTGGGCCAGCAACAGATTGAAGCCGATGGCCGAGCTCAGCAGCGCTAGGGCGAGCCAGGTGCTGCTGACCCACTGCAGGCCCAAGTCGGGCCAGTTGATCGCTGCTGCCGTCGCGAACAGATGCAGCGCCCCAGCTCCGCTTCTGAGCCAGAGCGTCAATGGGCGAAAATTGCTGTTGGGTCGGACGACCAGGGACGGCACGACCATGGCGAGGCAGATCCCCTCCAGGGCGAGGAAGCGCATCAACGGTGTCATCGCTGAAACAGCGCTGACGGCGACAAACGCCACACCCGCAACGATGGCGGCAACGCCAAGTACGCCGGTCCAGTTCTGCAGCAGTTGCGTCTCGAGTCGCCTCCAGCGTGGTCTTGGAGAGTCAGGTGCCGGTTTTGGTGTGGAGGGGGATGGCGCTGGTTGGGGCGATGGAGTCCCCAGCTGTGGAGGCGGATCTGGCTGTGGAGGCGGATCGGGTCGGAGCGGAGAGATTGCGGGGTGCGGGCCGCTGAGAGGTTCTGCCTTGCAGGCTGCTACTTCCTCAGGGCTGGAGCCCAGCTTGAGTTCTCGTTCCAGCGCCTCCACCCGTCGCCGCAGTTTTGATAAGACGATCGCGTTTTGGATGATCAGCAGGCCCAGAAAGAGGGCCAGAATCAGCAGAACGACGGCTAGCCCGAACACAAAAAAGGCCAATGCCTGATCAAGCGATCGATTACTTAGCGTTCTAGACCTTTGAGGCGTTGAACGTAATTACATCCCGGACGAAAGCACGTTCTTGAAGAAATGATTTGTGTGACTGAAAGTCATTGCGAAAAATGTGATCCGAACAAGTCAGTGCATTGTGGCTAACTGTATTTAAATAGTATTTTTGATTCATGCCTGTTGGCGGTTGAATTCTGCTGTTGTTTGTTGCTTTGCTTGGTTTATTGATGATGTGTTTTTGATGCTGAATGGATCAGGCTGTTCAACACATAGCCGAACAAACTTGGATCGGGTTCTTCTGAGCCGAGATCCGCCAAACCGAGCTCTTGCCAGCGCGCGTTGACGTTTTGTTCCAGCTCTTCCGGTCTGTTGAGGGGTTCTCCCCAGTCATGATTTTTCTCTGGCCCCACTTTGGTGGTGGCATCGATGGCGAGTCGTCCACCGAGGCCAAGTTGTTCGCTGGCAAAATCAAGGCTGTCGAAAGGTGTGTTCTCCAACGTGAAGAGATCCCGTTGTGGATCCACTTGGGCGGCGATGGCCCAGACCACCTGGCGCGGATCGCGCACATTGATGTGGTTGTCGACGACGACAACGAATTTCGTGTAAGTGAATTGGGGCAGGGCACTCCAAAACGCCATCGCCGCCCGTTTCGCTTGTCCGGGATAGGCCTTATCGATGGAGATCACAGCCAGCTTGTAACTGAGCGCCTCCATCGGCAGGAAAAAGTCGGTGATTTCAGGGATCTGTTGGCGCAGGATTGGTGTGTAGATCCGGTTCAGGGCGATCGCCAACATCGCTTCCTCTTTTGGTGGCCGACCACTGAAGGTGGTGAGGAAGATCGGGTCGCGCCGTTGGGTCATGCAGTGGAAGCGCACCAGCGGTGAGTCTTCGACGCCGCCATAGAAGCCCATGTGGTCGCCAAAAGGTCCGTCTGGCAGAACCTCTCCAGGAGTAATCGTTCCCTCCAACACCACTTCGCTATGGCTGGGCACCTGGAGATCAATGGTTTTGCACGGTGTCAGTCGGACGCCCTCGCCGGCGTAGATGCCAGCGAACAACCACTCGCTCAATTGCACAGGAATTGGCGTGGCCGCGGCCATCACCAACAGTGGATGCACGCCAATCGCAATCGCCACATCGAGCTTTTGACCTAAAGCAGCTGCCTTGCGCAGGTGACGAGCACCGCCTCGCACACTGAGCCAGTGCACCGTCATCGTGTTGATCGACTGTTTCTGCAGCCGATAGACGCCCACATTGGGCACTTTGGTTTCAGGGTCTTTGGTGATCACCAATCCCAGGGTGATGACCCCTCCGGCATCACCAGGCCAAGGTCGGATCAGAGGAATGCTGTCGAGATCAACGGCATCCCCTTGGAACACTTGCTGCCGACAAGGGGGTGTGAGGTCACGATCCGGTCTTGCTTTGACTAAGTCCCAGAACACTCGCGCGAATTGTTTGGTGTCCTTGAGGCCCTTTGGTGGACGTGGTTGCTGCAATAACGCCAAACGTGAGCCGAGCTCCTCCAGTTGCTCCGCTCGCTCCAGACCCATGCTCCACACCACCCGTTCCACCGTGCCAAGGGTGTTAACCGCGACAGGCATCGAGGAGCCGATCACGTTTTCGAACAAAAGGGCAGGACCACCCAGACCCAGCACTCGGTCTGCAATGGCAGCTAATTCCAGGTTGGGATCGACCGGTGCACTGATGCGCCGCAATTGACCCCGTTGCTCAAGCAGCTCCAGAAAGCCGCGCAAATCGCGGGTGGCCGATCCGGATCTGAACAGAGCCATGGCGGCGACGAGGACTGCGCAACGAGCCTCGGTACTGTGTCGCACGCAGCAACGGACCGTGGCCATGCAGATTTCTTATTTCCACGTCCCTGCTGATCTCCCACAGGATTGTCATCCCGCTTCAGCCGTGGTGATCGATGTGCTCAGGGCCACGACCACCATCGCTTGGGCTCTGCACAACGGCGCCGAGGGGGTTGCAGCGTTTGCAGATTTAGACACGCTTCGCAAAACAGCCGAAAACTGGCCGCCATCCAGCCGTTTGTTGTTGGGTGAACGCGGTGGCCAGAAACTCAGCGACTTTGATTTGGGGAACTCCCCCGTGGCAGTCACGCCCGAACAAGTCGCAGGGAAACGCTTGTTCATGAGCACCACCAACGGCACTCGGGCCTTGGATCGGGTGCGGGAGGTTCCACTTTTGATCACGGCCGCACTGCCGAATCGAGAGGCTGTCGCCCAGCGGTTGCAGCGAGAGGCTCCTGCGTCCGTCGCGATTGTTGGTAGCGGTTGGGAAGGGTCTTATTCCTTGGAGGATTCCCTTGCCGCCGGCGCCTTGGCGGCTCGGTTGCTCGAATTGGATTCCGACGTTGCTGCAGTGGCAAACGACGAGATGACCGCGGCTCTCGCTCTTTGGGAGCAGTGGAAACATGATCCAGAGGCCTGTCTTCGGACCGCTAGTCACGGACGACGCCTGATCAACCTTGGCGATCACGATGCCGACTTTCGCTGTTGCGCCGGCCTTGATCAAATCGCTGTCGTGCCGATTCAAAAGGAGCCTGGTGTCCTGCAAGCGTCCTGATGATGTCCCCTGACCCATTTACAGTGCTGGAGTGCGGTTTGATCTTGTGAACGATTTCCTGGCAGCTGCCGTTCAGCTGACGAGCACCCAGGACCCGGAGGTCAATTTCACAGCGGCGGAAGAGCAGATCGACCTGGCGGCTCGCCGCGGCGCTGAGTTGGTTGGTTTGCCTGAAAACTTTGCGTTTATGGGTGATGACGCGCGGAGGCTTGAACTGGCGCCGTCGTTGGGCGAACGCTGCAGTCGTTTTCTGGTGACGATGGCCCGTCGTTATCAGGTGGTGCTTTTAGGTGGTGGGTTCCCTGTCCCTGTCGGGGATGGAAAACGCACCTTGAATCGGGCCGAGCTTGTGGATCGTGATGGTCAGCTCTTGGCCCGTTACGACAAAATTCACTTATTTGATGTGGATCTTCCCGATGGCAACACCTATCGGGAGTCGGCAACGGTGACACCTGGTCAGATGCTGCCTCCTGTTGTGGATGTGCCGGGATTGTGTCGATTGGGGGTATCCATTTGTTATGACGTGCGCTTCCCTGAGCTGTATCGCCATCTCGTCGGCGCTGGCGCCGATTTGTTGATGATTCCTGCTGCATTCACCGCTTTCACTGGAAAGGACCATTGGCAGGTGCTGCTTCAGGCCCGCGCCATTGAGAACACCGCTTATGTGCTTGCTCCGGCGCAGACAGGCCAGCATTACGGACGGCGTCACAGCCACGGGCATGCCATGGTCATCGATCCGTGGGGAACGGTGCTTTCGGATGCAGGAATCCAACCTGGATCAGCGATTGCTCCAGTCAATGTGTCTCATGTAGGTCACGTTCGCGAGCAGATGCCAAGCCTGCGACACCGTCAGCCAGCTCTCTTCTGAATTCGATGGCTCGGGAGCGTTCTCGTCGATGGACGCTGCTATTGGCTGTCGCCATGCAGCTCCACTTTTGTTTCCCGATGCTGCCGGCGAGGGCCGCTAGTGCTCTAGCTGCCTGGGCTTTGACCGAGCAGGGGACGCTGCAGCTTCGAACCAGTCGCAATGCTCGACTGCAGGCGTTTTATCAGCGAGCGAGTGACGGGAGAGGCACAAGGGTTTGGATCGACTTTCCCGGTGAACTTCGCTTTCCTCGTCGTCTCTCCGGTCGTGGCCCTGTAAAGGAGATTCGTCTTGGTAAGCCCCGGCCGGGTGCGACCCGGCTGGTGATCGAATTTCAGCCTGGTGTGGAGCTTGATCCTGCCGAATTGAAGCTGCGCGGCACAGCCCCAGATCGCTGGGAGTTGGCTTTCAAGGGATTGCCGATTCGTGGTCTTGATGACATGGGTGAGGGGGATCTCACCGGTCGCAGCACGGCCTGGACTCCCCCCACTCGGATCACCCCGAGCAAGGTTCCTGTCAACCCTTCAGGACTTCCGAAAGTGGCACGCAATCGCTATCGGGTCGTGATCGATCCGGGCCACNGAGGACCTGACCCTGGNGCGGTTGGAATTGGCGGTTTGAAGGAGACCGATGTCGTCTTGGATGTGTCGCTGCAAGTGGCCGCCCTGTTGCGTGCCCGTGGTGTAGATGTCCGCATGACCCGCACATCAGAAATTGATGTGGATTTGCCACCGCGGGTGTCCCTGGCCAACCGGTCCGGTGCCACAGCCTTTGTCAGCATCCACGCCAACGCCCTCAGCATGAGCCGGCCGGATGTCAATGGGATTGAGACGTTCTACTTTTCCGATCCCCGTTCAGGTCGCCTTGCGGCTTATTTGCAGCAGCAGATGATGGCTGTGTCTCCTGGAACTCCAAATCGTGGTGTCCGGCGTGGTCGTTTCTTTGTGATTCGCCGCTCCGCGATGCCCTCCGCTCTGGTGGAGATGGGATTTGTGACCGGCAACATCGATGCCCCCAGGCTCGCCAGGGCCGATCATCGTCGTCGCCTGGCTCTGGCGATTGCTGCCGGCATCCTCAACTACCTCAAATTTGAAGTGCGGTGACCCCGTTTCTTGGTTTCTTCGACAGTGGGGTGGGTGGCCTCACCGTGTTGCGTCGGGTCTTGGAACGCCATGGTTCAGTTCGCTGCGTTTATCTCGGCGATACAGCACGGGTTCCCTATGGCAATAGACCAGCTCGCGAGATTCGCTCGATCGCTGCTGAGGTTGTGGCCTGGTTGAGCGAGCAGAACGTCACNACCGTTGTGATGGCATGCAACACGACCAACGCCTTGGCGCGGGATGTGGCAGAGGGCAAAGCGGGTGTCCCGGTGATCGGTTTGATTGGCGCGGCCGCGGCGATGGTGAATGAGTCCCGGGTGGGTGTTCTGGCTACCCCAGCCACCGTGGATTCTGGGGCGTACACCGCAAGCATTGAGGCGCTTCATCCAGGCACCTTGGTGATGGAACAGCCGTGCCCCGCTTTTGTGCCGTTGATCGAAAGCGGAGATCTCTGCAGTGATGATTTGAGACGGGTGGCAATGGCTTATTTGGAACCGCTCCTCGCGAATTCTGTGGAATCCATCGTGCTGGGCTGCACCCACTATCCGTTGCTGGTTCCACTGCTTCGGCAGTTGATTCCAGACACGGTGCGGCTGATTGATCCGGCGATGGGGGTCACCTCCCAGTTGGACGCTGTTCTTGGCGTGCCCAATGCAGCGCCTGGGGAACGAATTTGCCTGGATGACTGCAGGCTTTGCGTCACGGCAGATGCAGCGGGTTTTGCGACGCGTGCAACGGCATGGCTCGGGGAGCGTCCTCAGGTCCAGCTTGTTCATCTGCAGTCCTGATCACAAGGCCACTAAGATCGCGGCGCAGAGGGGTTTCATGATCACCGTCACCGAGTTGCTGGAACCTGTCGAAAGTGACCTTGAGGTCCTGCTCGGCGATCTCCGCAGTTTGATTGGTGCCGGACATCCGATTCTTCAAGCTGCAGCTGAACATCTCTTCAGTGCGGGGGGCAAACGATTGCGTCCCGGCATTGTTTTGCTGCTTTCTCGTGCGCTTTCCTCAGACGGTGATCTTTCTCCTCGACACCGTCGTTTGGCGGAAATCACCGAGATGATCCACACCGCATCGTTGGTTCATGACGATGTTGTTGATGGGGCTTCAACTCGGCGCGGTGTGGCGACTGTNCACAGTCGTTTTGATGCACGCGTGGCCGTTTTGGCCGGAGATTTTCTCTTTGCCCAAGCAAGCTGGCATCTCGCCAACTTAGACAACCTAGATGTTGTGAAACTGCTCAGTCGGGTGATCATGGATCTGGCCGACGGTGAAGTGAAGCAAGGTCTGTTTCGCTATGACACCCAACAAAGTTTTGAAACTTATTTGCAGAAGAGTTACTGCAAAACAGCTTCATTGGTTGCGAATAGTTGTAGGGCTGCGGGGGTGCTCAGTTCTTGCACAGAGCATCAACTAGATGCTTTGTATCAGTTCGGGCGACAGTTGGGTCTTGCCTTTCAAGTGGTTGATGACATTCTTGATTTCACTGGAAGTGAGCAGCAGCTCGGTAAACCTGCAGCCAGTGATTTGGCGAGCGGATACCTAACCGCACCTAGTTTCTATGCGATGGAGGAGCATCCTGAGCTCAAGACATTGATTCAACGTGAGTTCAATCATGATGGTGATCTTGAACAAGCGCTCAGCTTGGTGCGTTCATCTCGCGCGATCCCCCGCACCCGTGAGCTCGCTGAAACGTTTGCGCGCCAATCACGTGAAGCTATTGCATGGCTGCCCGAATCATCTTGTCAAAGAGCCTTGATCGAACTGCCTGATTTTGTGCTCAGTCGTTTGTATTAATAAGGTGCTCTAAAACGTAATGCAGATTATTAATTCGATAAGGATTTGTTTCGGTTGAATTGATTCGTAAATTGGGATCAAGCACCCACACCAAACATCCAGCAGCTAACGCTGCAGCTGTGCCTGCTTTTGAGTCTTCCAGAGCCCAACACTGTTGAGGCAAGACGCCGAGCCGTTCCGCTGCCATGCGAAATGGCGCTGGATCTGGCTTACCTGCTTTCAGGTCTGGATCGTCGCCGAGGACGCGCATCTCAATGCGTTGTAGCCAGGGATGAGGGGCGCTTTTGTGAGCCGCTGATTCGGTGCCACTGCTTGTGACCAGGGCCATCGGGATGCCTTGCTGATGGCAGTGCTCGATGAGGGATTCAGCTCCAGGCATGGCGGGGGCTTGCGCCATCAGTCTGCGGGCGATCGGCTGTTGTATCGCAAGGAGTGCTTCGCATCCCACGGCTTGTGGCAGCCATTGATTCACCTCATGAGCACAGTCTTGGCGGCGACGTCCCCGTAATCGAAGCAATTGATCCAGCGTCAGGTTGCCGCCGAAATGGGCGGCAGCTTCCGACCAGGCTTGACCGTGCAATGGTTCGGTGTCGAGCAACAGACCATCCAGGTCAAATAAGCAGGCGGCAGGTTGATCATTCATGGCGCTCAGTTGAGCCCTGGTTTGGCTTGCCCACGGTTTGCAACGAGAGCGAGATGGCTGTCGCCAGCGTTCCTACCCTGACACCGGTGCTTGTTGTGCGAACGACTGCTGTGAGCGAGACCAACATGACGATCGAGTCCGTCCTGCAGGAGCAGCGGGTGTTCGACCCCCCGGCGGATTTGGCAGCCAAGGCCCGCATTGGCAGTCTTNAGGCATACCAGCAGCTGGCTGAGCATGCCAAGGCTGACCCCGAACGTTTTTGGGGCGACGCGGCACAACGTGAGTTGCATTGGTTCGAGCCATTCCACACCGTTCTTGATTGGAGTGAGCCTCCTTTCGCGCGTTGGTTTGAGGGCGGCACCACCAATTTGTGCTTTAACTGCCTGGATCGCCATCTCAATGGAGACACCGCTGAGAAGACAGCNCTGATCTGGGAAGGCGAGCCCGGCGATGTGCGCCGGTTCACTTATCGCGACTTGCACGCTGAGGTGTGTAAAGCCGCTAATGCGCTCAAAGCGATCGGCATCGGTAAGGGCGATCTTGTCGCTCTTTATATGCCGATGGTTCCAGAGGCGGCGATCGCGATGTTGGCCTGTGCTCGGATCGGTGCCCCCCATTCAGTGGTNTTTGGTGGCTTTTCAGCCGAGGCGCTACGCGATCGGATCATCGATGGTGATGTGAAGGCTGTGATCACCGCCGACGGTGGCTTCCGCAAGGACAAGCCTGTTTCGCTGAAACCTGCAGTGGATGCCGCCTTGGCCGAGGGCGCTTGCCCCACAGTGAAATCGGTGCTGGTGGTGCAGCGCACGAAGCAGGACGTGACNATGGTTGATGGCCGCGACCTCTGGTGGCATGAACTTGTGGAGGGTCAGAGCGCGGATTGCCCTGCTGAGCCCATGGCTAGTGAAGATCGGTTGTTCGTGCTGTACACCTCCGGTTCAACGGGAAAGCCCAAGGGTGTTGTGCACACCACAGCCGGGTACAACCTCTGGGCCCATCTCACCTTCCAGTGGATCTTTGATATTCGTGACGACGACGTTTATTGGTGCACGGCGGATGTGGGCTGGATCACTGGCCACAGCTACATCGTTTATGGCCCTTTATCNAATGGAGCGACCACGGTGATGTACGAGGGGGCACCACGGCCCTCTAATCCGGGTGCTTTCTGGGAGTTAATTCAGAAGCACGGCATCACGATCTTCTACACCGCACCGACGGCGATTCGTGCCTTCATGAAGAGTGGGCGTGAGGTGCCAGACCAGTTCGACATGACCAGCTTGCGCCTGTTGGGCACCGTTGGTGAACCGATTAATCCTGAAGCGTGGATGTGGTATCGAGACGTGATCGGTGGGAATCGCTGTCCGATTGTTGATACCTGGTGGCAAACCGAGACAGGGGGCGTGATGATTAGTCCATTACCAGGCGCCACTCCGACGAAGCCGGGATCTGCCACTCTGCCNTTGCCTGGTATTCAGGCCGACATCGTCGATGCTGAGGGNAATAGCTGTGCAGCCGATGAAGGTGGGTACCTNGCGGTGAGAGCACCTTGGCCGGGAATGATGCGAACGGTGCATGGCAATCCCCAGCGCTTCCGCGAGAGCTACTGGGAGCACATTCGTCCGGCAGATGGGTCCTACCTTTACTTCGCTGGTGATGGGGCCCGACGGGACGCTGATGGTTATTTCTGGGTGATGGGGCGTGTCGACGATGTGATCAATGTGTCCGGTCATCGCCTGGGCTCAATGGAAATTGAATCGGCATTAGTGAGTCATCCCGCCGTTGCTGAAGCTGCTGTTGTTGGTCGACCAGATGATCTCAAAGGTGAGGGCATCGTCGCTTTTGTGACGCTTGAGGCCGGTCGTGAAGCGAATGATGCCTTGGTCAGCGAATTACGCGGGCACGTTGGCCAAGAAATCGGTCCGATTGCCAGGCCNGATGAGATCCGTTGCAGTGATGCCCTTCCCAAGACGCGCAGCGGCAAAATTATGCGTCGTATCTTGCGCGCTCTGGCGGCCGGACAAGAGGTCAGTGGCGACACGAGCACGCTTGAGGATCGGTCTGTGCTCGATCGTTTGAGGGCTTAATCATCTGATCACATTCAAGGGTCAACTAGTCCATCGTAATGTCTACTAANTTTCAAGAGAATAGGGAGTATTGGATGAAAAGAAAGCANTGACCAATGAATCGGTTTGAACGCCAATTAAGTTAAATAGATCATGNGTNGATTGCTTTCNTTTTTGACTTTGATCTGTTNGNTTAGAAGCGTTTTAATGATTGAATTTTAGCGGATTGATTTGTTTGGCATGATGTTGACATTCGAGATGCTAATTCATTTCTATAGAATGGCCAAATTTACGCTGTTTGCTTATTGATCAATCGAGCTCCCTAATGATGACCAGGAGACGATCAGGTCTCTTAGGTGCTCGATTTGGCGCTGACGGTTGTCGCCTTCAGCCCAATCTCCCAACAAGCTTCGACGTAGGCCTGCACTGGCGGGGGTGAGGTGATCTCCTGGTAAACGCTTCAACTCTGAAGCATCATTGTTTCTTTGCTGCAGTGCTGTGATCAGATCATGGCTCTGGTCAAGCTCGTCTTGATCAAATCGAACGACGAGATTACGAGATTGCAGATAACGGCAGTTGATCAATCGCAGTGTTTCCTGTGGACTTGGGCTGAACTCCGTTGTCACCCCAAGTCGAGGTGCGATTTCGCCAAGTAAAGGAATGGATCGATCTGCTCTGAAGTTGTTGAAACTTAGAGCGACAAGAGAGCTGCAACTGCGGCCACCATCCGGAGCAAGTAAGTGTATTTTGCAGCCAAGACTGTGACCCAGGCGTAAGGCCGAAGGCAGAGCCCCGCAACGGTCTTCGAGCTGCCGTCGGGCCGTTCTGAAATCCTGCCAAGCCTGCCTGGCCTGGCTTTGATGGTCGAAGCCAGGCACATAGGACCAGGCATGCACGGCCAANCCCCTGGCGGATAGCTCCTCAAGCAATCTGCGATAACTGACTTGGGGTGTTGCGGCCAGGTAACTGCCGCCAATGAACTCGACGAGGGCCTGCGGCCGAGCCGGGCGCAGTTGCCAAATTGCTCCCTGTTGTTTCCAGTCGTTCATACGGGCGGTTGGGAGAAACCGCTGAGGATGCGCCGTGCTTCGCGAACATGGGCTGGTCCATCGAGCAAGTTGTTAAAGACATGACGGACGACTCCCTCACCATCAACGATGTAGGTCACTCGGCCAGGGAACAGGCCCATTGTGTTGGGCACCCCGAAACGTTTTCGCAGAGTGTTGCCACGATCACTTAACAAAGGGAAGGGCAAGTGATGACGTCCGGCGAAGCGGCGATGGCTGACGACATCATCTGCACTAACCCCCCACACTTCCGCTCCCATATTGCGTAGTTCGCTGTAATTGTCGCGGAAACTGCAAGCTTGCAGTGTGCAGCCAGGTGTTTCGTCCTTCGGGTAAAAAAACAAAACCAAGCAACGGCCCTTTAAATCAGAACTGCTGCGGGATACACCATCCTGATCGTCGAGGCTAAAGCTTGGGATCTGATCTCCGACTTCGATCGACACGGGTTTGTTTTTGCGGGGTCTAGCCTAGATGTTGCGTCACGCGTAGTGTTGGCTGACAAGGATGCGATCGTGCATTTGGCCTTTTGTTCACGTCTTTGAGCGAGAATCAGATTTAAAAGGATTGGTTTTGCTGAGGAAAAGTAGAGCCCCGTTCCGTTCACTGTTGATGGTGTCAAGGTTGCATGCTGGTCCAACTTGCAACCTTGACATCTTGAAGCAAGGGCTATTATCGACAAAGTATCTTTTTTATCCACCTCAATAATCTTACCTTCCTTGCTGCATTGCAAGCAAATTAATAATGAATAATCATCATTAATTTGAGTTGATGTTTCGCGTGGGGATGGTGCTTCCTGAATTCGATCACAGTTGTTGCTGGTGTCCTGTCTTGCTCTGTTTGCTGTGACCAGCGCTGCTGTCAGAACCTTGCTGAAAAACAATGATCCGCTCTGGGCATGAGAATCATGGAAGCCAGGACCCTGGGGGCATGAGATGCAAGACAGTTCAGGCGACCAGCTCGATTTGCTCGGTGGCTTGCCCACGCCAGTCAACAGCCCCAAGCCGTTCGTTGCTCAACCTCCTGCGCGTCAGCCATCTGCTGTAGATCCAGCCACGCTCTTGATCTTGGATACCGAAACGACCGGACTCGAGCCTGACCGGGATCAATGTCTAGAAGTCGGCGCCATTTTGTTCTCTGTACCAGCCCGTGCGGTGCTAGCCCAGCAGTCATTTTTGCTTCCAGTGGAGAGCAACGCTGCTGAAAGGATTAATCGCATNCCAGCTGCTGTGAGCTGCTTTCCCCAACCATGGCGTCAAGCGATTGAGTACTTCAATGCTCTGTTGGCCCATGCCGATGTTTTGGTTGCACATAACGCCGCGTTTGATCGTCAGTGGTTTGGGCGTGGTCCTTTACCGGCTGTTCATCAACCATGGCTTTGCTCGATGGACGACATCCGTTGGCCGCCTGATCGGCAATTGCGGAGTCGTCCCTCTGTTCGGGATCTGGCTCTGGCCTATGAAATTCCGGTTTGGGCTGCCCATCGTGCCTTAACCGACTGCATTTATTTGGCAGAGGTGTTCAGTCGTTGTGAGGATCTTGAAGCGCTTCTCCGTATCGGACTGGAACCGCGTCGGTTGATGCGCGCCAGAGTCTCCTATGACGATCGNAATCTTGCTCGTGACGCCGGATTTCGTTGGAACGATCCCGTCAAGGGTGCTTGGACTCGACGTTTGAGTGACCGTGAGGCCTCCGAGATGCCGTTTTCCGTTGTTCCGATCGACTTGACCTCGGATGAAGTCAAAGGTTGAAGCAGGACGAGTGTGCGCATTTGCTTCATGTCTCCGAAAGCACTGCGTTGATTTGTCCTATTTGCGTCTCAAACGGGCACGTTGAATGCATGGCTGCTTTCATTCACCATCATCAACGTCCTCTCCGCTATCGATTGCGGCAGTGGCAGCAGGTGCGCACCTGGGCGCGTCTGATCAGAGAAGCGGAGGCGCTCTGGCGCGTCGATGTAAGAGCCCTTCGACGCATGGGCGCAGTCGAACTCTCTCAACTCATTGAAGAAGTGCCTCCGATGCATCGTCAGCGAGTTAATCGATGGCTTGATTGTTATGCAGTTGCAACCCGCTTAAACACTGTTCCAGCATCACATCGAAAAAATAACGTGTGTTAGGGATTTTTTGGCCTTAAAAGCATTTTAAAAGCATCCTTGTGTTCTCTTTTTTCTAGTTAAATGACCAGATTGGCCTTTCTATAGCATCACTGATGAGTGCTGTCTGACATTGTGAGATAATATTATCAATGCTTTTGTGAAGTGATTAGGAGCTTATCTTGCTGAGTTGGGTGATCTGATCAAGATGGCAAGTGAGTTGTTTCAAGATTCTTCTATTAACAATCAATCACGGCTAAACGATTGTACGCGTTTTCGATGATCATGGAAGCGGCTTGTGAATATTGAAGAACAATTGATGCGCGTTCTTGTGAAATGCACTATTATTTAAATTTCAAANTGTCGATGTAAGTAAGGGNTTGGAGATGATATTTTTCGGGCTAATGTAACCGTGCTCCGTGCTTGATTGCCTTGTGTTGATATACGAGGTTTGTGTTTGAGAGCACTCATGGCTCAATCATAAACTTTCAACTTGCAGTTATTTTTCTGTGCTAACTGATTGGCAAACTTGGCATTAATGATTCCCTTGGTTGCATTCTTTGTAATCTTATTGAGACTGGCTTGCGCCTGGTTCAGTCCAATTAAATTTTCGTCAATGAGATTGCAATATGTCGCCATTGTTCCAAACGTCATTCCGTGTATCAGCCCAGATTCAAACCCATTCTTGTAGGTTTCAGTCCGTTGCTTCAACTGCTCTTTTGTCTCGGCTGATACTGGACATGCAGAAAAAAGTAGGAAAGCGATAAAAATAAATTTCATTCTGTCGAAATAACGTTTTTAACGGTATTGTTAATTAGTCTAGTCGCTTATAGCTTCCTCGACAACTAAAGTGCGTGTCGAATAGGTTGTTCGATCTTGAAATTCATACTTGTCAGTTGAGTGGACGCAGATCACCAGGCACGGGTATTCAGACGTGGTAAATGTGCTTCATTTGAGCATGAATAATCGCGTCAGACAATCGGTTCTTTGCTAAGTCTTGGCTAGTGCTAATAAACGTGTCTCTAATATGTTCGTACAAGGATGTTGTTTGGCGTAAACGAGTTTCATGCAATAGAATAAAAGCCTCATGAAGATAAATTGTGGCTTGGTCAAATTATTGAATTTGAGCCGAAAATGTAAGGCCGTTTCAATGTCGAGGGCGAGGATAATGATAATCCAACTAAATTATTTATTTAATTCTGTCAGGCGCGAGAAGATATATTGGTCTATCGTATTTTTATGGGTTGACACTAAGACTGATCCAATAGATCAATTAAATGTGAGGGGAAGGACGTACACACATCATGTTTCATCTCGCTTATTGCGTGACTTAACTCTGGAATGGTGGTGTTTTGACGAAAGATGTAGAAGGGCTGAAGCTCGTTCACGCTCTTCTGTTTTGCTGAGCTTGCGGACGAGATTCCAAGTATCTTGAGCTGACATCTCTCCGTCATCCTCCCATTTCAGACTGGAGAGATCTGCAGGAGACATCGATACACATTTGAATAGAAGAGAAACTAAAGGAAAAATCCTGCCGGGGGTGCCCAAAACGAAGCAAAGTTACTTAAAAGAATTGGAAGATGTATCGCTACAGCACAATTCAAGTCACAACAAGCATTTTGCTGCCTTGTCCGTTGGTCATAGACGTGTTGATCGGGCAAGGTCAAGGTTTAAACGTTGTTTGAACAGGATGGTTTGAACTGAACTTGAGATCAGTAAAAGTCATGCGTGGATTGAATTGGTGTTCGCTAATCGATCAATTTATGCCACTTATTGAGTTTGATTCATAATCCTGTGATGAATGCCTGTTGATTTTTCTCTTGGGATCGATTGTCGATGAAATTTTATCGTTTTGGCTTGAGATATTCATTGCAGTTGTTGAGGCCGAAGATCAGAACTGAGATCAGCAGATTTGTGTTCAGCCTCGTTCGAACCGGACTCCGAGAAACCGTGTTGCTGCAATGGATCGTGCAGCTGTGAGCAATAGCACAGATAGGGCTGACTGGGCTCATCGAGTCAACCCTTCAAAGCGGCGATGGTGTGTGCATCGGAGGGGAGCAACCCCAAAGAAACAACCCACACANCATTGATTAAACCGATGTCGATCCTCATCAACGGCTCCACATTCCTCGTTCGCACCTTTCGTAAAGGATATTCGGACTATGTCGATCAGCCCGGCCTCATTCAGAATCAAGGGGCTGAATATATGACAGCCGACCCAAAACCAGTCTCTTGGATTACAGGCACTGAAAATGATGATTACGTAACCGCACCATCACAAAGCACGCACAAATGGGTGCTGAAAGGAGGTGGCGGCAATGATTACATGCAAGGAACCGACAGAAATATGAATTGGATGTTTGGCCATGAGGGCGATGATTATATTCATGGCTCAGAGCACTTTAAAGATTATATCAATGGCGGTACTGGCAATGACAAGTTATTTGGTTATGGCGGCACTGACAAATTGATTGGTGGCGATGGTGATGATCAGATGTTCGGCGGCGACGGCAACGATAAATTACTTGGAGGCAAAGGAGATGACCAACTGCAAGGCGGTGAAGGAGATGACCTACTGCTGGCCGGCCATGGCTCCAACATGTATTACGGAGAAGCAGGTGCCGATCGCTTTGGCTTGATGAAACAACATGACCAAAATATTATTGGTGATTTTGACCACACAGAAGGCGACCAGCTGCTGATTCGCAAACGCAACATTGATAGTGTTGAAGTCAGCCATGCCGGAACAGGCAGCAATGGTGAATCACAGTTCTGGCTTAAGTCAGACATGGGATTAACCGGCATTCAAACCA
>NZVB01000080.1 GCA_002701375.1 Cyanobium sp. NAT70 | reverse complement strand
AAAATCGTCAGGTCAATGCCAAAACCTGCTGGAGCAACCAATTAAGGTATTGATCTGCAAAACAATTCTGACTCAAAAAAATTCATCCCAAACAATAATCTCTTGTTTAAAAAGCAAGACGCAACCGTCAAAAAAGCTCTCACTATCTTTAAAGATGCCTTAGACCGGAGGAGAACCTAGCTTAGCAGAAAATGGATTAAACTCATTCATAAGCTGACAAAAATAGTGAGAGCAAACCGCTTGTTCACATCATTTCCAAAAGACACTAAAATCTAAAGGCCCTCCCTTAAAATCAACCCTTTAAACAATAGAAATCATACCAGAACTGCAAATCAAAACACTCCAAAATCAAAGCCGAGAAAAAAGATCATCAAATCGATCGCGCGACATCTTGACCAAAGCGATGAGCTGACCAGTTTGCTCTTGGATCGCGGTCATCACTGAACAACTACCAGTATCAAGACGCAACTGTGATGCGACCTTTTTAATCCGCCTTGGCAAGACTATTCAATTCCCAAAAACTGAAAAGCCTAGAAAGAATATCATTGTAGTCATCGCTAGCTTGCTCCGACTTCGCCAACTGCGAGATTATTGACGACAACAACAAATCGCCCAGAGTCAATTCAATAGAAGCTCTGTTTCTACAAGCGTCAGCCGCGGATCTCCACCGTGGTGCCCACATCCACTGCATCAAACAACTGACGCACGTGATCATTCAACATTCGCACGCAGCCAAGACTGACAGCAGCGCGGATCTGAACCCAGTGCGGCCAGGCAGTGCCATGGATGCCAAATTCGCCCCGCCCATTGCGATGAAAGGCCATATAGCGATCGCCGATCGGACTGGATGGTCCGCTGAGCTCCTTGCGTTGACCCGATTTGTGCGAAATGTAAATCGGATTCACTTTTTTATTGATAATCGCGAACTCACCTTTTGGCGTTGGTGTTTTGGGATCTCCAATTGCCACAGGCCAAGGGCCGAGGCGCTGGAGACCGCGAATCACACTGATCTGCCGCTTGCGCAAGTCGAGAACTACACGGGAATCCTGCTGGGAGCTGGTCATGGCCAAATCCGCTGCTCGACCTGGCCATGACGTCGCCGCAACCCCAAGCAGGGAAAGCGCAGCCAAGCCAGCCAACCATCCTTTTCGCATGAGACTCAATAGACCCGTTAGTCTCAAGTTATGCATCGCTCGGCAAAAAAGAAGCACCAAGCCGACTTGATCGCACACTCTTAAGACTCTCTCCGTCTCAAGCCTGAGACGGCCTGGACAGATCAATGTTCATGCTGAACAGCTGTAGCCTGATTCAATCGATATCGGACCCGATCAAGTCCAACCCATGCCATCAGCGACATCCACGCCAACCGATGCCGCTCAGCCAAGGCTGCCAGAGCTCCTGCAGGGGAATCTGAGGGAGCAGGAATCAAACTCCATCACATTCAATTTTTCAGACTTGGTTCGAAGCAAGCGCTGCTTGCTCAAAGCAGCCTGGACCCTGAATCGTCAAGGAATCATTCGACTAAGACAGGTCGCTTCAGCGGACTTAATTGAGGCCGTCAACGCACAAATCAGTCAACTGCTCGACGATGCGACTCATTACAAAACCTCTGGTATTGATGACATTGCTTATTTGAACCTTCCCAATCGTCGTGTTCTGAAAGGCTACAACACGTTTGTGGATGCCGATCGTGCCGTGATCAACCACCGCGTGGAACGGCCTGATGGTCGCAGCGGAAGTGATGCAGGAATGATTGACATCTTTCACCCAGAAAGACTGTCTGACGAAATGAAGAGATTGATCAACGAATGCCTTCAGGAAAGACTAATTAGAAGAGTCATCATGATCTCCTGCCTAACACCGATGCGCGTAAAGTGTCGTAATATTTATCTCAATCGCGGCGTCAAAGACACTCGTAGCTATCACTGTGACGGCAGATCATTAAAGTTTAAATCATTCCTCTTTCTAAGCAATATTGACAGTCTGGACATCGGGCCATACTGCTATGTAAAAACATCACACCGCAATCGACGCAGCTGGAAACTAAGCCGAGCTTTCAACGAAGAACACGGGATTGGCATGTACGAATATAGTCAACTGGGTGATTGTCAAGCTTTACCGATGTTTGCCGCTGCTGGCGACATGGTGATTTCATCCCAACGTGGTGCTCACCGCGGCCATCCACAACACACCGATGCACAACGCGCCGTACTGGTCAATATGTATCAACGTTAGGCGGAGTCTGAGGTCTTCCCCCGCCTAACGCTTCACCGCTTGAATTAATCGACCAACTTTGGATCAATGTCCGACATATAACGAGCCTCGCAGGCCTTAATGATTTCAATCGCCTTCTCTGTCCCGAAGAAACCATTCACTGAACAGGTTCCAGGCTTTTTGAGATCCTTGTAGTGCTCCCAGTAATAGGTGGTCTCCTTCTTCCAATGATCACCCAGATCTTCAAAGCTCTTGATGTGATCCATACGCTTATCGTCGGCCAACACAGCAATCACTTTGTCGTCAACCTCACCACCATCATCAAATGTCATCACACCGATGATGCGGGCTTCAACAATCGAACCAGGAATCAACGGTTCTGTGACATTGACAATTTCAATATCGAGCGGATCTCCATCCTCGTCCCAGGTGCGAGGAATGCATCCATAGGCAAAGGGATACGCCAAGGAGGAATATCCGACGCGATCAAGCTTTAGATGACCGGTTTCGGTGATCAGCTCATATTTGTTGATCGTATTGGAATTGAGCTCAACAATCGTGTTGAGGCGAAGCTCGGCTTCGTCTGCGAAGGCGGGAAGCACATGCAGCAGATTGGGCATGCTGCGGCTTGGAGCCTGATCAAGGTTGGCCATAAACGGCAATGGACAGCGCGGCGCATCCTACGGGGGTGTCCACAAATCAAATCACAAGAAGGCTCATTCTGATGACTGCCCACAGTCGCTCATTCGTGCTAGTGAATCCCCGCGTAAGGAGAACACATGAAAAATCAGCCGATTTGGCCAGCAGATGAAGCACGCGTCTTCCTTCAAGCGATGAAGGAAGTTGGTTCCTGCGGGGGCGTATACCCACTCGAGCCCATCACGCTTGAGCTAATGGAGGCGATTCAAAAGCATGTTCTCCACTCCAGCATTGATATCGATCAACTTGAGATCATTGGCCCTTCTGCCTACCCAGACCTAATTCCTCAACAAGCGAATCGGCAACAGCTCATTCAAATACTCATTTTAATGCCTTATGTAGACATGAAGGTCGACCCGAAGATGATTGAGATTGTCGACGAGTTTGCCAGCAGCTTGGGTGTCAATCCAAACACATTAAAAGATCTTCATGCCGTCAGAGACAATCACCTCAAGCGCCTAATCTTAGACTATGGCAGAAGATCTTTCGATGAATTCCTAGGCCTAGACTCACCCCCTAAGGTCATCAAAGGGGTGATTGATGCCATCCATCAATCGATTGGCGATCCAAAACTTGCCGAGAAATATCAAACGCTAGAAAGCTATCCAGAAGCCAGCCTTGGACACACCTTCTTTCATTGGTATCGCGATAGGAAATGGGCTTTACCAGGCGAGAAAAAAAGCACATCAGAATTGCTCGTCAAACACGACTGCTGTCATATTTTGGGTGGATTCAATACTGATAATGAAGGAGAAATGAATGTTGCCGCATTCCAAGCTGGCCTTTTTTGCGATGGATTTGGCTTTGAATCCCTGCTTGAAGTTATTCTTGACTTTCACCTCGGCAAAGCCTTTTCGACCGTGGGTGATATCGTCCCTCCAACCACGGGAGCCTTTGTACCCGATCACGCCATGGACGGCTACGAAAAAGGATTAGCTTGCAATGTCAATTTAATTCGAGATCTCGATTTCTGGGATGTCGCCAACCAACAAGTTGTTGATCTTCGCGAACGGTTTGCTATCCCTGAAATCTCAAAACCACTGCTACTCAAACCATAAGCGGTGAAGAACATGTTGTTAAAACATCCAATTTCGACTCGAGATACGACAGGAAAGGCTGGCTGCTAAGTGGGCGACCCGTCACCCGCTGGACCAGCCCTTCAGCATCAAGCGAACGACCAATTGGATGCACATTTCTACGCAGCCAATCCAGCAATGGATCAACATCACCAGAGGCAACATGCTCCTCAGGTGAGCCGATATCTGACGCCATCGCTTCACTAAGCTGTGCGCTTATCAGATGTCCAAGCAAATAAGACGGGAAATAACCAAACAACCCTTCACTCCAATGAACATCCTGCAGACATCCCTCTGCATCATTTCTTGGAGTAAGACCTAAAAGTTCCCGATAGCGACGATTCCACTCAGAGGGCAGCTCTTCCACAGAGAGGCCCTGTTCCAATAATGCAATCTCTAAATCAGTACGAATCAAGATGTGAAGTCCGTACGTGAGCTCATCCGCCTCGACCCGATTCAAACCCGGCGCTAGTGGATTCATGGCCTGCCAGAGATGGTCGGCCGATTGCAAAGGTGCTCCAGCCTGCCTGAAGCGCTCCCACCACATCTGAGCAAACGGCCGACTTCGTGCCACGCGGTTCTCCCAGAACAAAGATTGGCTTTCATGCACAGCCATCGATGTGGCTTGCCCAAGAGGCCACGCAAACCATTGATGCGTTTGGTCTGGCAAACCCTGTTCGTAGAGCGAATGGCCCCACTCGTGCGCCGTTGCCAAGAAAGAAGACAATGGCTGACCTGAGACCACTCTGGTGGTGATTCGGAAGTCGGCTGGTCCGAGCGTGATTGAAAACGGATGGGGAGAGCGAGCCAGCGAACTGATCGCGGGATCTCGCCCCCAGGACCGCAAAAGCTCCTCGCCCAACATCTGCTGCTGCAGCTCCGGTAAATCCCAGTCCGCCGAGCGGGGGCGAGGGCGGGTGCAGGCTTGGGCTACGAGTTCGGGCAAACGCCTGCGCAGAGGCGCGAACAACTCCTGCAATCGACTGAGACGCAGATCCGGTTCGAAGGGCTGGGCCAAGGTCTCCCAACAGGAACGCGGCTCGGCTAACTGACGCACCTGTTCCTGACGCAAGTCGATCAAGATCTGCAAGGCCGGCGCGAAGAGACTGAAATCGGCTGAGGAACGCGCCTGCTGCCAACGGGAATAGCCCTCAGCCTTAGCCGTGGCCAACGACGCCACCAGCGCAGGATCCAAAGCCTGCTGGCGACGAAGATCCAGCTCCAGTAGATCCAGATTGCGTCCTTGCTTGGAACAACGATCGCCAGAGTGCCAATCCTGCCGAGCGGAGGCCAACAGATCGGCGTAACGCTGCGAACTCTGACGGGCGTGGAGCTGCGTGGCCAAAAGCGTCAACTGCTCGCCGCGCCATGCCGCTCCAGCCGAAGGCATGGCGGTGTTTTGATCCCAGTACAACGTGCTCTGAATCGAGCCAAGGATTTTTGTCTCACGGAGATAGTCTCCAAGGAGATGCCAAGCCGATTGCACCGGTTCCATCCACGATTGAACTGGCCCTAGACCCTAACGAGAGACGTATCAATCACGCGGATTATTCGTTGTGAAATTCAGAACAAACGGATCCAACAATTGATGAAATCTAAGAACGATCGAATGAAGTTGAGGCAAACCAAATGCAAGTGATGCCAGAGTGCGCCACTATGAAAACCAATTCACAACGAAGGTCGATCTATTGAGCAACCAATGATCGCAGATCTAACGGTTTTTTTCTCTTGAGCATAAAAGGGGGGATGGGCCGGCACTAAAACCAAAAAATCTTTCAATACGACAATGACGATTCTCTCAACCACAGTGCTGGCATAGAAAACGCGATTTACAAGTTGATTGAAAGGTACAACCCATGAGCCATTCCAATCAATCACTATGAAGAGCATTCTCGAGGTCACGAACTTGACATATGCCGTTCATCTGCATTTATACAAACCAAACCTAAGTATTATCCTTAGACAATTATTGCTGACCTGACTTGGTCAATTCACAACGATCTCGGCAGAGTTGATCAAGATCTGGCCGGCCCGTGAGATTTAATCGCTGTTGAGCCCAAAGCCCATACAATCCATTAACAATCTTGTCGAGCAAAGGCCAACCCGTAGGCGCATAGAGCCAACCCAGACCAATTAAACGATAGGCCTCACGAAACACAGCCACATCGATCAACACTTCACCAGTAGCGGTAAGAGCATGGATGCGCCCCATAGCCGCGCGATAACTAATGCCTTGATGATCGTCTGGGTTGTAATCGACAGCATCGATATCCACAAAAGCAATCCGTCCAGCGCGATCACGTCGCTGCAGGAAATGGACCTCGCGTAGACATAACGGACAGCCTCCGTCGTACAGCAGGGTCAGCTCAGGCGGACAGGGGTCGGACATCATCAACACCGAAGTGAAACCAGGTTGATTCAAACCACGGCTCCCCGCGAGCCAATCCCCAAGCAAACTTGTGGTGAATGCCCTACTCCACATGGCCCTGCAACAGTGTCGCCACCAACTGCAAATCAACACCAGTGGCCAGGGGTTCACTCGCTTAGACGACAGGATCAATCAATGGCTCGGCTCAACGGGAGTGCTGGATGGAGCACTTCATCTCACATGTCTACACACAAGCGCCAGCCTCACCATTAATGAAAATGCTGATCCACGCGTGCTTGAGGATCTATCCAGCTGGATGAATCGCGTCGTCCCAAGGGTGCATCCTTATCGACATGACGATGAAGGAATCGACGACATGCCGGCACATATCCGCACTGCACTCACGGCCCAGACCATGACACTAGGCATTGAACGAGGCCGCCTCGTTCTGGGCTGTTGGCAAGCCGTCTATCTCTGGGAGCACCGAGACGCTCCTCACCAAAGACGCATCGCATGCCACGTCATTGGCGAGATGACAGTCGAGCAAGAAGAATCAACCCACAACACAAAGACCAAAACCCTTTTGTCCAGACGCAATGACAATCGAGCAAACTAGACATTTCACCTTTAATTGTTCAAGGATCGAAGAATCAGCGCAGTCTTCAGGTTGATCGGCTCCAACAGCCATGACCGAGCACCACAGTNGGTAATCGACATACAAAATTTTCGAGCATGAATATTTCACCGGGCGGAATGATCAGCTTCAAGAGGGCCTAGCAAAGTNATGCACAGCCCAATCTGTTCCCAATAGACGGCACCAGACGAATGCCAGTANTGCTCTTGNAAGNCAATATACGCTTAAACTTAGCTCTCTTCAGAACACATCATTGAATCCATCGTCAATTCACACATTTCAACCTGTTCGCAGATATTGAAATAGCAGCCCACACATTGAACAACCGAAAACCATCCATCAATGCGTTGTATTGATGTGGAGCCGCTTCACTGCTTAGGTGCGCTTCTCGATCTTGCCAGCAAGCAATCACCAAGAATTGAACCAGAAACATCTCCTGTTTCGGCATTGGCGCGAAGATTAATCATGTCGCCAATTAAAAATCAACTAAAGATATGTAAAGAGAGCCACGCTTGAGTCTTGCGGTGCATAAGGTCGATCAGTCAGCACTTCNACCATGCCGTCAGATCAATTCAATAAGTGTCTAGATTCATCCACTCTCGTTTGGTACGCCACGCAAATCGACAAACTGATCAAACAAGGCAACAAGCTGGACGCAGAGGCTCTTTACAAGGAATTCACAACAGATGGCTGTCAGCTCTGAGCGCTGATGCAGAGGCAACGACATGGCCCAAAATCGAACCGCATCAATCCTTCCCTTTTAGATATAAGTTTTCAGTTTACATCTTCCCAATGAATCTAAATCAGCATNGGGCGCTAAACCTTTGCAAGTGCCATGATCAGTGAGCTCTTCAATCACTCTTTGGCAGCTGTTGACTCACCTACGTCCTTCTCCCAAAGAGTAACTGCCACAGTGAAGACGAAAGTTGTGATCATCTGTCTGCGTTGCTTGGTCCCGGTTGCACACTGGGCAGCGGCTTTATCAAACCCAGTCGAGTAATGCCTTAGGCGTCTAAGCCAACCATGACAGGCCATTCAGCTGGATCACCTATCCGAACGAGGAATCAACATTCATTGGATATTTATTCCACCTGCACTTGGACTNCATCNTNATCGANTCNTGATTGNNCCTACCTGTTCTAGCAAGACTGNGCANCGCAAGANGCCTACNACNTCTCAAGGCATTCAAAAAAAAGATCAAAGCANTTGAATGTGTCTTCATCAATGAATCCTGACGAAGATGCATTCACCTGGCGTTTCAGCCATCAAATTAAGACGA
The DNA here is from genome assembly GCA_002701375.1 of Cyanobium sp. NAT70. Lineage (GTDB taxonomy): Bacteria > Cyanobacteriota > Cyanobacteriia > PCC-6307 > Cyanobiaceae > Parasynechococcus. Next base: position 6,648 of record NZVB01000080.1, on the reverse strand, counting down.
TGAATTTTTTGCTACAGCAAAAGCTTAGCCGATACCATATTATTACGTTGATCGATCTGGATCACCNTAAGTTCAGCATAGCCACGTTCCCTCAAGACATCAAAATCAAGGGGATTTCACCTGACCTCTGATCCACGGCGCATCCGATGGCAAACACTTATCATCAAACGGTAATGGTTAGCAGATCGCTGCAACAAGGGGACTGCTAACTGGGAACAATTAGATTTGACGTAACATTTTCCAAAAATGAATCTCATACCATTTCACTTTAAATAATTTTTTNAGCAAGGANAATTAATCCAGATTAAACATCCACANTGATCAGAACAGCGAGATCNAATCAAACATTACGGCGAAAAGCCGTCATCAACTTGGAAGACGTGTGGGCGGAAGCCCCATCGTCTTAAACATGAAGGTCCAGAATGATTGGCAGTTCCGTTCCAAAACAGCACATGACAAGCTTGCTCAACCCTGACCAAGTCCTGAAACTCCAACAAGACTTGCCGAAATGGGAGGTTAAGCATAAAAAACTGTGCCGAAGCTTCAACTTTGAAGACTTTATTGAAGCCTTTGGCTTTATGAGCCGAGTGGCCTTGCTCGCCGAGAAGCGCAATCACCATCCCAATTGGAGCAACGTCTACAACCGAGTCTCTATCGAGCTCACAACGCACGACCTTGGCGGACTCAGCGAACTCGACGCCGAACTGGCCTCAGCGATCGATAAGTTACTTACAGAATGAGTGAGCAGGGACTACGAACATGACCGCAACGCCTCTTTCCACCAGTGTTCCTGTCACCATCCTGACAGGGTTCCTCGGATCAGGAAAAACCACCTTACTGAATCACATCCTCACCAATCAGCAAGGCGTAAAAACTGCCGTTCTCGTGAACGAATTTGGTGAAATCGGTATCGACAACGATCTCATCGTTCAGACGGGAGAAGAAACGGTGGAATTAAGCAATGGCTGCATCTGCTGCAGTATCAACGACGAGTTGATGGAGACGGTCGAACGCATCATTCAACGGCCCGACCCGCTCGACTACATCGTCGTCGAGACCACCGGTCTAGCGGATCCATTACCGGTCGCGATGACCTTTCTAGGTAGCGAACTTCGTGACCAAACCCGTCTCGACTCAATCATCACGTTGGTCGATGCAGAAAATTTTGATGAAAAGGTACTGGACACCCAAGTAGGTAGAGCCCAGGTCATTTACGGCGACATCCTTTTACTTAACAAAACCGATTTAGTCGAGCCTGATCGTCTGCAAACCGTGGAGGAGCAATTGCGCTCGGTCAAACATGACGCTCGCATTTTGCATTCCGTCAAGGGCGACGTCCCATTGCAACTGTTGTTGAGCGTGGGCCTGTTCGAGTCGGACAAATGGTCTGACCACAGCCATGACCACGACCACAGCCATGACCACGACCACAGCCATGGGCATGCTCACGATCACAGCCATGGGCATGCTCACGATCACAGCCATGACCACGACCACAGCCATGGGCATGCTCACGACCACAGCCATGGCCACGACCACAGCCATGGGCATGCTCACGACCACAGCCATGACCATGTCGGACATTCAGATCATTTAGCGATCGATGGCTTCACCTCACTCTCCTTCAGCAGTACCGGCCCTTTCGGACTGAGAAAATTCCAGCATTTCCTTGACAACCAATTGCCAGCAGGGGTCTTTCGCGCCAAAGGCATCCTGTGGTTTGAAGAAAGCGAGCGTCGCCATGTGTTTCATCTGGCCGGCAAACGCTTTTCCATTGACGACAGCGACTGGCAGGGTGACCGCAAAAACCAACTTGTCTTAATTGGTCGCGAGCTCAATCACGACCTACTTCGAAGCCAGCTCAGCGACTGCCTGGTCAATGCGGCAAGCCGGTCGCATGAATGAATTGGGCATAACATGCCTGAACTGACTATCTTGATGCGAAGGTGTTTCCTGTCATGGTCGAACCCGTAGTTCTGATAGCGCTGTTCCTGACGGCAAGCTTGTTAATTTGGTTACTAGCTGACTCCGACGATGACAATGGAGGTGGTGGTTTACGCGAACCAGTGTTGATCCCAATTCCTGTTCGCGAAAATCGACGTTGAGAGTTCGAAACATCTGAACCTATCCCCCTGGATCACTCCAGGGGTTTTTTGTAAGCAACCAAACTAACCCAAAAGGATTGTCTTTTGATATCAAGACGAGTCTTGTGAATATTGTGCTCTCATTTCCATGCCTTAATCTGCACGTCAACTGTGTTGTTTACGGCAACTTTGGATGAAATCAAGAATCGTTTGAAAGATCTAATGTCGTTTCATGCCTTGACAGCAAAGCCAACAAGCAGCTCAACGCGGTTGTCGCCTAAGGCATATCGACATCATATTGAAGTTGCTGCAGCACAACGCTTGCAGCATTTTTTCATCATCCATCTCCGGTTAATCTTCAAGTCAATAGAATCCAATCTCAGCGATCGCAATTTATACCTTCAGCGCAACAAGAGCAACCTGAGAAGGGATGCATGTTGCGCAAGAGCCCCTCGCCAGAACCCAACCGAGACTCCGCACAATTCTGCTGACAACTCATTGGCAAAATATTGAAACAAACCGATGAATACCACTATCCCTCAAGACAACTAAGTGAGCTCTTCAACTCCAACTCACGAGATCAAGAACGAATCAATCGCATCAACAACAGACCGCTCAGACCGATTCTGAGGCTCAGAGCCATCAACACCCGCCAACAAGGCAGCTCGCAGCAGACACCATTGCCAACCCAACAACGCTTCAAGAAACGTCACATAAATCAAAGGAAATGCAATCGATTCAATCCGAAAGTGCTGCAAAACCAACTAAAGTGTTTTTGTCGCCGGGTGATGGGAGACCTGGCTTGATAGCCCCCAACTGACGTTGGGGGTTTTCGCTATTGATCGACCAAGATAAGTGTCCACGCTCAATAATTCATGCGAGATTGAATCATTGAACACTTAATTAGACATTTAGTCTAAAAGCAGTTGTTTACGCCAGCCAATCACAAGTCAACCCCAACAAAGCACTGCCCCGATCTACTCCAGCAAAAATCACATTGCGATGTATAAAATTCTCTCCGAGACGTATGGTTTAAATCAATTACGTTAACATTTAAAGCAAAGCCTGCCATCACAATGAATTGTGTTAATTTAAAACAATTGGCCATCAAAATATAGATCTGCATTCATAATTGAGCTTGTTGTTTATTTGCACCTCACGATACCCTGCCTCTGAGACGACCAATTGAGCCTAATCGGTTTTACCTATGCTCAGTCAACTGCAAACATGGCCAACCCAAAAGCCATCTTCCAATCGTCGAACCAAAAACCCGTTTGAATTAACTTAAATAGGACGTCAATCGCGCCAACAAAATGGTATAAACCGATCCACAAACTTCCAGAGCCATGATCGATCTTTCCGAACAATTCATATACTTGCATTCACGAATCCGATTAACGCATTCTGATCACCAAAAAGTAAAGACTTTTAAAGCGATTCAGTTTTACCTTCGAAATCATTAGGATCTCGTCAAATCTCGAAAAGATGACTCCCCAATTTCATGCGATCAATGGCCAGACAAATTACCTCTGCAATGCAACTACTTTAAAAACCATCACCGACTCAACAGAAGGCTTAATCCATTGCTCCAGTAAGATTAAAACCAGAGATTCTGATGATTGCCGCCTTTCTCAACCACAACAGCAAATAATGTTCGACATCAAGTTCACCAATTTTGCTGCCTGGGCATGAGTCGCAGGTTGCTCGACGTTTGTTGTTTTCTTCTGGCTCTTGCCGTCCTCTTCCCACTGTTCAATCTTCTGGGTGAAGGACTGCAAGGGTTCCAGGATGGCCTCATCAGCCTTGGTCCGGATGGAGCGCGTCAGCTCCAAGGAACCTTGCAGCTTCTTCTCGGCACAGCTGTTTTCGGCACGTTGATCGGCACGGCAAATGGCTGGATCCTCAGCAATTGCCGCTTTCAAGGCCGTCACTGGCTTCGAATTGCACAGCTCATTCCTCTTGCCACGCCCGCTTATCTGCTCTCGGCCACGCTGGTGGACCTAGGGAGCCGACAGGGCTGGCGCATTCATGGGCTCGGTTGGGGGATCGCTGTGATGGCCCTAGCCACTTACCCCTACGTGTTTCTGTTGAGCACAGAAAGCTTTGCGATGAGTGGACGTCGTCAATTAGAAGCTTGCCGCAGTCTTGGCATCGGCCCATGGGCCAGTTTCCGTCGGGTCGCTCTCCCGATCGCCTTGCCAGCGGTCGGTGCCGGCGTGGCACTCATGGGAATGGAAGTCGTTAACGAGTTGGGAGCCGTGGAACTGCTTGGAATCCCCAGCGTTTCTGCAGGAATCCTGGAAGCTTGGCAAGCAGACGGCAACCCCACAGGAGCGATTGGCCTTGCCTTGATCACGCTGGTGATCGTGTTGCTGCTGCTGGGCTGCGAACGTCGTTTACGCCAGCGCAGTCGTCGCTGGAGCGATGGGGTGGCAGGTGGAGATGCCACCGCTTGGCCACTGCAAGGGGGCAGAGCCCTCGCCGCCCAGCTACTGGCCTTGCTGCCACCACTGTTCAGCCTTGGAATTCCGCTGATCTGGGCCGTGATGAATCTCGAACAACTGCAACAAGGACTTGCGGATGATCTGCCGCAACTCACTCTTCGTAGCTTGCTCCTTGCAGTAGCAGCGGCCTCACTCGTGGTGATGACCGCCTTGATTCTCTCCATCGCCAAACGTTGGAGTCGTTCCCCCTGGCTGCGCAGCCTCACATTCCTCGCCGGCATGGGATATGCGATTCCCGGAACCGTTTTGGCCCTTGCTCTTTTAATCACCAGCTCCCCGTGGCAAATCGCTCCTCTGGTTCTGCTCCTATGGGGATATGGCGACCGATTCCTAGCAGTTGCCAAGGGCGGCCTTGATGCCGCATTAGAGCGCATCAGTCCCAACCTGGACGAAGCGGCCACAGGGATGGGATGGAACTGGTTGACCGTTTTGAAGCGCGTACATTTACCGCTCCTGCGCGGTCCCCTCACCGTCGGCTTACTGCTTGTCTTTGTAGACACGGTGAAAGAGCTACCGCTCACCTTTGCCTTACGCCCCTTCGATTTCGATACTCTCTCAGTTCGGGTTTATCAATACGCCGGTGATGAACGATTGGCAGAAGCGTTACTTCCTGCACTGATGATCTTGACGCTCGGACTGATCGCATCGATGGCCCTCGTCCCTAGCTTGGATCAAACCCCCAACAAAAGCTGACCGCTGCTGCGACGGATCGCCACAACCCCCGGGCGGGGTGGCCGGCCGGGGGCCTGCGCTGGCCAGTTGGATCCCAGAGGCAGCTGACGCAATTGCTGAAACGCCGTGCCCTCCCGATCCACCAGCTCGTGGGCCTGGAACTCCTCATCGCCCTGCTGACGCGATCCATGCACCTCACCGGGATGCTGAATCGCCAGAAACAGAGTCTTCTCCGGACGATCCAGACAGACGCCGGTGACCTCACACTCCATCGGACCGATGGCAAAACAGGCTGCCGTTTCGTCTTGGCCACCGTTTGCGCCACCGTTACGTGGCACAAACCAGCAGCTGTTGTTGCCGAAGACATCTCCGGCTGACCCTTTCATCGAGCGATCCGTGACGATCCAGAGATTGCCCTTCGCGTCGACGGCCACATTGTCGGGATTGGTGAACCCCAGACCACCGGCCCAAGGGGTCCCTCCCGTGACCGCCATGCGCCAGCGAAAGCCGTTCTCACCCTGATCGCTGAGACGCATCACCCAGCCGTTGGGCCAGGTGGCCTGCCCCTCAGGCCCTTGAAACACCTCAGGATCAGCACCACCGCTGCTCCCCGGCGAACCGGAGGTGAAGGCAATCAACAGATCACCACTGATCGGATCGATCTTGGTGTCTTCCGGGCGGGCGGTCGGCGTCCCGCCAGCGGCGCTGGCCGCGAGGTGGGCATCCACCAGAATCGCCCCCTGCATGGCAGCCCCATCACCGCGATAGAGGCTGGCCAGGGTTGGATAGCGCTCGCGGTAAGCCTGAACAGACGCATCGTCGCGGAACAGCTCGGCAACAGCCTGCTCGCGATCGCTGTTGGGAAGCTCCACAGGACAAGCGAGGTCCGCTTGATCAAACCGGCTGGGCAGGAATGGATCCACCGCGGTGTCGGGGCGCAGCGGCAGCCAATCACCCGTACCGTCCGGCTTGAATCGCGCCACCTGCAGCTCGCCCTCCTCCAGCAGACGGGAATTGGCCTTGTCCTTCAGATCCGCGACCGTCTTGCTGCTGACAAAGCGATAGAGGTGGCCGCCGCGTCGGTCGCAACCGGAATACACCACCAGGGGTTGGCCCGCTTCCGCGCGCACCGCCACCGCCTCATGGCGAAACCGTCCCAGCGCCGTGTGTTTCACCGCCTGCTGAGCAGGGGCATCAGGATCCACCTCCACCATCCAGCCGTACTTGTTGCCCGCCAGTCCGTAGACGTTGCCAAGCCCATACAACTTGCGCTCAAGACAGAGAAAAGGCCGCTGGGACGGCACCAGGGAACTGCCGTCAGCAAACACTGGCTCCGGAACCTGGGACTGGAAGTTCTCCTCCGCGCTGAGCACCGTGCCCCAGGGGGT